>NZ_JADYVG010000003.1:7500-630508 GCF_020193585.1 Bradyrhizobium sp. IC3195 | reverse complement strand
GCCGCGGGGCCTCGCCCTGGTCGTCGACGTTGAAGGACGGGCGGTCGGCGCGCGGCGGCGTCGGGGCCGGACGCGTGCGCGGCGGAGCCGCAGCCGGGCTCGCCTCGGTGGCACGGGTGCTGGCGCGGCGGAAGGCATCGCCACTCGAGCCGGAGCGGGCGGCGCCACCGGGACGCGAGGCCTCGCGGGCCCGCTGGGCGGCCTCCGATTCGACCTTGCGGACGGCCTCCTCCAGCGACAGCCGTTCCCGGGTGATCTCGGATTCGGAGAGCGGCGGCTGCACGCTGCGCAGCTGCGCGATCAGGGCCGTGCGCGCCCGTTCATAGAGCGCGCGACGGCTTTCGCCGGGAGCGTTGGGGTCCAGGGCGGCAATAGCGCGGGCGATCAGCGGATAGTAATCAGCCATTTCTACTCAACTATACGCGCGTCCCGGTAAGATATCGTTAAGCCTCAAACGGATTTTGCACCAGGATAGTATCTTCGCGTTCCGGGCTGGTGGAAAGCAGCGCGACCGGACATCCCACCAATTCCTCGATCCGCCGGACATATTTGATGGCCTGCGCCGGCAGGTCGGCCCAGGACCGCGCATTGGCGGTCGGCTCCTTCCAGCCCTCGATGGTCTCGTAGATCGGCTCGACCCGGGTTTGCGCGCCCTCGCCGGCCGGGAAATGGTCGATCTCCTTGCCGTCGAGCCTGTAGCCGGTGCAGACCTCGATCGAATCGAAGCCGTCGAGGATGTCGAGTTTGGTCAGCGCCAGGCCGTTGATGCCGCAGGTCCGGACCGCCTGGCGGACCAGCACGGCGTCGAACCAGCCGCAGCGGCGCGGACGGCCGGTATTGGTGCCGAACTCGCGGCCGCGCTCGCCGATCTTGCGGCCGATCTCGTTGTCCTGCTCGGTCGGGAACGGGCCCTGGCCGACGCGGGTCGTGTAGGCCTTGCACAGGCCGAGCACGTAGCCGACCGCGCCTGGCCCGAGGCCGGCGCCGGTCGCGGCCTGCGCCGCCACCGTGTTGGACGAGGTGACGTAGGGATAGGTGCCGTGGTCGACGTCGAGCAGCGCGCCTTGCGCGCCCTCGAACAACATGCGCTTGCCGGCGCGCCGCTCGATATCGAGCAGCCGCCAGACCGTCTCGGCATAGGGCAGCAGCTGCGGCGCCATCGCCATCAGCTCCTTCAGGATCACCGCGCCGTCGAATTCCGGCAGGTTGAGGCCGCGGCGCAGCGCGTTGTGGTGCGCCAGCAGGCGGTCGATCTTGTGTGGCAGCGTCTGATGATCGGCCAGATCCATCAGGCGGATGGCACGGCGGCCGACCTTGTCTTCATAGGCCGGCCCGATGCCGCGGCGGGTGGTGCCGATCGCGGTGGCGGCGCTGGCGGATTCGCGGTGCGCGTCGAGCTCGCGGTGCAGCGGCAGGATCAACGTGACGTTTTCCGCGACACGCAGGTTGTCGGGGCCGACATCGACGCCCTGCGACCTGAGCCTGGCGACCTCGTCGAGAAAGGCGGCGGGATCGAACACCACGCCGTTGCCGATCACCGAGAGCTTGCCCTCGCGCAGCACGCCGGAGGGCAGGAGCGCGAGCTTGTAGGTCTTGCCGTTGATCACCAGCGTGTGGCCGGCGTTGTGGCCGCCCTGGAAGCGGACGACGATATCCGCCTGCTCCGACAACCAGTCGACGATCTTGCCCTTCCCTTCGTCGCCCCATTGGGCGCCGACGACGACAACATTGGCCATTCGCGGGTAATCCTGTTCAATCTGTCTCTAGAAGGCATGATCCTCGCGGAAAACCGGTGCCCACTTTTCCGGGATCACGCCTGCGCCCAGCCCAATCGGCAGCCGGAGCCGCCCGCACGCAAGGCAGCCAACCGGATAAAGGAAGCAGCCCTTCTAGGCAAGCAAGAACGGGGCTTTTTCGGGGTCCAACGTCCGGTCCAAGCCCTTGATATCCGCGGAAAATCCCGGGCCCTGGCGGGCCGGCGCAGGCGGCTTCGACCAAAGCGGGAGAGGCCGCCTTCGCCGCCAGCATGGTCGCGATGCGCCCGTCGGCGTTGATGCAACCTGGTTTTCCGTGTCTTTGGACCTGCCGGGTGATCAGCCGGCCCGGACCTCGCCGGGCCGGAGGGCTCGGCGTACTCGACGCGGGGCTCAACCATCACAATGTCCGCCACCGGCCAGACCACGCCCGCGGAAACATCCGGCCACAGCTGGATCGCCAACCAGCCTTACCTGCTGCTCAGCATCACCGCGCTGTGCTGGGCCGGCAACGCCATCGTCGGTAGGCTCGCGGCCGGCCACATTCCGCCGGTGACGCTGTCGTTCCTGCGCTGGTTCTTTGCCTTCCTGCTGGTGCTGCCGTTCGCCTTCAAGCACCTCGTGCAGGACTGGCCGGCGATCCGCGGCAAGCTCGGCCTGATGGTCACGCTCTCGGTCACCGGCATCGGCGCCTTCAACACGCTGCAATATTGGGCTCTGGAGCACACCCAGGCGCTCAACACGCTGCTGCTGCAATCGGCCGCGCCGCTGCTGGTGGCGCTGTGGTCGCTGGTCATCCTCGGCATTCGTCTCACCGCCGCGCAGGCCTTCGGCGTGCTGCTGTCGATGTGCGGCGTGCTGACCATCCTGCTGCATGGCGATTTCACCACGCTGTCGAGCATCGACTTCAACAAGGGCGACCTGATCTTCCTGCTCGCGCTCCTGATCTTCGCGCTCTATTCGGTGCTGTCACTGAGGCGGCCGCCGATGCACGGCCTCTCGTTCCTCGCCTTCACCTTCGGCTGCGGCGCCGCCTGTCTCATTCCGCTGGAGATCTGGGAACTGTCCGCTCGCCCGGTGATGAAGCTCGACGGGCCGAACCTCCTGACGCTGTTCTACGTCGCCGTCTTTCCCTCGACGCTCGCCTATCTCTGCTTCAATCGCGGCGTGCGCCTGATCGGCGCCAACCGCGCCGCACCGTTCTTCCACGTCGTGCCGGTGTTCGGCTCGATCATGGCGATGGCGTTTCTGGGCGAGCACCCGCAGGCGTTCCACTTCATCGGTTTCGCATTGGTGCTGGCGGGCGTGTTCGCGGCGTCGCGAAAGCAGGCAAGTTAGGCGGCTTCATCGAAGCGCTCGCTGCACTTCCCTTCTCCCCTTGTGGGAGAAGGTGGCGCGAAGCGCCGGATGAGGGGTTGTCTCCGCGCATTCAATTGGGAGTGGACTCGCGGAGAGAGACCCCTCACCCGTCTCGCCGCTACGCGGCGAGCCACCCTCTCCCACAAGGGGAGAGGGGAAAAGTGCACGCGCTGCTACTTCGTCTTGAACTTGCTGTACGCCTCGCTCGTCGCAATGATCACGTGCTCGGCGCAGCCGTTGACGCGATGCGGATCGGCTTCGCGTTCGTAGGCTTGCGAGGTCATCATGTCGAGAAAGGCCGAGACGGACGGGTAATGGACCAGCGCGACGAAGTCCCAATCGTTGCCCGCGTGCGGACCGAGTGCGACCTCCTTGCCTTCACCGGTCCAGAGCAGCGTGCCGCCGCGCGCCTTGATCATCGGCACCGTGATCGCGCTGTAGCGCAAGTATGCGTCCCAGCCCGACCCGTCGCCATCGAGCGAGCGCGCGTGGAAGCGCATCAGGTTCAGCATCACCACCGGCGCATTCGGATCGAGCCGCTCCAGGCCCTCGATGTTCAACATATTGACCGCCAATGGCACCTCCTTAGGGCTCGGCTGCATTGTAGCATTGCGGCGCTGTGACTTGTGCCATCGCGGCAATCGGGCGCAAGTTGTATCCAACGCCCATGACGACCGCTTCGCCCGCGCCACCGGCCGCCAATCCGGCCAGCTGGCTCAACAACCAGCCTTATCTGCTGCTCAGCCTTAGCTCGCTGTTCTGGGCCGGCAACATCGTGCTCGCGCGCCATGTCGGGGCGCATGTGCCGCCGCTGACGATCACCACGATCCGCTGGTTCGGCGTGTTCCTGATCCTGTTGCCGTTCGCCTGGCCGCATCTGAAGCGCGACTGGCCTGCGTTGCGCAAGAGCATGCCCCTGATGCTGTTCCTGTCGCTGGTCGGCTTTGCCTTCAACAACGCGATCTCGTACTGGGCGCTGCAATACACCGAGGCGCTGAATGCGCTGCTGATCCAGTCGGCGGGTCCGCTGTTCGTGGCGCTGTGGTCGCTGGTGCTGTTCGGCGTGCGGCTGACCGGCGCGCAGCTCGGCGGCATCGCGATCTCGCTGCTCGGCGTGCTGATCATCATCCTGCGCGGCGACCTCGCGGCGCTGGCAAGCATCAGCTTCAACAGGGGCGACATCATGTTCGCCTCCTCGCTGGTGGCGTTCGGGCTCTACTCGGCCTTCATCCCGCGCCGGCCGAAGATCCACCAGCTCTCCTTCCTGTCCTTCACCACCTGCTGCGGCGCGACGATGCTGCTGCCGACGGCGATCTGGGAGGCGGCGAGCGGCCGCGTGCTGCAATTCGACGCGACCACGCTGGCGACACTGGGCTACATCCTGATCTTCCCCTCCACACTCGCCTATCTCTTTTTCAACCGCGGCGTGGCGCTGATCGGGCCGAACCGGGCGGCGCCGTTCTTCCATTTGGTGCCGGTGTTCGGCTCGGCGCTGGCGATCGTGCTGCTGGGCGAGAAGCTCCAGCCGTTCCACCTGATCGGTTACGCCCTGGTGCTCGCCGGGGTCGTGCTTGCATCGCGCCGGGGCTCGGCGATGACATAATTCCGCGCGACGGACGCGGTCACGACCTATAGCCATCTTCCGATTCCCCTTTGGACAAGCTAGGTTCCCCGCCAATCAAAAAGAGGGAACGACCGACATGATTTCAGGGCTGATTCGAAACCTGCGGACCGTCGCCGCGGCCGCGCTATGCCTCACGGCAGCATCCACCGCTCACGCCGACACCTATCCCAGCCGCAACATCACGCTGGTGCTGCCCTTCGCGGCCGGCAGCGGCACCGACACCACGACGCGACTGATTTCGCAGCATCTGTCGCAGGCGCTCGGCGTTCCCATCGTGATCGAGAACAAGGCAGGAGCCAACGGCATGCTTGCCGCGACCTATGTCGCGAAGGCTGCTCCCGACGGCTACACGCTGCTGGTGACGACCAACACTACGCATTCGGCCAATCCCTATCTGCTCAAGAGCCTCACTTACGATCCGGTCAAGGATTTCACCCCGATTGCCCGCACCGGCGATCTGCCCTTCATGCTGGTCATCAATCCCGAGGTGCCGGCCAAGACGGTCGGAGAGCTGGTGGCCTATGGCAAGGCCAATCCGGGCAAGCTGAGCTACGCCTCGGGCTCCTCGGCGGCGATCGTGTCGGGCGCGACCTTCGCGCACAATGCCGGGCTCGACCTGCTGCACGTGCCCTACAAGAGCTCGCCGCCGGCGCTCAACGACGTCATGGGCGGCCGCGTGTCGATGATGTTCGTCGACATCCTGACCGGCCTGCCCCATGTCAACGGCAACGCGCTGCGCGCGCTCGCCGTCACCACCAAGAACCGCACGCCGCTGGTGCCACACCTGCCCTCGATGCAGGAGGCCGGCGTGCCGGACTTCGACATCACGTCCTGGCAGGGCTATTTCGGCCCGGCCGGCATGCCGAAGGAGATCGTGACCCGGCTCAACACCGAGATCCGCAAGATCATCGAGAACCCGGAGATCAAGGCCAAGCTCGCCACGCTCGGCATGGACGCTTTTTCCGGCACGCCGGAGCAGCTCGGCACCTTCGTGAACGAGCAGCTGGTGCTGTGGGAGAAGCTGATCGCCAACGCGAAGATCGAGAAGCAGTAGTACGGTCTCGTAGGGTGGGCAAAGCGCAGCGTGCCCACGAAGAGTCGCACCGTACTCAAAAAGAAAAGGTGGGCACGACGCTTCGCGTCTTTGCCCACTCTACGAATTCAGCGCAAGAATTTACGCCGCGCGGACCTTGGCGAGGAAGCCATCGACGGCATCGCGCAGCGCGCCGGACTGGGTGTCCAGCTCGCGGGCGTTGGTGAGCACATCGCTGGCCGCGCTGCCGGTCGCTTCGGCGGCCGAGGTGACGCTGCCGATATGGGCGTTGATTTCACTCGAGCCGGCCGCGACCGACTGGATGTTGCGGGCGATCTCCCGCGTCGCCTCGCCCTGCTGCTCGATCGATGCGGAAATGCCGGCGGTGATCTCGCTCATCTCGGCGATCGTCTGGGTGATGCCGGAGATGGCCGACACCGCGTCGCTGGTCGAGGTCTGCATCGCCGCGACCTGGGCGGAGATCTCCTCGGTCGCCTTCGCGGTCTGGTTGGCGAGCGCCTTGACCTCGGAGGCGACGACGGCGAAGCCGCGGCCGGACTCGCCGGCACGCGCCGCCTCGATGGTGGCGTTGAGCGCGAGCAGGTTGGTCTGCGCCGCGATCGAGTGAATGAGCTTGACCACCTCGCCGATCTTCTCGGCACCGGTGGAGAGTTCCTGCACCGTGGCGTTGGTGCGCTCGGCATCGCTGACGGCACGGCTCGCAACTTCAGTCGAGCGCGTCACCTGGCGGGAGATTTCCGCAACCGAGCTCGACAGCTCTTCGGCGGCGGCCGCAACGGTGCCAACATTGCCGGACGCCTTCTGCGAGGCGGCACCGACGGTCGCCGCGCGCGAGGAGGCATCGCTGGCGGTCGCGGTCATCGATTGCGCCGTGGTCTGCATGCCGGCTGCGGCCGAGGAGACCGAGCGGACGATGCCGTTGACGCTGCGCTCGAAATCGTTGGCGATCTCCTCCATGGCGCTGCGGCGATCCGCCGCGGCGCGTTCCTTGGCGTCCGCGTCGGTCTTCTCGAGGTCGCGGATGCGGACCGCGTTGTCCTTGAAGATCTGCACGGTTGAAGCCATCGCGCCGACCTCGTCACCGCGACCGACGCCGGGGATGTCGCCTTCGAGCTTGCCGTCGGCCAGCTCCCGCATCCGGGTGCCGAGCAGCCCGAGCGGAACACTGATGCTGCGGCCGATCATCCAGGCGACGCTGCCGGCAACGATGACGATGCCTAGCACAGCCAGGCCGAGCAGCCAGTAGACCGGACCCATCTTGGCGTCGATGTCATCCAGATAGGCGCCGGTGCCGAGATACATATCGAAGCCGGGGACCGCGACGGCGTAACCGATCTTGCGGATCGGCGTTTCCTGGCCGGGCTTCATATATTCATAGTGAAGCAGGATCTCGCCGTTGGCCTTGACGCCGTTCATCAATTCCAGCGACAGCTTGCGGCCGTTGGTCACGACGTCCATTCGGTTGGTGCCGATCACCTTCGGATCGGGCGCAAGCTGGGTGAGACCGTCATAGGACGTGCCGAACAGGTAGCCGGCACCCTTGTCATAGGTCATCGCGTTGCCGTAGCGGCGAAGCTCGGCCATCGCGGCGTCCTTCGTCATCTCGCCGGCATCGACGCGCTTCTTCAACGCGGCGGCATAGTTGCGCGCCAGCTCGACGATCGCCTTGGCCTGGTCGATGCGCGCATTTACCATCTCGCGCTTCATCAGATAGCCGGCGAGAACTCCGGAGATGCAGAGGCCAAACAGCGTGACGCCAACGAGAATGCCAAGCTTCGGGGCGATCTTCAGATTGCTCAACTTCACAGGTTAGCTCCGGCAATGATGGGGTACAGGCGCACGACGAGATCGATCAAATTCGAATCAAGTCTTAGTGGCGGAGCCCTTAGCGAGTTACTTACGCACCTCCGTAGAAGCCCGGGGCTTGCACGGAAAAGCGGAAATATACCTCGCCCGCAACAACCGTGAATTGTACGCACTCGCCCGGATTTCGCGTAAAAGACGCAAAGGCCCGCCCGTCGAGGCGGGGCGCAACAAGAAACCAAATCGGGAGCAGATAATGCCGAAATACAGGGTGGTGACGCCGAAGGGTGCGAGCTTCACCGTCGCGGGCAGCGATTATTCCTATGAGCGCGAGGCGCTCGATCCGATCGATGCCGAGATCGTCGAGGCGCCCGCCGACGAGGCCGGGTTCATCGCCGCCGCGAAGAACGCCGACGCGATCTACGCCAAGGGCATCCCGATCACCAAGTCGATCATCGACGCGCTCGAGAGCTGCAAGGTGATCACGCTCGGCTCGGTCGGCGTCGACAGTGTCGACGTCAAGGCCGCCACGGCCCGCGGCATTCCGGTCACCAACATTCCCGACACCTTCATCGAGGAGGTCGCCGACCACGCCATGATGCTGCTGCTCGCCGGCTTCCGCCGCCTGGTCGAGCAGGACCGCATGGTGCGCGACGGCCGCTGGGCCGAGGGCCGGCCGGCGCTGCTGAAAATCCCGAGGCTGATGGGCCAGACGCTCGGCTTCATCTCGTTCGGCCGGGTTGCGCGTGCGGTCGCGAGACGCGCCGCGCCTTTCGGCCTGCGCATGATGGCCTACGATCCCTTCATCCAGGAAACGCTGATGTACGAACACGGCGTGATCCCGGCGACGCTGAACGAGGTGCTGTCGCAATCCGACTTCGTCTCGATGCATGCCCCGGCGCGGCCCGAGGTGCACCACATGCTGACTGAGAAGCACTTCCGACAGATGAAGAAAGGCTCGATCTTCATCAACACCGGCCGCGGTGCCACCGTGGACGAGGAGAGCCTGATCAAGGCGCTGCAGGAGGGCTGGATCGCGCACGCCGCTCTCGACGTGCTGGAGAAGGAGCCGCCCTCGCACAACAATCCCCTGCTCGGCATGGAGAACGTGACCCTGACCGCCCATGTCGCCTCGGCCTCGGCACGGTTCGATGAGGCGCGCAAGCGCCGGGTGGGCTACGAATTGTCACTGGTGCTCCAGGGCATGTGGCCGGTAAGCTGCGTCAATCCGTCGGTGCTGCAGAACACCGCGCTCCGCCGCTGGCAGCCCGTCAGCATGGACCGCGGGCCGAACAGCTAGGCGGGCGGCGCAGCAAGCGCCCACGACCGAAACGGCCCTTCACCGGCGATCAACGCCGGGAAGGGAGACATCATAGGGAGGTACTGATGAGGAACGACATCACACGTCGTGATGCCTTGGCGCTGGGCCTGTCCGCTGCAACGCTCGCGGCCACCGGTGCTGCAGCGCAAACATCCGCTATCAAGGCTGCCGACGTCCCGGCACCCAAGCGCGAGATCGAAAAGGGCGCGTCCTTGCGCATGCTGCGCCCGGTGCGCTTCGTCCAGGCGGACGAGGACGTGTTCCGCGCCAATGCGGCAAAGTTCACCAAGGACACCGGGGTCGAGGTCAAGGTCGACTTCGTCGGCTGGGAGGACATCAACCAGCAGACCGCGGTGACCTCGAATTCCGGCGCCGGCCCCGATATCATCATCGGCTTCTCCGACGCGCCTCACATCTACATCGACAAGCTGATCGAGCTCACCGACGTCGCCGACTATCTCGGCAAGAAGTACGGCGGCTGGCTGCCGCTGGCGCAACGCTACGGCAAGAAGAACAAGAGCGAGTCCTGGATCGGACTGCCGTTCGGCGCCACCGCAGGTCCCCTGATCTACCGCAAGTCGGTCCTGCAATCGGTCGGCTTCGACAAGGTTCCGGAAGATCATGCCGGCGTGCTCGACCTCTGCCGCAAGCTGCAAAAGGCCGGCAAGCCGGCCGGCTTCGCACTCGGCAACGCCAAGGGCGACGGCAACGGCTTCGCCAACTGGGCGCTGTGGTCGCACAACGCCTCGCTGCTCGACGAGGAGGGCAACGTCACCATCAACAGCAAGGAGACGATCGCCGCACTCAACTGGGTCAAGGAGCTGTATCCGACCTTCATCGCCGGCACGCCGTCCTGGAACGACGTCAGCAACAACCGCGCCTATTCCTCTCAGGAGATCGCGCTGACGGCCAACGGCGTCTCACTGTACTTCTCGCTGAAGAACGATCCGGCCACCAAGGCCATCGCCGAGGACAGCGAGCATCAGCTGCTGCCCAAGGGCCTCGCCAAGGTCTCGCCGATGGCGGGCCTGACATTGAACGCCATGGTGTTCAAGCACAGCCCGTACCCCAATGCCGCCAAGGCCTTCCTGCAGTACATGCTGGAGAAGGACCAATACGAGCCGTGGCTCAATGCCAATTCCGGCTACTGGTCGCAGCCGCTGGCCGCCTATGCCGAGGCTGCCGTGTGGTCGCAGGATCCGAAGGTGAGCCTGTTCAAGAACACGATGAACAGCACTTACTATGACGGCTACAAGGGGCCGATCTCGACGGCCACCGGCGCAGTCAGCGCCGATTACGTGCTGATTCAGATGTGCGCCTCCGTCGCCACCGGAGCCGCCACGCCGGAAGCCGCGGCTGCGGAAGCCGAGCAGCGCTGCAAACGCTACTTCCGGCGGCAGCGGTAGAGCGCGACGACGACAGAGCCGCCGTCATTGCGAGGAGCACTTGCGATGAAGCAATCCAGACGATCACTGCGGAGACAGACTGGATTGCTTCGCTTCGCTCGCAATGACGGTGTCGTGACACTTCAGACGGGACAAACCAATCTATGTCCGTGACCACCCTTTCCTCCCACGCACTGGCGCAACGGCAGCCGAACTGGATCGTGCGCCTGTTCGACTACAAGCCGTTCCTGATCGTGATGTGCCTCGCGCCCGCGCTCGGGCTGCTCACGGTATTCCTGACCTACCCGCTCGGCCTCGGCGTCTGGCTCGCCTTCACCGACACCACGATCGGCCGTCGCGGCATCTATGTCGGGATCGAGAATTTCCAGTACCTGCTCACGGACCCCTTGTGGTGGAACGCGGTGTTCTACAGCGTGTTCTACACGGCCGTGGCGACCTTCGGAAAATTCGCGCTCGGCTTCTGGCTCGCGCTGCTGCTCAACAACCATTTCCCGTTCAAGAGCCTGCTGCGCGCCATCGTGCTGCTGCCCTGGATCGTCCCGACGGTGCTGTCGGCGCTGGCATTCTGGTGGATCTACGATCCGCAGTTCTCGATCATCTCGTACCTCTTGGTCGACGTTCTGCATTGGCGCGACAGCAATATCGACTTCCTCGGCTCGCCCTGGCCGGCGCGCTTCTCGCTGATCGCCGCCAACATCTGGCGCGGCATTCCCTTCGTCGCGATTTCGCTGCTGGCCGGCTTGCAGACCATCTCGCCCTCGCTCTACGAGGCCGCGATGCTGGACGGCGCCAGCGCCTGGCAGCGCTTCCGCTACATCACCTTCCCGATGATGCTGCCGATCCTCGCCATCGTCATGACCTTCTCGATCATCTTCACCTTCACCGACTTCCAGCTGGTCTACGCCATTACCCGCGGCGGTCCGGTGAACTCGACCCACCTCTTGGCGACGCTGGCGTTCCAGCGCGGCATCGCCGGCGGCGAGCTCGGCGAAGGCGCGGCGATCGCGGTGTCGATGATCCCGTTCCTGGTGTTCGCGACGCTGTTCTCCTATTTCGGCCTGGCACGCCGCAAATGGCAGCAGGGAGAGGCCAATGACTGAAACCGTCGCGCAATCGACCGTCGCGGACGCAAAAGCGCCGCCCGACACCATGGCCTGGGATTCCGGGCTGCGGCGGCTGATGATGATCTACCTGCCGCTCGGCTGCTTCGTTCTGATCCTGCTGTTTCCGTTCTATTGGATGGCGATCACCTCGTTCAAGCCGAACGCGGAGCTGATGAACTACCGGGACAACAACCCGTTCTGGATCTCCTCGCCGACCCTGGCGCACATCAAGCATCTGTTGTTCAACACCGCCTATCCGCAATGGCTGAAGACGACGATGCTGGTCGCGATCGGCTCGACCACGCTGTCGCTGATCGCGTCGACGCTGGCGGCCTACGCGATCGAGCGCCTGCGCTTCCGCGGCAGCCCCTATGTCGGCCTCGGCATCTATCTCGCCTATCTGGTGCCGCCGTCGATCCTGTTCATTCCGCTCGCGACAGTCGTCGTGCAGTTCGGCCTGTTCGACTCGCCGCTGGCCCTGATCCTGGTCTATCCGACCTTCCTGGTGCCGTTCTGCACCTGGCTCCTGATCGGCTATTTCAAGTCGATTCCTTACGAGCTCGAGGAATGCGCGCTGGTCGATGGCGCCACGCGGCTGCAGATCCTGCGCCGGATCACGCTGCCGCTCGCGGTGCCCGGGCTGATCTCGGCCGGCATCTTCTCCTTCACGCTGTCCTGGAACGAGTTCATCTACGCGCTCGCCTTCATCCAGAGCGGCGCCAACAAGACGGTGCCGGTCGCGATCCTGACCGAGCTCGTCACCGGCGACGTCTATCAATGGGGTGCGCTGATGGCGGGATCGCTGCTCGGCTCGCTCCCGGTCGCGATCTTCTACTCGCTGTTCGTGGATTACTACGTCTCTTCGCTGACGGGTGCGGTGAAGGAGTAGCCCCGCTCTCTCGTCCCCCTCTCCCCGTTCTCACGGTCTGCAGGCGGGGAGAGGCGAAGAGCGCTGCGGCCTTTGGCCCGGCTTCACAATACTGCAACATGCGATCCGCATAAGCGTTGCGTCCGCCAACAGGAGACGCACATGCGCGCGACTTTTCTTTGCACCGTCGCCACGATCATCCTCACCGCGAGCACAGCGCTCGCGCAGAGCGAGGGCGAATTCCCCGCCAAGCTCGCCGGCCACGCGGTGATGCCCGCCGAAACCTTCATCGAGGCGCCGGCTGATGCCCCCGCCGATCTCAAGGCGGCGGGCAAATATACCACCGGCAAGCGGGTCGACGCGCTCGGCACCGTGATGGGCAAGTCCTTCGAGCGTCCGACCGGCGTGTCGCTGCCGTTCAAGGGCCAGCCGCTGCAGGGCCATTCCGGCATCAAGACCCTGCCCGACGGCGCGTTCTGGGTCCTCACCGACAACGGCATGGGCGCGCGCGCCAACTCGCCGGATTCGATGCTGTACCTCAACCGCTACAAGATGGACTGGGCCAGCAGCAAGATGGAGCGGCTGGAGACCATCTTCCTGCACGACCCCGACAGACGCGTCCCCTTCCGCATCGTGCACGAGGACACCCAGAAGCGCTATCTCACCGGCTCCGATTTCGACACCGAAGGTTTCCAGATCGTCGGCGACACCTTCTGGATCGGCGACGAGTTCGGCCCCTATGTCCTGAAGGCGGACAAGTCAGGCAAAATCCTCGGCGTGTTCGATACGGTCGCCGACGGCAAGCCGGTGCGCTCGCCCGACAATTGGGCGGTGGGGACGCCGGCCGCGCCGGGCGCGACCTACACCAATGTCAATCTCCGCCGCTCCAAGGGCTATGAGGGCTTCGCCGCGTCCAAGGACGGCAAGTTCCTCTACGGCCTGCTCGAGGGACCGCTGTGGGACGCGGAGAAGAAGGAGTGGGAGAAGGTCGACGGCAAGGAAGCCGCCCGCATCCTCGAATTCGACGTCGCCGCCGAGAAATTCACCGGCCGGTACTGGCACTATGTGTTCGAGCAGAACGGCAACGCCATCGGCGACTTCAACATGATCGACCAGGCCTCCGGCCTCGTCATCGAGCGCGACAATGGCGAGGGCACCGCCGACAAGGCCTGCCCGCAAGGCCAGCGCGGCGAGAACTGCTTCCCCGACCTCGCCAAGTTCAAGCGCGTCTACAAGATCGAGCTGACCGACGCCAATGTCGGCAAGCCCGTGCGCAAGATCGGCTATATCGACCTGATGAAGATCAGGGATCCCGACAAGAAGGCGCGGAAGCCGCTCAACGACGGCGTCTACACCTTCCCGTTCTTCACCATCGAGAACGTCGATCGCGTCGACGACACCCACATCATCGTCGGCAACGACAACAACCTGCCGTTCTCCTCCAGTCGCGATCCCAACAAGGCCGACGACAACGAGTTCGTGCTGCTCGAGGTCGCGGATTTCCTGAAGGCGAAGTGAGGCGAGGCTCGCTCTCTCTCCCTCCCGCTTTTCCGCGGGAGGGAGAGTCATTGCCCATGGCTACTTCCCGAAAATCACCGGGACGTTGATGGGTATGGTTGCATAAGTGATCTCGGCCGGCACCGGCGGGAATGGTTGGGCCTGGCGCACCATGGCCATCGCCTGGGCATCGAGCGCTGCGACGCCCGAGGAGCCGCCGAGGCGGCTGGACAATACCTGACCGTTACGGCCGAGCGTGAAGCTCACCTTGACCACGCCCCTCTGGCCATTCGCGCTCGTCGGATACTGGTGGAAGCGCATGAGATGCGCGCGGACGCGCTGATAATAGGTCGCCATCGCAGACGCGAGCGAGCCGGCATTGACGGCAGAGGCCAGCGGAGCCTGCCGCTCCGCGCGCGGCGGTGCGCTGGTGCGCGGCGCCGGAAGGGCATCCGACGGCTTCCGGGCGTCGAGGCGGACCGCCTTGGGCTTCGCCGGGGCGGGCTTCTCCACGGGTGTAACTTTCGCAGACTCGGGCTCCGACGGGCTCGGCTTGAGGCTCTGTTCCGGTGGAGCCACCACATCCGGCTGCTCCTGCGGCGGTGTCGGCGGGATCATTTCCTCGACAGCCTGCTGCTGCACCGGCTCGGGCGGTGACGCATCCGCCTGCTGCATCATCGGTCCCGGCGCGATGTCCAGCGGCGTTGACTGCGGTGCCGACGTCTCCGGCGTCATGTCGATCAGGATGGCCGGCATGTTGACGCCCTCGTCCGGCACCTGCTTCAGCCAGTTCATCGCAAGCAGCGCGGCGCCGAGATGCAGCCCCACGATCATCGCCGCCGAGGCGCCCCAGCGCGCGCCCTCCCGCTCGTCAAGCGGCTGATGCAAGGCAAAGGCGTTCGCTGCCATCAGCTGCGTCCGTCGAGCCCGACGAGGGCGACCTTGAGATAGCCGGCGTTGCGCAGGGTGTTCATCACCTCCATCAGGTCGCCATAGGAGACGGCCTTGTCGGCGCGCAGATAGATGCGCTCGTCCTTGCGGCCCTTGGTGGCGGCATCGAGTGAGGTGCTGAGCCCGTCGCGAGCGACGATATCCTCACCCACGGCGATCGAAAGGTCCGGCTTGACGGTGACGAAGACCGGCTTGTCGGGCCGCGGTGCCGGCTCGGCGGCGGTCGCCGGGAGATCGATGCCGATGTCGACGGTGGCGAGCGGTGCGGCCACCATGAAGATGATCAGTAGCACCAGCATCACGTCGATGAACGGCGTGACGTTGATCTCGTGGGTGACGTCGAAATCGCTCGTCTCGCCGCGCGAGCCGAGCTTCGATGTTCCGAGCTTGACGGCCATGGCTACTCCGCTGCCCGCGCCAGACGGAAATGGCCGTGGTCGCGCTGGCGGCTCACCAGCAGCATGAGCTGCGCCGAGGCGTCGCCGAGCAAAGCGCGGTAATTGGCAATGCCGCGGACGAGGTGATTGTAGATCACCACCGCCGGAATCGCGGCGACGAGACCGAGCGCGGTCGCGAGCAACGCTTCGGCAATGCCGGGCGCGACCACCGCCAGACTGGTGGTGTGGCTCTCGGAGATGCCGATGAAGGAATTCATGATGCCCCAGACGGTGCCGAACAGACCGACGAACGGCGCGATGGCGCCGATGGTCGCGAGCACGCCGGTGCCGCGCGCGATCTGCCTGGACATCGCCGCCTCGACCCGCTCCAGCCGCAACGCGACGCGCTCCTGCAGGCCGTCGTCGAGAATGCCGCCGGAGAGCTCGGCCTCCCTGGCGCAGGACTGAATCAGCTGCGCGACTGCGTCGCGGGCGTCGCCGGTCCGCGCGGATGCCTCGGCCAGCGTCATGTTGCCTTCGAGGGTGCGCGTCCGCTGCAAGGCGAGCGAGCCCTTGCGACGCAGCTCGATGGTCTTGGCGAGCCAGACCGTCCATGTCGCCAGCGAGGCAACGGCAAGCCCGACCATCACGACCTTCACGACGATGTCGGCACCGAGGAACATGCCCCAGGGCGACAGATTGCGCGGCAACAGCGCCGCGTCGATCGCAAAGGCCGGCGCCGGCACGAGCGCCAGTGCGATTGTGAGGATCACGTGCCCTAGCGTGGAATTGCTCTGCATCCTGATCTCCCGACAAATGGAAGTCACGCCGAAAGCTTCGCCGCGATCCGGTCCGCGAGCCGCCGGAACCGCGCCAGCTGATCCGCCCGCAGCGCCCTCGTCTCGTCGCGGCCGACGAAGACCTTGAACATGATGCCGCCGTCGGCGTTCACGAAGGCGACGAAGGCCGAGGACTTGCCCATGAAGGGCCGCTCGACGAAGGCAATTCCCGCGCAGCGCTCGTGGCGGAGATGGCCGTGCAGGCCCTTTGGCTGCATCAGGTTAAAATAGCCGCGGCCGATCTCGCCCGCGGGAATGGTCCCGGTGAACTCGAAGATCGCATCATCGGTGTGGACGATCAGCGTGACCTCGCCCCATTCCGCGATGTCCTGCATGGCGGCGGCAAAATGTTCGCCGCTCCCGATGCGCACCATTGACGGCGGCAACGCCTCGATCACCGCGCGCGGCGTGGCGCTGCGCTCGCGCGCGACGTCCTCGATCACGGCACCCGGATTGTCCGCCATATGCGCCTTGAGTTCGGCAAGATCGGTGCTCAGCATATCTGGCTCCTCAACCCCGGCGCCTCAAGCGGCCGCGCTCGCCTTGCGCTCGGTCATGATGACCTCGAAACCTTCGAACTTGGGGTGACCGAGATAGAGGCTCTCGCCGGTCTTGTTGTCGGCGCGCGCATGAGCGCGGCGGAATTCCTCCGAGCGCGTCCAGGCCTCGAAAGCCGCTTTGTCGACCCACACGGTATGCGAGGAATACAGCGTGTGGTCCTCGGCGACCGGCCCCTTGAGCAGATGGAATTCGACGAACCCCGCCATGCTGCCGAGATAGGACTCACGGGTCCGCCAGACGGTTTCGAACGCGGCTTCCGAGCCGGGCTTCACCTGGAAGCGATTCATGGCGATGAACATTCGACTTTTCTCCTGTGACTTGTAGATCGGCAATTGCCGACCGGATATTTCAGAACGGGTCGAAAGCCACGCTGACGCATCAGCGTGGCCTTCGAGATCAGCAAGGCATAACCTGCGGTGTCTCGCTCAGGTGCCGCCAAAGTGGTATTTGAGACCTCCCTTGATCACGAGCCCAGCACCGGCGCTCGCCCACTTCACGTCGTTTTGCGTGTCGCCCGTGCTACCGACCGGAATGGCGTACGGACGATAGTAGCGATTGAAGAGGTTCTCGACGGAGAAGTTGAGCGTGAGATCGGGCGTCGGGTGATACTGCGCGTAAAGATTGACGAGATCGTACGACGTCGCGGGCGTGTAGGTCCTGGGGATGTCGTAGTTGGCGATTGCCGACGTCCACATCATCGAAAGGATGAGGGTGCGGTCGAGCAGACGCACGCCGGCCGTCGTCGTGATCTTCTGCGGCGGAATGCTGTAGAGGCCGAAGCCGGTCTGCAGATTCTTTCCGCTCTGATAGGTCCCGGAGAGGCCGAAGAACCACAGGTTCGCGTCATACATCGCCTCGGCCTCGACGCCTTGTATGAGCGCGGACGCCACGTTCTGATACTGCAGGAACGGGAGCACCGTGATCGAAGGTGCCGGAGGCGGCCCGGTCGGGACCACGAGCGGGTTTCCGTAAGCGACCTGATCGATGAAGTCGCTGATGTCGTTGCGGAACACGTTGATCTTGCCGCGCAGCGTGTCGCCCGCCGTGAACAGATCGTTCTTCTTGATATTGAAACCGATCTCCTTGTTCTTGCCGACCTCGGGGCGCAGGTTTGGATTGGGCACGAAGCAGAAGGTCGAATCCGCGCCCGGTCCCGGCGTGCCAGACGGACAGCGGAAGAACGAGTCGTTGACCGTCGCGCCGGCATGTGGCCCGCTCACCAGCGTCTCCGTGATCGAGGGCGCCCGATAGCCTTCCGCGTAGCTGGCATAGGGGGTCACGACCGCGGTCGGAACGAGAGCAACGGTGATCTTCGGCGAGAGGCGATCGCCGCCCGACGACGAGGATGCCGAGGAAAGCTGATAATTGTCGTAACGGAGCGCACCGATCACCTCGAGCATCGAGGTGTAGTTCGCCCTCCACTGCACGAAGCCGCCAGACACCGTGCGCTGGCCGCCCGGCGTCGTCACTTCGCCGGTACCCGTCCTATCCTGGGTAGATACTTTGTCCTGGAAGGCGTCCAGACCGTAAGTCACCGCGTGGCGCCAGCTTCCCGTTTCGAAGCGTGTCGTGTTGTGCACGTCGATACCGATCGTATCGAGCAGATATCCGCGGTTGCTCCCGATGCACCCCGAAACGGCATTGCCCGGCACGCCACCGCAATAAACTGACGGCGTCGTGGTGGTGTGCCTGGTCTTAGTCTGGTCGTTCTCGGTGCGATTCCAGTAGATCTTCGCATCCCAGTCGAACCACTGATCATCCGGCTGCGAATATTTCCAGCCGAGCGTCGTGGTGTAATTCTTCACGTTGGAGGCGTAGATGGACGTGCCGTTCAGATTGTTCGTGCCGTTCGCATTGGTCGAATTGGGATCGCCGGCGCGTCGCGGCGGCTGGCCCAGGCTGTAGATGTCTTCCTGAAAGATGGCGCCGAGCTTGACCTCGTGGCCGTCCGCCGGCCGCACCGTCAGCTTGGCGATGCCGCTGCTGAGCCGATTGCCGGTATTGGCGACCTCGAAGCCGGTGCCGTCCTTGTAGCTCTCCTGCGCCGAATAAGTGCCGCCTGCGAACACGTCGACATTCGGATTGACGTGCACGCCGCCGAACGCCGAGCCGAGCGCGCGACCATAATTGCTGCCAAGGATAGTCTTGACATCGACGCCCCAGCGCTCACCCACACGGACGACATCCTCGATGTCCTTGGTGCGGAACGAGGCCACGCCGCCGATCGCGCCGGAGCCGTAGATGTTCGCGGTCGGGCCGCGCACGATGTCGATGCCGCTGATCAGCTCCGGATTGAGGAAGAAGGAGCCGTTGGCGAAGTGGCCTGTGCGCTGATAGTTCTGCCGCGCGCCATCGACGACGACAGCAACGCGGCCGAAATCCTGCAGGCCGCGAATGTTGATCGAGGTCGACGGCTCGTCGCCGCGATTCTGAACCCATACGCCCGGCACATTATAGATGAGGTCACCAACCGTGCTGGCCTGACGTCCCTCGATCTGCGCCGAGGTCACGACGCTGACCGGTGCCAGCGCATCCACGGCACGCTCCTCGGTCTTCGTTGCCGCGACCGTAATCGCATCGAGCGTTTGCACCGGCGCTGCGCCGCCGGCCTGGGCGCGGGCGTTCATCACCTCCGGCGCGGCCTGCTGCGCAACTTGCGGCGCCGGCTTACGCTTGGCCTGCTTCGGCCTGTCCGACGACGCGTTTTCACTCTGCGGCGATGCGGTCTGCGCGAGACTGCCCTCCGCCGTCATTGCCGCAATTGAAACCACCGACGCGCCCAAAATCAGGGCGCGCGAATACCTAGCCCCGTCAGCCATATCAGCCCCAGCCTGCACTTCACTTTAGTTTTTGATGTCGTCTGGCTGGCGCGCGCTCGCAACGCGAGCGACTGGCTGGCTGATTGTCTCAAGAGGCGGGCGAGTTCCCCGCTGTGAGAAATCGTTACGTGGCAACACTCTGACGGTCAATGACATCGGGTTACAGTTTATATCGATTGTAAACTGCGATGGTTGGAATGCGCTTGGCGCCACCTGTACAAACGGGCGGTACTTCAGCTTTCGAAAGCGCATCACACCGACAATGTCAGCCACATCAGGAGACAGCAGCGGCAGCGCGGCAGGACCGGCACAAAGCCCTTCTGCAGCAACGCGAACTCTCACCATGCGCGGCAGCCGCATCGATAGCCGCGAGCTGTTTGCCGCCGAGCGCGAGATCATCATTGCGCATGGCGAGGACAGCTATCGTCTCCGCCTGACCTCGCAGAACAAGCTGATCCTGACGAAGTAACTGCAATGACATGTTGCCGCACCCTCGCCCGTCTCCTGCTCTCCGGCGGACTCGCGTTCGCGTCTGCTGCGCACGCCGCGGGCATCACCGTGCATGACGCGCGCAATCGCGACGTCACTGTTACCGATTTTGCCCGCACGGTGTCGATCGGCGGCGCCATCACCGAGATCCTCTATGCGCTGGGATTGGAAAGCCGGCTGGTCGGCGTCGACACAACGAGCCTCTATCCGGCGGCGGCACTGCAAGACAAGCCGAATGTCGGCTACGTGCGCCAGATCTCGGCCGAAGGCGTGCTCGGTCTCAACCCGACGCTGATCCTGGCGATCCAGGGCTCGGGCCCGCGCGAGACCATGGACATCCTGGAGACGGCGAAGGTGCCGCTGGTGCTGGTGCCCGAGACCTTTTCCGAGGAAGGCCTGATCGAGAAGATCAAGCTGGTCGGCCACGCCATGGGCGTCGATGCGCGTGCCGAATGTCTCAGCGCCGCGGTCGGCGCCGATCTTGCACAGCTCCGTGCCCTGCGCGCCAAGGTGACGAAGCCGGTGCGGGTGATGTTCGTGATGTCGCTCCAGAACGGGCGGGCGATGGTGGCGGGCCACAAGACCGCGGCGGATGAGATCATCCAGCTCGCGGGCGCGGCCAACGCGGTCGAGGATTACGATGGTTACAAGGTCATCAGCGACGAGGCGATCGTGGCCGCAAAGCCCGATGTCGTGCTGTCGATCGAGCGCGGCAAGGATTCGCTGCAGGCCGATGCAGTCTACACGCACCCCGGCTTTGCGCTGACGCCGGTCGCGGCCAACAAGAGCTTCATCACCATGGATGGGCTTTATCTGCTCGGCTTCGGGCCGCGCACCGCGGCAGCGGCGCGCGATCTCTCAGTCAAGCTCTATCCGGCCTTGGCCGAGGGCGGCGCGTTCGCGTCGGCGCTGTCGACGGCGAATTGCCGGCAATGAGCGTGGCCGCCGGGATCGAAACACGGAGCCCGCGACACAGCGCGGGACGGCGAGCAGCATCGTTCGCGATTCCCCTTCTGCTCGTGGTGCTCCTGGTCACCGCGATCGCCGCTCTGACGGTCGGCGCCGCCGGCATCCCGCTCTCCCGGCTGCCAGCCGCGCTGGGCTTGGCCGGCGAAAACACGGCCATGACGGCCCGCGACCAGCTCGTGCTGTGGTCGATCCGCATTCCCCGGATCGCGGCGGCGGCGATGATCGGCGGCCTGCTTGCCGCGGCCGGCGCGATCATGCAGGGGCTGTTTCGCAACCCGCTCGCCGATCCCGCCCTGGTCGGCGTCTCCAGCGGCGGCGCGCTCGCAGCCGCGAGCGCGATCGTCTTCACCGATTCCCGCTTCGGCGAGGCGCTGCGCGTTCTCCAGACCGAGCTGTTGCCGCTCGCAGCCTTCGCGGGTTCGCTGGCGACCACCACAATCCTCTACGGCATCTCCAGCCGCTCGGGACGCACCTCGATCGCGATCTTCCTGCTCGCCGGCGTCGCCATCACCGCGATCGCCAATGCGGGCATCGGCCTCCTGGTATTCATCGCCGACGACCGTCAGCTGCGCGACATCACGTTCTGGATGCTAGGCTCGATGAGCGGCGCGACCTGGACCAAGACCGCCGTGCTCGCGCCGGTGCTCATTGCCGGACTCGCAGGCTGCGTCTTCATCGCGCGCGGCCTCGACCTGCTGGTGCTCGGCGAGGCCGACGCCTTTCACGGCGGCGTCGACGTCGAGCGCCTGAAGCGGATCTCGATCGTGATGGTCTCGGCCATGACCGGCGTCGCGGTGTCGATCAGCGGCGTGATCGGCTTCGTCGGCATCGTCGTGCCGCATCTGCTCCGTCTCGTGATCGGCCCGGCGCATCGCCTGCTGTTGCCGGCCTCGGTGCTATCAGGCGCGATCCTGATGGTCGGAGCCGACACGCTGGCGCGCACCATCGTGGCGCCCGCGGAGATGCCGATCGGCATCCTGACGGCGGCCGTCGGCGCACCCGTCTTTCTCTTCATCCTGCTGCGGCAGCGCGGGCTCGCCGCGCTATGACCGCAGTGCTCGATGCACGACACCTAGGCAAGCGCGCCGGCCGCGCGACATTGCTTGACGGCGTCGGCCTGACGGTTGCGGCCGGCGAGATGATCGCCATCATCGGCCCGAACGGCGCCGGCAAGTCGACGCTGCTGCGGCTGCTCTCCGGCGATCTCCGCCCGAGCGCCGGCGAGGTGCGGCTCAAGCAGCGCGACATCGGCAGCTTCGCGCCGCGCGAGCTCGCCGCGCGCCGTGCGATGCTGTCTCAGCACATCAACGTCACCTTCCCCTTCACCGTCGAGGAGATCGTGCTGATGGGCGCGGGCGAGCGCAGCTTGCGCGAGGCCGGCCCGCTCGTCGACGCCGCGATGGACGAGGTCGGACTGTCGCATTTCCGCGAGCGGCAATTGCCGACGCTGTCGGGCGGCGAGCAGCAGCGCGCTCATTTCGCCCGCGTGCTGGTGCAGCTCGCCTGCGGCGAGGCCAAGCACGGCCCCGGGCTCTTGCTGCTGGACGAGCCCACATCGAGCCTCGATCTGCGTCACCAGATCGACCTCGTCGAGGCGGCGCGCCGCCGCGCGGCAGCCGGCACCGCCGTGATCGCGATCCTGCACGATCTCAACCTCGCGATCCGCTTTGCCGACCGGCTGGTCGTGCTGGCCGGCGGCAGGCTCGCCGCGGACGGTCCGCGCGCCGAGGTCGTCACGCGCGAGAGGATCCGGGATATTTTCGAGATCGACGCGGTCGTGCATCAGGTTGACGGCGTGCCGTATGTGCTGCCGCAGTCGATGCGGGCTGCGGGGCAAGCTGAACTGCCGCCACGGTGAAGGTGCGCTCCCTCGCCCCGTTCTTACAGGGAGAGGGTTGGGGTGAGGGGCCTCTCTCCACACGCGAGATGGTCGAGAGACCTGTACCCCCTCACCCGGATTGCATCTTCGATGCAACCCGACCTCTCCCCGCAAGCGGGGCGAGGTGAAGCTGCGCCACCTGTGCAGGAAATCAGCCCGCCGGGACGATCACCATGCTCTTGTCCTTCGGCCAGCGGATGCGCCAGGCGAAGTTGATGTCGCGGGCCTCGCCGGGCTTGGCGTCGAACGACCATTCCAGCACGCCGCGCTTGTCGCGGATGTTGTTGGCGGTCGGCTGGGTGCTCGAGGGCAGCATCTCGACGACGATGTCCTCGTTCTCGCTGACCGGCAGCTGATCCTCGATCGCGACGCGAATCGGAAAATCATGCCCGTTGCGGATCGTGGTCTTGAACGAACGCTCGTCGGTCTTCGACGTCGTGACCAGGAGGCCTGCCGAGCCTTCGTTGCGCTTGAGCACGGCGCGTTCGATCTTGACCTTGTCGTCGGCGCCGAACCCGAGCCGCACGATGTCGTCCTTGGTGGACGCCGTGATCTTGCCGCGGCCGACGAAGGTGCCGTCGCGATAGATCGCGACCTTGCCCGGCAGCAGGGTCGTGTCGTCGGTCTGTTTGAAGCTGGCTTCCAGGAATGCGGTCGGATCCAGCACCGGCGCGGCGCGCACCGCGAGATCGGCGGGCACATTCACCGAAGCGATACGTAGGCTCTTGGCACCGTCGGCGGCGCCGAGGCTGACGCGGCCGGGAATCCTGAAGGTGGCCTGGAAATCGCCGATCTCGGCAACGGCCTGTTGCTCGTCGGCGCGCTCGCGCAACTCGGTCGCTTCGGCAGCCTTGGACATGGGCTCGTACGAGCGCTGGCGAACAGTTGGCGCAGGCCGCGCTAGATCCGAGGCCGTGCCAAGGGCCATGGGCTTCGGCACTTGTGGATATTGCGCGATCAGCGAATGCAGCTCCGGAGCACTGCCGCCGCGGCTGATGCGCACGGTGGAGACGCCGAGCGTCACGTTCGACCAGTCCTCGCCGGTGGCCTGAGTCACCTCGGCGCGACGAACCAGTTCGAGCTGCGGCTTGCGATCCTTGGCGCCGGTATCGAGCCGCGCATCGTAGAGCGGCACCCAGCGCGCGTTGCGCACCGCATAGGTCACGCGCAGCGTCGCCTTGGTCGCGGCGGCCGAGGCGACGTCGATCCGCACTTCCAGCTTGCTCGGCGGCTTGGCCGAGCGCTCGGCTTCCAGTTGCGCGATCTGGCGGTCGAGCTCGCGCTGTTTTCGCGTGGCATCGCGAATTGCGCTGTCGGCGGTCGCGATCTCCTCGGCGACCGCGGCAAAGGCCGCGCGCCATTCAGCAATCGGGCGCGCCTCGCCCTTCTCGCCGAGGCCGGCCGGCGACGCCTCGGCAAAATGCTGCGCGAACTTGCGCCGGGCATTGGCCGAGTCGATCGCACCCTGCAGGTCGGCCCGTTGATCCCTCAGCGCTTCGATGCGCCTGTCGAGCTCGGGCAGGTTGACCGGCGGCGCGGCCTTCGGTGGGCGTGCATCGATCGTGCCGATGGTGAGCTTGGCGCCCGCCTCGCCTTCGACGCGGAGGGAAGATGGATCGAGCGAGAGCGGAAAATCCTTGGCCACCAATGTCGAATCGCCGGAGGCGAGATCTAGCGAAATGACGCGGGTGACGGTGGCACCGTCGGGATAGACGGTGACCGTGTCGATCGTCGAATTGGCGTCCACATTGGCCGCCCATAACGGCGATGCGAGCGCCGTGGTCACCAGGACCAGGCCCGTGGTTGCCAAATATCTTGCGGTGATGCGCATAAAGTCCCTCCTGCCGGTATCGCCGCGCCGCCAGCCGGACGCGCGCG
This sequence comes from Bradyrhizobium sp. IC3195, assembly GCF_020193585.1. NCBI lineage: Bacteria > Pseudomonadati > Pseudomonadota > Alphaproteobacteria > Hyphomicrobiales > Nitrobacteraceae > Bradyrhizobium > Bradyrhizobium sp. IC3195. The sequence goes on along the minus strand of NZ_JADYVG010000003.1, from coordinate 605,957 downwards.
ATGAGATGCCTCGCCATCGTGGTTGGACGCGGCAGGGAAGGAACCGGTTCGATTGAGACTTCCGTGGGGCGCCGCCGCGGCGGCACCATGTCTGTGGAACGCTCGGTGGTCCGGGCGGCTTCAGGCCTGGGCCTAAGAGCCCTGGCCGAAAATGCGCCGGAGCAGATCGGTCACGTTCTTGGCGCCGGCCTTCTTCAGGACGCCGGCGCGGTAACCTTCGACGGTCCGCGCGCTCAGATGCATCCGCCGGGCGATCCCCTTGTTGGTGAGGCCGGCGGCAAGATGCTCGAGCACGTCGGCTTCGCGCGCGGTCAGAGGCTCACAGCCCGGCAGCCAGCGTTGCCCGATCGCCCCGGGTCGCGCGAATTGATCGATGGCGGCATCGATCCGGTTGACGATGTCGTGGGTGCGGAACGGCTTTTCGATGAAGTCGGTCGCGCCGCTCTTGATGGCGTCAACCGCCATGGCGATGCTGCCATTCGCCGACGTCACCAGCACCGGCGCCATGCAATTCTCCTCGCGCAGCTGCCTGAGCACCTCGAGAGCGGAGCGATCCGGCGGCATCTCCAGCAGCACACAGGCCGGCATCCGCGTCTTGGCTTCCGAGAGCAGAGAGGCACCATCGGCAAAGCAGATCACGTCATAGGCGCTCTGTTCGAGCGCGGCGGAAAGTTGTTCGCGGGAGGCGGCGTCAGTGTCGATGACGAATACCTCGCCCTTGGAATGCATGTTCCCCGGCATAGTCCCGATCCAGCAATGTCTTGGTCAAATGGCCCGAGACGGCCGGGCCCCGTCGCGCCCGCCGTCAATGCGCACGGCATTCACGCCAGTGCATCGGTTTTCCTTATGTATGCGCCACCGGGTTCCCCGATTTGACGTATTGAGACAGAAACTTTACATTTCGGGACATCTGCGGGTATGGCTGGCAGGAACGGTTTGCATGACCGACCTCATTCGCAGCGCAGGCTTGAGCTGTTACCCCGAGGTCGCGCGGTCGGTCGGGCTGGACCCCAGCCAGATGATGCGCAAGGTCAGGCTCCCGCTGGCCTGCCTCGACCAGCCCGACATCCCCATCGCCGTCACCGGCCTGCGCCGCCTGCTCGAACTATCGGCAAAGGCGTCCGGTGCAGAGGATTTCGGCCTGCGTCTCGCCGAGCGCGGCGGCCTCACCAATTTCGGCGCGGTCGGCCTGATCGTGCGCGAACAGGCGACCGTCGGCGAAGCGATCGAGGCGTTTTCGCGCTTCATCCATATCCATCACGACGGCATGCGGCTCGACGTCACGCGTGACGAGCGGACCGTGACCATCACGCTGCATTTGCGCGGCCGGCAGCCGCGCGCGCCGCGGCAGTCGATCGACATGGCGCTCGGCAGCGTTCAGCGCATCATCCAGTCGCTGTTCGGAGGCGATTGGCGGCCGCTGGAAGTGCATCTGCACTACCCGCCGCCGCTCGACCGCAAGCGTTACCGCGACTTCTTCGGCTGCCGGGTGATCTTCAATGCGGACGACGATGCGATCCTGTTGTCGGCGCACGACATGCAGCGCCGGATCCCAAGCGCGCATCCCTTGATCGCGAGTTACTTGCGCAAGCGGATCGAGGCGATCGAGAGCAGGCCGGCAAGCTGGGAGGCGAAGGTCGATGAGGTGGTGCGGACCCTGCTCGCCAGCGGCGATTGCACGGTCGAGCGCGTCGCCGAGCATCTGGCCTGCACCCGCCGCACCATCCACCGCCGCCTCGCCGCATCGGGCACCAGCTTCTCGGCCATCCTGGACGCGCAGCGCGCCGATCTCGTGCTCCAGCTGATCGAGGATCCCGCCCGGCCGCTGGCCGACATCGCGGTGCAGCTCGGCTTCTCCGCGCAGAGCGCCATGGCGCGCTGGTTTCGCGGCCGCTTCGGCTGCACCATCACCGATTGGCGCAAGGGCGTGCGGCCTCGCTCCGCACCGCCCTCGGCAAGTGCAGCCTGACTTCAGCGCGCGGGGGCGGGCACGCCCATCGTGGCGAGCGCCCGCCGCCCGCTGCCGGCGAGCAGCGGACCGAACGCGACGGCAAATCCGAGGAAGGCGAGGATCCAGCCGCAGGCAGCGACGTACAGCAGCACGTCGCCATACGCGGGCAACACGACGGCACCGATTCGGGCCAGAGCCGCGATGACGATTGCAGCATAGATTGCCTGGACCGCCGGCGAAGCCGTCAGCGCCTGTCCGGTATGGCCGAGGCTGGCGCGGGTCATCACCGCGAGCGTCATCGTTCCCGCAGCACCCGCCATCCAGGCATGGATGCCGGCGCTCGGCGGCAGCTCGCCGAAGGCGGCCACAGCGTTCAGGATGAAGCCGAGCGGCACGAAGACATAACCGACATGCAGGATCAGCAGCAGCCGCTCCCGCGTGGTGCGGTCGCCGGCCCAGCGTGCAAGCCGAACCAGATGCAGCACGCCGACTGCCGCCATCGCGACGCCGGTGATCATGTTCAGCGGTGCCGCGATCCATGCGATCAGCGCCAGCGCGCTCAAGCCGATCACCGCGCCATCGAATCGTCCGAACGGCACCGGCAGGCGGCCGGGATTGAACTTGACCAGCCAGTTGCGGGTGAAGCTCGGAATGATGCGGCCGCCGATCAAGCCGATCAGCAGGACGACCACGCCGATGCCGACGCGGATGCTGACGTCGGCCGCGCCTGCGTAATGCGTCTCGACATGGAAGGCGACGTTGCCGGCGAGCAGAACCAGCACCAGCCCCACCACCGGCAGGTTGCGCCAGTTGCCGCCCGCGATGATCTCGCGCGTTGCGGCGGCAACGACCAATGCCAGGAACGCGGCATCGACGACCAGTGCAAACGTCCAACCGGTATTCGCCGACAGCGTCACCGCGACGCGTCCGGCAAGCCAGACCGTCACCAAGCCTGCGAGCGGCGCGCCCTGGATCGGCAGGCGCCCCGTCCAGTTCGGGATGGCGGTGAAGAGGAAGCCGGTGATGACGGCCGGCAGGAAGCCATAGAGCATCTCGTGGATGTGCCAATCGCGCGGCGCGAATGCGGAACTCACCGACAATTCGCCGTAGAACATCGGCAGCCAGACCAGGATCGACAACGCCGCCTGGATTGCGGCGAGCAGGAAAAAGGGGCGAAAGCTGTTCGCAAACAGCGGCCAGCCCGTAAAGTTGCGGGATCGGGCGCCAGCCATGGGTCAACTCCAATCAAATCAGACTGTTGCTTGGAAAAATACTGCCACCGGGCGGCCTCGTTTTGCGCTAACGCAAACTACCTGACGATTGCAGGTGCCATCACACTCCCTGATGCCAGGGGAGGCAGAATGGCCAAGGTCGACACATCGCTGGTTGCGCATTTGCCGCTGTTTGCGGGGATGACGCCGGAAGCTCTCGACGAGATCCTGCGTGAGGCCCGCTCGGCGCGCTATCCCAAGAACAGTGCGATCTTCGAGCAGGGGGCGGACGCGCAGTCCTTCTTCCTGCTGCTGCACGGCCATGTCCGCGCGGCCAAGACCACACCTGCCGGCGAGCAGATCGTGGTGCGCTATGTCACGCCCGGCGAGACGTTCGGGCTCGCGATGGCGATCGGAGCCGCGCGGTATCCGGCGACGGCCATGGCGGTCGACGACAGCGTCGTGCTGATCTGGCCGACTTCGGCCTGGCCGCGGCTGGTCGAGCGGTTTCCGGCGCTTGCCGCCAACACGCTCCAGACCGTCGGCACGCGGCTGCAGGAAAGTCACACCCGCATCCTGGAAATGTCGACCCAGCAGGTCGAGCAACGCGTCGCGCACGCGCTGCTTCGCCTCGCCAAGCAATCCGGCAAGAAGCTCGACCACGGCATCGAGATCGACTTCCCGATCAGCCGCCAGGACATCGCGCAGATGACGGGCACCACGCTGCACACCGTCAGCCGCATCCTGAGCGGCTGGGAGAGCCAGGGCTTGGTCGAGAGCGGCCGCCAGCGCATCATTCTGCGCGAGCCGCACAAGATTGTGGTTCTGGCGGAGCGGAGCGTCGACAGCGGCACGGCGTGAGAGACACCTCTCTGCTCAAGTCAGGGATGAGGCGCGCTTCCGCTTACGGCGAAAGCGCGCTCATCATCCGGGAACCCACGCACACCTGCGCGATTCCTGATCGTTTCACGCCGGCACGCACTCGATCAGCGCGGCGAGGAACTTGTCGCGGTCAATGCCATGCTCGCGGCAGGCGTCATCGACCGTGTGGAAGGTCGCGATCGGACAGCCGACGCAAGCCATCCTGAAGGCGAGAAACACGCGGATCGTGTGCGGCGCCGAATGCATGATGTCATCGACCAGATCGTCGGATCGGAAGGACATGGACAACTCCATTCCGATCGACGATAGCGACGCGGGACCGAGTTTCTTTGTTGGAGCGCAAGCTGGCTCGTCATTGCGGGGCGCGCGTAGCGCGAACCCGGAATCCATCGAGCAGCAACCAGTGCAGTGAAATGGATTCCGGGTTCGCGCCAAGAGGCGCGCCCCGGAATGACGGGGGGCTACACCGCCCGACTGTGCAACTGCTTGCCTGGATCCAGATGCGCATCGAACGCAGCGGCGACGCTGCGGACCAGGAAGCGCAAGTCCTTGGCGACAGCGAGTCGATCGCCCTCCACCCTCACGACGCCGTCGGAAATCAGCGGCTTCAGACGCGAGGCAGATTTCAGCATGGCGCCGGCCTCCGCGCCATGGCGCGCGCAGATGTCACCGAGATCGGCACCGAACTCGCACATGATGCGTTCGATAATGTCGGCGCGCAGCCGGTCGTCATCGGTGAGGCCGTAACCCTTCGCGGTGGCGAGGCGGCCGGCAGCGATGCTCTGCGAATAGGCGCCGATCTGCACCTCGTTCTGGACATAGCCCTGCGGCAGGTGCCCAATCGCGCTGGCGCCGAAGCCGAGCAGGACTTCGCTCCGGTCGGTGGTGTAGCCCTGGAAGTTGCGCCGCAGCGTGCCCTGCTCGAACGCCACGGCCATGGCATCGTCGGGCCGCGCGAAATGATCGAGCCCGATCTGCACGTAGCCGGCCTCTTTCAAGGCATTGGCGATGGCGCAGGCCTGGTCGTGGCGCGCAAGGCCGTCGGGCAATACGCCTTCATTGATCATGCGCTGGTGCTTCTTGAAGGATGGCACGTGAGCATAGCCGAACACCGAGAAGCGGCTGGGTGAAAGCGCGAGGCTGCGTCGCACCGTCTCCAGGCACGAAGCCACTGTCTGGTGCGGCAGTCCGTAGATCAGGTCGAAGTTGACACCCTCGATCGCAGCGCCGCGGAGCATCTCGACCACGGAGGCCGTCTGCGCGAAGCTCTGCACACGGTTGATCGCCCGCTGCACCACCGGGTCGAAGCTCTGCACGCCGAGGCTCGCGCGGTTGACGCCGGAGAGCCGCATCGCCTCGACCATGTCCGCGCTCAATGTACGGGGATCGATCTCGACCGCGATTTCCGCCGAGGGCAGCACGAAGAATTCCTGGCGCATCGTCGCCATCAGCTCGGCAAAGGCCTCCGGCGCCATGATCGTCGGCGTACCGCCGCCGAAATGAATGTGCTCGACCTTGATGCGGTGGCCGATGGTTTCGGCCGTCAGCGCGATCTCTCTGCGTAGCGTCCGCTGGTAGCCGGCGATCAGTTCGTCGCGGCGGACGATCTGGGTATGGCAGCCGCAGTACCAGCACATCTCGCGGCAGAACGGCACGTGCAGATAGAGCGAGGCGCTGGCGGCCACGGGCAGCTCCGCCAGCCAGCGGGCATAGGCGTCCGGACCGATCGCCGGCGTGAAATGCGGTGCGGTCGGATAGCTGGTATAGCGTGGCAGGCGTTCCTCGCCGTAGATCGCCGCAAGATCAGCTCTCATAAGTTACCCATTCGTAAATGCCCGCCGCGCGCGAGACATCGCGGCAAATCACGGAATGAATTCAGATAACCCGGATCGGCGGACGCGGCTTTGCGCTCGCGCAAAGCGCGGATACCGGTTCCCGGCCATGGTGAGAAAAAATCGCGGCCATCCGGAGCGTTCGCCATGAGGCTTTTCGCACTCGAACTCATTCTCTCCCTGCTCGACGTCCGCGGCCATATCCCGCGTTTCGACGACTTCCGGCCGGCCCCGGCCGCGCCGGCCCCCGCCGGCGCGGTGCGCGCCCTGGCGGCCGCGATCGCCGTCTTCGTCGCGCTGTCATTGGCGATCTGGGGATTGGTCTGGCTCGCCGTGAACCTGCTCTGAACGGACGCGCCTTCGCCAAGGCCTGTCTTGCGATCTCGTCCACGCGCATGAGCGGGGCAACCGAGATCGTCATCCAGCTTGAACATGCAAACGAGTTGCCGCTGAGTTGACGCTCGGCCTCGATCGGCATCGCGCCTGCGGACGCGGTGAGTTGCCATCGCCGATCCCGCTCCTTCGAGAAATCTAGGTCATGTTGCCGAACGCGAATCCGGCGGAAGCTTGTCGCAGCACAAACACGCTTGCCGCAATCGGCGCACACTGCACTCCGTCATCAAAACCATTTCAGATGAAGGATGCTTCCGATGTTCACCCGCAGAGCCGCATTGATCAGCGCCGCCGCGACCGCCCTGATGTTGGCGATCCCGGCTTTCGCCGCCGGCGACCTCAAGCTGCCGCGTCAGAAGGTAGAGCTGGTCGCTCCGCCCTTCGTGCACGCGCACGAGCAGGCCACGACACAGGGCCCCAAGATCGTCGAGTTCAGGATGACGATCGAGGAGAAGAAAGTCGTCATCGACGACAAGGGCACCACCTTCCAGGCGATGACGTTCAACGGCTCGATGCCGGGCCCGCTCATGGTCGTGCACGAGGGTGACTATGTCGAGCTGACGCTAGTCAATCCCGCGACGAACACCATGCCGCACAACATCGACTTCCATTCCGCGACCGGCGCGCTCGGCGGCGGCGAGCTCACGCTCATCAATCCCGGCGAGCAGGTCGTGCTGCGCTGGAAGGCGACCAAGACCGGCGTGTTCGTGTATCACTGCGCACCGGGCGGCCCGATGACCCCCTGGCACGTCGTCTCGGGCATGAACGGTGCCGTCATGGTGCTGCCGCGTGAGGGGCTGAACGACGGCAAGGGCCGCGCGCTGAAATACGACAAGGTCTACTATATCGGCGAGCAGGACATGTACGTGCCGCGCGACGAGAAGGGCAACTTCAAGTCCTACGAATCGCCGGGCGAAGCCTTCACCGAGACCGAAGAGGTGATGAAGAAGCTGACCCCGACCCATGTCGTGTTCAACGGCAAGGTTGGCGCGCTCACCGGCAAGAACGCGCTCACCGCGAAGGTCGGCGAGAACGTGCTGATCGTGCACTCGCAGGCCAATCGCGACAGCCGTCCGCATCTGATCGGTGGCCACGGCGACTATGTCTGGGAGACCGGCAAGTTCGGCAACGCGCCCGAGGTCGGGCTCGAGACCTGGTTCATCCGCGGCGGCTCGGGGGGAGCTGCGCTGTACAAGTTCCAGCAGCCCGGCATCTACGCCTATGTCACGCATAACCTGATCGAGGCGGCCAGTCTCGGCGCCACCGCGCACTTCAAGGTCGAAGGCAAGTGGAACGACGATCTGATGATGCAAGTGAAGGCGCCTGCCGAAATACCTCCTGCCAGCACCAACTAGACGCGACGAAGGGGCCGGTCATCGCCGGCCCCTTTTTTCCTTCTGCGGAGGAATGATTGTGCTGATCGCATTCAAGCTCAAGCTGGCACTTGCCTGCGCGGCCGGGCTTGCGGGGCCGCTGGCCGTTGCGCCTCTGGTCTCGGAGCTGACGATGCGCCATGCCGTCGGCGAGCCGGCTTTGGTCGAGGTCGCCCCGGGCAGCTTCGCCTATCGCGAGGCCGGCGATTTCACCCGCGGCGGACAGCAGGCGGAAGCGCCGATGCGCACCATCCGGATCAACCGGCCGCTGCGCATCATGCGGAATCAGGTCGCTTCATCCGACTATCAGCATTGCGTGCAGGATGGCGCCTGCCGCGCACTCGATCGCGACGTGGCAATCGCCCCCGATCGCCCAGCAGTGCAGGTGAGCTGGCACGATGCCGAGGCCTACGCAGGCTGGCTATCGCGCAAGACCGGCCATCAATACCGCCTGCCGAGCGACGAGGAATGGGCCTTTGCCGCCGGCTCCCGATTCAAGGACGACGGCGCACCGGTCGATGCAAGCGACCCTTCGAAGCGCTGGATCAGCCGCTATGAGCGCGAATCCGAACGCGACCTCTCCGACACCACGGCTCATCGCTTCGGCAAGTTCGGCCCGAACGAGCATGGCGTCGAAGACCTCGCCGGCAATATCTGGGAGTGGACCGCGACGTGCTTCGTGCGCTCGCGTGTCGATGATTCCGGCAATCCCGGCCGCGCGACCGTGAATTGCGGCGTGCGCGTCGCCGAGGGTGCGCACCGCGCCTATGTCACCGACTTCATCCGCGACGCCCGTGCCGGCGGCTGCGCCCAGGGCGTGCCGCCCGCCAATCTCGGCTTCCGCCTGGTGCGCGAGGAGACGTCGTGGCTGGCCAGCGTCTCGCAGCGCCTGAGCAAGATGAGGCCGGCAGGATCATAGGGCGTCAATTATTTCCCATGACCGTCGCTTCAGTATTAGAATGAGTCTAAAAGATACCTTGGAATTGCTCTAAGCTTATGCTCTCGCGACATCGCGTCGCTAACGTTGGCCCCCCGCCTGCGCTACTCAATCGGCGTTCAATCTCGCGCCTGGGAGCAGCCCTTATGATCTATCTTCGCGTCCTCGCCGCGTCTGCGGCGGTGTTGAGCCTGACCACGTCTTTCGTGTCGGAGGCAGCCGCCAACGGCGAGGTCAACGTCTATACCTACCGCGAGACCAAGCTGATCCAGCCGCTGTTCGATGCGTTCACCAAGGACACGGGCATCAAGGTCAACGTCGTCTCCGCAAGCTCCGGTCTGGAGCAGCGCATGAAGGCGGAAGGGGCCAACAGTCCGGCCGACGTGCTGCTGACGGTGGACATCGGCCGCATCGACGAGGCCGTGCAGGCCGGCGTCACCCAGCCGATCAAGTCGGAGGCGGTCGACAAGGTCGTGCCGGCGCAATATCGCGATCCGGACGGACACTGGGCCGGCATCTCCATGCGCGCGCGCGTGATCTATGCCTCGAAGGATCGCGTCAAGCAGGACAAGATCACCTATGAGGAGCTCGCCGATCCCAAGTGGAAGGGCAAGATCTGCATTCGCTCGGGCCAGCACATCTATAACAACGCGCTGTTCGCGGCCTACGCGGCCAAGTACGGCGAGGCCAAGGCCGAGGAATGGCTGCGGGGCCTGAAGGCGAATCTCGCGCAGAAGCCGTCGGGCGGCGATCGCGAAGCCGCGCGTGACGTCGCCGCCGGCAAATGCGATATCGGCATCGGCAACACCTATTACTGGGCGCTGATGATGAACAACGATCCCGAGAAGAAGCCGTGGGCGGAGGCGACCCGCGTCATCCTGCCGACCTTCGAGGGCGGCGGCACCCACGTCAACCTCTCCGGCGTGCTGCTCGCCAAGAACGCGCCCAACAAGGCCAACGGTACCAAGCTGATCGAGTGGCTCGTCAGCGAGCAGGCGCAGCAGATGTATGCCGACCAGAACTACGAATATCCGGTTCGGAGCGGTGTCGCCGTCAATGCGACCATCGCCGGCTACGGCAAGCTCGTCCCGGATCCGTTGCCGATCGCAAAGATCGCCGCCAACCGCAAGGCTGCGGCCTCGCTGGTGGACAAGGTCGGCTTTGACAACTGATCTCTGGCGGCCCACGTCTATCGAACTGCTGGAAGCTACGAGCACACGGCCTCGATCGAGGGGCCGTGTGCGGGCCGGTCGCGCCGCAACCGCCATCGCGATCGCAACCGCGGTCCTGGTCGCGGCGCCCGTGATCTCGATCGTTTCGCTGGCTTTGCAGCCGGCATCCGATGTGTGGCACGACCTGATCAACTACGTGCTGCCGGCCGCCCTTCTCGACACTGCCCTTCTGCTCGTCGGGGTCGGCGCGGTCACACTTTTGATCGGCGCCGGCACTGCATGGGTGATGTCGCGCCACGATTTTGCCGGCCGGGGCATGCTGCTGTGGCTGATGCCGCTGCCGCTGGCGATTCCGACCTATCTTGCGGCGTACGTCTATGCCGATCTGTTCGAACCGCTGGGCCTGGTGCATCGCACCCTGGCGACCTGGCTGCCGCTGGGCGATGCCCTCGGCCTTCTGCCCAACCTCCGCTCGCTGCCGGGCGCCATCTTCGTGATCGGGCTCGTGCTCTACCCTTACGTCTATCTCTCGGCGCGTGCGACGTTCCAGGTTCAGTCAGCCGAATTCGCGGAAGCGGCCACGACGCTGGGCGCCGGCCGATGGACCATCTTGTGGCGCGTTTCACTGCCGATGGCGCGGCCGGCGCTGGCGGTCGGCGTGGCGCTGGTCGCGCTGGAAACGCTCAACGACATCGGAGCCAGCGAATATCTCGGCATCCGCACGCTGACGGTCTCGATCTTCACCACTTGGCTCAACCGCGGCAGCCTTGCCGGTGCAGCGCAGCTCGCATGCCTGATGCTTGCGATCGTCGCCGGCCTGATCGCGATGGAGCGTTACGGCCGTCGCAACGCCAGCATCGAATTCTCGGCCGAAAGCCCGCATGTGAGGCGGCGAACCCCGCTGTCGGGCGCAAGAGCGTCGATCGCGTTCGCGGTCTGCGTGCTGCCGGTGCTGATCGGTTTCGTGGTCCCGCTGCTCTATCTGGCGCATCAGGCTCTCGGCCGCGGCCTGCTTGCAAATTTCGACCCGCTGCTGTGGCGCCACACCTTCCATTCGTTTGCCTTTGCAGGGCTCGCAACGCTCATGGCCTTGATGCTTGCGCTCGCCACGACGATCGCGCATCGCTTGCGGCCGGATCCTCTGCGATATGTCGCGCTGAGCATCGCGCAGGCCGGATACGCGCTGCCGGGTCTCGTCATCGCTCTCGGCCTGCTCACCCCGGTGCTGGCGGTCGACAATGCGCTGAGCGCGGTCGCGACCTGGACCGGACGTTCGCTTCCGGGTCTGGTCCTGGTCGGCTCCGGGATGGCCGTCGTGATCGCCTACACGATTCGTTTTCTGGCTGTGCCGGTCGGCATGATCAAGGCCGGGTTCGACAGCATTCCGAGCGACTATGACGAGAGCGCGCGCGCGGTCGGCGCCGGCCAGGGGGTCATGTTGAGGCAGATCTATCTGCCGTTGCTCCGGCCCGCGATGCTTGGCGCCGTCATCATCATGTTCGTCGACTGCCTGAAGGAGCTGCCGGCAACGCTGCTCCTGCGGCCCCTCAACGTCGAAACGCTGTCCACGTCGATCTACCAGTACGCAAGCCGCGGCAATTTCGAGGACGGCGCGCTCGCGGCCCTCCTGATCATCGCCGCGAGCATCGGCCCGGTTGCCTGGCTGACCCGGTTCTCCGAGGTGCCGAGCGGCCCCGCTTGAAGGGGCACATCGTCCGCACATTCATGGCGCTTCGACCAATTGATAGCAAACGCTTGGTTGTCGCCGGTGCCTGCAACCTGCTCAAATCTTCCGCGCGAACATGCGAAAACCGGGCGCGCCGATGATTGCCTCGAAGTTCGGGTCGCGCTTCTCTTCCGCGAAGACAAAACCCGCCTTCGCGTAGGCGCGCTCGGCCGGCTCGTTGCCGATCAGGAACGATATCGTCGCCCGGGCAAACCCAGCTGCCCGCCCTTTGTCCAGCGCATGCGCGATCAACGCCTGCATCAAGCCACGACCACGATAGGCAGGGTCGGTCGCGACATGCTCGATCATCCAGTCGCCCTCGCCGCCCTGGACCCAGCAAGCTCGCGAATAGGCACCGCGCTGGCGGATGGCGTCGAGCTCTGACGCCGTCAGCCCAATCGACAGACCGACCTCTTCGACCGCGCGCCATGCTGCCGGTCCGGTGCCGGCTGCCGGCACGGCGCAAAGTGCAGCAGCGGGCTTGCCATCAATCTCGGCGACCAGGAACTGCGAAAAATGCCACATCGACACCGCCCGTGCGACGGCGACGCGCGCGACGAAAGCGAGGCACTCCGCTTCCGGCCAGCCGAGCGCCACGTCGAACCAGCCGCGCGGCCGGTGGCCGCGCATCGAATTCAGGATGGTTTGTGCGATGAATTCGGCATCTTCGGGACGCGCGGACCGTATCGTCATGCGCGCCCCTTTACGACGACCCTACGTGTTCTTCAGCGCGACGCGGAATTCGGCTTCGGTCTTGGACTTGATCTCGTCGAGCGTGACGCCGTCGGCGAGCTCGATCAGCGCCATGCCGCCATCGCCGTGCTTGTCGATGGTGAAGACGGCAAGATCAGTGACGACCATGTCGACGACGCGCTCGCCGGTCAGCGGCAGATTGCACCTCTTCAGGAGCTTCGGGCCGTCCTTGGCCGAATGCTCCATCACCACGACGACGCGCTTGACGCCTGCGACGAGATCCATCGCGCCGCCCATGCCCTTGACCATCTTGCCGGGGATCATCCAGTTGGCGAGATCGCCGTTCTGGGCCACCTGCATGGCGCCGAGGATCGAGAGATCCATGTGGCCGCCGCGGATCATGCCGAAGGAATCCGCGCTCGAGAAATACGAGGTCGATGGCAGCTCGCTCACCGTCTGCTTGCCGGCGTTGATGAGATCGGCGTCTTCCTCGCCCTCATAGGGGAACGGCCCCATGCCGAGCATGCCGTTCTCGCTCTGCAAGGAGACGTCCATGCCATCGGGGATGTAGTTCGAGACCAGCGTCGGGATGCCGATGCCGAGATTGACGTAATAGCCGTCGCGCAATTCCTTCGCAGCGCGCGCGGCCATCTGTTCACGGGTCCAGGCCATGTGAGTCTCCTGTTGCGCTAAGCGGCGGTACGCGGGCGGGTGTTGCGGAATTCGATGCGCTTCTTGGCCGTGCCGACCTCGACGATGCGCTTCACGAAGATGCCGGGCGTGTGGATGTGGTCGGGATTGAGTTCACCGGCGGGAACCAGATGCTCGACCTCGGCCACCGTGATCTTCGCGGCGGTCGCCATCATCGGGTTAAAGTTGCGCGCGGTCTTGCGGTAGATCAGGTTTCCGGCGGTGTCGCCCTTCCAGGCGTGCACGATGGCGAGGTCGGCGAACAGGCCGCGCTCCATCAGGTACTTCTCGCCGTCGAATTCCTTCACTTCCTTGCCTTCGGCGATCAGCGTGCCGACGCCGGTCTTGGTGTAGAAGGCCGGGATGCCGGCGCCGCCGGCGCGGATGCGCTCGGCCAGCGTGCCCTGCGGATTGAACTCGAGTTCCAGTTCGCCGGCGAGGTATTGCTGGGCGAACAGCTTGTTCTCACCGACATAGGACGAGATCATCTTCTTGATCTGGCGGGTTTCGAGCAGGCGGCTGAGGCCGATGCCGTCGACGCCGGCATTGTTGGAGACCACGGTCAGGCCCTTGACGCCGGAATCCCGGATCGCGTCCGACAGCTCCTCGGCAATGCCGCAGAGGCCGAAGCCACCCGACATGATCATCATATTGTCTTTTAGAATGCCTGACAGCGCCGACTTGGCGTCGGGATAGACCTTGTTCATACAAAAAACCTCGACTGAACCTTGGGCTGGCGGGCGTCGCGCCTCATTGGCGGCGATTATTAGGCGAAATCGTCCGAAGCCGTCAATGATACGGGGTTCTCCGCTCCGCCCCCGGGTGATAGAAGCTGCCCATGCCGTGGGCATAATCGTGCAGCGGCCTTGAAAGCGTCAAGAAAACCCATCAAGTTGCGGTACTTAACACCATAGGATCTGGGCGTTCGGCACACACGTTTCGCGGCCCGCCCTTCTGGCTCCAACGACCAACCCGATCAGGACATGCCATTGACCATGGCCCAAGGAATGAAGCGCCTCGGGACGCCGATCGCGGCGCTGCTCGGCGTCGCGCTGATCGCCCTGATCGCGACCTCCTGGCTCATCAACCGCGACGCGCTGCGCAAGGCGGTCGAAGCGCAGATCCGCGACGTCACCGGGCTCGAGCTCAATGTCGCAGGCAGCATCGAAATCTCGGTGCTTCCGGCGAGCTACATCTCCTTCCGCGACGTCGGCCTCAAGGGCGGCGGCACCAGCGCTCCCGCGCTCCAGGTCGACGTGCTCACCGCGAATTTGCGGTTGCTGCCGCTCCTGCTGCAGCGTTTCGAGATCGCCGACCTGACGCTGCTGCGGCCGCGCATCCACGTCAGCCTGAAGCCGGACGGCGAGAGCAACTGGACGCCCTTCATCCAGACCATCGCACGCACCATGAAGCCCGGGGCCGAGAACCAGGTCTCGTTCTCCGAAATCCGCATCCAGGACGGCGTGCTCGACTACGAGGACGTTGCCACGCATGCCACCGAGAAGCTCGAGGACATCGACCTGTCGCTGGCCTGGCCTTCGATCTCGCGCTCTTTTGCCGCGACCGGGCAGTTCGACTGGCGCGGCGAGCGCGTCGACGGCTCGATCAGCTTTTCCGATTTCGTCGCCGCCCTCTCCGGCGACCGCTCCGGCCTGAAGGCGCGCATCGCCAGCGCGCCGCTCAAGCTCGCCTTCGACGGCAGCGTCGCCAATCGCACCAGCGCGATGATGGAGGGCACGCTCACAGTGGACAGCCCGTCCTTGCGCAACGCGCTGCGCTGGACCGGACAGCCGCAGCCCGGCAGCGGCGGCTTCGGCCGCTTCGTGCTGAAGGCGCGCGCCAACGTCGTCGGCGCCTCGATCGCGCTCACCAATGTCAACGTCGAGCTCGACGGCAATGCCGCCGAAGGCGTCATGACCTACGCCAATAACGGCCGGCAGACGCTGCAGGCCACGCTCGCCGCCGACGCGCTCGACTTCACACCTTATATCTCGACGTTCCGCCTGCTCGCGAGTGGGGCGCGCGACTGGAACAGGCAGCTGTTCGACCTCCAGGGATTGTCGACCACCGACCTCGACATGCGCCTGTCGGCGGCCAAGCTGACGGTCGGGCCCACGCGGCTCGGCCGCACCGCGATCGGCGCCAATTTGCGGAATGGCACGCTGGCCCTCTCGGTCGGCGAGGCGCAGGTCTATGGCGGTATCGCGAAAGGCTCGTTCGGCATCGCGCGGTCCGATACGGTCGCCGACATCAAGGCGCAATTCCAGTTCACCGACGTCGATCTGCAGGCCTGCGCCACCGAGCTGTTCGGCCTCAACAAGCTGTCCGGCCGCGGCAACATCAACGTCTCGCTGTTCGCCTCGGGCTCGAGCCCGTTCGGCCTCGTGCAGTCGCTCGACGGCAGCGCCACCGTGACCGGGCATAACGGCGCGATCGCGGGCTTCAATGCCGAGCAGCTGCTGAAGCGGCTGGAGCGGCGGCCGCTGTCGGGCGGCGGCAATTTCCGCAGCGGCTCGACGCCATACGACAAGCTCACGATCGCCGTGAAATTCTCCGACGGCATCGCAACCGCCGAAGACATCCGCATCGAAGGCCCGGCGGCCAAGATCACGCTGACCGGCACCGCCTCGGTGCCGGCCCGCGAATACGACATGAAGGGCGTGGCGAGCCTCAACACGGCGTCCGGCTTTCAATTGCCCTTCATGGTGCAGGGCCCCTGGGACGATCCCCTGATCTTCCCCGATCCCGAAAGCCTGATCCGGCAGTCGCCGGCGGCGTCTCCCTTCCTCGATCTCCTCAAGCAACGCATCACGGGTGGAAAGCGCCCGGAGGGATCGCCGACCGCCGAAAATGCGAAAGAGGGCGCGAAGTCGAACTGACGATTGTGCGCCGTGGAGCGCGCGCGAATTGATCCCGGTGAATTGATGCGGCGATTGGATCGATGCGCGCATGATGCATCTCCGACGCGCTACGACCTTGGTCCGACAAGATGCGTTGATTGCGCTACCACCATGCGCTAGTGTTTTATACGACCGGTTAAAACACCGGCCGTTTGAGGGAGAAAAACGTGAAATCCAAGGTTATTGGCGCAGTTTCATTGGCGGTCGCTGCGGTTGGGCTGTTTGCCGCCACTGCGCCCGCATTTGCACAACAGAAGACGATCACGGTCTGGTGGGTCAAAGGCTTTTACAAGTCCGAGGACGAAGCGCTCGCCGAGACGATCAAGAAGTTTGAAGCCAAGACCGGCATCAAGGTCGAATTGTCGCAATACGCGATCCAGGACATGATTCCGAAGACCGTCGCAGCGCTCGATGCGGGCACCGTGCCCGACGTCGCCTATTCCGACAGCTACGACGTGCAGGTACAGGGCAAGTGGGCCTATGAGGGCAAGCTCGAGGACCTCACCGACGTCATGGAGCCGATCAAGGGCCGGTTCGTGCAGAACACGCTGGACGCCTCGATCCTCTACAACGACGTCGCCAAGAAGAAGGCCTATTACGGCTTCCCGCTGAAGCAGCAGAGCATGCACGTCCAGATCTGGAACGACATGCTGGAGAAAGCCGGCTTCAAGCAGAGTGACATCCCGAACGACTGGACCGGCTACTGGAGCTTCTGGTGCGACAAGGTGCAGCCGGCGATCCGTAAGGCCACAGGCCAGCGCATCTATGCCGTCGGCCAGCCGATGGGCGTGGAATCCACCGACTCGTTCCAATCGTTCTACACCTTCATGGACGCCTACCACGTCAAGCTGGTCGACGACGACGGCAAGCTGCTGGTGGACGACCCCAAGGTCCGCGACGGCCTGATCAAGGCGCTGAAGGACTACACCGACACCTACAGCAAAGGCTGCGCCCCGCCCTCCGCGACTACCTGGAAGGACCCGGACAACAATGTCGCCTTCCACAACAAGACGATCGTGATGACCCACAACTTCACGATCTCGATCGCAGCGAAATGGTACGAGGAATCGCAGAACCAGAACCTCACGCCGGAACAGCGCGAGGCCGGCAAAAAGGCTTATGAGCAGGACATCGTCACGGCGTCCTTCCCCAAGGCTCCCGATGGCTCGACCATCAAGTATCGCTCCGACGTCAAGACGGGTCTGATCTTCACCGCGGCCAAGAACAAGGCCGAGGGCAAGCAGTTCCTCAACTTCCTGCTGCAGGAAGAGAACATCCGTCCCTACATCGAGGGCGCGCTCGGCCGCTGGTTCCCGGTGACGAAAGAAAGCCAGGAAAGCCCGTTCTGGCAGGCCGACAAGCACCGCAAGGCCGTCTACACCCAGTTCAAGGGCGGCACCTCTCAGTTCGACTTTACCAGGAACTGGAAGTTCACGATCTTGAACAATGAGAACGTGTGGGCGAAGGCGATGAACCGCGTCGTCAGTGAGAAGGTTCCGGTCGACAAGGCGGTCGACGAACTCATCGCCCGCATCAAGCAGGTCGCGGGCTGAGTCGTCCGCCGATCTCTCCGCGTTGCGGGGGAGAGTGCAACAACAACACCGGCCGCGTCTCGCGGCCGGCTTCTCTTTGAAGAGTCCGAAAGAATGGCGATCACGCTCTCTGGCGATCAGGCAATACCCGGCCCGCCCCTGTCGTCGCGGCTGACCCCGGCGCAGGTCTGGGGCATCCTCCTGCTAACACCTTATCTGCTCGTCTTCCTTGCCTTCGTCGTCTATCCCGTCTGCTACGGGCTCTGGCTGGCACGCGATCCGGCAAACTATGTGGCGCTATATCACGACCCGATCTTCGCGCGCGCTGCAATCAACACGCTGATCTTCCTGGTCGTCGGCATCAACATCAAGATGATGATTGCGCTGTTCCTGTCCGGCTTCTTCGCGCAGCAGCGCACCTGGATCAGATGGCTGTCGGTGATCTTCATCCTGCCCTGGGCGGTGCCGTCGATCCCGACCATCCTGTCGGTGCGCTTCATGCTCAATCCCGAATGGGGCATGGTCAACCATTTCATCTTCTCCCTGACCGGCGATGACGGTCCGAACTGGCTGAACGACCCGACCGTCGCGCTCTGCATGGCGATCGCCGTGCACATCTGGAAGTCGCTGCCGTTCTGGACGCTGATCCTGATCACCGGGCGCCTTGCGATCTCGCACGATCTGTTCGAGGCCGCCGAGGTCGACGGTGCCAGCTGGTGGCAGAAATTCCGCTACATCACCTGGCCGTCGATGCAGACGCTCTACGTCACCTGCACGCTGCTCTCGATGATCTGGACGCTGGGCGATTTCAACAGCGTCTACCTGCTCACCGGCGGCGGACCTGCCGACCTCACGCACGTGCTGGCGACGCTCGGCATCCGCTATCTTCGGCTCGACCAGCTCTCGCTCGCGATGGCATCCATCGTCTGCGCGATGCCGTTCGTCCTGCCACTGGTTTACTTCATGATGAAACGGTTGTCGCGATGAAGCTTCCCTCCCTCCGTGACGTCGCGACGGAAGCGCGGCTGCTGCTGATCGGCATTCCCGTCTTCCTGTGGACGATGATCCCGATCTACCACATGTTCCTGTTCGCGATCTCCCCGAAGGAGGACGCGTTCTCGGGCAAGCTGTGGCCGGACCATCCGACGCTGCACAACTTCGAAATCGTGTTCAAGCAGCAGCACTACTTCCTGCGCGACTTCTACGCCCAGTTCTGGAATTCGACGCTGATCGCAGTCTCCGTGGGCGTGCTCACGCTGTTCATCGCGACCGCCGCGGCGTTCGCGATTTCGCGATTGAAGGTGCCGGGCGGCCGCGCCGTGCTGAACCTCGCGCTCTTCACCTATTTCATTCCGGCGGCGTTCCTCGCGGTCCCGATGTATCGCACGATGGGCAATTACGGCCTGCTCAACAATCACTGGTCGCTGATCCTGGCCATGGTGACGATCGCCTCGCCTTACGCGATCTGGGTGCTGAAGCAGGCCTCGGACAAGCTGCCGGTGGAGCTGGACGAAGCCGCGGTGATGGACGGCGCCACCACGCTGCAGATCTTCCGCCTGGTCTATTTGCCGCTGATGATGCCCTCGCTGGTCGCGATCGGCACCTATGCGGTGCTGCTGGCCTGGAACGAGTATCTCTACGCGTTCCTGCTGCTGTCGAACGACCGCGACATCACCCTCCCCGTCGCGCTCGGCAACTTCCTCGCCGCCGACGACTCGCCTTGGGAGCTGCTGATGACGACGGGCTTCATCTACGCGCTGCCGCCGGCCGCGGTCTATTACGCCTTCCGCCGCTACATGGTGGGCGGGCTCACGGCGGGTGCGGTGAAGTCGTAAATAGGCTGTCATTCCGGGATGGTCCGAAGGACCAGACCCGGAATCTCGAGCTTCTCAGGTGCGCTATTCCGCACCATGGTTCAATGCTGCGTATCGCTCCGGAGTGACGCTCTCCTCTACAGCGGCGCCGCGCTCTCGCCCTGCGAGCTCGACAGCTTGGAGGCGAGCGAAGCGATCACGATCACCACCGCGATCAGCGCGATCACCAGCGTGCAGATCGCGTTGATCTCGGGCTTCACGCCGAGCCGCACCTCCGAATAGATGCGGATCGGCAGCGTCGCCGAGCCTGGGCCCGTGGTGAAGCTCGCGATCACGAGATCATCGAGCGACAGCGTGAACGCCAGCATCCAGCCGGCGACGATTGCAGGGGCGATCAGCGGCAGCGTTACGGCAACGAACGCACCGACGGGATTGCAGCCGAGATCCATCGCCGCCTCCTCCAGCGAGCGATCGAGCGAGCCGAGGCGCGACTGCACGACCACCGTGACGAAGCACATGGTGAGCGTGGTGTGGGCGATCGTCACCGTCCAGAAACCCCGCTCGGCGTTCAGCGCAACGAACAGCAAGAGCAGCGACAATCCGGTGATCACCTCCGGCATCACCAGCGGTGCGTAGAGCATGCCTGAGAACAGGGTGCGACCACGAAAGCGTTCACCGCGCGACAGCGCCACCGCTGCGAGCGTGCCGAGCAGCGTCGCGATCGTCGCGGAGGCGACAGCGACCCGCAGGCTCATCCAGGCCGCCTCGATCATGGCGCGATCGTTGAACAACTCATGATACCAGCGCAGCGACCAGCCGCCCCACACCGTCACCAGGCGCGAAGCGTTGAAGGAATAGAGAACGAGGATCAGGATCGGCAAATAGAGGAACGCCAGCCCCAGCGCGAGCGAGGCGATGTTGAAGCGGGACAGGCGGGAGACCTTGCGCATCGCGCTATCTTCCCTGTTCCAGCTGCCGCTTCTGCAGCCGCTCGTACAGCAAGAGCGGCACCAGCAGCACGACCAGCAGCACGATCGCGGCAGCCGAGGCAACCGGCCAGTCCTTGTTGGTGAAGAATTCGAGCCACAGGGTCTGGCCGATCATCAGCGAATTGGAGCCGGCCAGAAGGTCGGGAATGACGAACTCGCCGACGATCGGGATGAAGCACAAGAGCACGCCGGCGCCGACACCGGGCAGCGACAGCGGGAAGGTGACGAGCCAGAACACCCGCCAGGGCGGCGCGCCGAGATCGGCAGCCGCTTCCTCCAGCACCGGCTCCATCTTGGCGAGCGTCGCGTAGAGCGGCAGGATCATGAACGGCAGATAGGAATAGACGATGCCGATATACATCGCGGTGTCGGTGGAGAGCCACACCACGGGCTGGCTGAAAAGATGCAGCGCCAGCAGGACCTGGTTCAGCAGGCCGTCGTGCTGGAGGATGTTGATCCAGGCGTAGATGCGGATCAGGAACGAGGTCCAGAACGGCACGATCACCAGCACCATCGCCACCGCCTGCCAGCGCTGCGGCAGCCGCGCCATCCCGTAGGCGATGGGATAGCCGATCAGGAGCAGTAGCGCGGTGGCCGTGAGGGCGACGGTGAGGCTGCGGACATAGGCGAAGACGTAAATGTCGTCGGAGGCGAGCAGCTTGAAATTGTCGACCGAGAGCGCAGCGAACGCTGCCTTCAGCGCGTCCCATCCCGCCGTGAGGTCGAACACCGGCTCGTAAGGCGGCTGCGCGATCGCGGTCTGCGACAGGCTGATCTTGAGCACGAAGCCGAACGGCACCAGGAAGAACAGCACCATCCAGACATAGGGCGCGATGGCCGCGAAGCGCGCCGGCTTTGCGAAGATGCGGCGCGAGCTCATGATTGCAGCACCACGCAATCGTCGGGCGTGAACCAGGCGACGACATGCTGGTTCAGGCTGTAGGCGTCGACATCCAGCCGCGCGCTGTTAGCGACCGACGCCTGCAGCATCCCGCCGGTGTCGAGCTTCACCTTATAGGTGGTGGTGCCGCCGAGATAGCAGATGTCCGCGATCACGCCCTCGAGGGTGTTGATCGCCGTCTCACGACCGGCCTCGTTGGCCGGGCCGCGGCGCGACAGCTTGACCTTCTCGGGGCGGATCGCGACCGCCAGTTTTCCGGTGCCGACCGCCTCACGCGGCTCGGCCACCACCAGCGCCCCCGCATCGCGCGTGCCGATGACCAGACGATGACCGTCGCGCAATTTTGACTCGCCGTCGAACAGGTTGATGTCGCCGACGAACTCGGCGATCCAGCGCGAGCGCGGCGCCTCATAGAGCTCGCGGGGGTTCGCGACCTGGGCGAGCTTGCCTGATTTCATCACGCCGATCCGGCTCGCCATCGTCATCGCCTCCTCCTGGTCGTGGGTGACGATGATGAAGGTCATGCCGAGCCGCCGCTGCAGTTCCATCAGCTCGGCTTGCGTGTTTTCGCGAAGCTTCTTGTCGAGGGCTGCGAGCGGCTCGTCGAGCAGCAGGAGTTGCGGGCGGCGCGCCAATGCGCGGGCGAGCGCCACGCGCTGGCGCTGACCGCCGGACAACTGGTCCGGCTTGCGCTTCTCCAATCCCTCGAGCTTGACCAGCGCCACCATCTCCGCGACGCGCGTGGCGATGTCGGCACGCGGCATGCCGGCGCGCTTCAGGCCGAAGGCAATGTTGTCGCGTACCGACAGATGCGGGAACAGCGCATAGTTCTGGAACATCATGTTGATCGGGCGCTCGTGCGGCAGCGCCTGCGCGATATCCTTGCCGCCGAGCAGGATACGCCCCTCGTCCGGCGCCTCGAAGCCCGCGAGCATGCGCAAGAGCGTGGTCTTGCCGCAGCCGCTCGGGCCGAGCAGCGCGAAGAACTCGCCGGCCTTGATATCGAGCGACACGCCGTCGACGGCGCGGAACGTGCCAAAGGTCTTGGCGACGCCCTCGATGCGCAGCAGCGGCTGGCCGGGCGCCGGGCATGCGTCCCCGCCAGCCGCTTCAGCCGCAACGTTCATCCCGGGCAATTCTTCCGCCATGGTCCCTGCCAACCCCGATTCCGCCGCACGCTAGCGGCCGATCGTGTTTAGCTCAACCGGTTCGGGGAAAACTTACATCGCGCCGCCGTAGCCCGGATGGAGCGAAGCGGAATCCGCGGCTGTTCGCCGGCGCAGAGACTCTCCCGGATTTCGCTTCGCTCCATCCGGGCTACACCAGTGACCGGCTCAGATCTGCCATGAACGCCGCCAGCGCGTCGTGGTCCGCCGCAGGCATTGTCAGGCCCAGCTTGGAACGGCGCCACAGAACGTCATCCGGAAAACGCGCCCATTCGTGGGTCATGAGATATCGCACCTCCGCGCCGGTCAGTTCGGGACCGAAGGCTGGGCCAAGCTCTTTGCGCGTCCTTGCTTCACCGAGCACGGCCGCCAATCGCGAGCCGTAGGCCGCGACCAGGCGCTGGGCTTCCGGCTCGGACAGAAAGCGCCAGCGCTCGCGTGCGAGGTCGACCTCGGTGTCGAAACGATCCCAGGCGAAATCTCCACCTGGCAGCGCTGCGCCGGCGGTCCAGGGCGGCGACATCGGATAGAACGGCGTCAGCCTCGTCACCGCCCGCTCGGCGCGCCGGCGCGCGGTGGTGAGGTCGCCGCCGAACATCGTGATCAGCGGTGCCTTGCGCCGGCGCGCGTGGAACAGGGTTGTGCCCTCGCGTTGCCGCGCGGACGCCGGCCTCAGATTGACGCCGCAGACCGTCCGGACCACGTCGGTCGGGGCGACGCGCTCGCGGAAGTAGCGGCTCGCCGCTTCGCAGAGATAACCGACATCGGCCCCTCGCACCGCCACGATGGCGGGGTCGCCGGTGAAATCGTGCGTGACTGTGCCGATCAGCGTGAACGCGCGCTCAAACGGGCTTGCGAAGATCAGTCGGCCGTCGCTGTTCTGGAACACGTAGACATTGTCTGAATCGAACAGCCTGGGCACGATGATCTGGCTCATCTGCATGGCCGTGGCGGCGGGCTGCGGCTGGCGCAGGACGGTCTCCGCGACGATCGAGGTCCAGCCGCCACTGGTATTGGCCAGCGCCCTTGCTGTAACGGAGCGGCGGTGGCCGCGATCGACCACGGCGAGCCGCCAGATGTCGGTTCGGTCGGCACGCACGCAGCGCGCCCCGGTCCGGATCGTCGCACCACGCTCGGCGGCGTCCAGCGCCGTGAGCACGACAAGGCGGGAATCGTCGACGATACAGTCCGAATATTCGAACGCCGTGCCGAACGGGCGCTTCAGCGCGTTGCCGACCGGGTGATGGGTGATGTCGAGGGTCGTCGATCCGGGCAGGCCGCTCCGGCCGGCGAGGACGTCATAAAGAAACAGGCCGGCCCGCAGCAGCCACGGCGGACGCTCGTCCACATGTGCAGGAATCACGAAACGCATCGGCCGCACCAGATGCGGCGCGATGGCGAGCCAGGTCCGGCGCTCGGCCAGTGCCCGGCGCACCCGCCAAAAGCCGCGGCGCTCCAGCACCGAGAGATCGCCGTGGATCAGCCGCGGTGTGGCCGACGACGCCGCGCCGCCGAGATCGCCCTGCTCGAACAGGATCACCCGCAGGCCGCGGCCCGCCGCATCGCGGGCGAGGCTGACGCCGTTCAGGCCGCCGCCGATGATCGCGAGGTCGTAATCCGCCATGAAGCCGTCGAATGGGAGCGAAGCACTCCCATCCACTAGAGCGATTTCCGTTCCGATGAAATCGGAACGGTGGCTCTAGATTCATATTCTGACGCGTTTTCTTGACGCGAGCCGCTGTCCACTTCGCTCGAAAACGCTCTAACCGGTCTTCAGCGCAAGCTCCATGGCTTCGGCGCGGCCGACGAGCCCGGCATATTTGCCGATCGGCAACGGCTTGCCGAGCAGATAGCCCTGCACCCCGTCACAGCCTTCCTTGGCGAGGAAGGCGAGCTGGTCGAGCGTCTCGACGCCCTCGGCGATGATCGACATTTCGAGGCCGTGGCCGAGGTCGATGACGGCGCGCACGATCGCCGCCGATTGCGGGTTGCGGCCGAGATTGATGATGAAGGCGCGGTCGATCTTGATCTTGTCGAACGGGAACGCCTGGAGATAGCTCAGCGAAGAATAGCCGCTGCCGAAATCGTCCATGGAGATGCGCACGCCGAGCGCCTTCAGGCGGCGCAGCAGCGCAAGGCCGCGATCGAAATCCTCGATCAGAACACCTTCGGTGATCTCGAGCTCGAGCCGGCCGGGTGCGAGGCCCGTCTCGATCAGGATCGAATGGACGAGGCCGACCACGTCGCCGTGCATGAACTGCGCCGGCGACAGATTGACCGCGACCTGCAGCGGCTTCGGCCAGGACGCCGCCTCGCGGCAGGCCTCGCGCAGGATCCACTCGCCCATCTCGACGATGAGGCCGCTCTCCTCGGCGATGGGAATGAATTCGGCCGGCGAAACCTGGCCGCGCACCGGATGCTGCCAGCGCGCCAGCGCCTCGAAGCCGATGATCTCGCTCTCGGCGACGCTGTGGCCCGCGGCCCCCTGCGGCTGGAAGGCGAGCGAGAGCTCGCCGTTCTTGACCGCCATGGAGAGGTCCTGGTGCAGCACGCGGCGGTCGCGGATCTGCTGGTCCATCTCGGGCTGGTAGAGGCTGATCGTGCCGCGCGACTTCTGCTTGGCGCGGAACAGCGCCGCGCCGGCATTGGCGAGCAGCGAGGCGCCATCGGTGCCATTGTGGGGAAAGACCGACATGCCCGTGGTGATGCCGGCGCGGACCGGGCGGCCGTCGATCTGGAAGTCCCTCGCGACAGCTTCGCCGATCTGCTGCGCCAGCGCGAGGCCCGCCTCGGGCTGCTTGCCGTCGATGATCAGGCCGAACTCGTCCCCGGACAGGCGCGCCACCACGCCGCCGCGTGCGGAATCCTGCAGCCGATGGGCGACCTCGATCAGGAGCTTGTCGCCCAGCGCATGGCCGAAGACGTCGTTGACCTCCTTGAGGCCGTCGAGGTCGACGCAGAGCACGGCGAACTCCTCGTCCGTGCCCTCGCAAGCCTCGATCATCTGAGTCAGCGCCTGCAGGAAGGCCGCGCGATTCGGCAGATCGGTGAGGCCGTCGTGATAGGCCATGTGCGCCATGCGCGACTCGGTCTGCCGGCGGTCGGTGACATCCTCGTGGGTCTTGATCAGATATTGCGGCTCGCCGGCATCATTGACCACGGTGGCGCGGCGGGTGAGGAACAGCCGCAGGCCGTTCTTGGTAGAGATCGGATGCTCCTCGGTGATCATCCCGCGCTTCTTGATCGCGGCCTCGTCGCGCGCGACGATCAGCCTGGCTTCCTTGGCGTTGAAGATGTCGGACGCGGTCAGGCCGGTGGCTTCCTCGCGCCTGCGGTTGAGGATCGTCTCCGCGCTGCGGTTGGCGAGCAGATAGCGGCCGTCCTTGACCTGCTCCACGATCAGCGCAACCGGGATGTTGTCGACCACGAGCTCGAGGAACTTCTTGGTGCTCTCCAGCTCCTGCGACAGCGAGCGGCGGTCGGTGATGTCCTCGAACAGGATGAGCAGAAATTCGGGCTTGTTGCTCTCGTTGCGGACCACGATCCGGATCGAGGCGACCATGCGCCGCGCGCCGGCACGATCCACCTCGAACTCATTGCGGTGCTGGCCATCCGGCGAATTGAGCGCGGCCTGGTCAGCGGCCTCGATGCTGGCCGCCGAGGCCGACGCAAACAGCTCCCGTGCATTCCTGCCGACGGCGAAGTCCCGCGACAATCCCCAGAACTTCTCATAGGCGCTGTTGGCGAAGATGTAGCAGCCGTCCTCGATGTTCTTGGCCGCCACGCAGGCCGGCACATGATCGAGCACCGATTCCAGGAACTGCTTGGTGGAGGCGAGCTGCCGCGACAGGTTGCGCTGCTCGGTGACGTCGAGATGGGTCGCCACCGAGCCGCCGTTCGGCAACACGAAATACTTCACCAGGATAGCCCGTCCGTCCGGCAGTTCCGTGGTCAGGCCATTGGCGCTCGATGCCTTCCGGTAAAATTCGTCATCGGTGACGCCGAGCACTCCGCGCTCGCGGCGCAGCCTCAGGATGTCGCAACCGGTCATGTTGGGCCGGAGGTCGGATCGCGTCAGGCCATAGATCTCGAGATAGCGGTCATTGCAGAAGATGACGCGGCGCTGCGCATCCGTCATCACCACGCCCTGGTTGAGGTTGTTCATGGCGGAGGAGATGAAGGCGTTGCGACGCAGCTGCAAACGGCTGGACCGGCGCAGCGAGGAATGGATCCACAGCCCGATCGCGGCGAGGAACGAGCAGACCACGATGCCCGCGATGAGGGCTTCCCAGATCACGCCGGGATCAAGCCTGGTGAGATCGCCCGGAACGGCAAGGCTGTCCGATGCCGCAAAGGCGCGCGCAGGCGCGCCCGTAACGGCCAGGCATAGGAGGGCGTGCACAGCAATCCAAAGCGTGCTGCCCACGTGCCAGTTCTTCTCAGCCATCAGCCACCCGCGATTTCAACGTCGGATTGTCTGGCTTCGCGGGTTTGGATCGGGTAAACGCCTGTGGGCACAACAGAATAATGTGACATAAAATGCGGCAATTGCCCTGACATGATAAACGACTTCTTAACGGAAGCCCCGCCTGCGCCGCCGCATCCGGACCGTGCGCCACCGGTGCTTCCAACTGGTATCCTGCACAACCATGGATAGGGTCGATTGCGTCGTCATCGGAGCCGGCGTGGTCGGGCTCGCGGTGGCCCGGAAGCTCGCCCAGGCCGGGCGCGAGGTGATCGTGCTGGAGGAAGCCGAGGCGATCGGCACCGTCACCTCCTCGCGCAACAGCGAGGTGATCCATGCCGGCATCTACTACCGGGCCGGGAGCTGGATGGCGCGCATGTGCGTGGCAGGCAAGCACGCGCTGTACCGCTACTGCGCCGAGCGCGGCATCCCGCACAAAAATTGCGGCAAGCTGATCGTCGCGACCAGCCCGAAGGAGACCGAGAAGCTGCAATCGATCAAGGCGCATGCCGAGGCCAACGGCGTGCTCGACATGCAGCTGCTCTCGGGCGAGGCCGCACGCGCGCTGGAGCCGGCGCTCGCCTGCGACGCCGCGCTGCTGTCACCGTCGACGGGCATCATCGACAGCCATTCCTACATGCTCTCACTGCGCGGCGAAGCCGAGGACGCCGGCGCAGCTTTCGCGTTTCACACCCCGCTGATCCGTGCCAAGGCGGCGGCCGGCCTCATCGAGATCGATGCCGGCGGCGAGGCACCGATGACGCTGCAATGCAACCTCCTCGTCAACGCCGCGGGGCTGTCGGCAACGCATGTGGCGCGCAACATCGACGGCATGCCGCTGGACCGGATTCCGCCGGCCTATCTCGCCAAGGGAAACTACTTCAGCTGCAACGCCAAGGCGCCGTTCTCGCGTCTGATCTATCCGGTGCCGGAGCCCGGCGGCCTCGGGGTGCACTTGACGCTGGACATGGCAGGACAGGCGCGCTTCGGGCCTGACGTCGAATGGATCGAGACGATCAACTACGAGGTCGATCCGTCACGCGCCGAGCGCTTCTATCCCGCGATCCGCAAATACTGGCCGACGCTGCCTGACGGCGCGCTGATGCCGAGCTATTCGGGCATCCGCCCGAAGATCGTGCCGCCGGCCGTGGCCACGCAGGATTTCTTGATGCAGGGCCCGCGCGATCACGGCGTTGCAGGCCTGATCAATCTGTTCGGCATCGAATCGCCGGGACTGACGTCCTCGCTCGCGATCGCCGATCACGTCGCCGAGCTCGCAGATATCGACAGTGTTTCGAGAAGCGGATAAGTGTGCGCGTCGAGAGCCACGGGTCCAAGCAAGAATGAGCGCCGCACAACCGTGTTGCACGGTACACACCTTGCAGCAGGGATGAGCACGGATGCTCTCATCCCTGCGTGAAGGACGTGATCAACTCTACACTGTCACGGGGGTTACTAGTGGAGCGTGTCGCCAGATTGCTTCAGACGCTCGATCTGGTCCTTGACCATCAACTTCCGGCGCTTCAACTCAACAATTTGCAGGTCGTCTGTTGAAAGGTGCACGAGAGCTTCGTGCAATTCGTTTTCGAGAAGTTTGTGCTTCCGTTCCAATTCAACGAGATGTGCCTGAATTGTCATTCGAAACCTCCTCGGTAGGGTTGAACCTTTAGGATTCGATCCGGACAACCAAGTCTACATCACCGATTCGTCCTGTCGATGGGTATCCGTCGTTGCAGCGTCATTTTTGAAAGTTCATATGTAACGAAGCGTGACTAAGGGAACCACGCCGGAAAAATCCATGATATCAATACGCCCACGCACCGCCGCAGCTCCCTGCAGAAATATGTTGCTGGAGATCGGGGACGAGGGATCGCAGATCGCTTGCGATCACGCGGCGCAAGGACGATAATTTCCACAGGGCATCCACAGCCCGGATCTCACGCCTATCGGTTTTCGGCCACCGCAGACATGACCAATGAAGATGAGCGTGAGCTCGAAGCCGAGCTCACCCGGTTGCAGCAGGAACACCGAGATCTCGATGCGGCGATCGATGCATTGCATCAATCGCCCGCCCCCGACCTGTTGCGGTTACAGCGCCTGAAGAAGCGCAAGCTGTTGTTGCGCGACCGCATCGCGTTCATCGAAGACCAGATCACCCCCGACATCATCGCCTGACCGTGAGCCGGTCTTGCGCGGCGCCCCGCCGCTTCCGAATCCGCTTGACTCAATAAGAACAAAATAGGAACATTCGCGGGCGCCCCACCTCAGAGAACGCTCAAGGACAACACACGAGGACAACGCAGATGTCGGCAACCGCCCTTTTCGACAACAGCCATTACGAACAGGCCTGCGATCAGGCGATCGCGATGTGCGACGGCAATCTGCGCAGCACCATCAAGGCGCTGATCATGGCCAACGAATATCTGGAAGCCGAGCTGGAGGAATTGCAGGCGGCGATTTCAGCCGGCTGCATTCCGGATATCTCGCGCAGCAAGATGCGGAGCAAGAGCAGCGCCGCATAATCTTCAACCTTGGAGCAACGCCATGTCGGATGTGACCTATTACGTTGCAATGCCCTTCTTGATCGATGACGACGGATCACCCGTCGCAGGCGCTGCAGAGGAGTGTCAGTCCTCGACGGCGGCGCTGCGACGCGCAGAGATGCTGGCGCGCGGCGCCGGCCATATCGGCGCGATCGCGTTCAGCCGCAGCGGCGATCCCATGACCGGCGAATTCGGCGACGCGACGCTGCTGCGCAAGTTCGGCAACGTGCCGGAAGATCTTGCCACCCTCTAGACTAGCGCTCGCCGCCGACCAGCCTGATCCGCGGCTCGTGCCGGCGGCTCGCCTTGCGCACATACATGGCGGCATCCGCCTCCTCCAGGGCGCGGCCTGCAGCGGATTGCGGACCGAGCAGCGCGACGCCGGCCGAGGCGCCCGCGGCCACGTGCTGGCCGCGAAAAACGAATGACAATTCGTCGATCGCCTGCTCCAAGGCCGCAGCCTTGACCTTCGCATCGGTCTCGCTGAGATTCCAGAGCAGCAGCGCGAACTCGTCGCCCCCGAGCCGGCCGACCACGTCGGAGGCGCGGATCTGTCGCGTCAGCGTGGCGACAATCGCCTTGAGCACCTCATCGCCGGCGGCATGACCGAAGGAATCGTTGATCGGCTTCAGCCGATCGACGTCGAGCACGATCAGCGCCCCGCTGGCGCGGTAGCGCTTCATATAGGCGATGGCGCGCGCGAGCTCGCGCTCGAAACCGCGCCGGTTGGGAATCCCGAGCAGGAAATCGGTATCGGCGGCCGCCTCGAGCTCCGAGATCCGCAGCAGGGCCGCCTTGAGCTTGCTCCTGAGGCCGCGGATGATCGCCTTGCCGTCATCGGCAGCCGGCGCTCTGCGCAAGGCCGGTTTGGCCGCGCGGCTCGAAACGGCTTTGGATCGGGCGGCGCTGATGTTCCGGCCCTTTCTGGCCTTCGCAGGGCTCGCCCTTTTCGGTTTCTTCATGGGCATCGTGCTCAATGAAGGCTTGCGGGGATTCACCAAGACAGGATAGTGGATTCCCTTCTCCTTGCCACCGCCTTGCGAGCCGCCGGCCGGAATCATTAATCTGGCCTATCTCTCTGTTTTTCTGGGCACAATTGACGTCATGACCGCGCCGATCGCCATCATCATGGGAAGCCAGTCGGACTGGGACACGATGCGGCACGCCGCCGACACGCTTGACGCGCTCGGCATTGCTGCCGACAGCCGCATCGTCTCGGCCCACCGCACGCCCGACCGGCTGTTCGCATTCGCCAAGGGTGCCAAGGCCGCAGGCTACAAGATTATCATCGCCGGCGCCGGTGGCGCGGCCCATCTGCCCGGCATGGCGGCGGCGCTGACGGAACTTCCCGTCTTCGGCGTTCCCGTCGAATCCAAGACGCTCAAGGGCGTCGATTCGCTCTATTCGATCGTCCAGATGCCCGCGGGCATTCCGGTCGGCACCCTCGCCATCGGCAAGGCCGGCGCGATCAATGCCGCGCTGCTGGCAGCGGCCGTGCTGGCATTGTCCGACCCGGCCCTGTCGGATCGCCTCGCCGCCTGGCGCAAGGCCCAGACCGAGGCGGTCGCCGAGCGGCCGGAGGACAAGGCGTGACGGACACCAGGCACGTGAAGCTGAAGCCCGGTGACACCATCGGAATCCTCGGCGGCGGACAATTGGGCCGGATGCTTGCCATGGCCGCGGCGCGACTCGGCCTGCGCTGCCAGGTGTTCTCGCCCGATCCGGATTCACCGGCCTTCGACGTCGTGCTGAACGCGACCTGCGCCGAATATGCCGACGTCGAGGCGCTCGAATTGTTCGCGCATGATGTCGACGTCATCACCTACGAATTCGAGAACGTGCCGGCGGCAGCCGCGCTGGTATTGGACGCGCGCCGCCCGGTGCTGCCCAACCGCAAGATCCTCGAGACGACCCAGGACCGGCTCGCCGAGAAGGATTTCGTGACGAAGCTCGGGATCGGCACTGCCGCCTACGCCGACGTCACCTCCGTCTCCTCGCTGCGCGAGGCGATCGCCAGGATCGGCCTTCCAGCGGTGCTGAAAACCCGCCGCTTCGGCTATGACGGCAAGGGCCAGGCCATCATCCGCGAGGGCGACGACATCGCGAAGGTGTGGACCAGCCTCGCCACCAAATCGGCGATCCTGGAGGCCTTCGTGCCCTACGAGCGCGAGATCTCCGTGATCGCCGCGCGCGCGGCCACGGGCGAGGTCGAGTGCTTCGACGTCACCGAGAACGAGCACCGCGACCACATCCTGAAGATATCGCGTGCGCCCGCGCCGATTCCTGACGCGCTCGCCGAGGAGGCGCGCAGCATCGCGAGCAAAATCGCAAGCGCGCTCGACTATGTCGGCGTGCTCGCGGTCGAGATGTTCGTGCTGGCAGGCGGCACCGGACCGAAGGTGCTGGTCAACGAGATCGCGCCGCGTGTGCACAATTCCGGGCACTGGACGCTCGACGGCGCCTCCGTCTCACAGTTCGAGCAGCACATCCGCGCCATTGCCGGCTGGCCGCTCGGCAAGCCGGTGCGCCACGGCGAGGTCGTCACCATGACCAACCTGATCGGCGACGAGATCAACGATTACGAAAAGTGGCTGAGCGTGCCGGGCGCGACCGTGCACATCTACGGCAAGGGCGCGCCGCGCCCCGGCCGCAAGATGGGCCACGTGACCGAAGTCAGGCCGCCCCGGAACAAGTGACGGGATCGCAGCAAGAGCTGCAATCCCGTCGGGTGATTGCGATCACGCCGTCTTCACACCCGCAACGATGCCGCTGGGCTCCTCGCTGAGCCAGCGATAGATCACCCCGCCGAGCGCGCCGCCGATCAGCGGCGCGACCCAGAACAGCCACAGCTGTGACAGCGCCCAGCCGCCGACGAACAACGCCGGGCCGGTGCTGCGCGCCGGGTTCACCGAGGTGTTGGTGACGGGAATGCTGACGAGGTGGATCATCACCAGCGCGAGCCCGATCGCCAGCGGTGCGAATCCCGCCGGCGCGCGCCCATGGGTCGCCCCCATGATGATGAACAGGAACATCATGGTCATCACCACCTCGGTGAGGAAGCCGGCCATCATGCTGTACTGACCGGGCGAATGCGCGCCATAGCCGTTGGAGGCGAAGCCCTTGCTGACGTCGAAGCCGGGCGCCCCACTCGCAATGACATAGAGCAGCGATGCGGCGACAATCGCGCCCGCCACCTGGGCGATCACATAAGGCAGGATCTGGCCGGCCGGAAAGCGGCCGCCGGCGGCGAGACCGACCGTGACGGCCGGATTCAGATGGCACCCGGAGATGTGGCCGATCGCGTAGGCCATGGTGACGACGCTCAATCCGAAAGCCAGGGACACGCCGACCAGCCCGATCCCGACCTGCGGGAAGCCGGCGGCGATCACCGCGCTTCCGCAGCCCGCGAATGTCAGCCAGAAGGTGCCGATGGCTTCGGCAGCATATTTTTTGATGTCCATTGTAGTCCCTCATTGCAAAGATTCCGGAACAAAGCTCCGGTGCGGCCCCGTCCTCGGCGCCAAATCGCCCAAATCGGGGCCGCATGGAGGTATTTTCGCCGCATTTAATGGCCGAACTTGGCCCGAAAATCCGCTTGGCCGGTGGACATCTGCGGTTTTGTCTGATACATCCGCGCGCTCAAGGTTAAGGGCTTGCGCGTTTCGCCATCCCCTTTGACTTACCAGAATTCAAATCCGATCCACCTGAAGAGGATGCCGCGTGCAGGTTCTCGTTCGCGATAACAATGTTGATCAAGCCCTCAAGGCGCTGAAGAAGAAGATGCAGCGCGAGGGAATTTTCCGCGAGATGAAGCTCCGCGGTCATTACGAGAAGCCCTCCGAGAAGAAGGCCCGCGAAAAGGCCGAAGCCGTGCGCCGCGCGCGCAAGCTGGCCCGCAAGAAGCTGCAGCGCGAAGGCCTGCTGCCGATGAAGCCGAAGCCGGTGTTCGGCGCCGGCCCGGGCGGTGATCGCGGCGGTCGTGGCGGCCCCGGCGCAGGTCCGCGCGGACCGCGCTGAGCCGATTCAGCAAGACTCTAGTTTTCGATGACGCGGGCCCCAGGCCCGCGTTATTGTTTTGAGGACTTGTCGGATCAAGCTCTAGCGCGAGCCAACCGTAGATGGCCTCCCCTTTCTCCCAGCGCGGCCTTCCGCGACGGCGCCGGATCTGGCAGCCGCCGCTCGCGGCGGCCCTGACGGGGATCGTGCTGGGCGGCTGCTCGTTCGATCTGGGATCACTGATGCCGGAGAAGGACAAGCCGCAGGAGGCCCCCAAGGCCGCCGCGCCGGCCGAGAGCGCGGTGAGCGCCGGCAACGTCACCGAAGCCCAGGCCCATACCGCGAAGGCTCAGTCTCTGGCGAAGTCAGGCGAGGCCGCGGCAGCGCTCGACGAGTTCAATCGCGCGATCGGCCTCGATCCCTACAATGCGCAGGCGCTCTATGGCCGCGCCCTGATCTACCAGGGCAACAACCAGCACGACTTCGCGATCGCCGATTTCAGCGCCGCCAGCGGACTCAACCCGCAAAAGGCCGAGCCGCTGCTGGGCCGCGCCAACAGCTATCTCGCGCTCGGCAAGGTCAAGGAGGCCGCAGCCGATCTCGACGAAGCCTCCGAGGCCGATCCGAACAATGCCCAGGTCTGGACCGCGCGCGGTCAGGTCTATGAGCGCTTGGGCGACAAAGCCAAGGCGGCGGCGTCCTACACCAAGGCGGTTGCGCTTCGTCCACGCGACGAACCCGCTCGCAGCGGTCTCGCCCGCGTCGGCGGCTGACGGTTTGGCGGAGGCTGAGCGGAGTTCTAGTCGGGCGTGGCGCTCTTGGGCAGAACGGCGTTGAACATCGACTTCATGCCCGACAGCATCTCGTCGGCGACATTGGTCTTCTTCGGCCGCGGCAGGGCGGCGCCCGCATCGGCACGCAGGTCGAGCGGCGGTGCGATGACCGGCACGGGAATGTCGGCCGGCGGCGTCACCCGATTCGGATCATCGTTGCCGATCGAGGCCGTGTAGGGCGGATTGGAGCCCCCATTGCCATAGGCCTCGGGTGAGGGCGTCGAGACATTGATCGGCGGCGGCAGCGGACGGACTGGAGACGGCTCCACATTCACGACACGCGGAGCCTCCGGCGTGCGCGCGGCGTCCCGCACCGCAGGCTCAGCCGGCTTGGTCTCCGACGCGCGAGCCTCGGCAGGCTTGGTTTCCGACGACCTGGCCTCGGCAGCCTTGCCCTCGGGCGACTTGCGCAGGCGCTCGATCGCAGCACGCGCCAGATCGTTGGCGTCGGGAGCCGCGGAAGCCGCCGTCGGGGCCGAATTGGCCTCAACCACGGGAGCAGAAGCCGCCGGTGCGGATTTCGCCGCGGCCTTGTCGCGGGCAGAGGGACGTCCGCGCGGACCGGTGTCAGCGGGAGCCACGTCTGCGGCCTTGGTCTCGGCGGCCGGCGGATGATCGACCGGCTTCTCGACCGCCGCCTTGTCCGTCACGCTCTTCTCGGGGATGCCCTTGGCCTTGACGCCGGAGGCGGGAAGGTTGGCGGTATCGGTGGGTTTGCCGTCGCTGCCGGTCTGGGCAGGCGCGGTCACGGCGGCTGGGGTGTCGGCGGCCGGCTTGGCGTTGATGTAATGATTGACGATGTAGGCCCCGATGATCGTCGCGAGCACCGAGGGGAAAATATCCATCGAAATTTTTGCGAGGTATTTCAGCATTCCGACCACACTCCCCGCGCGACCTGATGCGGGAACTTTAGGGCATTGTGAGGGATCAACTGCGACGGATCGATGGCAAACGGTGGCGCGACCCTAGCGTTTCAGCTCAATTTCAAGGAACACGATCTCAGTTGAGGTTTCGTTAAGTACGTCATGCTGGACGCCGGCCTTGCGGAAATAGGATTTCCCGGCGGCAAGCTGCGCCTTGGACCTTTCGCCATTGGGCGCGACGATGGTCATCTCGCCGGCGGCGAGCGGAACGATCACATAGTCCATGCCATGGGTGTGATGGCCGGTGGCGCTGCCGGGGGCAAGCCGCCATTCCGTCACCCGGACCTCTTCGTTGTCGACCTGAACCTCGGACTGGGCGGCAAGCACCGGAAGCTCCTTCTAGGGTACGAAAACCATGAACACGTAGACGGCAAATACCACCATATGCACCAGGCCGAACAGGACATTGGTCCTGCCCGTGCCGAAGGTCAGCATGCTCAGGAAGAAGGTCAGCAGCAGGAGCACGCTGCCCTGGGCGCCGAGGCCGAGCTCGAGCTCCTTGTCGAGCGCGTAAGTGGCGACGCCGACGGCAGGAATGGTCAGGCCGATGGTCGCCAGCGACGATCCCAGAGCGAGGTTGATGCTCTTCTGGAGGTCGTTCTGGCGGGCCGCCGAGACGGCCGCGACGCCTTCCGGCATCAGGATCAGAAGCGCGACCAGAAGCCCGGCAAAGGCCGGCGGCGCGCCGATCTTGGCCGCGACGGCGTCGACCACCAGCGAGAATTTCTTGGAGAGCAGCACGACCGCCAGCAGCGCGATCAGCAGCAGCACGACGCTGAGCACCAGCATCCTGCCCGACAGATGCACCTCGCCGCTGCCGGCGTACGCCCGCTCGTGGACGAAGTAATCCTTGTGCAGGACCGTCTGGGTGTAGAGAAACACCGCATAGAGCGCCAGCGTGACCACGTCGACGAAGCCGAGCTGGACCGCCGAATAGACAGGCCCCGGCGTGGTGGTGGTGTAGTTCGGCAGGATCAGCGTGATGGTCGCGAGCGCGAACAGGACGCTGAGATAGACGTTGGCGCCGGAGAGCTGAAAACCCTGCTCGCGATAGCGCAGGCCGCCGATGAAGATGCAGAGCCCGACGAGGCCGTTGCAGACGATCATGACCACGGCGAACACGGTGTCGCGCGCCAGTGCCGGGGCAGGCTTGTCGCCCAGCATGATCGTGGTGATCAGCGCGACCTCGATGATGGTCACCGAGAGCGTCAGCACCAGCGTGCCGTAGGGTTCGCCGACCCGCTCCGCGATCACCTCGGCATGATGAACCGCCGCGAACACCGTGCCGAACAGGATGACCAGAAGGACGACGGTGAAGAGAAGACCGCCAAACGACAGCGTGAAGACGTAATCCGTGGCGCTGACGGCTGCGAACAACAGCAGGGCCAGCGCCGGAAAGACCCAGGCCGACCGGGGCATCGGATCATGCGCGCTCATCATCGGCTCCAACTACGAACGCGAGCAATAGCAAATCGGCCGGCGGATTCAATGCCAGTGCAGGATCGGTGCGACCGGCAGGAACGTCAGCAACAGGAACAGCGGGATCAGCACGGCGCCGGCGCGCAGGAGATAACCCAAGAAGCTCGGCATCGCGACGCCGTTCTCGCGGGCGATGCTGCTCACCATGAAGTTCGGCGCGTTGCCGATATAGGTGAGTGCTCCCATGTAGACCGCTCCCATGGAGATCGAGGCGAGCGTGCCCGAGAGCTGATGCATCAGCACCTGCGGATTGCCGCCGGCGAGCTCGAAGAACAGCAGATAGGTCGGCGCATTGTCGAGGAACGCGGACATCAGGCCGGTGAACCAGAAATAAACGACCTCGCGCGGCGCGCCATCCGGCGCCGTCACCGCCGACAGCAGCCAGGCGAACGCGCCGTGATGGCCGGCATTGAGCATGGCAATGACCGGGATGATGGCGACGAAGATGCCCGCGAACAGTTTTGCGACCTCGCGGATCGGCTCCCAGGTGAAGCCGTTGGCCTGCCTGTGCTCGTCGGGCGTCAGCCACACCGACAGCGCCGCGATGGCCAGCAGCGCCAGGTTGCGCGCGACGTCCTCCAGCTCCAGCTTGGTACCGAAAATGTCGAAGGCAATGTCGGGCCTCCACATCGCCGAAGCGAGAAGGCTGGCGACGATGGCTGCGATCAGCACCAGATTGACAAGGCCGCGGATGCGCAACGGCTCTCCCCGGCCTGTGTCGGCGGGCGGCGGCTCACTGCGAAAGCGCCAGACGTCGACGACGGCGAAGATCGCGAGCAGCAGGACGGCGACGAGTGCGGTCTGCAACCAGATGGTCCGCGTGGTCCAGAAGAAGTCAACGCCATGCAGGAAGCCGACGAACAGCGGGGGATCGCCGAGCGGGCTCAGCGCGCCGCCGACATTGGCCACCAGGATGATGAAGAAGATGACGACATGGGTGTTGTGGCGCCGCTGCCGGTTGGCGCGGATCAAGGGGCGGATCAGGATCATCGCGGCACCCGTGGTGCCGACGATGCTCGCCCCCAGCGTGCCGAGCGCGAGGATGCCGACATTCGCCGCCGGCGTGCCCTTGATGTCGCCGGTGATGAGGATGCCGCCGGCCACGACATAGAGAGCGAACAGCAGCACGATGAAGCCGAGATATTCGGCGAGCATGGCATGGACCAGCGCCGCCAAGGTCGCCGCGCCGCCGGCAAAGACGACGAGCGCGGCGAGCGCCAGCAGCGACCAGGCGGCGGTGATCTTGCCGTAGTGGTGATGCCAGATCTTCGGCAACAGCAGCGGCCCCATTGCAATCGACAGCAACAAGCCGGCAAAGGGCAGCGCATAAGGCCAGCGCATCGCCGCACCATCGAGGCCGGTCGCGGCAAGCGCATTCTGCGGCAGAAGCGTCAAGCAGGAGGCAGCGAGCGCGGGGATGTAACGTTGAGCCAAGCCGTCAGCCGCCAATGAAGCCTCTCGCCGTTTCGATCGCGCCATATTGATCGAGATCGTCGTGCCCGCCGCCCTCGATGCGAACGAACCGCTTGGGCTCGCGGGCGAGCGCGAACAGACGCTCTCCGAAGACGATCGAAATGACAAGGTCATTGGTGCCATGCATGACGAGCAGCGGCACCGTGACGCGCGACATGCGCTGGTCCGAATGGAACGGGTCGCGCATCAGAAGGCGGACCGGAACGAACCAGAACGATGACC
Source organism: Bradyrhizobium sp. IC3195 (assembly GCF_020193585.1). Classification (NCBI taxonomy): domain Bacteria; kingdom Pseudomonadati; phylum Pseudomonadota; class Alphaproteobacteria; order Hyphomicrobiales; family Nitrobacteraceae; genus Bradyrhizobium; species Bradyrhizobium sp. IC3195. The sequence goes on along the minus strand of NZ_JADYVG010000003.1, from coordinate 567,861 downwards.
CCGCAATGTCGGCCGTCGACGTATAGGGCGCCTCCAGGATGAGTTTTCCAACGCGACGCTCCGAGGCGAGCGCGACCGCGACGCCCGTCCCGAGCGAAAAGCCCCAGGCGACGATTCGTTCCGCCGCATAGCGCGCGGTGGTGAACGCGTAGGCGGCTGCAGCGTCGCGCAGCAGGCCCTGCTCGCTCGGCATCCCGCTCGAGCCGCCATAGCCGCGATAGGACAGCGCAACGAGGCCGGTGCCGTCGGCGGTCATCGCCTTGAAACGACCAACGCGGCCGGCGAGAAAATCGCCATTGCCGTGGAAGTAGAGGATCACGGAACGACCGGGCTTGGCCGGCACGTGCCAGACGATGACCTGCTCGCCATCAGACGTGGTCAGGACATGCTCTTGCGCCTCGGGAAGGCCCGCAGCATCGGGTGCGGTGCGGCCGGCGGGCGGGATCGGAAACAGCATCTCGCGCTGGCGGACGTACAGCACGAGGAGACCGGCGCAATAGACGGTCAGGAGCACGATGGCGATCCACTTGACAATGCTCATCATTGCGCGGCCGCTCCCTCGCTTGAGACTAGGGCTTGCGACGGCTCCGCAGCAATTTCATGACGTCGGTCGCAGGCTCGCCGGAACGTCGCGGCAGCTGCACGCCGCCTTGTGGGCAGCGTGCCAGGCGACGCGCTGCTCGCGCACGCCTTGGGCGGCATGCGATCGGACTGGTGCCATTCCTAATTGATGGCCACGGTCCCTCCCCCCGTCACATCGCCTTGACGATGTTCTCGGTGACCTTCTTGGCGTCGCCGAGCAGCATCATGGTGTTGTCGCGGTAGAACAGCGGATTGTCGATACCGGCATAGCCCGACGCCAGCGAGCGCTTGATGAACATCACCGTGCCGGCCTTCCAGACCTGGAGCACCGGCATGCCGTAGATCGGCGAAGTCTTGTCCTCTTCGGCCGCCGGGTTGGTGACGTCGTTGGCGCCGATCACGAAGGCAATGTCGGCCTGCGCGAATTCGGAGTTGATGTCCTCGAGCTCGAACACCTCGTCATAGGGCACGTTGGCTTCGGCCAGCAGCACGTTCATGTGGCCGGGCATGCGGCCGGCGACCGGGTGAATGGCGTATTTCACCTCGACGCCTTCCTTCTTGAGCATGTCCGCCATCTCGCGCAGCGCGTGCTGGGCCTGCGCCACCGCCATGCCGTAGCCGGGCACGATGATGACCTTGGAGGCGTTCTTCATGATGAAGGCCGCATCGTCCGCCGAGCCGAGCTTGGCGGGCTTCTGCTCGCCCGTGGCGCCGCCGGCCGCCGCGGTCTCACCGCCGAAGCCGCCGAGGATGACCGAGATGAAGGACCGGTTCATCGCGTGGCACATGATGTAGGACAGGATCGCGCCCGAGGAACCGACCAGCGCGCCGGTGATGATCAGCGCGGAATTGCCGAGCGTGAAGCCGATGCCGGCGGCCGCCCAACCCGAATAGGAGTTCAGCATCGAGATCACGACCGGCATGTCGGCGCCGCCGATCGGGATGATCATGAGCACGCCGAGCGCCAGCGCGATGATGGTGATCATCCAGAAGTCGAACGCGCCGCCGGTGAGGACGAGACGGACGATGAAGAACACCAGCGCGACGGCCAGCGCGATGTTGATGATGTGGCGGAACGGCAGGATGATCGGCGCGCCGCTCATGCGCGCGGACAGCTTCAGGAAGGCGATCACCGAGCCGGTGAAGGTCAGCGCGCCGATGGCGACACCGAGCGACATTTCGACCAGACTTGATGCATGAATGGCGCCAGGCTTGCCGATGTCGAAGGCCTCAGGCGCGTAGAACGCGCCGGCAGCGACCAGCACCGCGGCCATGCCGACCAGCGAGTGGAAGGCGGCGACCAGTTCCGGCATCGAGGTCATCGGCACGCGGCGGGCGATCACCGCGCCGATGCCGCCGCCGATCGCGACCGCGAGGATCACGAGGACCCAGGCCACGCCATCCGCCGGCGGATGGCTCGCCAGCGTGGTGGCGACCGCGATCGCCATGCCGATCATGCCGAACAGATTACCCTGGCGCGAGGTTGCCGGGCTCGACAGCCCGCGCAGCGACAGGATGAACAGCACCCCCGCCACGAGATACAAGAATGCAGAGAGATTGGCGCTCATCTCAGGTCCCCATTGATCCCTTCAGCCCGAGGTGGCCGCTTACTTCGACTTCTTCTTGTACATCGCCAGCATGCGCTGGGTGACAAGGAAGCCGCCAAAGATGTTCACGCAGGCGAAGACGAGCGCGACGAAGCCGAAGCCGCGCGCCCAGCCCGAGCCGCTCGAAACCATGCCGACGCCGACGGCGAGCAGCGCGCCGACCACGATCACCGAGGAGATCGCGTTGGTCACGCTCATCAGCGGCGTGTGCAGCGCGGGCGTCACCGACCACACCACGAAATAGCCGACGAAGACGGCGAGGACGAAGATCGACAGCCGGAAGATGAAGGGGTCGACGACCTGTGCAGCGTGCTCCATGGCAATCTCTCCTTAAGCTTTCGGCTGGAAGTTAGGGTGGATCACGGCGCCGTCCTTCGTCAGCGCGGTAGCCTTGACGAGTTCGTCGTCCCAGTTGACGGCGAGCTTCTTCTCTTTCTTGTCGATCATGGTCTCGATGAAGGAGAACAGGTTGCGCGCGTAGAGGCTGGAGGCCGAGGCCGCAACGCGACCCGCAACGTTGGTGTAGCCGACGATCTTGATGCCATCGAGGTCGACGACTTCGCCGGCCTTGGCGCCCTCGACATTGCCGCCGCGTTCGACGGCGAGATCGACCAGCACCGAGCCGGGCTTCATCGACTTGACCATGTCGGCACTGACGAGCTTCGGCGCCGGGCGGCCCGGAATCAGCGCGGTGGTGATGACGATGTCCTGCTTCTTGATGTGCTCGGCGGTGAGCGCGGCCTGCTTGGCCTGGTATTCTTTCGACATTTCCTTGGCGTAGCCGCCGGCGGTCTGCGCGTTCTTGAACTCCTCGTCCTCGACAGCGAGGAATTTCGCGCCGAGGGATTCCACCTGCTCCTTGGTGGCGGGCCGCACGTCGGTCGCGGTCACGACGGCGCCGAGACGGCGCGCGGTCGCGATCGCCTGGAGGCCGGCGACGCCGACGCCCATCACGAACACCTTTGCGGCAGGCACGGTGCCGGCTGCGGTCATCATCATCGGAAAGGCGCGGCCGAAGGCTTCGGCGCCCTCGATCACGGCGCGGTAGCCGGCGAGGTTGGCCTGCGAGGACAGCACGTCCATCACCTGCGCTCGGGTGATGCGCGGCATCAATTCCATCGCGAAGGCGGCGATGCCGGCATCGGCCATCGTCTTCAGCGCGGCATCGTTGCCGTAGGGGTCCATGATGGCGATGACGAGGGCGCCGCGCTTGTACTGCGCCAGCTCGGATGCCTCAGGGCGCTTCACCTTGATGATGATGTCGGCGTCCTTGAGCGCGTCAGCGCTGACGGTGGCGCCGACCGCGGTGAATTCGGAATCCGGCAGGCCCGATTTGATGCCGGCACCCGGCTCGACGGCGATCTCGGCGCCCAACGCCTTGAACTTCTTCACCGTATCAGGCGAAGCGGCGACCCGCGGCTCCGACGGATCTATTTCTTTGGCAACGGCGATCTTCATAGGCCCTCCGGCGACGCGGACAAAAACGCGCACGCGAACTTAGCGTTACTCCCGCAACGTTTGGATACCGGTTTTGAAACCGGCTTGTATGCAAATTTAATGAGCAGCCGCCGGCGTTGGCGGATGCAGCCGACGATGGATCAGGTCAGAAAGACCGCCATCAGGATCACGATGAGCGCGACCGAGACCGTGCCGTACTTCACCAGCCTGATGAAGCCCTCATAGGTCTGCTCGTGGGCAACGTAGTCGTTGCCGTCGGCGGTGGTGTACGCCACTTCGCTATGGTCAGCCATGGAATGTCCCCAGTCGAACGTCGAATTCTCGGGCTGGGATACCTGAAAGATTTAGACAGGGCAACGGCACCGAGGCGGGGTTTTCCCGCAAATCGGGTCATTTGGAATTCCAATTGTCCCGGATCCATCGCGTCAGACTCTCCTCACTGACTTCGCCGGCGGCGATGGAGAGGATGATCGTTGTCGCTTCCGCGGGATCGGGGCTGAAAGCTACGCCGTTCTTGCGAAGAAAAGCCATCATGGCCATGAAGGCGATGCGCTTGTTTCCATCGACGAATGCATGATTTTTCGCGAGGCCGAATGCATAGGCTGCAGCGAGTTCGTCCAACGGCGCCTGTTCCGAGCGCCATTCGTTGATCGGGCGCTCCAGCGCCGAGCGCAGCATGCCTTCGTCGCGCAATCCCGGCGCACCGCCGAAGCGCCGGAGCTGTCGACCATGAATTGCGACAGCCTGCTCGTAAGTGACCCAGAGCGGCTCCTGAGGATCGCTCATGCGCATCGCCAGCTATTTTGCGAGCGTAGCGAGCGTGTCGCGATACTTATCCATGATCTCGTCGGCGATCTCCATCGTCCGTTCGAAATCGGGGTCGTAGGGCAGCAGCTGAAAACCACCACCAGGCAATTCCACTACATGCAATTGCTGGCCGCGCTTGAGATCGAGGCGCTGCATCAGCTCGCGTGGCAACAGCAAACCATCCGAATTGCCGATCTTCTTGATCTCAATTTTCATGGCTGACCTCCGGCGCGTTATACACTTGTATAACACAACCAACGAGTCGGTTCAACGGATGTTTTACGGATGGCGAATGCGTCAGCCCATCGCCTCCAGCTCGTCGATCATTCCGGCGATGACGCTGAGTCCGCCGTCCCAGAACTTTGGGTCCTTCGCATCTAACCCGAATGGCCGCAGCAGCTCGGAATAGTGCTTGGTGCCGCCGGCGGCGAGCATGTCGAGATAGCGCTCGGCGAACCCCTCGGCCGCGTTCTCGTAGACGGCATAGAGCGAGTTCACGAGACAGTCGCCGAACGCGTAGGCGTAGACATAGAACGGCGAATGGATGAAGTGCGGGATGTACATCCAGTAGTTCTCGTAGCCCGCCTTGATCTCGATCGCCGGTCCAAGGCTCTCGCCCTGCACCGACAGCCAGATCTCGCCGAGCCGCGTCGCGGTGAGCTCGCCGTTCTTGCGCTCGGTGTGGACCGCACGCTCGAAGGAATAGAACGCGATCTGCCGCACCACGGTGTTGATCATGTCCTCGACCTTGCCGGCGAGCAGCGCCTGGCGCTGCTTCGCGCTCTTGGTCTGGGCCAGCAGCCGCTTGAAGGTGAGCATTTCGCCGAACACGCTCGCGGTCTCCGCCAGGGTCAGCGGCGTCGGCGCCATCAGCGCGCCGTTCTTTGCCGCGAGCACCTGATGGACGCCATGGCCGAGCTCATGCGCGAGCGTCATCACGTCGCGCGGCTTGCCCTGGTAGTTCATGAGAACGTAAGGGTGCGCTGACGGCGTGGTCGGATGCGAGAACGCCCCGGGCACCTTGCCCGGCCGGACCGGCGCGTCGATCCAGCGGTCGGTGAAGAAGCGCTCGGCGATATCGGCCATTTTGGGCGAGAAGCCGCGATAGGCCGTCAGCACCATGCTGCGCGCCTCCGGCCAGGCGATGACATCGGTCGCCGCGAAAGGCAGCGGCGCGTTGCGGTCCCAATAGGCCAGCCGCTTCTTGCCGAACCATTTCGCTTTCAGCGCATAATAGCGATGCGACAGTTTCGGATAGGCTGCGCGCACCGAGGCGACCAGCGCATCGACGACCTCGCGCTCGACACGATTGTTCAGATGGCGGGAATCGGCCACGTCCTTGAAGCCGCGCCAGCGGTCGGAGATGTCCTTGTCCTTGGCCAACGTGTTGGTGATCAGCGCAAAGGTGCGCTCATTGGCCTTGAAGGTCTTCGCCAGTGCCTCCGCCGCGCTCTTGCGCTTGGCGCCGTCGCGATCCTGCAGCAGATTCAGCGTCGGCTCGATCGCGAGCTCCTTGGCGCCGACCTTGAAGCGGAGGCTGGAGATGGTCTGATCGAACAGCCGGTTGAAGGCTGAATAGCCGGTCTGCGCCTTCTCCAGGAAAAGCTGCTCCAGCTTGTCGTCGAGCTGGTACGGCTTCTCCTTGCGCAGATCCTCGATCCAGGGACCGTAGTGCGCGAGCTCGGCGGCCTGCATCGCGCGATTCAAAATATCGTCATCGATCCGATTGAGCTCGAGCGCGAAGAACAACAGATGCGTGGACGCCGCCGTCAGCCGCTCGGACACGTCGCCGTAAAACTTTGAAATCGCAGGGTCCACACTGTCGCCGGCATGGACGAGCCCGGCATAGGAGCCGAGACGGCCGGCGAGATCGTCGATCGCCTCATAGCGTCGCACCGCCTCGGCGAGCCACTTTCCGCCATCTTCGTTTGCTGTCCCTGTCGCCAGCTTGCCCCTGTAGTCCGTCTCGAAGGCGACGCAGTCGGCATCCATTCTCTCGAGGTCGCGCGCCACCTCCGGCGCCTCGATCCCGGAATAGAGGTCGGCCAGGTTCCACTCCGGAAGCTTGCCGGTCTTGCTCGCAGCTTTGGAGGGTGCAGCTTTGGAGGGCCTTGCCTTGGGGGCGGATTTTTTGGTGCTTGGCTTGCGGAGAGCGGGCTTGCCGGGAGCGGACTTCTTGAGAGCGGACTTGTTCAAGGTAGATTTGTTCAAGGCGGACTTGGAGCGCGAATTCATTGTGTGGGAAACCTGTGTTCAACAATCGCGGCGGCAGGCGGGGGCATCAAGGTTTAAGCGTGCGTTAATCGGCTTCGGCCAGAGTGCCCCGATTCGAGACAGATAGTAGTAGCGTGCGGGGAACACCATGGCTGCCAGTATTTTGATCGCCGACGACGACGCTGTAGCCCGCCGGCTGGTCGAGAACATGGTGCAGAAATGCGGCTATGAGACGGTCGTCGTGGACTCCGGTGACGCCGCAATTGCCGCCCTCACTGCCCCCGACGGACCGGCCATCGACGCCGTCATCCTCGACCTCGTCATGCCCGGCCTCGACGGCATGGGCGTATTGGCGAAGATCCGCGAAGCCGGCCTGAGCGTCCCCGTCATCGTGCAGACCGCTCATGGCGGTATCGACAACGTGATCTCCGCGATGCGCGCGGGCGCGGCCGATTTCGTCGTCAAGCCGGTCGGCGTCGAGCGGCTCCAGGTCTCGCTTCGCAACGCGCTCAACACGTCCGCGCTCAAGGGGGAATTGCAGCGCATCCGTCACAGCCGCGAAGGACGGCTCACCTTCTCCGACATCATCACCCGCTCCGAAGCGATGACGGGCGTGATGCGCGCCGCCCAGAAGGCGGCAAACTCCGCGATCCCCGTGCTGATCGAGGGCGAGTCCGGCGTCGGCAAGGAGATGTTCGCGCGCGCCATCCATGGCAGCGGCGAGCGCAAGGCCAAGCCGTTCGTTGCGGTCAATTGCGGCGCAATTCCCGACAACCTCGTCGAGTCCATCCTGTTCGGCCATGAGAAGGGCGCCTTCACCGGGGCCACCGAGCGGCACACGGGCAAGTTCGTCGAGGCTCATGGCGGCACGCTGTTTCTGGACGAGGTCAGCGAGCTGCCGCTGACGGCGCAGGTAAAGCTGCTGCGTGCGCTCCAGGAAGGCGCCGTGGAATCGGTCGGCGGCCGCAAGCCGCTCAAGGTCGACGTCCGCATCATCTCGGCCACCAATCGCAAGCTGCTGGAGCGGGTGAAGCAGGGACAATTCCGGGAAGACCTGTTCTACCGGCTGCACGTGCTGCCGCTGACGATCCCCTCGCTGCGCGCGCGGCGTGAGGATATCCCGCACCTGCTCAGGCATTTCATCGCGCGCTTTGCCGCCGAGGAGAGCCGCCCGATCACCGGGATCAGCGGCGAGGCGATGGCCCATCTTGCCCAGCTCGACTGGCCCGGCAACATCCGCCAGCTCGAGAACGCGGTCTATCGCGCCGTGGTGATGAGCGACGGGGACCAGCTTGGTCTCGGCGACTTCCCTCTGCTCGCCTCGCAGGCGCATCCCGTCACGGATATTCCGACCGCTCCGTTGCTGCTCGAGCCGGCGGCGACGCCCTCCGTAGTGTCGGGTAATGAAATACCAATCGCCCCGCTCCCCGCGGTGGGAACGCTGTCTATGCTCACTGCGACCGGGGATGTCCGCCCGCTGGAGGACATGGAGAACGAGATCATCCGTTTCGCGATCTCGCATTATCGCGGCCAGATGTCCGAAGTGGCTCGCCGACTCAAAATCGGCCGCTCGACGCTCTACCGCAAACTCGACGAGGCCGGGGTTCCCGGGCATGGCGGCAAAAGCGGCGAGGAGACGCATTGAGCCCAGTGCGAACGAAGCTTCGCGCGGCGGTGCGAGAACGCTCTAAGCCGTTCGCATGACGACGGAATTCGTCTGCGATTTGAACCGTGACCTGGAAGTGACAGACAGAGGGAAAAGCGCGTGGCAGAACCGTACAATCCGTTGCCAAGAGGCTCCCTTGAAGTCAGTTTGTCGTGAGTTGTCCCGGGTAGCGCTGGCCGCAAAATCGGGGCCTGTATATCGTCTGCGTCAGAATCGTTGCGTGCAGGCGTGCAACTTTCGAGAGGCCGGCGCGGTTTAGCCGAAACATCAATAAGCGATAACGAAGCTGTTCCATGAAGGAACAGTTCACCCGAGGGGTGCGACACAATGCGTGACTGTTTGAACCACCGTGTGGGCTTTGACCGTGTCTTGATGACGGTCGCGGCGACCTTCCTCACGGTGTCGGCCAGCTCGGCCCTGGCGCAGGATCTGCCGCGCAGCAGCGCCGCGGAACTCGCGATCGAAGCCGCGATCCCGCGCCCCGAACCGGCAAACGTCCCGCCCCCGACTGCAGCCGACATCAAGCTCGACACCACCGCCACGGTGCAGGATTCCACGAAGGACGTCGCAAGGGATTCCGCCAAGGTGAACGTCGCGCCCACGGCGGACAAGGTGGAGACCAAGCCCTCCGACGTTGCCACCACATCCGCGCCGGAAGCGCCGAAGAGCGAGACTGCGAAAACCGAGTCGGCCAAGGCCGACACCGCAACGGCCACGCCGGCGGCTCCCGCAGCACCGGCCGCCGAACCGGTGAAGGCCGCAAGCAACGTGCCCACCGCCGACCAACCGGTCGCGGACAAGCTCAAGGACATCATCGGCGCTAAGACCTCGCGCCATTTCGACCGCAAGAACGAGCGTGCAGCGATTGAGAAGTTCTACGGCGCGCGCGACTTCGCGCCGGTCTGGACGCAAGGCGGCAACCTGACTGCTGCGGCCAAGGGCGTGATCGCACGGCTCAAGGACGCGGCGTCCGACGGTCTCAATCCCGCCGACTATCCGGTGCCGGATTTCGCCGCCACGACCCCCGATGCGCTGGCTGATGCCGAGCTCAAGCTCACCGCCAGCATGTTCGACTATGCGCGCCACGCCCAGAGCGGCCGCATGCATTGGTCGCAGGCGAGCGGCGACATTCTCTATCCCGAGCATCCGGTCGATCCCGGCGAAGTGCTCGCCAAGGTCACGACGGCGGCGGACGCCTCCGCGGCGCTCGAGAGTTACAACCCGCCGCACAAGCTCTACAAGGAGCTGAAGGCCAAGCTCGCCGAGCTGCGCGGCCAGGGCAGCGGTCCGGTGATCGAGATCGCCGACGGCCCTGCGCTGAAATACACCCCTGCCGGCAAGAAGCAGGCTGAGATCGTCGTGGAAGATCCGCGCGTGCCGCAACTGCGCGCCAAGCTCGGCCTCGCCGAGAACGCGAGCGACACCCGCTATGACGCGGCGGTCGCCGAAGCCGTGCGCAAATTCCAGAGCGGCGCCGAGTTGAAGGCGACCGGCATCCTCGACGACAAGACGGTCAAGGCGCTCAACACCCCCAAGCGCGACAAGCAGATCGACGTGGTGCTGGTGAACATGGAACGCTGGCGCTGGCTGCCGCGCGAGCTCGGCGCGCCGTCGCTGGGTGATGCCTATGTCATCCTCAACATTCCCGATTTCACTTTGAAAGTGATGCAACGCGGCCAGCAGGTCTGGACCACACGCGTCGTCACCGGCAAGCCGGGCAAGCAAGCCACCCCGCTCCTCACCGAGACGATGAAGTACATCACGGTGAACCCGACCTGGAATGTGCCGCCATCCATCGTTTACAACGAGTACCTGCCGGCATTGCAGCAGGACCCGACCGTGCTTCAACGCATGGGCCTGAGGCTTGAGCAAAACCGCGACGGCTCGGTGCACATTTCGCAGCCGCCGGGCGAAGCCAACGCGCTCGGCCGCATCCGCTTCAACTTCCCGAACAAGTTCCTCGTCTATCAACACGACACGCCGGACAAGCATTTGTTCGCCAAGGAAGAGCGCGCCTTCAGCCATGGCTGCATGCGCGTGCAGAATCCGGATCAGTACGCCTCCGTTCTGCTCAACATCGTCATGCCGAACGAGAAGTACACGCCGGAGCGCATCCGCAGCATGTACGGCAAAAGCGAGATCGACCTGAAATTCCCGACCCCAATCCCGGTCAACATCACCTATCAGACCGCGTTCGTGGATGAGGCCGGCAAGCTGCAGTTCCGCAAGGACGTCTATGGCCGCGACGCGGCCATGATCAACGTCCTGAAGAACAACCGCGGCAAGGACCTCGAGGCCGTCGTGGCGCATTCCCAGCCGAGCTATTCGCGTCCGGCAACGACGCTGCCCTCCGGAGTGGCCGTGGCCAACAACGGCAGCGGCTTCGGCTCGTCCGGGCCGAACTTCTTCGAGCGGCTGTTCGGGGCGCCCACCCAGGCCGTGCCCCCGGCACCGGTCGGCCGCCGTCCGCAACAGCAGCGGGTGTTTACCCGCTGACGCCCGTCCCGCACTCGTTTTCCTGAAATTCTGCAAGGAAATCAGCGACCCCGTCCCCAGGATGGGGTCGTTGACGTTAACCATGCTGCGACCTGCGATGGGGCGGCGGGCGTTTTTTTGCCACAGTCAACCGCTTAGGATCGTAATCTGACTTGGTTTGGGGGCGAGAAGGTCAACCTCAAATTAACCTTCTCGCTTTAAGAAAGCGTTCATCCTCTTTCGCGCTGCTAACGGGGTTGGCGGGAGAGTCCATTTGAACGCTCGTCGACTGGGTGGGCTCATACGTGCTGACTGGTCTCGCACGCCAATTCGTTGTGCTGTCGTTGTCCCATGCGGGCGTGAAGGCCGGATCCCGGATCGGCCTTGCGGCTGCATTGCTGCTTGCGGCCGCCGGTTCGGTTCATGACGCCGCCGCTCTGAACGAGACCAAGACGCTCTCGTTCCACCACACCCATTCCGGCGAAGACCTCACCGTCACCTTCAAGCGCGACGGGCGCTACGACGAGGCGGCGCTGAAGCAGCTCAACCACTTCCTGCGCGACTGGCGTACCCAGGAACAGACGGTCATGGACCGTCGCCTGTTCGACATCCTCTGGGAAGTCTATCGGGACGTCGACGGCAAGCAGCCGATTCAGATCATCTCCTCCTATCGCTCCCCCGCCACCAACGCCATGCTCCGCCGCCGCTCCTCCGGCGTGGCGCGCGCCAGCCAGCACATGCTGGGCCATGCGATAGACTTCTTCATCCCCGGCGTACCGCTGGAGCAGATCCGCTTCGCCGGCCTGCGCCTGCAGCGCGGCGGGGTCGGCTTCTATCCGACATCCGGCTCGCCTTTCGTGCACCTCGACACCGGCAGCGTCCGGCACTGGCCGCGGATGACGCATGACCAGCTCGCCCGCGTCTTCCCGGACGGCAAGACGGTGCATCTGCCGACCGATGGCGTGCCGCTGAAGAACTATGAGCTCGCCAAGGCCGAGATCGAGCGGCGCGGCAACGGCGATGATGCCGGCAGCAAGCCGAATTTCTTCGCAGCCTTGTTCAGGAGCAAGCCGGCAGCTCCGGCCGCCAGCGACGAGGATGACGAGGGCGCGCCCGCCCCGGCCGCGAAGCCGGCGGCACCGACCGTCGTCGCAGCCGCCGCCAAGCCCGCCGAGCCGGTGCCGACGCCGCGCGCCAAGCCGCAGATCGCCGCCGCGATCCAGCTCGCGTCGGCCGATGCGCAGATCGTCGCGCCGCCCAAGCCGAAGCCCGCGCCCGTGGCTGACAAGCCCGCTTCCGGCAAGCCTGTTGACGGAAAGCCGGAGACCCCGGCCGACATCATCAATGCGCGCGGCTTCTGGGATGACGTTCCGGCGACGCCGCAGCAGGCGACGCCGGCGCAGGTCGCCGCGCTGAAGGCGCGCCAGGCGCTGGCCGCGGCCACCGATCCGCAACCGACCGCGAGCGTGTCCAACGCGGCCCTGCACGCCCTGGCTTACGCGCCGGCGGCCTCCCCGGTCGACCGCGGCAATGTCGTCGCCGCCTCGGCGCCGATCCCGCGCACCACCCGCCCCCGCAGCGTGGCTCAGGCGCCGGAGATCAACAGCGTGGTCGGCAAGAGCGTCGACGGCAGGGTCGCAACCGCGACCCGCCTGTCTGCGGCCAAGGGCGAGAGCATCTGGCTCAAAATCGTGATGCTGTCGCCGAGCGCCAGCCACGCGATGTCGGTGACGCTGATGGGCGAGCTCGATACCGCGGCGCTGCGCGGCTATTTCGTCAAGCCGCGCTCGGTGATCGCGATGGGCTTCTCCGACGACCCGATGCAGGGCCTGTCCTGCGACAATTTTTCGGGCAGCGCGACCGCAAAGCTCGAGACGACGTCGTTCGTCGTGCGCACCGCCGCGCTGCGCTGAGTCCTCTGTACCAGCAAAGCTCTCTCTGTTCGTCCTTGCCCGGGGTCGATCAAGCCGGCAAGCCGGCCGCGATGAGGCCGGCCTCGTGACGCTGCCGGTCGGGCTCGCGCTTGTAGTGCAGCGTCGCAAGATAAGCTGCCACCGAGAATCCCGGTTCGCGCTTCAAGACCTCGGCGGCGTGAGCGCCGGCCGCGATCGCGTTCTTCATCTGCGCGAATGTCGCCGCCAGGAACGCATGATGGGTATAGTCGGGGCGCGTGATCCTTGAAAACGCCTCGGCGGCCTCGGCGTATTTCTCCGCGCAATAATAGGCGCGGCCCAGATGGCTCCAGAAGCGCTCGGGATGATAGGGGTTGAGACGCATCGCTTTCCTGATCCAGTCGATGCCTTCCTCCGGCAGGCCCAGCCAGGTCAGAAGCTCTCCCTGTTGCACGACGACGAGGTCGTAGTTCGGATTGAGGGCGAGTGCACGCTCCTGGTGATAGGTGGCCTTTTCGTAGTCGTGTCGCGTCAGATTCAGCGCGGCGAGAATTCGGTGTACGTCCGCGTCGTTGTCGTCGAGCGCCAACGCAATTTCCAGCTCCGAAGCAACCTGCTCGAAGGTCGCATCGCGGTCGGCGCACCAGCCATAGATCCAGCACTGACCGAGCACGCATGCCTTCCAGGCATGAGCGTGGGCATAGTTCGGATCCATCGCCAGCGCACGGTTGAGCAGCGTCTGCGCCTGAGCGTTGTCGTCGCGGGTTGATCGATGATGCAGGAGCTTTGCAGCCAGCACGCATTCGTAAGCGGGCATGTTGTCGGTCGGCTTGCGCTTGGTGCGGTCGTGCGTTGCGGCTTCTACTCGCCCCGGCAACGTCGCCACGATCGCGCGGGTCATCTCGTCCTGGATGGCGAAGATATCCCGGAGCTCGCGGTCGTAACGTTCGGCCCAGATATGGCGGTCGGTCTCTGCATCGATCAGCTGCACGGTGACGCGGACGCGCTCGCCGGCCTTGCGAACGCTGCCCTCGATGACATAGTCGACTCCGAACTCACGGCCGATGTCCTGGACCTTTACGGCCTTTCCCTTGTAGACGAACGTCGAGTTGCGGGAGATGACGAGCAGGTCGTGGAAGCGCGAAAGCTCGGTGATGATGTCCTCGGTGAGACCGTCAGCGAAGAACTCCTGCTCCGGATCGCCGCTCATATTGGCGAACGGCAGCACGGCGATGGACGGCTTCTTCGAAACACCCGGCGGCGTCAGAGCACGATTGGACCCGTCAGGCAGGCTTGCGGGCCCCTCCGCCAGCCGAATGCGGAAGATGCGGATCGGACGGGCGATGTTCTTGACGCTCTGTTCACCGAGATCGTCGAACTGAACGCCGTCGAGCCGGTCGCCGACCTGATCGCGCACCGCGCCGGAGACGCAGATTCCTCCGGGCTCGGCCAGCGTTTCCAGCCGCGCCGCGACGTTGACGCCATCGCCGAATATGTCGTTCTGATCGACGATGACGTCGCCGAGATTGATGCCGATGCGGAATTGGATCCACCGCGGCGGCGGGACGTCGGCATTGCGCCGCGCCATGCGGCGCTGAACCTCGGCCGCACATAGCACGGCATCAACGACGCTGTGGAATTCCGCGAGCATGCCGTCGCCGGTCGTCTTGATGATACGGCCGCGATTCTTGGCAATGGCGGGATCGATGAGCTCGACACGATGGGTCTTGAGGCGCGCAAGAGTGCCGGCCTCGTCGACCTCCATCAGCCGGCTGAAGCCGACCATGTCGGCAGCGAGAACCGCGGCAAGCCTGCGCTCTGGTCCCGGCACATCCATCGCTCGGTCCCTTCACCGAGCAACCTAGCAGATGCCGAGATTTTGCCCAAGCTTGGTGCGCTGCAACGCCGACCGGGCGGGGCGCCTCAGAGCATCCCCAGCGCCTGCATGTAGGTCTCGAGGATGGTCTCGGCCTCGGCGCGCTCGTTGGGGTCCTGCTTGCGCAGGCGCACGATGGTGCGCAGCGCCTTGACGTCGTAGCCGTTGCCCTTGCTTTCGGCATAGACGTCGCGGATGTCGTCGGAGATCGCCTTCTTCTCTTCCTCCAGCCGCTCGATGCGCTCGATGATGGATTTGAGCTGGTCCTTGGCGAATTTCGTCGCGGGCTCGTCGTCGCGGACGGCGGCGGAGGTGGCCATCTTGGTACTCCCAATGGAACTGGCAAAACGAGGTGACGCCGGCATCCCTCACCGCGCGTGCTGGGTAGACCCTTAGGGTCGGCGCTCCCAGCGTTCAAGCAAGCATCGCGCTCGTCCACAGCGCGCCCACACCTTCCTGCGCCGACGCACAGAAAGCTGTTGTGTGGTGCGACTCAGGGCTCGGCGATGGGCGGTTCAATGCCCGTGGGGATGGACCTTCTTCATCGCCTCGAGCTGCTCGGGCGTGGCCGTGCCCTGGTGCTTCGCCTTCCAGGTCTCATAGGGCATGCCGTAGACGGCCTCCCGGCTCTCGTCCTTGCTCAAGGCGACGCCCTGGGCGTCCGCGGCGTCCTTGAGCCAGTTGGACAGGCAATTGCGGCAGAAGCCGGCCAGATTCATCAGGTCGATGTTCTGGACGTCGGTGCGGCTCCGCAGATGCTCGACCAAGCGCCGAAAAGCGGCCGCCTCGAGCTCCGTTCTGGTTTTGTCGTCGATTGCCATGGCTGTCTTCCTCAAGGTCCGTTCCGGGGCAGGGTTACGGGATCAGGTGGGTCTTGTCACAGATTTTGCCATATCGCGGCGCAAAGGGGCCACTGCCCGGCTGCCCCCGGCCCAACGCCAAATCGTCAATGATCTGGTATAGCTTCCGCGACAATGACTGCCGAATCTCCCCGCTCCCTGCTTTACCTGCTCGCCCGGTTGGTCCCGGTGCTGGTGGTCGCCCTGGCGTGCCTCTACGCCGGCCCGGCCTCCGCCGATTTCCGCCTCTGCAACAACACGTCGAGCCGGGTCGGGATCGCGCTCGGCTACAAGGACGCCGAGGGCTGGACCACCGAGGGCTGGTGGAACATCTCGTCCCGTTCCTGCGAGACGCTGCTGCGCGGCACGCTGGTCGCCCGGTACTACTACATCTACGCCATCGACTACGACCGCGGCGGCGAATGGTCGGGCCAGGCCTTCATGTGCTCCCGCGACAAGGAGTTCACCATCCGCGGCACCGAGGATTGCCTGGCGCGCGGCTATGACCGCACAGGCTATTTCGAGGTCGACACCGGCGAGCAGCGCGCCTGGACGGTGCAGCTGACCGACGCCAACGAACAGCCGGCGCAGCAGCGCGTGCCTGGCCTGCCCGGCCCGGTGGGCCCGGGCGGCGTTCCGGGTTTGCCCAATAGCCCGCCCGGTGCTACGCCCCCGGGCTCGCCCGGCCTGCCACCCCCGTCTGGAAATAAGCCATGAGGCGCCTTCGCCGTATCAAGATTCTCGCGACCCTGGGACCAGCCTCTTCAGACCTCGCGATGATCCGCCGCCTGTTCGAGGCCGGCGCCGACCTGTTCCGCATCAACATGAGCCACACCCCGCATGACAAGATGCGGGAGCTGGTGGCGACGATCCGCAACGTCGAGAGCAGCTACGGCCGGCCGATCGGCATCCTGGTCGACCTGCAGGGCCCGAAGCTGAGACTGGGCTCCTTTGCCGAAGGGGCGATCCAGCTCCAGAACGGACAGACCTTCACGCTGGATTCCGACAAGACACCCGGCGATGCCACGCGCGTCCAGCTCCCGCATCCGGAGATCCTGGCGGCGCTCAGGCCCGGCCATGCGCTGCTGCTCGACGACGGCAAGGTGCGGCTGATCGCGGAGGAGACCTCGAAGGAGCATGCGGTGACGCGTGTCGTGGTCGGCGGCAAGATGAGCGACCGCAAGGGCGTCAGCCTGCCCGACACCGACCTGCCGGTCTCGGCGATGACGCCCAAGGACCGCGCCGACCTCGAGGCCGCCCTCGTCACCGGCGTCGACTGGATCGCGCTGTCCTTCGTGCAGCGCGCCGACGACGTCATCGAGGCCAAGAAGATGATCCGCGGCCGGGCCGCCGTGATGGCCAAGATCGAGAAGCCGCAGGCGATCGACCGCCTCGCCGACATCATCGAGGCTTCCGATGCGCTGATGGTGGCGCGCGGCGACCTCGGCGTCGAGCTGCCGCTGGAGCGGGTGCCGAGCCTGCAGAAGCAGATGACGCGGATGGCGCGCCGCGCCGGCAAGCCGGTGGTGATCGCGACCCAGATGCTGGAATCGATGATCCAGTCGCCGGTGCCGACCCGCGCCGAAGTCTCCGACGTCGCCACCGCGGTCTATGAGGGCGCCGACGCCATCATGCTGTCGGCGGAATCGGCGGCCGGCAAATTCCCGGTCGAGGCGGTCTCGACCATGAACCGCATCGGCGAGGAGGTCGAGCGCGATCCGACCTACCGTTCGGTGATCATGGCCCAACGTCCGGCGCCGGAATCCACCGCGGGCGATGCCATCGCCGACGCCGCGCGGCAGATCGCCGAGACGCTCGACCTGCCGGCCTTGATCTGCTGGACCTCATCGGGCTCGACCGCCGTGCGCGTGGCGCGCGAGCGGCCGAAGCCGCCGATCGTGGCGATCACGCCGAACATCACCGCCGGCCGCCGGCTCGCGGTCGCCTGGGGCGTGCATTGCGTGGTGGCGGAGGACGCGCGCGACCAGGACGACATGGTGAGCCGCGCCGGCCAGATCGCCTTCCGCGACGGTTTCGTCCGCGC
Source organism: Bradyrhizobium sp. IC3195 (assembly GCF_020193585.1). Taxonomy (NCBI): domain Bacteria; kingdom Pseudomonadati; phylum Pseudomonadota; class Alphaproteobacteria; order Hyphomicrobiales; family Nitrobacteraceae; genus Bradyrhizobium; species Bradyrhizobium sp. IC3195. The sequence goes on along the minus strand of NZ_JADYVG010000003.1, from coordinate 550,401 downwards.
CGGCCAGCGCGTCATCATCGTCGCCGGCGTGCCGCTCGGCATCCCCGGCACCACCAACATGGTGCGCATCGCCTCGGTCGGCCCCGAGGGCGACGCCAACATGTGAGGCCCGCCGGGGGCGGCCAAACAAAAAGTCGAAAAACAACCCCATGCACAGTAGCCGGCCACTCTGGCCGGACCTTGCCGGGGTTTTGCGAAAAGACACGCTCGGGCAATGGCCTGAGCGCGATCAGGTCGCCTTTTGGCTCGCGGCGCGATTTCTTCAGGTCCCGACCAGCGCCGTGTTCGCAGGCAGCAGCGTCTGCTGCACCAGGCCGCTATCGCTAGGAACCGGTTATATGGCCACCACCGTAGAATCCGAAGCCCGCGCCCGCCCGACGCTGGGCATCGTGCTCATGGCGGCCGCGATGCTTTCGATCCCGCTGGTCGATGGGATCGCCAAATATCTGAGCGCCGACTATTCGCCGCTCTTCATCGCCTGGGCGCGCTACGCCGTGGCAAGCGCCGTCGTCCTTCCGGTGGCCGCGATCAGGTACAAAGGAGAGATCTTTCCCGCCGAACGGCGCCCCTCCCATATGCTGCGGACGGTGTTCCTCGTCACCGGAATGACGCTTTACTTCCTGTCCATCGCGACCGTTCCGCTCGCCACAGCGGTCAGCGCCTATTTCGTCGGGCCGGTCATCGCGGTTGCGCTCGCCGCCATCGTGCTGAAGGAGCGGTTGACGCGCGGAAAGATCGCGAGCCTGGCGCTGGGCTTCACCGGCGCCATCGTCATTCTGCGCCCGGACGGCGACATCGAGCCCGGCATCCTGCTGGCGCTCGGCGCCGGGCTAACGTTCGCGCTCTATCTGATCGCAACGCGGCAGGCTTCTCTGGTCAGCGATCCCGTCAAGACGCTCGCCTTCCAGTGTGTCGTCGGCATGGTGCTCCTGACGCCACAAGCCATCTTGACCTGGACCACACCGGCTTGGGACGCTGTCATGTTCTTTCTGGCTTTGGGTGCGCTCTCTGCTGTCAGTCATGTCCTGTCCATCGCGGCATTTCGCTTCGCCGAAGCGTCCACCCTGTCGCCGCTGGTCTATCTCGAACTGCTCGGTTCCACAGCCATCGGCTATCTTGTCTTCAAGGATATCCCGCAAGGCTCCACGATCGCCGGAGCCGTCCTCATTGTGACCGCCGGGCTCATTCTTCTGAAGCGTCCCACCGGGGTTGATCAGTCCGGCCGGGAAAATGCTGATGTAGCAGGATAACAGCGGGCCCGGGCGATCCCGGTGGCGGGTCGGCTCAGGCGCCGACCAGTGCCTTGGTCGTCGGCAGCAGCGTCTGCTGCACCACGAGGCCGCGGGCACGAGCGTCCATGACGCCGACGGCGCGCAGCGCCAGCAGGGTCACGGTCTGCACCGCATCGCGCATCTTGACGGGATCATCGAGATTGTCGGGCGCGAGCGGGCCGACGAGCGCCTCATGCAGCGCGCCGAGCAAGGCGGTGGCCGCAAGCGCGGTGTCCTGCGCCGGCAGATGGCCGGCACGCACGGCGGCGTCGATCCGGGAGGCGATCTCGCCGGCGATCTCGCGCCGGCTGGCAAGGCGCGAGGCGCTGACATCGACATCGACCGGCTCGGCCAGGATGCCCCAGGCCAGCCTGCGCTGCGACAGCGTATGCACCGCCACCGTGGTCACGGCGGCCGCCAGCGCCGAGGACGGCCCCGGCGCGGCATCGGCCGCCCTTCGGATCGCCGCGAGCTCGTCGCGGGAGACCTCGGCAATGAGCTCGGAGATCAGCTCGGCCTTGGAGGGGAAATAGCGGTAGACGGTGCCGGCCGCGACATTGGCCCGGACCGCGACCGGCGCGATCTGCACCGCCGCCATCCCGCCTTCCGCCGCCGCCTCCCGCGCCGCCGCCAGTATGGCGCTGCGCCGCGCCGCAAGGCGCTTCACCACTTGATGCGTCCGCCGATAAACCATGGCGCGCTTCCTGTCCCACACGCCGGCCGCACGCCGTGCGGCCGAACGCTTCTCACGCAATAGATGCAAATCGCCCCGCAAGGACTGAACAACTATTCAGGGTGAATGACAAGATGCAAATGCGTGGGGCGTCATGGTGGGCGGACGGAGGCGTCAAGCTGCGTCGGCGCGCGCGTGGGCTTCGTTCTGCAACGCACTCCGCCCTCGTTCCCGTTTCCGACATCCACAATCTCTAGGTGTCAAATCAGAAAATTCTCGCAAAGATTCACGCAACCTTAACTGGCTACCCGTAGTCCTACGGTTGTAAATTGGAATTCGGCAATGCGTTTCACGAGCGGGCTTTCTGCGGTTCAGCGACCCGGCTCTGCTCGTGATGTTCCCGGCGCATATGGCGCCTTGATGCTGGAACGCGCGGCGATTTCTTCCGATCCGCGAGAGGTCATGTCCCTTCCCGCGGCCGACAGGCTGCGGCGGTCGTGGAGGGCGAAGCAGCGCGGCAATGCGCTTGCAGCGATCGCCGTTGTCGTCTGCTCGATGCTGGCAGGCGCGCTCTACACCCTGGCCATGGGAGAGGACGTCAACTGGGATTGGCAGAACTACCACGAATACAATGTCTGGGCCGTTCTCAACGGCCGCTATGGCGTCGATGTGGTCCCGCCGGGCTTTCAGACCTACTTCAATCCGCTCGTCTATTTCCCCGTCTACTATCTCCGCCACGTGCTGCCGGCGCCCTATGGGCTGATGATCATCGGCGCTGTTCACGGCCTCAACCTTGCGCTGATCTGCCTGTTCGCGCGTCTGGTGCTGCGCCAGGCCGCAACCATCGCGTCGGTCGCAGCAGTGGTCGTCATCGCTGCCTCGGGTCCGATGACGCTCTCGGAAGTCGGCACGAGCTTTTCCGACGTGCTGCTGGCCTTGCCCGTGATCGGCGGCTGCCTTCTGATCCTGGTGGCGGATCGCCGACCGGCGATCTGCGTCCTGCTCGCGGGATTGCTGATCGGTGCCGCCGTCGGGCTGAAGCTGACCAATGTCGTCTACGCGATCGGCGCTGCCGCGGCGCTGATCGTCTCCGCGCGTCCGCTGCGGGCGATCACGCTTCTTGGCATCGGCGGAATGGCCGGCGCGGCGCTCACCGGCGGGGTATGGTGCCTGATCACGTGGCGCGACACCGGCAATCCGATCTTCCCGCTGTTCAATGCACTGTTCCAGTCGAGCGAGGTGGCCGGCGTCAACCTGATGGATGCGCAGTTCATGCCTCATGGCGTGCTCGACGCACTGGCCTACCCCTTCTACTGGCTGATCGGCGACCACCGAGGCGCGGAGCATCCGTTCCGCGACGCGCGCTTCGCGGTGGTGATGGTCCTGCTCGTGGTCGGCCTGTGGGTCCGCGCGAGGCGCAAGAGCGCGATCCTCACCCGGGGTGACGTGCAGCTGGTGGTGCTGTTTGCGGCCTCTTACCTCGCATGGCTCGGCCTGTTCTCGATCCAGCGCTATGCGGTGGTTCTGGAGCTCCTGTGCGGTCCGCTGATCGTTCTCCTGCTCACGCGCCTCGCTGCGAGCACCGGACCGTCATCGCTGACGGCGTCCCCTCGTCCGCTCGCCGTGTTGACGTTGACGCTCGCAGTCGCGATCGCAGCGTGGTCGCAGCCGGCGGACTGGTGGCACCGCCCCTGGTCCGACGTCTACCGGCCGAAGATCGCCCACGAGCTCGATCAGCCCGCGACCTATTTCATCCTCGGCAAGCCGCTGGCCTATATCGCGCCGCAGCTGCCCTCCCAATCGCGCTTCTACCTGCTCGCCGATATCGCCGTGCCGATCGTCCCCGGCGGCATCTTCGACCAGCGCATTCGCGCCGGGCTGAAGACGCCGCTGCCCGGCGGCGTCCGCGAATTGCACATGCGCGGCGATCCGGACCGCAGCGCGCTGCTGGATCGCTACGAGCTCACCATCGATCGCTCCCGGCCCTGCGTCACCATTGAGGGCGCCCGCCCCGGCACGGTGATCGAAAGTTGCCCGCTGATCGCGCGGACTGCGCATTAGTCGCCGTCCGCGCGGAACTCAAACTTGAGAACCATCGCGCCTCTCGAACAGAGGCCTTACCCTTTGAGCATACAATGAGTCATGGCAAGCTCGGCACAGACAATCCAGCATCAGTAAGGATCTACGCGTCCCTCACCGTGGTCGCTGCGGCCATTCTGCTGGCGGTTGTCATATTTGACTTCCAACTGGCAGCAGCCCAGTCGTTCCCATCGTTCGTACTTGACCCAGGCGGCTTTCCGGTTGGTCGAGATTTTCTGAACACTTGGATAGGCGGCCGATCGGCTTTTTCCGGCGGCCCTGCGGACTGGTTTGATCCCAGCGCCTACATGGCTGCGATAGCGAAGGTGACCGGCATTCCCGATTTGGCACCTCTGTATTGGTCGTATCCGCCGCATCTTCTGTTCTTCATTTGGCCCTTTGGTTTGCTCGGTTTTCTGCCGTCGTACATTGTGTGGTGCATCACCGGGCTTGCCCTGTATGTTTGGGCGGCAACATCATGTGGTGTCGAACGAAAATACTGGGTGTTTCTGGCCGTCGCACCTGCCGTCACGGTTAACTTATTCCTCGGCCAAAATGGCTTCTTGAGCGCTGCGCTCTTGATCGGAGGTCTGGCAAACCTCGAGCGGCGGCCGATACTCGCTGGAATTTTGTTTGGTATGCTGACTATCAAGCCGCAACTCGGACTCCTGCTTCCGATCGTGCTGGTGCTGGGAGGGCACTGGCGAGTCATTGGTTCAGCCGTCGTCATGACGGTGTCGCTTGTCGCCGCGACTGCAGCATGGTTTGGGCCAGAAATCTGGATCGCATATTGGCATAAAGTTTTGCCGCAACAGCACGAACTGCTCGACGTGGCAGGTATCATGGGCTGGCCGATCGTTGCCTCAGCCTTGATCAACGCCCGCCTTGCGGGTCTTCCGGCTGATTTGGCCTGGGTAGTGCAAGGAGCGGCGTCGGTATGCGCCGTCGGTGCGGTGGTTTGGACGTTCTGGCGCAAGCGCGATCCGGTCCTCTCACTAGCGCTCTTCGTTACCGCCACCTTCTTGTTTTCACCCTGGATCATGAACTACGACATGGTCGTATTCGGATGGATTGTCGCGCTTCTGCGTCAGCGCGGAAACGAAGCATTCGCCGATCAAATTCTTTCGCTTGCGTTGTGGATGCTGCCTATTCTGATGTTTCCATTCGGCTTCGCGCAAATACCGATTGCTCTACTGATCCTCCCCTTGTTCGCCGCTCGTCTGCTGTGGCGGTTGTCCAATGATAGATCAAAGCAAGCCTCGTCAGTGACGTCGCCAGCTTTAGCTTGAGTGGCGACATTTCCCATCTGACGTCTGACCGGTGACTGTGCCCGACCGAGCTTCTCAGCTCGTTCGCGGGAGCACGACCTGCGCCGATGCGGCCTCGGCACTCCGCCAGGCTGCGCAGCGTCTAAGGATCAGCCCGAACACGATCAGGATCGCAGGAAAGCCGACCGGCTGCCCGAGAAACAGGAAGCTCGCAAGCAGCGCGAAGACGAGCGCCAGCGCCATCACCTCGTGGCGTGCGAAACCTTCGTCGAGACCGGCTCGGATGAGGAAGGCCACGGCGATGCCCAGCACGACCAGATCGTACATGAAGAGATAGGGCGTCGTTAGCAGCGCCGCGGTCGCGAGCATCGCCGCCTTGAGGGCATAGGGCAGCCGGCTCCGCCACACCACGACCAGCGCCACGGCAACAGCTGTGGTCAACACCCACTGGAAGATCCATGCGAGCTGCTCGGTGCCGCCGAGATAGCGCACCAGCGCGAAGATGCTCTGCATCTTGAACCAGGGCGCCCTGCCCTCGGTCAGGAAGGCCTGGGAGAACATCGGAATCCAGTGGAAGAACGCCTGCCAGCTTTCGGTGCCGAAGGCGAACCAGGATAGTGCAGCGATCGCAACGGTGACGATCGCGGCGCTGAACAGCACGGTCCATTCGGCGGCGGCGAGCAGGACAAGCGGAAACAACAATCCGTATTGCGGCTTGTAGCTGAGAAGGCCGAGGCAGATTCCAGCCAGCACCGGCCGCGTCGGCAACAGATAGAGCATGCCGCCGATCAGCGAGGCCGTGAGGAAACCGTTCTGCCCGACCAGGATGTTGAGGAAGGCGGCCGGAAATCCAACCGCAATTACCAAGCCCGCGTTGCGCCCGATGATGGCGCGCATCACGGCGAGATAGGGCACCATGCTGAACGCGGCCCAGCCGATGAACGCCACCGTATAGGGAAATTGCGCGAGGAAGGACGCGACGAACAGGAAGGGCGGCGGATAATGCCAGGCGAAATGGCCGACAAAATCCTGCTTGAGAAGCGCAAGCTCGACCTGCTTCTGAATGTCCCAATCCCAGGCCTGCGCGGGATGCCCCTCGAGCGCCAGTCTTCCGGCCGCCCAGACGTTGACGAAATCAGTGGGGATGCCGCGCCCGTCGGCGTCAAAGATCCAGAGATGGGCGAGATAGGCCGTCGGAAAATACGCCAGCGTGACGATCGCCAGCACGAAGGAGATGTTGACGAGGATCGCTGGGACCGCACCGTGACGGCCGATTGCAGGCGGAACGGAGGAGGCTTCGGCCATGCGGCTTCCTTGCGCGATGATGTGAGGCGGATGCGCCCAAGCCATACACCCGAGTGGCTTGAAGGAGGCTTAAGCCTGATCGTCGAACGCCCCGCGCCGATTCCTGGACAACGCAAAAGAGCCCCGTCGATGACGGGGCCCTTCGCTATTCCGCTGGTCGTCCGGCCTTACTTGAGGCTGGTCGAGATCGAGCTGAACTTCGTGTTCAGCGTGGTGCCGAGGTTGTTGACGACGGTGATGATCGCCAGCGCGATGCCGGCAGCGATCAGGCCGTATTCAATGGCGGTGGCGCCGGATTCATCCTTCATGAAACGCGCAACGAGATTCTTCATAGAGTGCTCCAAATGAGTACACGAGGCTACAACTGATCTGGTCTCTTCGGCTTCCCAGCGCCGCCCGACCATGGCAACGGAACGTAGAGGCAAAGAATTGCACCGCAGTTAATTCGGCTGCGTAAACACCGAGCGGATTGCGTGTATCGGCCCATGGTAAATCCAAGTTCGAAACAATCCGTTAAATTGTAAGCATCTGACGCCGGCCTGGCGCGGCCGGTTTACCCGAAGTTATGACCGGCGTGGTCCAATGCCGCCCGCTCGGGCCGGCAAGAACAACCAGGACGACGAGACGGCATGTCCCTTTCTTTCGCCAACAGCATCGCGGTGCAGGGCCGCGCGCGTGCCCTGGTGCCGTTGTGCGTCGGCGCCGGCGCCTATCTGTTCTTCCTGTTCCTGGGCGATACGCTGCTTCAGGATTCCGACTCGTTCTGGCAGATCAAGATCGGGCAATGGATCCTCGATCACCGCGCCATGCCCATGATCGATTTCTATTCCTTCACGCGGACGGGCGCGCCGTGGATCTCGACGTCCTGGCTGTCGCAGGTCGCGTTCGCCTTCTCGCATGCGCACTGGGGCTGGGCAGGCCCCGTCATCCTCACCGCGGCCGCCGTCGCGCTCACCGTCGCGATCTTCGTCCATCTGCTCGAGGCGCATATCGGAGCCCCGCGCGCGGTGCTGTTCGCGATGCTGGCGCTGCTGCTGTCGATCCATCACGTGCTGGCGCGGCCGCATATTCTGGCGCTGCCGGTGATGGTGGCGTGGGTCGGCTTGCTGATGGCGGCTGCGAGCCGCCGGAGCGCGCCGTCCTGGACCTGGCTGCCGCTGATGGCGCTGTGGGCGAACCTGCACGGCGGCTTCGTGCTCGGGCTCGCGCTGATCGGCCCGATCTCGCTCGAAGCGGTCGAGCATGCCGGGAAGGGACGGCGGCTCGCCCTGTTCATGCGCTGGGTGCTGTTCGGAATCGGGGCGCTGATCGCGAGCTGCTGCACGCCGTACGGCTGGCGAACGCTGCAGGGCGCGACCAACATCCTCAGCCTTGGTGAGTTGCTGACGCTGATCGTCGAATGGATGCCGGCGAACTTCGCCACGTTCACCCCGTTCGAAGGCGCCCTGCTCGCCCTGATCGCATTCGGTTATTATCGCGGGCTGGTGCTGTCGGCACCCCGGATCTTCCTGATCCTGTTCCTGACCTGGAGCGCGCTGAGCCACGTCAGGAGCATCGACGCATTTGCATTCCTGGTGCCGCTGGTGCTGGCAAAGCCGCTCGGCGAGATGTTCCCGCGGCCGGCGCTTGAGCCCGCCGGTGCCGACAGCTGGCCGGGCCGCTATGTCACGGCGCTCGGCGCGCTGATGATCGTGGCGGCAAGCTGGACCTCGACCTCGCTCTATTTGGGGCACCACCGCTTCACCTTCACGATGACGCAGACGCCGGTTACGGCGGTCGACCTGCTCGAGCAACGCAAGGTGCAGCGCGTCTTCAACGCCTACCAGTTCGGCGGCTATCTGATCTCGCGCAATATCCCTGTTTTCGTCGACGGCCGCGCCGAGCTCTACGGCGAGAAATTCATCATGGACTTCTTCAAGGCGACCGAGGGCAAGAAGCCCGAGCTGCTGCCACGCCTGCTCGACGAGCACAAGATCGATGCGACGCTGCTGGGCGCGGATGCGCCGGGGCCGCAGATCCTCGACCAGCTCAAAGGCTGGAAGCGGATCTATGCGGACGACATCGCCGTGATCCACGTGCGCGACGCCGCAGACGGCGCGACCGCGGCGCCTTCGAAGTGACGACCCGCTCCAGCGCGCGTCTTCGGCCTCAGCGACTTCATCAGATGGTTCCTTCCAGCAAGCCGATCCTGACAGATCCGGCGCGTTCCGCCCCGGACCGAGCCGTGGCGATGATCGTGCTTGCGATGCTGGCTGTGGTCTCGTTTGTTCCGGTGCTGCTGACGCCCATTCCGGCGATGGTCGATTATCCCAATCACCTCGCCCGCATGTCTGTTCTGAGCCAGAACGGGACCGCGGGTGCAAATCCGTATTACGAGGTGAGGTGGGCCTTCTATCCCAACCTCGGAATGGACCTGCTGGTCCCGCAGCTGGCGCGGCTGATGAGCGTCGAGAACGCGACGCGGCTGTTTCTGTTGCTGAGCCAAAGCCTGATCGTCACCGGTGCGCTTCTGCTCGAATGGGTCAGGAAGGGGCGCATCCATCTCGCCGGCTTCGCCGCGCTCGCTTTGCTCTATTGCCTGCCGTTCAGCTGGGGTTTCGTGAACTTCGAGTTCGGGCTCGGCCTCGCGCTCTGGGGCATCGCCGTCTATCTGATGCTGGCGGAAGGCCCCTGGCCGCTGCGCTTCATGGCCAATCTGATCTTCGTCGCCGCGCTCTATGTGGCGCATTTCTTTTCGCTCGGCATCTATGGCGCAACGCTCGGCCTTTTCGAGCTGTCTCGCATCCGCCAAGGGCGGGTCGCGTATCCCGTCGCGGCCGCGCGGCTTGGCGCGCTAGCCCTACCGGCGCTTGCGCTGCTTGCGATCATGCATGTCACGGCAGGCGCGATCGGAAGCCAAGGCAATGACTGGTTCCTCGCATTCAAGCCGGTCTGGCCGCTCCGCATCATGAACGGTTACAATCTGACGGCCGCGGCGGTGACGGGGCTGACCCTCATGACCGCGTTGCTGTTCGCCGCAAGGCGCGGCTTGCTCAGACTCGAGCCGGCCGGGATTTGGATCGCGCTCGGTCTTGCGCTCCTGTACGTGGCCATTCCCTCGAGGCTGTTCGGGACCTCGTTTGCCGACCTCCGCGTGTTTCCTGCTGCGGCGCTGATCCTGCCGGCGTTCTGCTCGCTGTCGCTGCCAAGCCGGGCTTGGCGAATGGCTGCACTCGCTGCGATCAGCGGCATCACGCTGATCAATCTCGCCGTTGTCTTCACGGTATGGCTGCCCTACCGCACTGACTACGCGGCCATTATCGAGTCGTTCCGCAAGGTCGAACGTGGCTCGCGCGTCCTCGTCAGCAATGCGGACGAAGCTGGCGACCCGCCCTTCGCCGATCTCACCGCGTATCCGATGTATTATGCGCCAACGCTGGCGGTGCACTATGCCAATGCGTTCGTGCCCAATCTCTTCACGGAGGCGGGCAAGCAGCCTGTTCGGGCCACGGAAGCCGTGCGCCATCTTGCCACTCCGGATGGCGGACTGGTGTCCTCAGGCCTGCTCACCGCGATAGCAGCGGGCCACCCGCCGGCGGACTCGCCGCGCTTTGTCCGCACCTGGTACCGGGATTTCGACTACCTCTATGTGCTGGGACCGCGGGCCGCAAACCCGCTGCCGGATCTGCTGGAACTATTGGAGACCTCGGATCGGTTCGTCCTCTACAGGATTCACCGCAAGTCCTGAGAAAGGCGACCTTAACCACCTGCCCATAGACTTCCGTCCCTGCAACCCAGCTGGACTCCTTCGCATGGCGGCCAATTCCGGACCGATCCGCTACAGCCTCGTCATTCCCGTCTTCAACGAGGAAGCCGTACTGCCGATATTGTTACGCCGGCTCGACTTCCTGCTGTCCCGGCTCGACGGGCCGGCAGAGGCGATTTTCGTCGACGACGGTAGCAGCGATTCCAGCTCGATCGTGCTGCAGGCACTCGCCGTGCGCGACGCCCGCTTTCGCTATATCGGCCTGTCGCGGAATTTCGGCCATCAAGTCGCCATCACCGCCGGCATGGACGCCGCGCAGGGTGACGCGATCATCGTCATGGACGCCGATTTGCAGGATCCGCCCGAAGTGATCGAGCAATTGATCGCAAAATGGCACGAAGGCAATGACGTCGTCCACGCCCGCCGCTTGTCGCGCGAGGGCGAAAGCCGATTCAAGCGCGCGACCGCACATCTGTTCTACCGGCTGCTCGGCAAGATGTCCTCCGTCGGCATCCCCGCCGACGTCGGTGACTTCCGCCTGATCGATCGCAAGGTGCTGGACGCGCTCAGGCAGATGCCGGAGCAGGATCGCTTCGTACGCGGCATGATCGCCTGGCTCGGCTTCCGCCAGGCCGAGGTCACCTTCCATCGTCTCGAGCGCGCCGCGGGCGAGACCAAGTACCCCCTGTTCAAGATGATCCGGCTCGCGGTGAACGCCGCGCTCGGCTTTTCCGATCTGCCCTTGCGCCTGGCGATCTGGTGCGGATTGACCGTCTCGGCATTCGCACTGCTCTACGGCGGCTGGGTCGTCGTGATGTGGCTGAGCAACGACGCTCATCTCGTGACCGGCTGGTCCTCGACCATTGTCCTCCTCTCGCTGTTGTGTGGAATGAACATGCTGATGACGGGGATCGTGGGCCTTTACGTCGGCCGCATCCATGCCGAAGTAAAGCGCCGTCCACTGTACGTGGTCCAGAAGCGAGCCGGCTTCGATCGCAACGAGGCGGCGACTGCACCCGCGAAACACGCAATCAACGAGTGATTCGCCGCAATCATCTCGGACGTGAGGCCAACACCTGGTCTTCGATGCTGCTGCCGAGCGGGCTTTACTGCATCTCCCGACGCTTGTGGACGACCGCCACATCGTCGCTGTACACGCGCTGCCAGTGCGGCAACCGATCAAGCATCGCTGTGGCGGGCGTATTCGGTGCGAGCAGCGTCGCGCGGATCTTGTAGTCGTCGAGCAGCTTGAGAAAATCTCCGAGGTCAATCAGCGCCAGGGCGCGATTGTAGCGGTCGATGAACGGTCCGCCGAACAGTTCCGCGCGGCCGTCGATGAAGGTTGGAATGCCGGCAAAGACCAAATAGCCGCCGAAGGAATAATCGTTGAGCAGCGGCCCCGCCTTGGCGAGGTCGGCACGGGCGACCGCCGCCTCGGGGGTGATGAGGGGAGCCGGCCGGATGTCGCGCGCCAGCGCCAATCCACTCATCGCGGCCAAGATGCCGAATGCCGCCAGGTTCAAGCCACGCGAGGAGCGGTCGGTCTCGTTCCCGCTCGGCCCGCCGAACCTCCGGGCCAGCGGGGCCGCGAGGTAGAGCGGTGCCAGCATGGCCAGCAGATCCGCATTGCGCATCTGCGCCAGCGCGAAATGGAGCAAGCCGATCACCACGAGGGTCCGCACGACCGGCAGCGTGACGCCGCGCGAGAGCGCGAAGATGCCCCCCAGCAACAGCAGCTCGAAGCCGCCGATGCGGCTGAAATCCTGCGGCCGCCATTCCGCGATCCAGGCGAGCGCGGGACCGAGGCCGAGTGTCGTGATCGGCATCAGCAGCGGTTCCGGCCCATGCGGCGTCAGGCAGGATGCGGCGACGGCAAGCAGTGTGAATGGCACCCAGCGCAGCAGCACGCGTGGCCATTGGCTTCGCTCCTCGCGCAGCAGCGCCTCGAGCACCACGGGTCCAATCAAGCCAAGCGCCAGCACTCCGCTGCCGTGCAGATTGCCCCACACGACCAGCAGCGGCAGGGCCCAGTATGGTGGCGGCCTGCCGTGATCCATGCAACGCACCAGGGCAGCCGCCCAGATCACCATGATGGGCATCACGAGCACGTGTGGCCGCGCCAGCATGTGCGGCGCCGTCAGGATGACGGCCGCGATCACCATGACCAGCGTCTGGGTCGGCGACAGCTCGCGCAGCAGGAAGTATGTGAGCAGACCAAAGGCGAGTGCGATCGCCGCGGCCGCGACGACGACGACGCCGGACCAGCCGGACAGGACGTAGGCTCCGGCATAGATGACTTCCGACAGCCATTCGAACGTGATCCAAGGCGCGCCATGCTTCGAAAACGAAAATGGATCGCTCGTCGGCAGGGTCCCATGCGCCATGATCCAGCGCCCGAGCTCGACGTGAGAATAGCTGTCGGGATCTCCGAGCAGCTTCGGGCCGACAGCCAGCAATACAGCGTAGACGGCGAGCCCCACAGCCCAAGGGAGCACTGCACGCGCCGAAAACGGTTGAACCGCGCTGGAGACGACCTGATCAGTCATGGCGGGCCAAGCTAGGCCTTAATTGTTAAGGTGTTCTTTAATGTTTCACCGATCGCGCGTGCGGAAGCGAGAGAACCGCCATCGCAACGTCCGGATCCTCCGCCGAAACGCCACGCGGGCGCTATCGCACGAGATCGATCAGGAGCAACGCGGCGCTTGTGAACAGTCCTGCGATCGGCACCCAAATGGGCACGAAGAACACGCCGGCGGGAGGCTTGGATTCTCTCGTCTTGATGCGAACAAGCGCCAGGTTGACCAGGACGAAGATCCCGAGCGTCAGGCGTGAGGTCCATTCGGCCAATCCGGTCAAGGGAACGCCGAGGGCGAGGATCAGGATGGCGCCCACGCCGAAGAGGGTTGCAACCACCGGCGCGCCGCTTCTGGCGTTCACACGGGCCAGAAAGGCCGGAAGGCTGCCTTGGTCCGCAAGCCCGTACAGCACACGTCCGATCATCAGCATGTGAACGATGATCCCGTTGACCGTCGCAACGATCGCGATGACGCTCAATACCGAGAGGGGAAGACCGGTCAACCGCTGAAAGACAAGTGCAAGCGGAGCCGAGGCGTGCGCGAGCTCGGCCGGGGGCACCGCGACCACCGCGACCCAGACGACGATCATGTAGAGGAGCGCGGTCACGCCGAGGGTGATGAAGAGCGCCCAAGGCAGCGTGTGGGACGGATTCTTCATTTCCTCGGAGATGTTCACGAGGTGCTCGAACCCGATGAACGCAAACACGGCGAGCAGCGACGTCTGTGCGATCCCGGTCCACGCTGCTTTATCGCTCAGGGGAGCCAACAGTTCGGGCAGCCGGGAGACCAGGGCGTCGCCCTCAAACAGCCCGGCTCCGACAATGAGGACCAATCCTCCGATCTCCACGACCGTCATCAAGCCGGCGAAGCTGATGGACTGAACCGCGGATAGGCAGGCGATCGCTCCCATCGCGAGCACGACGCCGGCGATGATCCAGCTGGCAGGCAGCGGCAGGAACACGCTGATATAGCCGGCGCTCCCAACGGTGATGGTCGCGCCCGAAATCGTCGCTGCAGCCACCACGAGCAACCCTGTGGCACCGCTGAGCCATTTTCGATGAAACGCGGCCTGGACATAGGCGGCCTCGCTCGCCGCGACCGGCAGTCGCGTGCCCAGTTCGGCAAAGCTCCCGGCCGTCACGCCCATCACGACCGCGGCAACGAGGAACGCCAGAGGTGCATGCATTCCGCTCCGGGCAGCGGCCGCGCCGACCAGGACGTAGATTCCGGCACCGATCGTCACGCCGAGCCCATAGAGGACCGCGTGCGTGAGCGTCAGCGATCTGACGAGTTTCGTAGACCCGAGCGGCGCCACCTCCTGCATCACCAAGCGTCAATGCGAAAACAGGATCGGCACCGGCGGCTTGGACAGCAGGCCCCTGGTCGCGCCGCCGAGCACGAATTCCCGCCATCTCGGCGTTCCGTACGCGCCCATCACGAGGACGTCGATGCCATGGGACAGCACGTAAGATGTGAGGACCTCGTCGATCGGCTTGCTCTCGGCATCGATCTCATCCAGCACGACCTCGATGCCGTGGCGAGCCAGGTTCTTCGCCAGTTCTCGGCCGGAATGTCTGGAATCCAGGGGCTTTTCATTGGTGACAGTGACGACGCGCACACTTCTTGCGCTTTCAAGCAAAGGAAGTGCGTCGGAAACCGCTCGCGCAGCGGTGCGGCTGAAGTCCCAAGCCACGCAGATGGCGTCGAGCCGCAACGGACGCGACCGCGGGCCGGTGGGCAGGATCAGCGTCGGCCTGCCGGATTCGAAGATCACCTCCTCGGCGTACCCCAGATCATGGCAGTCCGGCACCGCCATGATCGTGAGATCCCGAAGCCTTGCATAGTCAACCAGCAGCGCGGCCTCGCTGGCGGTTGCACAGTGCTCGAAGATGGTCTCATGCCGGACGCCGGATTTGTCGGCGGAGGCTTCGAATGCGGCAAGCAGGGCTTTCACATTCTCGCGGCTCTTGGCGGCCTCGCGCGCAATAAGCGCGGGTATGTCCAGGATGACATCCCCGAGCAGGCTTGCGCGCACCTCCGCATGGACCTCGCAGGAAATGGCTGCGAGGTGCGCCCCCAGGGTGGCGGCCACCGAGACGGCATCGTCGATCACTGAAACCGGCGTCGGCTCCGGGTAGCTCGCCAGGGTCAACAGAACATCCTTGAAAGCCATGTGTGCCTCCTTTGACGAGTCGGAACCTAACGCTGTCGAGATGCTCCTTCTTGACCCACCGCAACCGATTTAGCCGGATGGCTGTGGCAAAACGGCCCAGGCTCGAACGATGGCGCCGGAACAGAACGCTCTGGTTCGGCGGCGCCTGCCTTGCGGGAGGGGCCAGCGCAATGCCAGCTCGCGAAGGCGCGCTCGGACAATAAAAAACGCGGCGTTACCGCCGCGTTTTTCGATTCTCAGCTGCAGCTGGGAATTACGCCTGCGGCTGCGGCTCGAGGCCGGGATCCGGATCGGGACGCGGGCGCGGCTTGCCGGCCGGGGGCACGGCGGAGGCGCGCGGTGTGGTCGGCTCGAGCACGGACTCGCGGTTCGGCTTCTTGCCCTTGAGCAGGTCGACGATCTCGTCGCCGGTCAGCGTCTCGAACTCGAGCAGGCCCTTGGCCAGCGTCTCGAGATCGGCGCGCTTCTCGGTGAGGATGCGCGTCGCCTCCTTGTAGCCTTCCTCGACCAGACGCTTGATCTCGGAATCGATCTTCTGGACGGTGGCTTCGGAGGCGTTCTGCGTGCGCGACACCGACATGCCGAGGAAGACCTCGTCCTGGTTCTCGCCATAGGAGACGGTGCCGAGCTCTTCCGACAGGCCCCAGCGCGTCACCATCATGCGGGCCAGGCGCGTGGCCTGCTCGATGTCGGACGCCGCGCCCGAGGTCACCTTCTCGCGGCCGAAGATCAGCTCTTCGGCGACGCGGCCGCCCATCATGATGGCGAGGCGCGAGGTCATCTGCTCCAGCGACATCGACAGCTTGTCGCGCTCGGGCAGCTGCATGACCATGCCGAGCGCACGGCCGCGCGGGATGATGGTCGCCTTGTGGATCGGATCGGTCGCGGGCACGTTGAGGCCGACGATGGCGTGGCCGCCCTCGTGGTAGGCCGTGAGCAACTTCTCTTCCTCGGTCATGACGAGCGACTTGCGCTCGGCGCCCATCATCACCTTGTCCTTGGCCTCCTCGAACTCGGCCTGCGTCACCATCCGCTTGTTGCGGCGGGCGGCGGTCAAAGCGGCCTCGTTGACGAGGTTCATCAGGTCGGCGCCGGAGAAGCCCGGGGTGCCGCGCGCGATGGTCTTGAGATTGATATCGGGCGCCAGCGGAACCTTGCGAACATGCACCTTCAGGATCTGCTCGCGGCCGACGACGTCGGGGTTCGGCACCACGACCTGACGGTCGAAGCGGCCCGGACGCAGCAGCGCGGGATCGAGCACGTCGGGGCGGTTGGTGGCGGCGATCAGGATCACGCCCTCGTTGGCCTCGAAGCCGTCCATCTCGACCAGCAGCTGGTTCAGCGTCTGCTCGCGCTCGTCATTGCCGCCGCCGAGACCGGCGCCGCGGTGACGACCGACGGCATCGATTTCGTCGATGAAGATGATGCAGGGCGCATTCTTCTTGGCCTGCTCGAACATGTCGCGGACGCGGCTCGCGCCGACGCCGACGAACATCTCGACGAAGTCGGAACCGGAGATGGTGAAGAACGGCACGTTGGCTTCGCCCGCGACCGCACGCGCGATCAGGGTCTTACCGGTGCCGGGCGGGCCGACCAGCAGCACGCCGCGCGGAATGCGGCCGCCGAGGCGCTGGAATTTGCCGGGGTCGCGCAGGAACTCGACGATCTCCTGCAGGTCCTGCTTGGCTTCGTCGACGCCGGCGACGTCCTCGAAGGTGACGCGGCCATGGGCCTCCGTCAGCATCTTCGCACGCGACTTGCCGAAGCCCATCGCCTTGCCGGCGCCGCCCTGCATCTGCCGCGACAGGAAAATCCAGACGCCGATCAGCGCGATGAAGGGCAGCCAGGAGACCAAGAGCGAGACGAACCACGGCACGTTGTCGCCGGGCGGCTTCGCGGTGATCTGCACCTTGCTGTCATAGAGGCGCTTCACCAGCGTCGGGTCGTTCGGCGCGTAAGTCTGGAAGCTGGAGCCGTTGGTGAAGGTGCCGTGGATGTCCGGCCCCTGGATCACGACGTCGCGCACATTGCCGCGGTCAACTTCGCTCAGCAGCTGCGAGAAGGCGATGTCCTGCGAGGAGGCCCGCTGACCCGGATTCTGGAAGAGCGTGAACAACGCCAACAGCAGCAAGACAATGATGACCCAGAGGGCGAAATTGCGCAGATTGGCGTTCATCGATCTTCCTTCGTGGTCGCGCGGATCGCGGCCGTGATCCTTGGGCAGTTGATTTGGTCAATGCGAGGAAATCCCAAGGAATCCTCATCGTTAGACGGATACAATTTAGGTGCCGCCCCGGTCGCTGCCAAGGGAACGAGATGGGACTATTTATCCCATCTTAGCGCGATTCCCGCTGAAATCATGGCGTCCGAACCCGGGTTTTTCCTGCCTGGTTAAGGTGGCCTGACGGCACGGACGCGAATTGACCGGTGTCATGATCCGCTCTCGTCGCGCTCATCTGCCCTTGCGCCGCCGGGCCGGCGCCGGCGCGATCTGGATACGCCCGCCGGCAAGGCTGATCAAGGCTCCCGCGAGGGTCTGCTTCAGAACCGGCCGGCCATTTGCGGCTGCACCGGGGCCGGCGATCGCCCGATCAAGCACCGACATCAGGGTTTCGACCTTGCCGAGTTCCGCCGGCCCTTCATGGCCGAGCGCGTTGATGGCCCGCAGCAGGAGCCGCAGCCGCACCTCCTCCGGCAGGGCGGCAAAGGTCGCGGCCTCGAAGCTCCTGACACTCGCCTGCGGCGCATCGCCGCGATCCCGCAGGCGGAGGAAGCGCTCGGCGCCGTCGGCAAGCACCTCGACCGCCGCATTGGCCCGCGCCAGCCTTGCCGCGAGCCGCGCCAGATTTCTGGCGTCGCCGCCCTCGGCCGCGAGGAGCGGCAGCAGCGCGCGCAGCCGCGGCCGTGTGTAGGCGGTGTCCCGGTTGGTGGGATCCTCGGCAAAGCCGATCCTCGCCCGCCGCAAGGTCGCGATCAGCTGCGATTTCGGAACGTCGAGCAACGGACGCGCCAGCACGATTCCGTCGCGCTCGGTGAATGGAGCCATGGCCGAGAGTCCGGCAAGTCCGCTGCCGCGGAACAGGCGCATCAACAGGGTCTCGGCCTGGTCGTCGCGGGTGTGTGCCGTCAGCACATGGCTCGCGCCGGCGGCACGGGCGGCCTGTGCGAGCAGGCGGTAACGGGCCTCGCGCGCGGCGGCAGGCAGCCCCGTCTTCGGCTTTTCACCGCGCCAGCGCAAGGTCCGGTGCGGCAATCCGAGCGCCGCGGCGAGCCGCTTGACCTCGCGCGCCTCACGGGCAGCCTCCGGGCGCAGGCCGTGATCAATCGTGACGACCGTGATTTGCGGGCCTCGCGCGAGGCTGCGCTGCCAGCGCGCTGCAAGCCACATCAGCGCAACCGAGTCGGGCCCGCCGGAGACCGCGAGCACCAGCGCCGGGGCATCTCTCAGGCCCGCGAAGAGCCGCCTCGCCTCGCGCGCCGAGATCGGTGAATCGTCGTCGTCTGACATGACGCTGCAATCGTCCGCGGGAATGGACCGAATGTTTAGCGCAACGCCATCCGCTTTGTCAGCGGATCAGCACTTCACCCGCTTCTGCTCGCGATCGACGGCGGCTTTGACGCCGGCGGAGGCGCGGGGATATTTGCGGCCGATCTCGCCGAAGGCGGCGCAGGCGGCCTCCTTCTCCTTCAGCGCGGCGAGCGACTGGCCGAGCCGCAGCAGCGCATCCGGCGCCTTGGCCGATTTCTCGTATTTGGTGGTGACGGCGAGGAACGCTTCGGCGGAATCGCGATATTGCTGGCGCTGGAAATAGCTCTCGCCTAGCCAGTATTGCGCGTCGCCGACCAGCGGGTCGCTCGGAAATTTCTGCGTGAAGTTCTTCATGGTCTGCTCGGCCAGCGCGTAGTCCTTGCGCTGCATGTAGCCGATGCCGAGGTCGAACTCGTCGCGGGGCGTCGCCGACGGCGGCAGGGTGGCCAAAGCAGCGCCACCGGCCGGTGCGGGATAACCCGATTGTGCCGGCGGATAGCCGGGCTGCGCGGCCGGCGGCACACCTTGCTGGTAGCGCGGGCTGGTGTTGGCGAGATCGAGCGGCTCGCCCGCATTGCGGCCGCCGCCAGGCGTGACCGCCGGCATCGGCTGCTGCCCGCCGCCGAGTGCGCGCGGCGCGCCGGGTGCATTCGGGTTCTGGCTGGGGTCGAAGGCATCGCCGCGGCGGCGCGTGCCGGGAGCGCCGGGCGCCGGCTGCTCCTGAACGATCGGCGCGGGCGCGGCGATCTGCGGCTGCTCGTAGCTCGGCTGCGCGGCTTGCTGTTGCGGCGGCGGCTGGCGATAGCCGGGCGCGACCTGACCTGGTGCAATCTGGCTGGGTGCAATCTGCGCGGGCGGCATCGCCGCGACGTTGGGTGCCTGCCCGGGCGCCCCTTGCGCGCCGCCCTCGAGCGCCCGCAGGCGCTCTTCGAGCTGGCGGTTGCGATATTGCAGCTCCTCGTTCTGGCCGGTGAGCTGGCGCAGCCGGTTCTCCAGCCGCTCGATCCGCATCTCAGGGTCGACATCATCCGACTGCCCGTAGACCGATTGCGCAAGCGCGGGCGAGCACAAAGAGAGCAGCGCGGCGGTCGCCGCGGTACCGGTAAAAGCCTTAAATCTGGATGACATCTTGCCCTGACGACGAAAGCGAAATGGCCTGCGACGGAACCCTCGACGCGCCACACATCGAAGTGGAGTACGCCAAAAATGTGACTGATACCAAGGGGTTTTCAGTCACAGAATGCTGAAACGAAACCGGCGCCCGAGAGGGCGCCGGCATCATCCAATTGCAAAGCTGAACGGGGCTGACTGACCACCGGGGACCTGACCGAGCGTCAGGAGCTGGCGTTCAGGACAGTGACGGCGCGGCGGTTCTGCGACCAGCAGGAGATGTCGTTACAGACGGCGACCGGCCGTTCCTTGCCGTAGGAGATCGTGCGCATGCGGTTCGGGTCGATGCCGCGCGAGGCGAGGAACGAACGGACCGACTGGGCACGGCGGGCGCCGAGCGCGATGTTGTATTCGCGGGTGCCGCGCTCGTCGGCATGACCTTCGATGGTGAAGGAGTAGCGCGGATAGGTCTGCAGCCACTGCGCCTGCTTCTCCAGGGTCACGATCGCCTGCGGGGTCAGATCGGTCTGGTCGCTTTCGAAGAACACGCGGTCGCCGACGTTGACGACGAAGTCCTGCTGGCTGCCGGGCGTCGCCGCATTGGCCATCGCATCCGTCGCGGCATTCTTGTTGGCGCAGGCGCCCATCGACAGCGCGACGGCGAGCACCGCGGCCAGCTTCAATCCCTGGAGGATACGCATAGGATGTCTCATTCCGGAGCCTCCACGCTCACGTTAGTCCACTGCTGTCCGGTCTACAGGGGGTTGGTTAAGCGAACGTTCCGTCAACCTTGACGGAACCTTGCCTCAGCCGGTCAAATGCCCCCAACCAGCGAAAAGCAAACGTCATGGTTAATGGGTTGTAAATGTGGCGCGAGGGTGAAGGCAAGCCGCGTCGGCCGGCAAAAGAGCCGGCACTTGCTGGAATTTTGGGCCGAAATGACCGGGGAGCGCCCGCCTAGACCGAACCGAGCGCTTGAGAGGCCACGTCCAGGGTCCGCGGCGTGGTGAGCAGAATCGGCCGCGTGGCGGCCTGCCGGGGGATGCTGCGTTCAAACAGCATGCGCCGCTCGAACGCGCTGGAGCGCATGATCGGAAAGCGCGCGAGCACCTTGTCCCGCTGCCGCCGGACGTCGGTGGCCATCAGGACCGCCTTCTTGGTGGGCCAGCCCGGAAAGCCCCGCGGCTCCGGCGAAATGGTCTCGTGCAGGAAGATGCGGCGGTAGAACGCCTGATGATCGGTCCGGATCATGGCAAGGCCGGTGTCGGCGTTGAAATGATCGCACGCGACAAAGGCGAGGCGGACGGTCAAATAGGGCAGCTCGGGAAAACGGTGGTGCTTGTCGGGATCTGCAACGAGCCGGCATGGATCGACAAAAACCTCGCCGCGATCGAGGCGGGGATGCAGGATGTCGCCGAACACCTCGGTGGTATAGGACATCCGCCATTCCGACGTCAGCAGATGGATGCGGACGGAGCTGCAAAGCTCTCCGTCAACATAGACCCCGAAATTCCAGGTGTTGGGCGTTTCGTCGAAACGATCGCTGACGCGCAGCGAAGGTGATGGCTCGATCAGACCGGCCTGCAGATAGGCGCGGTAGCGCATCAGATACAGGTTGTCCTTGTCCTCGGGCGTTTCGATGAGCCGATAATCGATGCGGTCAAACAACGCGGCGCCTCGTGGAAGGAGCGCCGTGTTCGGTTCGGCTCCGGACTTCATCTGCAACCTCTGACTCCAAGCAACTTCCACGAGTAGCCAGACCTTAATGGTTCCTTAACGGAATTGCAAAGCTATAGAATCGTTAGGGTTAACCTTTGCGAGCCCGCAAGACTACGGTGCCGATGGGAGCCGATTGCGAGAGAGGGAAAGGGATCAGGCCTATCGCGACGACACGAGGGCGAGCTGGTCGTCGGGCACGCGACGACCATGCGAGGCATTGAGCAATTGCCGGATTCGCACTGCCGGCACGGGCCGGCTGAACAGGTAGCCCTGCCCTTCGGTCACGGTGCCGTCGGCGCTGATCAGCTCGAGCTGCTCGTTGGTCTCGATGCCTTCGACCACGACGGCCATGCCGAGATCGGCGGACAGCCGCGCGACACCGCGCAGCAGCGTCAGCGGCCGGTCGGTATCGATGCCTTCGAGGAAGGAGCGATCGATCTTCACCTTCTGCATCGGGAAATTGTGCAGGTAGCTGAGGCTGGAATAGCCGGTGCCGAAATCGTCGAGCGAGATGCGCACGCCGAGCGCATGCAATTGCGACAGGATGTCGTGGGTGAGCTGGGTGTTGCGCAGCAGCGAGGACTCGGTGATCTCGATCTCCAGACGATGCGCCGGCAGCCCCGACACTTCGAGCGCGTAGCGGATTTCGCTCAGGACGTCGCGCTGGTGGAATTGTTGCGGCGAGAAATTAACGGCGACGCTGACACCCTCCGGCCACTTCATGCATTCCATGCAGGCGCGGCGCAGGATCCAGCGGCCGAGATCGACGATCAGGCCCATGTCCTCGGCGACCGGGATGATGTCGACCGGCGAGACCGTGCCGCGCACCGGATGATTCCAGCGCAGCAGCGCTTCGCAGGTGGTGATCTTGCCGGACCTCAGATTGACCAGCGGCTGGAAGAACAGCTCGAATTCCTCGTTGGCGAGCGCCTTGCGCAGGTCGAGCTCGAGGATGCGGCGCGCCTCGACGGTCGCGGCCATCTCGTCGCGGAAGAAACAATAGGTGCCGCGGCCGTCGGCTTTGGCGCGGTACAGCGCCATGTCGGCGTTCTTGAGCAGCGTGTCGGCGCTGGTGCCCTCCGGCGAGGTCAGCGCGATGCCGACGCTGGCGCCGATCTCGACCAGATGATTGTCGATGCGGTACCGCTCGCTCAACCGCTCGACGATGCGGCGGGCGAGTGCCGCGGCATCCTCGGGCGACGTGAGGTTCTGCTGGAACACGACGAACTCATCGCCGCCGAACCGGGCGACGAAATCCTCGGGGCGCAGCATCTCGCGCAGGCGGTTGGCGACGGCGCACAGGAGCTGGTCGCCGCAGGGATGGCCCAGCGTGTCGTTGACCTGCTTGAACTGGTCGAGGTCGATGAACAGCAGCGCGGAGAGCTGCGCCGCATCGTGGGAGACAGCCAGCAGGTGCTCGATCTGGTCGCGGAAGTTGACCCTGTTCGGCAACGCCGTCAGGTCGTCGTATCGCGCAAGATGGGTGATCTTGGCCTCGGCGTTGCGCCGCTCGGTGATGTCCTCGAGCAGCAGCACCGCCCCTCCGTCCGCCATCGGCTGAACGGTCCAGCACAGTGACCGATTTCGCTCCAGGTTCGCCTCGGCGGTGATGATCTCCTTCTCCCGCGAACTTTCGATGCCGGCGACGATATGCTCGCCGTCCGCGCTCGAGATGGATCTTGCCTGCACGCACGCCGCGATGATGTCGCGCGCACTGGCGCCGCTCCGAGGCAGATGGTCGGGCAGGTTCATCATCGCCGCGAAGCGGTGATTCATCACCGCGAGCTGGCCATCGCGATGGAACATGCAAAGACCGTGCGGCATGTTGTTGAGGGCGGTATCGAACTGGCCCGCAAGTGCGGCTTCGCGTTCGCGCGCCACCACGGCGCCCATGAAGATCCGGTGCAAGTTGACCGAGAGCTGCATGATCGCCAGCAGGAAGGCCGCGCTCACAACGGCCATCGCGATGTAGTAGGGCGTGCCGCGCCACGCCAATGCCAGCACCGCCGGGGCGAAAATGAGCAGCGCCTGCAGATGGAAGATCGACGGTCGTCCGTACGCCCTTCCCGCTCCCCCTGCGGCAATGCCTGTCGTGACCGACAGGGCAATCATATGCGCGACCGCGTCGTCGGTGGCGAGCAGAGTCGTGCCGCACCAGATGCCGATCGCTGCAGCTTGGATCTTCGCGCCGATCTGATACCGCGCCTGCCAGCGTTTGGCCGCCTCGGCGGTCACGCTCGACTTGCGTCCCTGATAGCGACGCAAATCGATCGCCCGCACCGTTCCGGCCAAGACGAGCAGCGCCACGCACGCCCAAATCAGGGGCTCACCTGTCTTCAGCGCAGTCAGCGCAGCACCGATCGACACGAAGATGAGACCGGCCAGCAGCGGTCCGGGCGCTTCAAAGAGCGAATCGATCTGCGCCGCCGGATTGACCGGCGGCGGCTGCCCCTGCTCTCCGCTCTGGCTTGCGAACTGCATTTTGGTTTGTACGCGCGTCCTGTTCAGCGCGTAGTCTTACCCAGCCGAGATGAAGCCTTTCTGAGGGAACATCGTTAAAGTCGGGTTGTTTTTCGGCAATAGCGAAATGATTTCCGCTGCAATATCAAGCAGGTAGGCAAGCCTTGCCGGGCGCAAGGTGAAGGAAGTGTTGCCGTTCACGGCAAACTCGGAAAAAATCGGTGCGGTTTTTCGAAAACATCGCGCGTCTGAACGCGCGATGTTTCAACTGCGCCGTGGTCAGCCCGAGGTCGAGGACAACAGTGGCGACCATGCCGGGTCCGAGGCAAAACCCGGCGTCGGCACTTTCAATTCGTTGCGGCCGGAGATGTCGACCGAGTACAGCGACGGCCCGCCATTGCCGCCAGGATCGCGGAAGAACATCAGCACGCGGCCGTTCGGCGAGAAGGTCGGGCCTTCGTTGTGAAAGCCGGAGGTGAGCAGTCGCTCGCCCGAGCCGTCGGGCTTCATGACGCCGATCGCGAACTGCCCGCCGCCCTGCCGGGTGAAGGCGATGTAGTCGCCCTTCGGCGACCACACCGGGGTGGAGTAGCTGGCGTTGGTGTCGTCCTTGGAGAAGGAGATGCGCTGCGCCTGTCCGCCGCCCGCACTCATCACGTAGATCTGCGACCTGCCGCCACGATCGGACTCGAAGCAGATGCGGCTGCCGTCGGGCGAATAGGACGGCGAGGTGTCGATCGCCGGCGTGTCGGTGAGACGCGTGGTCGAGCGCGAGCGCAGATCCATCACGAACAGGTTGGAATTGCCGCCCTGCTGCAGGCTCATGATGACGCGCTGGCCGTCCGGCGAGAAGCGCGGCGCGAAGGTCATGCCGGGGAAGTTGCCGACGATCTCGCGCTGGCCGGTCTCGATGTTGTAGAGATAGACCTTCGGATCGCCCTGGCCGAACTCCATGTAGGTGATCTCTTGCGAGTTCGGCGAGAAGCGCGGGGTCAGCACGAGATCGGAGCCGCGGGTCAGATAGCGCACATTGGCGCCGTCCTGGTCCATGATCGCGAGCCGCTTGACGCGGCGCTCCTTCGGCCCGGTCTCGTCCACGAACACGACGCGGCTGTCGAAATAGCCCTTCTCGCCGGTCATGCGCTCGTAGATCTGGTCGGAGATGATGTGGGCGATGCGGCGCCAATATTCCGGCGAGGTGAAATATTGCTGGCCGGCGAGCTGCTGGCCGGAGATGACGTCCCACAGGCGGAATTCGGCCTTCAGGCGGCCGTCCGGCTGCCGCGTCATGCGGCCGGTGACCAGAGCCTGCGCGTTGATGGTCTTCCAGTTCTCGAATTGCGGCGCGACGTCGATGTTGCTGATGCGCTCAATGAAGGCGGCCTGGTCGATCGGCGCGAACAGGCCCGAGCGCTTCAGGTTGTTGGTGATGACCTGCGTGACACCGTTAGCGACGTCGCTGTCGGAGGGCGAGCCGGGCACGAAGTTGCTGATCGCGATCGAGATGGGCTGAAATCCGCCGGGACTGACTTGAAGTCGCCCCTGCGCTGTCGCGGCGCCTCCGGCCAGCAGGGTGACTGACGATCCCGCGGCCGCGATGAATCCACGTCGCGTCAGAAATGGCATCTTGTTCACCTGAGTTAATTCATGTCTCATCTACTGCTGATCTTTCATATCGAAAGTCAGCGCAATCGTTTTCCAAGTGTCATACTGAGCTTTGGGCAAGAACGTGTAGGCCTGACACTGTTGGATCGCACGCTTGGCACTCTCCGCCATCGCATTTGCAATTGCCCGAGACGGTCCTCGAACCGCGACAATCACAGGCGCTGACGCGAGCGTTCCGTCGGGGCGCATCTGAATATCTATGTCGGCCGTAAACTGATCCCTGTCCTGAGCATCGTAAGGGAAATTGAAGCAGTGCTTGACGGCAGCGACGAAAGCTCCCTGCCAAGTCGCGACGTTGTTGGCGGCCGTCCCGGTTGCTGCTCCCAGCGACGCTGATGCATTCAACGCCGAGCCGGTCTGCTCGTGCCGGGTCGCGGCGCGCTTGTCGAGGTCGCGCTGGATCTGCGCGGGGTCGAAGGTGCGCTCCTTGGGCTTGGGCTGCTGCTGCGGCTGCACCGCCGCGACCTTCTGCTCCACGGGCTTGGGCGGCGGCTTCTTGGCCTCCATCTTCTTCTGCAGCTCGGCGATCGGATCTTCCTTGGCCGGATCAGGCTTCTTTTCCTGCGGCTTCGGCTCTTCCTTCGGCTTGGCCTCCGCCACGGGCTTCGGCGGCTCCGGCTTCTTCTCCACCGGCTTCTCGACCGGCTTCGGCGGCGGCTCCGGCTGCGAATTGGTCTTGATCAGCTCTTTCTTCTCAGTGACCTTGCCGACGGCGTCTTCCTCCGGCTTGGGCTCCGCGATCTTCTCGACCTTGGGCTTCGGCTCCTCCTTCTTGCCGGTCTTCTGCCCCGCCATCATCTTGGCGAGCTGATCGGAGGAGATGATGTCGATCGGAAGCGATTCCTGCGTAGCGATGTAGGCCTTGCTGCTGAAGGTGACGAGCCCCCATCCCAGCACGAGGACATGCAGGGCAATCGACGCAACGAGTGTCTTGTCGACGTTCACCTTCACGGCCTCAAGACCCCTGATCCGCTTCCGTGACGAGCGCCAGCTTCTTGAATCCGGCGCCCGAGAGCTGGCCCATCACCTTGGCCACGGTGCCGTAATCCGCCTTCTTGTCGGCGCGCAGATAGATGCGTTCCTCGAGGCCGCCGCGCGCATCGGTGATCGCCTTCAGCTTCGGGATCAGCTCGTTCAGCGCAATCTCGGTGTCGTTGATGAACACCTTGCCCTTGATGTCGACCGACATCTGGATCGGCTTCTGGTCGTTGTTTTCGAGGCTCTTGGCACTGGTCTGGGGCAGGTCGAGCGGGACGCCGACCGTCAACATCGGTGCCGACACCATGAAGATGATGAGCAGCACCAGCATGACGTCGACCATCGGCGTGACGTTGATCTCGGCCACGACCGGCTTGCGCCGGCCGCGGCGCCCGCCGCCGCCGGACGAACTCGCAACGTTCATGGCCATGATCGCGTGCCCAGATTGCCCTTCACACTATACATGCCGTCCGTCAGCCCCGCTCGTCGATCTGACGAGACAGAATGGCTGAAAATTCATCAGCAAAGCCCTCGAGCCGCTGAGCCTGCCGGTTCACCTCGGAGGTGAACTTATTGTAGAAAATAGTGGCAGGAATGGCGGCGATAAGGCCGACGGCGGTCGCAAACAGCGCCTCGGCGATACCGGGGGCGACCACCGCCAGAGAGGTATTTTTCGAGGCCGCGATCGACTGGAAGCTCGACATGATGCCCCAGACCGTGCCGAACAGGCCGACGAAGGGGCCGGCGGAGCCGACGGTCGCCAGCACCAGAAGGCGCCGTTCCAGCCGCTCGACCTCGCGTGCAATCGAGACGTTCATCACCTTGTCGATGCGCATCTGAAGGCCTGCGACCGAGCGGGCATGGCTCTCGAACGAGCGCTTCCACTCGCGCATCGCCGCCACGAAGCAGGCCGCCATGGAATGCGTCGGCTTGGCCGACAGCGTGCGATAGAGCTCCTCGATCGACTCGCCGGACCAGAACGCCTGCTCGAACCGGTCCATCGAGCGGCGGGTGCGCGCGTAGAGAAAGATCTTGTCGATGGCGATCGCCCAGACCCAGACCGAGCAGGCCAGAAGCCCCAGCATCACCGCTTTCACGATCCAGTGAGCCTGCCAGAACAGCGCGATCAGCGACACGTCGGCGGAGGCAGCAACCGGAAGGGCTGTCTGAGCCAATTCGGCCGGATTCATAAGCAGTATCCTCTCAAGGCGATCGTTACCTAATGTCTTCGGCCAGCAAATCGCGGCCGGTGTTCCCCAACAGCCGCGCCGGACCCGCGCGGCGGGCAAGCCCGCTCAAAGCCTTGTCTTTCTGGGGTGCAGGGCTCGTCCAAAGGCTCGTCAAAAGCCGGCCGCCTGCATTCCCCGCCAAGATGTCAAAACTAAGGGGCCTCGACCCCAGGCCTTGACGTCGGGCTCCGGGCACGCCTGTCCGCACATACCAGAGCCCGCCGATGGTTAATGCGGGGTTACCGGCGGCGCATTTGGCTGCAGGAAAGACAGTCCCTGCAGGGGGATGGACCCCGGATCCCGTGTTCCAGACGCACCGGCCGGAGGAACCTGCTCTCGTGCCAAAAATTGTCCGGAAAATCACTCTCAGCGAGTCCTGCCATGTCCATCAACCCCAAGACGACCGCCGCGATCGGCGATCACCCGCTCCACCCCATGCTGATTCCGTTCCCCGTCGCGTTCCTGGTCGGCGCTCCCATCGCCGATCTGGCCTTCATCGGAACCGGCGACGGTTTTTGGGCACGCGCCGCGATGTGGCTGATCGGCGCCGGCATCGTCATGGCGCTGGTTGCCGCCGCAGCCGGCTTCACCGACTTCTTCAGCGAGCCACGCATCCGCCGCCTGAACGATGCCTGGTACCACATGGTCGGCAATCTCGCGGCGGTGGTGCTGGCCCTGGTCAATTTCTATCTCCGCTACGCCCAAGGCGCGGAGGCGGCGATCAAGCCCTGGGGCGTCGTGCTGTCCCTGGTCGTGGTCGGCATCCTCCTGTTCACGGGATGGAAGGGCTGGGAAATGGTCTATCGCCACCACGTCGCGGTGCTGGATGCGCCGGGCCAGACCAGCTCGGAGCCGGTCAACCCGCATCATGGCGGCGAAAGCCACCGCCGCGCCGCCTGAGCGACAGTCAAGCGGACGAAGCGGCCGCAAGGCAATTGGTGAGCCGCGCGGGATTGCCGATTGCGGTGCAGCCGCCAGGCACGTCACCGGTCACGACAGTCCCGGCGCCGATCTTGGCGAAGTCGCCGATCTCGATGTCGCCGAGGATGGTCGCGCCGGAGCCGATGAACACGCCGCGACCGATGCGAGGCGAGCGCATCGGCAGGTCGCCATGGCGTCCGATGCTGACATTCTGAAGGATGGTCACCTCGTCGCCGATGACGACATTGGCACCGATCACGATGCCGGTGGCATGGTCGAGATAAACCGACGAGCCGAGGCTCGCGGCCGGATGAATGCTGACCTGCAGGACGTTCGAAGCCTCGTTCTGCAACAGCAGCGCCGCATCACGATGGTCATGACGCCATAGCCAGTGCGAGACGCGCCAGGACTGCAGCGCGACATAGCCCTTGAAGTGCAGCAGCGGCGGCAACAATCCGGCGATGGCGGGATCACGGAGCACGATGGCGCGCAGATCGCGGCCGGCCGCTTCGACCAGATCCGGTTGGCCGCGAAAGGCATCGCGGGAAAACGTCGTGAAGCGCTCGCGATCGGCGGCGCTGCCGCCCAGCCGACGCCCGATCAGATCGGCCAAGGCAGCGGTAAAATCGTCATGGGCAAGGATGGCATCGGCGACAGCCTTGCCGAAGACGGGATCCGCCGCTGCGGTGCGCCGCGCCTCGCCGCGTATCTCCTGCCAGAGGATGTCGCTCGCCACGATCGCAGTCTCCGTCCGCATTGCCGCCTGCGGTGTTTTGACGCTTGCTTCTCGCTGTCGAATATAGGACGCAGGCCGCCTGCGCGCCAATTGGCGTCGGCAACACGCGCGGCCACCTGTGCGCCATGCTCCCCGTAAGACTACGGGCTTGCTTGCCAGAGAGCTGCGGCCAGCCTTCGGCCGAAGCCCGCGGTGGCATCCGCGGGTTTTGGTACCCGCCGGACGTCAAGCTGCCGGCCAGTTCCGAATCCACGTCATCCGAGGTCACGCTCAAATATGCCGCTCAACGCCCCCGCCGACGACCAGCACGACGACATCATGTATCCATCCGCCCTGCCGTTCCTGCTGGTCCATCTCGGCTGCCTTGCGGCAATCTGGTCGGGCGTCACCTGGCAGGCGGTCGCGATCTGCGTCTCACTCTATTGCTTGCGGATGTTCGCGATCGGAGCCGGCTACCATCGCTATTTCTCGCATCGGGCGTTTGCGACCAGCCGGGTGTTTCAGTTCATCCTGGCCTGCCTTGCGCAAAGCAGCGCCCAGAAGAGCGTGTTGTGGTGGGCGGCCAAGCATCGCCACCATCACCTGCATTCCGACACTGAAAACGACGTGCATTCACCGCGTCACCGCGGCTTCCTCTATAGCCATCTCGGCTGGATCTTTTACCGGCAGCACGACGCAACCGACCTCGTGAAGGTCGGCGATCTCGCCGCCTATCCCGAGCTGATGTGGCTGCATCGGCTGGAGCTGCTGCCGGCCTTCGTGCTGGCAGGGCTCTGCTTCCTGGTCGCAGGATGGTCGGGTCTGGTGGTCGGCTTCCTCTGGAGCACGGTGCTGGTCTATCACGCGACCTTCTGCATCAATTCGCTTGCCCATGTGCACGGGCGCAAGCGCTACGTGACCGGCGATGATTCCCGTAACAACTGGCTGCTGGCATTGGTCACGCTGGGTGAGGGCTGGCACAACAATCACCACGCCTATCAGAGCAGCGTGCGACAGGGCTTTCGCTGGTGGGAGGTCGACGTGACCTATTACATCCTGACGCTGCTGTCGTGGATCGGCGTCGTCTGGAACATGAAGGCGCCGCCCGAACAGGTGCTGCGCAACGAGCAGCCGCTCGGCGCGCGGGTCATCCAGCGGGCGGCCCGCGAGCTCGCCGGACGGTTCGATGCGCAAACCCTGGCGCATGCGATCTCGTCGGCACGCCGCCGGGCCGATCTCGCCCAGTTGCAGCTGCCGACGCTGCACGACATCCTCAATCGCGCGCATGAAGGTGTCGACGCGCTGACGCATCTGCATCTGCCGAAGATCCCGACACGCGAGGAGTTTCTCGCGGAAGCCAAGGCGATGTTCGCGCGCACGCGATCGCTCAACGAGATCGTCGACCACGCCTACGAATACTTCCTGGCCTCGGTTCGCGCGCAGCTCGCCACGGCGCGCTGAAGCTTCACGCCATGCGACACCGGCCGGCAGCGGTCATGCTGCCGGGGCGCGTCCATCGCGGGCGCGGCCGGGGTCAGCTTGCTTGCGGAGGCTGAGCGCATAGAGCCAGCCGCCTGCGGCGATCAGCACCGGCAGGACGAAAAGCGCGAAATCGCGGAGCAGGATCATGGGACGATACTTCCCTGCGCGAACGACACAGCGCGGCTGAGTGCGTACGATGCGCCCCAATATAGATTGGCGCTGAGAAACAACCGCCAGGACTCGCCGAGCTGCCATTCCGGGTAGAGCTGAACTTCCGTGGGCCACCCATTGAGGAACGCAATCGCCACCGGCACCACAGGGCCGAAGCGCTCGAACAACACGGCCGCGCGCTCGAACAATGCGAGGCGCTGGCTGATTTGTTTGCGTTCAATGTTGGTCATGATCGTGCCCGTCGGCGCCGCGGAGGCGCAGTCAAGGCTTGGTCGGTGCTAGCGCGGTCCGGGTTCTATCGATCCTGCACATCTGCGTGATGGGCCTCGCAAAGCCCTCGCAGGCGCTTCGCATCGCCAGGACGACCATCGAAGTGTGACATAAACCAAACCGCCCGCCTGCGGGTTGCGCAGGCGGGCGGCTCGGGGCCATCAGGACTTTGGGGGCATGCGCCTGAAGGCTTTGAGAGGTGTAATTCTTCGGATCAGCCCTGCTGCTGGTCGGTCGGCGGCGGGGTCGGACGCGTCTTGTGCTGCGCCATGAACTGATCGAACTCTTCCTTGTCCTTGGCGTGACGCAGGCGGTCGAGGAAGTTCTTGAACTCGACCTGCTCTTCCTCGAGCCGGCGCAGTGTCTCACTGCGATACTCGTCGAAGGCGCGGTTGCCGGAGGACGGCGGGCCGAAGCCAAAGCCGAAGCCGCGGCGCTCCATGCGGTCGCGCATGCGATCCATCTTGTACTGCATCTTTTCCATCTTGTTCTGCCAGCGATCCTGATTGCTCCAGCACGACATTCTTCTGCTCCCGAGTGTGAAAAAGAGGAGGGCAAGTCCGATCGGCCACCAGATGATGAAGCCGAGAATGGTCACGGCGATCCAGCCGGGATGCCAGGGCGTGTCCAGCATGCGGGGGCGCTCGTAATATTGCTGTTGGTCCGACGGGCCGCGCCAGCGATTGACATCAGCGGTGTAGGCCATTTCCCTTCTCCATCACGGCACCAGCGCCGTTGTGAATGTAAATAACATTTACATAGCTAGACCATCCCGCGATTTTGTCAAGCTGGCAGCAAGACACGCCCGCGTGATTATTGGCGCAATCTTATTTCGGCTTGCCCCAGGGGCTGCCGGGCGGCAGGCCCGAACCGGAGGGAGCCTCCGGCGGCACCGGTGGCGGCTCGGCGCCCCTGGCCGGAGGACGGCGGTCGATCGGGAAGCCGAGGCCGCGCAGATAGATCAGCACCTCGGCCTCCAGCAGCTCGTCCGGCGACATCGGCAGCTTGCGTCGCGCAGCATCGCCGCGGGAAAACAGCGAGGCCACGCCATGCGACATCGACCAGATGTGCAGCGCCATCATCATCGCCGGCGGGCGGGGTGTGCCGGGCGGCGTCAGTGCGGCGAGCCGCTCGGCTGCGGCTCGAATGATGTTGAAGGCGCGTTCGCTGGCCGCCTGAAGTGCGGGATTGGCATCGACCGGCACGCCCGATTCGAACATCGCGTTGTAGAAGGCCGGCTCCGCGCGGGCAAAGGCGAGATAGGCCTTGCCGACGCGCTCGAAGGCGGTGACGGTGTCGGGCCGCCCGTCGTCCCAGGCCGCCGACAGGCGCGCCTCGAACTGCTCGAAACCGCGCTGGGCGATAGAGGACAGCAGCTCGTCACGGTCGCGGAAATGCCGGTAGGGCGCCGCCGCACTGACTCCGGCCATGCGCGCGGCATCGGCGAAGGTGAAGCCGGCCGCCCCCTTCTCGGCGATCAGCCCGAGGGCCGCCTGCAACAGGGCTTCCTTCAGATTGCCGTGGTGATAGCCGCGCTCGGCGCGGCGCTGCTCCTTGCGCCAGCTCATGTGAACGAGCTTTACATGAGCCGGGCGTGAAGGTCACTAGCGGCGGCCGGACTGGTTAACCCGTATTTTCACGTCATTCCGGGGCGATACGGAGCATCGAACCCGGAATGACGGGTGACCGGGGCTACATCTCCGGAATCGGCAGCACGGGCATGACCTCGATTGCCTCGCCCGGGAAGATCGCAAAATGCGGATGGTTCTCGAACAGCTTTGCAGCGTCCTCCTGCGAGGCGGCACGCACCACCGT
The DNA here is from genome assembly GCF_020193585.1 of Bradyrhizobium sp. IC3195. Lineage (NCBI taxonomy): Bacteria > Pseudomonadati > Pseudomonadota > Alphaproteobacteria > Hyphomicrobiales > Nitrobacteraceae > Bradyrhizobium > Bradyrhizobium sp. IC3195. The sequence goes on along the minus strand of NZ_JADYVG010000003.1, from coordinate 517,247 downwards.
GAAACCGGTCAGCGCGTTGCTGACCTCGGTGATTCCGCTCCCGTCGATCCTGCGGGTCTTGCCGAGCGGGCCCCCCATCTCGACGATCACGGATTTGTGCTTCTCGACCCAGCCGTGCCAGGCGGCCATGCCCTCCTGCTCCTTCGCCTTCCGCTCGGCCTCGGGCAGCGCGCGCCACGCCGCCATTTTCGATCCGCTCGTGCTGCCGAGATAGACGGCGAGAAATTTGTGTTCGGTGCTCATGGGTTTTCTCCTTCAGGTTGATTGGGAATCGCGCAGCCGCCGTCTCGTCTACGTCTTCAGGTCGCCGAACTCGGCGACGATCTCCTGCACTTCGGGCGAGTAGTCGGCCATCTCCTGCACCTGACGGACCTCGATGATCTCGTTGGCTGAAGCGGGACATTTCTTGGCCCAGGCGATCGCCTCGGCGCGCGAGGCGACCTCGATCATCCAATAGCCGCCCAGGACTTCCTTGGCTTCCGCGAAGGGCCCGTCGGTGACGATGGGATGGCCGGTCGCAAACGAAACGCGTGCCCCGGTCGACGGCGGGTGCAGCCCATCGAGCGTGATCAGCACGCCTGCGTCCTTCAGCGCCTCGTTGTAGCGCATCATCGCGGCGACGCGCTCGGGATCGAGCTGCAGCTCCGGCGGCGCGTTCTCGTAGCCGAGCGGGATCATCAGCATCATGAATCGCATGGGAGTTCCTTGCTGCTCTCAGTCATTCCGATATGTCCTGCGGGCGGAAACGGCCGGGCCCGCGTCCCCTCCAAGACGAACGGCCTTCTGCCGGGCCGACAGCGGGACAGAAATTATTTCGAGGCCGCAGCGCAGCCGCGGCTGGCGCATTCTGGGCCGCATCGGGCTCGATCGGCTCGGCGAGGCCTTTCATGCCGGAACGAAAGCGCAGTAAAAGGAACCGGCGCTTCGCGCGCTGCTCCCGGACACAGGACAGATCAGCCAATGCCGCAAGCCCCGCAAAAAGTCGCCCTCGTCACCGGTGCCGCCCGCGGCATCGGGCTTGCGACCGCGAAGAAATTCCTGGCCGAGGGCTGGCGCGTGGCCCTGCTCGACATCGAGCACGAACTGCTCGGCCGCGCGGTCGCGGACATCGGCCAGAGCGAGGCGACGCTGGCGCTGACCTGCGATGTCGCCGACGCGGCCGCAGTCGGCACCGCAATGACGACGATCGAGCGGCGGTTCGGCCGGCTGGACGCGCTGGTCAACAATGCCGGCATCGCGGTGTTCGCGCCGCTGATGGAGACGTCGGATGCCGACTGGCGCCGCGTGCTCGAGGTCAACCTCACCGGACCGTTCCTCTGCACCAAGGCGGCGGTGCCCCTGATGCGCGACGGTGGTGGCGGCGCCATCGTCAACATCACCTCGATCTCAGCCGTGCGCGCTTCGACGCTGCGCTCGGCCTACGGCACCAGCAAAGCAGGCCTTGCACACCTTACCAAGCAGCTCGCGGTCGAGCTCGCCTCCCTCAACATCCGCGTCAACGCGGTCGCACCGGGGCCGGTCGACACCGCGATGGCGAAGCAGGTGCACACCAAGGAGATCCGCGCCGACTATCACGACGCCATTCCGCTCAACCGCTACGGCCTGGAAGAGGAACTCGCGGAAGCGATCTATTTCCTGTGCTCGGGCCGCGCGAGCTACATCACCGGCCAAATTTTGGCCGTGGACGGCGGCTTCGATGCGGCGGGCATCGGCCTGCCGACGCTGCGCGGGCAAAGGCGCAACGGCTAGGCGCAGGATTTGTAGGGTGGGCAAAGGCGCAACGCGCCGATCCCAAATTTGCGGTGCGGATGGTGGGCACGCTACGCTTTGCCCACCCTACGAAAGCGAGTTGGTGGAGAGTTCATGCAACGCATCACCTTCCTCAAAGCTCTGATGCTTGCATCCGCGCTGCTCGCCGCCGCGCCTGCGGCGGCCGAGATCCGCATCATCCAGTCCCCGGGCGGACAGGTCGGGCCGTTCCTCGATCTGTTCGAAAAGGTCCGCGACAGTGGCGAGCGCGTGGTGATCGACGGCCCCTGCCTGTCCGCCTGCACGCTGGTGCTGAGCATCGTGCCGGGCGAGCGCATCTGCGTCACCAAGCGCGCCGTGCTCGGCTTCCATGCCGCACGCTCGGTTGACCGGCGCGGCCGCTTCTATGCCGAGCCGGAAGCATCGGTCGCGGTGCTTGCCGCCTATCCCGGTCCGGTGCGCGACTGGATCAGCCGACGTGGCGGTCTGACCTCGCGGTTGCTGCTGTTGAAGGGGCGCGATCTCGCCGCGATCTATCCGCGTTGCCGCTGATACAGCCGGCAGCCGCCACCGCTTTCAAAACAGCGTCTGGATCACTGGCGCCAGCTTCGCGCTGGCGCAAATGAGCATTCCCCAAAGAGCAAAGTTGATCTGTAGCGCCGCCGCCATCGGTCGCTCCCCTTGCAAGTGACGTCCATCCCAGTTTGTAGCTTTTATGACTCACCAATAACGATTCTGACGTGCAGAGCACAGCCCAATCTTGCGCCAATTGTTGTGCGATGCAGCTCGCTTCACGAAGCGGCCTCACTGCGTCCGCAAAGTGATGCGAAAGCACGACTCATATTCGGCCATGCCGGCAAGTTTGTTTTGCCTTTGAGTTCCATTGAACCGACGATGCGCGTGTCTCACGCAGATTCTGCGCGCCGATTGTGGAGGCAAAAGCCCGGCATGATTCGACACGGCTTGATCGTGCTCACTTTTTGCACAGCGCTGATCGGATGCGCAGAGGCGCCAGCGCAAGAACGCCGCGCCATTGCATGGGATGGCCTCGGCAAGGATCCGAACCGTCCGCATGTGGCCAAGCGGCGCGTCACGACCGGCGCGCCGGCTGCAAGTGATCCCAATCAGGAGCGCGAAAAAGTGCTCGGCACATTGCGCCCCTATTCCGAGGCGTGGTGGGCGGTCCAGGACGAGATACAGGCGGAGAACGACAGGAAGCTGGGCGCCAAGCTCGTGATCTGTCCTCGCTGCGTGGAATCGTCGCCGCCGCCCGAGGACGTCACCGGATCAATCCGGTGAAAGGACAACGGCTGATCGGCGCCTGACGTAACGAAACGTACGTCCCCTCTCCCGCAGCATTGGAGAGAGGGGATCGCAACGTGACGGTCGCGCCCAAAGCGCGATGCGATAGGATAAATCGTCATCGCGTTTTAGGTTGTTGTTTGAGCATGATCTTTTCGGAAAACCGCTTCACACTTTTCCGGATCATGCTCTATCACATGCCCTCGGCCGGGCAGTTCACCATCCAGGGAATGCCGAACTTGTCGATGCACATGCCGAAGCCCTTGGCCCAGAACGTCTTGCTGAATGGCATGGTGACGCTGCCGCCGTCGGCAAGCGCGTTGAACTTGCGCTCACCATCTGCGGGGTCCTTGACGGTAAGCGAGATTGCAAAGCCCTGCGGCTTCTGGAAATGCTCGGCCGGCGAGTCGGAGGCCATCAATACCGTGCCGTCCGGCAGTGACATCCGCGCATGCATGATCATCTTCTCGCGCCCGGGCGTAGCCGGCACCTCCGGCGGCGCATCCGATGCGCGCATCATCGCGTCGATCTTGCCGCCGAGAACCTTGGCGTAATAGTTGAACGCTGCTTCGCAATTGTCCTGGTAGAACAGATAGGGATTGAGCATCGTTTCTCTCCTCTTCGTTTGCAGTGAGGCTTATTGCTTCTCGGTGAGCTTCTTCAGGCCGGCGAGGCCGGTCTCGAAATCCTTGCCGATCATGCTGTCCATGTTGAAGAACACCTGCATCAGCTTGGACAGGAACGGGGCCGGACCGTACATTACCCATGTGACGAGTGTGGCATCGCCTTGCGGCACAAAGGTGAACTCGGCGGTGTTGTGGCCTTCGAACGGCCGCTCGAAATCAAGCTTGATCCGGAGCTTGGAGGGCCCGTTCGCCTCCAGGATCTCCATATGGCCGGCGCCGACCTTGTTGTTGCCCTCCCAGGCATAGGTCGCACCCTTCCCTGCCGCGGTTCCGCCGAACGTCCGCTTCATGGCGGGATCGCGGGTCTCATAGGGCGACCAGGCGGTCCAGCGATGGAAATCGGCAACCAGCGGATAGATCGCAGCGGCCGGCGCCTTGACGGCGAGCGAGCGTTCCACACGGAACGTGTCGGGTTTCGTCAGGGCGAAGACGAGGACCGCGGCAAGGCCGGCGGCGAGAACGATGGCGATGACGGCAATGGCTTTCAGCATGGATGGCTCCCCTGGTACGGGATTAAGACGAAGGGGAACGGCGGGGGCCGACAAGAGACGGAATGTTTTTTGATCGTCATTCCGGGGCGCTCCGCAGGACCGAACCCGGAATCTCGAGATTCTCAGGTGCGCAAACGGCGCACCATAGTTCACCCTTCGGGTGCCCCGGAATGACGCGTCCCGGGTTACTTCGCCTTGGCGCTTTCCTTTGCCTTCGGCTGGCTGTCCCGGATCAGGCGATCGAGATGCATGCGGATGTGGGCGGCTTCGGCCGAGGTGTTGGCGAGCGCGATGGCGCGATCGAAGGCGATTCGGGCTTCGTCGTTGCGGCCGAGCTGCATCAGGAAGGCGCCGCGCACGCCGTAGAAATGGAAATAATTGGCGAGCTTCGGCGCCAGCGGCTCGATCAGCTCGAGCGCGGCCTGCGGCCCGCGCACCTTGGAGACCGCGACCGCCCGGTTGAGCGTCACCACCGGCGAGGGCTGCACCACTTCGAGCGCGCCGTAGAGCAGGTCGATCTCCGTCCAGTCGGTCTCCTCCGGCGTCGCCGCGCGCGCATGCAGGGCGGCGATCGCGGCCTGGATCTGGTAGGGCCCGCTGCGGCGGTGGCGCATCGCCTTGTCGATCAGCGCGAGGCCCTCCGCGATCATGGTGCCGTTCCACAACGAACGATCCTGATCGTCCAGCAGGATCAGCGACCCGTCCGCGGCAAAGCGCGCCGCGCTGCGCGCGTGCTGCAACAGGATCAGCGCGGTCAGGCCCATGATCTCCGGCTCGCTCGGAAACAGCCGCAGCAGCAGCCGCGCCAGCCGGATCGCCTCCTCGCACAGCGGCTTCCTGATCTCCGCGGTGTCACCGCTCGCCGAATAGCCTTCATTGAAGATCAGGTAGATCATCGCCGCGACGCCGGCGAGCCGTTCAGAGCGCTCGACCGCGCCCGGCGCCTCGAACGGCGTCCCGGCCTCGGCGACCTTTGCCTTGGCGCGCGTGATGCGCTGCTCCATCGCCGCTTCCGAGACCAGGAACGCGCGGGCGATCTGCTTCACCGTGAGGCCCGAGACGATGCGCAGCGCCAGCGCGATCTGCTGCGTCGCCGGCAGTCCTGGATGGCAGCAGATGAACATCAGCCGCAAGATGTCGTCGCGATAATGCGAGCCGTCGAGCCGCTCGGCCAGCTCGCCTTCGGCGTCGTCGAGATCGGAGATCGCCTGGTCGTCCTCAGGCAGCGGCTGCTGCCTGCGCGCGCGTCGCACTTCGTCGATCGCAACGTTGCGGCCGACCATGATCAGCCAGGCCGCGGGATCGCGCGGCGGCCCATTCTGCGGCCAGGTCTTGAGCGCGCGCAGGCAGGCGTTCTGAAAGGCCTCCTCGGCGGTGTCGAGATCGCGGAAATAGCGCAGCAGCGCGCCGACCGCCTGGGGTCGCGCCGAAGTCAGCGCAGTCTCGATCCAGGCGGTATCGGCCTCGCTCACGTCAGGTTTCCTCCGGGCCGGAACACGCCGACGGGACGCACCTCATAGGCGCCGCCGGGATTGGCGGCACCCAGCTCGCGTGCGACGTCGAGCGCGTCGTCGAGATTCTTGCAGTCGACGATGTAGAAGCCGAGCAGCTGCTCCTTGGTCTCGGCATAGGGGCCGTCGAGCACCAGCGGCGGATCCTCCTTGCGCAGCGTCGCCGCCGCCGTCGTCGGCAACAGCCGCGCCACCGGCCCGAGCCGACCCTGCCTGGTGAGCTTCTCCTGCACCACGGTGAGCTTCTTCATCACGGCCTCGTCCTGCTCCTTGCTCCAGGAGCCGACGAAATCCTCATCGTGATAGCAAAGTATGGCGTAAAGCATGGGCGGCACTTCCCTCGTCTGTTCTGAAGACGCGCCAATATGCCCCGCGCCGACAGCGCTGCGGAAAAAATTTGCAAGAAAAATCCGGCAGATCGTGCCAAGGAGGGCCTTCTCGAGCGGAACCCGAAGAGGCACTTCGAATGACCATGGGCACACTGGCCGTCCTGATCAACAGCACGCAACAGAACTGGCTGCCGGAGCGGTGGAAGGCCCGTTTCGACGCGGTCTGCGGCAACCGCCGCGTGGTGCTGCTGCCGGACGCCGGGCTCGATCCGGCGGAGGTGCATTATGCGGCGGTGTGGAAGCCGGTGCCCGGCGATCTCGGTGCGTTCCCCAATCTGCGGGCGATCTTCAACCTTGGCGCCGGCGTTGACGCGCTGATGGCGGACAAGAGCCTGCCCGAAGTGCCGCTGGTGCGCGTCGCCGTGCCCGATCTCACCAATCGCATGACCGAATATGTCGTGCTGCACGTTCTGATGCATCACCGCCAGGAGCTTTACCTGCGGCAATCGCAGCGCGAGAAGCGCTGGGAGCCCAGATATCAGTGGCCGGCGAGCGCGATCACGGTCGGCGTCATGGGGCTGGGCACGCTCGGCGCCGATGCGGCCGACGTGCTGCGGAGGCTCGGCTTCCGCGTCGCCGGCTGGAGCCGCAGCCCGCGCACGATCGAGGGCGTCGAATGCTTCCATGGCGCCGCCGGAATGGACGCGTTCCTGCGCAAGACCGATATCCTGGTCTGCCTGCTGCCGCTGACATCAGACACGCACGGCATCCTCAACCGCGAGGTCTTCGCCAAGCTCAATCGCACCAGCCCGCTCGGCGCGCCGGTGCTGATCAATGCCGGCCGCGGCGGCCTGCAGAACGAGGCCGATATTCTCGCCTGCCTCGACGACGGCACGCTCGGCGCCGCCTCGCTCGACGTCTTCGTGCAGGAGCCGCAGCCGAAGGACAGCCGGTTCTGGACCCACCCCAAGGTGGTGTTGACGCCGCACAATGCCGCCGACACCGACGCGGATGCGATCTCGGCCTATGTCGCCGAGCAGATCGCCCGGTTTGAGGCGGGCGGCGCGCTGGAGAACGTGGTGGACCGAAAGCGGGGATATTGAAGCTTCGCTTCCAGCTTATCCTTTGGCGCCGATCATCACGTCGATCGCGCTCTTGACGATCGCCTCCAGCTCCTTGCGCGGCACGCGGGCGCGGGAGCGGATGGCGATGGTGTGGATGGTGGCCGATGCGATCTGTGCCAGCGCGAACGGATCGGCGCTCTCCGGCAGCTCGCCTTTCTCCCTGGCGCGGCGGAAGCAACTGGCAAAGGCCTTGTCGAGCCCGGTGAGGCCGTCCAGCACCATGGCGCGGATCTCGGGATCGCCGACCGCCTCGGAGGCCGCGGTCACGACCGTGAAGCAACCGCGCGGTCCGGTGTCGCCGGACAGATAGATGTCCAGCGCGGCTGCGTAGATGCGCTCCAGCCGCTGGCGCAGCGGCATCTCCTCGCGGAAGATCGCGACCATCGCCGCGCCCGCCTCGTCGCGGTAGCGCTGATAGCTCTTGATGTAGAGCTCGCGCTTGTCGCCGAAGGCGCCGTAGAGGCTCGGCCGGTTCATGCCGGTGGCTGCGCTGAGATCGTCGAGCGAGGTGGCCGCGAAACCCTGCTTGCGGAACAGATCGAGCGCCTTGCCGAGCGCGATATCGGGCTCGTAGGCGCGCGGACGGCCGCGGCGCTTAGGCCCACCGCGACGCTCGGACTCGCCGCGACGCTCGGGCTGATTGGCAGCAGCTGGCGGCTTCGATTTTTGTACCATTCCGCAAGTTATTCCTTGACCTCACCCATATTATGCAAGATGGTACAAAAATCAATCTGGCCAGGTTGAGCGACACCCAAAGAGGAATTGCCCAAGGAGGCTACAGATGGATCTCTATTTCTCGCCGCTTGCCTGCTCGATGGCGACACGCGTCGCGCTGTATGAAGCCGGCGCCGAGGCGAACTACCTCGAAGTCGATCCGCCGACCAAGAAGGTCTTGAGCGACGGCTCCGACTTCTGCACCGTGAATCCGATCGGCCTCGTGCCGACGCTGCGCACCGATGAAGGCATGGTGCTGACCGAGAACGCTGCGATCCTGCAATATGTCGCGGACCGTTTCCCGCAAGCCGGCCTCGGCGCGAGCGCCGGCATCGAGCGCACCCGGCTGCATCAATGGCTCTGCTTCATCGGCACCGAGCTGCACAAGGGCCTCTTCATCCCCATGCTCGACCGCAAGGCGCCGCAGGAAGCCAAGGCCTATGCCCTGGAAAAGAATCTGTCGCGGCTCGACTATCTCGACAATTACCTGAAAGGACGCGAGTTCCTGCTCGACCATTTCAGCGTGGCCGATGCCTATCTCGTCACGGTCATCAACTGGACCATGGCGACGCCGCCGATCGAGCTTGCGAAATGGCCGAACCTGAAGGCGTATCACGAGCGGCTGCGTCAGCGACCTTCGATTGCCAAGGCGATCGCGGAGGAGTTCGAGCTGTACAAGGCCGAGCTCGCTCGGAAGAAGGCCGCGGCCTGAGGCCGCACGCGAGCTCCGTAATCGCGCGGCAGCGCGCTATCTCGGCGCCTGCAGCGCGATGCCGTAGCGGCGGTAGATCCGGTCGATCGTGCCGTCGCTGCGCAGCCGCTCCACGGCTGCGTCGATGGCTTCGCGCAACGCATCGTCCGGGCGGACCATGCCGACGCCGACGTTCCAGTTCAGATCGGCCGTGCTCTCGTCGCGATCGAGGATCCGGAGCGGTTTGTCCGGGTGGGTCAGATTGAAATAGCTGGCGGCGGTGGGCGTGACCGCGGCGGCGTCGATCTCGCGGTTCGACACGGCCTCCAGGCTGTCGCTCTCGAAGCCGAAGGTCGATATCGGCACGCGCCGCTGACCGATGATCATGGCTGCGATCGATCCAACCTGCACGCCCACCTTGGTCGATTCGTTGAGGCTGGCGAAGGACGTGAGCGTGCTGGATGACGGCACGGCGAGCGCGACGCCTGTGCGATAATACGGTTTGGAGATTCTCAGACGGGTTTCGCCTTGCGCTTCGCGATCGGCGATGACGTCCAGGAGAATGTCGCAGCCGGCGCTGCGCATCTGGTACTGCGTGATGATCCAGTCGAGCCGCAGCGAGACACCGAGCTCGCGTGCCAGCACCCGACCGAGTTCGACCTGGAAGCCGGGCGGATCGCCGGTCTTGTGCGCGAAGGGAAGCGAATTGGGATGTGCGCAGAGCCCGATCACGCCGCTGGAGCGGATCGCCTCCAGGGGGCGCGCCGCCGCCTGCCCCGACAGGACGATGGCGGCAGCGACGATGACCGGGACAAATGTCTTCATTCCACACTCTATGCTAGTCAGCCGTCGCGCGGTTTCAGGGCGCGGATGTACTTGACCATCTGGTCGATCTGGGCGTCGGTGAAGGCGCCGTCAAAGGCCGGCATCGCTCCTTGCTTGCCGAGCTTGATGCGACTGCGGATATAGTCGTCGTCGCGCGGCGAATTCATCAGTTGCGGCCCCTTCCCAGCGGCCCGGCCACCGTCGGAGTGACAGAAGCCGCAAGTCCCCGCAAACACCTGCTCGACCTCGAACGCCGTGTTCTCCGGCGCGGGTGTGGCGGATTGGGCCTGGGCCATCGCAGCCCACAGCAACGAGGCGCCCAGCCCCGCCAAAATCGTCTTGCAAGACAGTCTCAACAGCTACGCTCCATTCCTGAGCCACGCGGCCGCGACATCGATCGAGGAGCGGGCTTGCGCCCGCTCCAGGATCGGAACATCTGCGGCAGACTATTTCAGGCTGAAGACGACCAGGGCGCCGTCGTCACGCGGCATGCTCTTGTAGACGCCGCCGAAGTTCGGCGCATATTCGTCCGCCAGCATCCCGCCGAAGCCCGCCGTCACCGCGATATATTGCTTGCCGCCGACGGAGTAGCTGACGATCCCGCCCTGATGGCCGGTGCCGTTGTTGTGCCTCCATAGCTCGGCGCCAGTTTCGGCATCATAGGCGTGCAGCACGCCACGCGAATCAGGCACGAAGACGAGGTTGCCTGCGGTCGACAGCACGCTTCCGAGCGGAGGCTCGGGATAGCGAACCTCCCATTTTTTCGCGCCCGTGATGGGATCGCGCGCGTCGAGATGTCCGTAGATCTCGCCACCCGGAGGAGGCACCATCTTGAAATCGGCACCGATGTTGAGCTGGACCTGCGGCGTGGTGACCGGCGTCGTCTTCTGGATATCCAGCGTCATGCACCATTCCTGTCCGATCTTGTAATAGAGACCGGTCTTGGGGCTGTAGGAGCCGGCGTTCCAGCTGATGCCGCCGCCGATGAACGGACACAGCGGCGGTTCGGTGACCTTGCCGACCGGGAAATCGCGACGGCCGATCAGGGCGCCGGTCTTGGGATCGATGTCCTTGACGAAGTTGATGTTCTCGACCAGCCGCCAGACGTTCTTCACTTTGAGATTGCGGTCGTAGACGAAGACAAAGCCGCCCTTGTTCGGATGGACGACGTATTTCTGGCCGTCACGCTCGAGCATCACGAATTCGCCGACCGAGCTGTCGAAGTCCCAGGCATCGTGCGGCAGTTCCTGATGGTAGAATTTCAGCTTGCCGGTATCGATGTCGAGCCCGATCACCGAGCTCGTATAGAGGTTATCGCCGGGACGCGCCCCCTGGGTCTTGTAGTCCGGACCCGACCAATCGTAGAGCGGCGCCGGATTCGCAGTGCCCCACAGGACAGTGTTGGTCTCGGAATCGTAGGTGCCCGGCATCCAGCCGCCACCACCGCCGGTGCGCCAGGACTCGTTGCCCCAGGTCTTCATCGCCTCTTCGGTGCCTGCGACCGTGAGGAACTCCCACTTCTTCTTTCCGGTTGCGGCATCGAGCGCGAAGATCGGGCCGCGGCCCGGCCATTCGCCGCCTTGCGCGCCGATGATCACGCTGCCCTTGGCGTAGAGCGGCGCGCCGGTGAAGCCGACCGTCAGCTTCTGCGAGTCGATCAGCCTGGTCTCCCAGAGAACCTTTCCGGTCTTGGCGTCCAGCCCGAAGACACGACCGTCCATGGTGCCGACGAAGACCTTGCCTTCGCCGAGAGCGACGCCGCGGTTATAGGGCGAGTGGGTCTGGCGGCTGATCAGCGCTTCATCCAGCTCCGGAAAGAACGACCAGATCACCTCGCCGCTGGCGCCGTTCAGCGCGAAGACCCGGCTGTAAGAGCCCGAATAGTACAGCACGCCGTCGGCGACGAGCGGCATCGACTGCAGGCCGCGCGTCGATCGCCCGGGAATGTGCATCCATGCCACGCCCAGATTGCCGACATTGCTCGTATTGATCTGTGTAAGCGGGCTGTAGTGATGGGATTTGTACGAACCGTGATAGGTGAGCCAATCGTTCTGGCCGGCGGCCTCGATCCGGGCCGTATCCACGGACTGAGCCAATGCCGCCGTCGCTGCAAGTGTCGCAACGACAACGACAGCCAAGGCCGAGCTGAGCCACTGTTTCCTCATTTGCACTTCCTCCCGCTCTTGTGTTTGTTGATTGCGTCTCGTGAATGCGGCTTGCGAGGGGTATTTGCAGTTCAGTGTGCGTCGATCGTCCTCCATCGGACCGAATCGTCAACAGACGTCCCCTCTCTCGGCGCATCGCGCCGAGGAGCCACGTTCACTGGAGTGGTTGCTGTTGTACTTCTGCTTGCCGTTACACTGTACGACGGATCACAGGGCGTGCAAATATGGAATGCGCGCCGAAGTCAATTCGATGCAGCGCGACTTGAAACGGCAGCGACGCTGACCGTTTTTGCTTTCGATCCGCCGATCCCGGAACAAGTCGTCTTATCCGTAAAGCACCTTCGGCAGAATCGTGACGATGCCCGGCCACAGCGTCAGCAGCAGCACGAATCCGATCATGATCATGAGGTACGGCATCGTGACGCGGGCGATATAGCCGAGACCGTCGTCGGTCAGCCCCTGGATCACGAATAGGTTGAAGCCGACGGGCGGCGTGATCTGCGCCATCTCCACGGCGAGCACAAGGAAGACGCCGAACCAGACCTCGTCGAAGCCGGCACCCTTCACGATCGGCAGCACGATCGGCAGCGTCATCACGATCATCGAGAAGCCGTCGAGGAAACAGCCGAGCACGAGATAGAAGACGATCAGCGCCACGATCAGCATGAACGGCGACAGGCCGAGGCCCTTGACGAACGCGGCCACCGCCTGCGGGATGCCGAGGAAGGCCGCGGCATTGCCGAGGATCGAAGCCCCCAGCACGATCAGCGCGATCATCGAGCAAGTGACGACCGAGCCGATCAAGACGTCGCGGATCACCTGCTGCGACATTGCGCCTTGCGCCCAGGCAACCAGGGCCGCGCCGAGCACGCCGACCGCGGCAGCTTCCGAGGGCGTTGCGAGCCCGCCATACATCGAGCCGAGCACGCATGCGATCAGGAACAGCGCCGGCGCGAGATCCTTCAGTGCTGCAAAGCGCTCGCTCCACTGCACCTGCGAGAGCTTGGCTTCGGTCTCGGGCACCATCGCGGGTTTGAGGGTGGTGTGCAGCATCACCCAGGCCATGAACGTCGCGGCCAGCAGGAAGCCCGGCAGCACGCCGGCGGTGAACAGCTTCAGGATCGAGACGTCGCCGAGCACGCCGTAGATGATCATGATGTTGGAGGGCGGGATCAGGAAGCCCAGCGTGCCGGCGCCGGCGAGCGAGCCGATCGCGATGTCACGGGAATAACCTCGGCGCGTGAGCTCGCTGAGCGACATGCGGCCGATCACCTGCGTCGTCGCGGCCGACGAGCCCGAGATCGCCGCGAAGATGGTGCAGCCGATCACGTTCACATGCAGTAGGCGCCCGGGCAGTAGGCCCGCCCAGGGCGCGAGGCCCTGGAACAGCGAGCGCGACAGGCGGGTGCGAAACAGCAGCTCACCCATCAGGATGAACAGCGGCAGCGCCAGCAGCTCCTGCGTGGTCAGGATGTTCCAGGCGTATTGCGGCAGCAGCTTGTCGAGCGGGACCGAACGGAACATCGCGAGCAGCAGCGTCGCGGTCAGCGCAAGCGTGAGGCCGATCCAGACGCCGCAAGCCAGCAGCACAAACAGGATCGCGAACAGGGCGACGACTTCGATGGTCATGCGATCTTGGATCCGGATGCGGGCAAGGCGGTCATTCGACGGGCGAGGCCTTCATGCGATGGTCCTCCAGCGGCAGGCCGAGCGCGGCCTGGATCGCACGCGCGAGGAACTGCAGCGTCAGCAGCAACATGCCGAAGGTGACGATCGCTTGCGGAAACCACAGCGGCGTGTCGCTCGAGGTCGAGACCTGGCCGCGCACGAAGGCGCTCCAGGCGAATTTCGCCATGGCCATGGTCAGGAACGCCATGAAGGCGAAGCCGGCCGCCGCCGAGAGGATCTCGAGCGCGCGCTGCACCGGCACGGGTGCGTTCTTCAGGAGCAGCACGACGCGGATGTGGCCGCCGACGCGCAGCGTCATGGCGGCACCGAAAGTGAAGGCCGCCGCCATCAGATAGGAGGAATATTCCCACGCGATCGAGATGGTCGGCGGGAAGAACGGCAGGAAGTTCGAGAGGAAGCGGGTTGCGACCTCGCACAGCATCAACAGCGTCAGCATCAAGAGACAGAAGCCGCCGATCCAGCCGTCGAGCCGGCCGAGGCGATCGATGGCGTCGAGGACGATGCGCAGCGGCGCGGGCGCCGCTGCGTTGAGGCTTTGCGATGCTTCGGGCGAAAGGCTCACCACGTCTCGCCCTCAGCCGCGCTTGATTTCGGCGAGATAGGCCCGCACCGGCTTGTCCGCCGCCGGCACGCGCTTGAGGAAGGCGTCCAACTGCGGCGCGGTCTTGGCCCGGATGTCCTTCATCATGGCGTCCGAGACCGGCACCACCTCCATGCCGCCCTCCTTAAGGCGGTTGAGGCTGTCGACATCGGCCTTGAGCGAATTGGCCCAGAAGCCGGGCTCCATCTTCGCCGCGATGTCAGCGACCAGCTTCTGTTGATCGGCGCCGAGCGCCTTCCAGGCATCGAGATTGACGGTGAGCATCTGCGACGACCAGACATGGTTGGTCGGGTAGACGTATTTCAGGAACTCCCAGAACTTGCCGTCGACGCCGGACACCGACGAGGTGGAGACCCCGGCCACCGCGCCGGAGGCGAGTGCGGGGATCGTTTCGCCCCAGGGGATCATCACCGCCGCCATACCGATGGCATTGAGCATCTCGACCGCATTCTTGTCGGGCACGCGGATCTTGATGTTCTTGAGGCCCTCGACGTCGGCGACCTTCGCCTTCAGATGCAGATATTGCGTCGGCCACGGCACGATGTAGAGGATCTTCTGGTTGTTGCGCGCAGCGATCTTCTCGTATTCAGGCCGCACATATTTGTGCAGCACCTTGAGCTCCTCCACGGAGCCGCAGAGGAAGGGGATGCTCTCGACGCCCATGAAGGGCTCGTCGCCGACCTGCTGGATGTTGAGGACGTCGGCGAGCGGCACCAGGCCGTCGCGCACGGCCCGCAAGTGCTCGGGCCCCTTGAAGCCGAGCTGGCCGCCGGCCTTCACGGTGATGGCGACCGCACCATTGCTCTGCTTCTTCACCTCCTCCGCAAACGCCATCGCGTTCTGGGTGTGGAAATTGCCGTCGGGCCAGACCGTCGACATATCCCAGCTCGTTGCCGCCCGTGCGCGAGTCGAGATGTGGCCGGCGGCGAGCAGCGTCGCTGCGCCCACAGTGAAGTTCCGTCGCGTAATCATTGCTCCCCTCCGTTTACCGAGCGTGTTGATGCATCAACGCGCGTACCCATAGACCTTGACTGCGTTCTCCGAAGACACGAGACCGCTTGCGACGTCGTCCTTGACGGCCGCGCGATCGCGCTCCCTGGGATCGCCGATGCCGGCACCGCCTGGCGTCAGCACGACCAGCCGGTCGTCCGGCGGCACCTGCTGAAAGCCCTTGCCGCGCAGCTTCTTGCCGGACTTCAAACCGACATAGCCGGCCTCGCCGTTCTGGCCGCCGTCCCGCCCGCGCGGCGGGTGGTCGATGCGGTCGAACGCGGCGAGGATGTCGAACGGCGCATCGACCCCGCTGCCGACCTCGATGATCTGGCCGAGGCCGCCGCGGGTGCGCCCTGCCCCGCCGGAATCCGGACGCAGCTCCTTGCGCCAGAAGATCAGCGGCGTCTGCGTCTCCGCGATCTCGACCGGCGTGCCGCGCACGCCGCTTGGGTAAGCGGTCGCCGACAGCCCGTCCTTGCCGAAGCGCGCACCGGTGCCGCCGTTGGAGGTGACTGCCATCGAGAACCCGTAATTGCCGCCGGCGCCGGAGCGGGTCTGGCCGCGCACGTTGAGATTCCACAGGCAGGAGGTGCCTTCGGCGGGCACGCGCTCGGGAATGATCTGGCGCAGGCAGCCGAACACGACGTCCGGCAGCATCTGGCCGATGACGTGGCGCGACGCCACGGGCGCCGGCTTCGGCGCATTGAGGATGGCACCGGCCGGCGCAGACACCGTCAGCGGCGAGAGCGAGCCGGCATTGTTGGGGATCTGCGAGGCGACGACGCAGCCGAGGCCGAACACGGTATAGGCGGTGGTGTAGGACAGCGGCACGTTGATGCCGAATTTTGACGCGGCGGACGTGCCGTCGAAATCGACGTGGATGCCGGTATCCGAGATCGTCAGCGTCGCCGCCAGCGTCACCGGCGCATCATAGCCATCGACCACCATGGTGTTGCGCCAGCTGCCCTTCGGCAGCTTTGCGATCTCCGCGAGCACGGCCTCGCGCGAGCGGTCGCAGATGTAGTCGCCGAGCTCGTCGAGCGTGTCGATGCCGAACTCACTCATCATCTCGACCAGGCGCTCGCAGCCGACGTCGTTGCAGCCGGCGAGCGAATAGGTGTCGCCCTCGGTGTCGATCGGCAGCCGCGTGTTGGTGCGGATCATCGCAATCAGCGTCTCGTTGACGACGCCCTGGTCGATCAGCTTCAGCATGGGGATGTAGAGCCCCTCCATGAACACGTCGGTGGCGTCGGGCCCGAAGCCGATGCCGCCGATGTCCATGAGATGGCTGGTGCAGGAGAACAGTGCGACGACCTTGCCGTCCTTGAAGCAGGGCGTGGTGACGACGAAATCGTTGAGATGACCGGTCCCCATCCAGGGATCGTTGGTGATGTAGGCATCGCCCTGCTTCATCGTCTCGATCGGGAAGTGAGCGATGAAGTGCTTGACCGATTCCGCCATCGAATTGACGTGGCCGGGCGTGCCGGTCACCGCCTGCGCCAGCATCCGGCCCCTGAGGTCGAACACGCCGGCCGAGAGGTCGCCGCATTCGCGCACGATCGGGCTGAAGGCGGTGCGCAAGAGCACCTGCGCCTGCTCCTCGACCACGGCGATCAGCCGGTGCCACATGATCTGAAGGTCGATCAGGCTCGCGCCATTTGCCTTGCTCATGATCAGGCCGCCTTTCGTTCCATGACGATGCTGCCGGCACCGTCGATATGGGCGTCGAAACTGGTGGAGACGAAGGTCGAGGTTTCGTCTTCCGCGATCACGGCGGGGCCTGCGATGGTCGCCCCTGGCGCCATGTCCTCGCGCCGATAGAGCGGGATCTCGATCACTTCGCCGGCCCGGCCGTCGAAGAATTTTCGGCTGCCGGACGCCTTGGCCGCGGGCTGGCGCGCCACGGAAGCGACGGCGGGCGGATTGCGCGCCTCGGTGGTCGCGAGCACCGACCAGCTCAACACCTCGATCGCCGCGCCCGGGATCGGTCGCTCGAACATCGCCGAATAGTCGGCCTCGAACTTTTGCCGCAGACCGGCGAGATCGGCCGTCGTCAGCGGACGGTTCGGCAGCTCGACGGTGATCTCGTGGCCCTGGCCGACATAGCGCATGAAAGCCGCGCGGCGCTCGCGCACCGGCGCGCCGGCCGCGCCCGGCTCGACCAGCGCGCGCGCTTCGGTCACCATGTCCTGAAGCAAGTCAGAGACCGCCTCGGTATCGAAATCATCGAGCCGGACGTGACGGCTGCGCACCAATTCATACGCGATGGGAGCCGCCAGAAATCCGACCGCCGAGCCGACGCCGGCGTTCGAGGGCACGATCACGCGGGAGACGCCGATCTTCTCGGCAACGCGCGCCGCATGCAGCGGCGCGGCGCCGCCGAAGGCGATCAGCGTGTGCTGGCCGACCACCGCGCCGCGCTCGACAGCGTGCACGCGCGCGGCGCTCGCCATGTTCTCGCAGACCACCTCGTGCACGGCATAAGCCGCTGTTTCCGCCGACAGGCCGAGCGGCGCACCGACATCGCGCAGCAGCGCCTGTTTCGACAGCTCCGGATCGAGCTTGATCGTGCCGGCCGCAAAGGCGTCAGGATCGATCATTCCGAGCGCAACGTCGGCATCCGTCACCGCGGGGCGCTGACCGCCGCGGCCATAGCAGGCCGGTCCCGGCTCCGACGAGGCGCTCTCCGGGCCGACGGTGACGCGCTTCATCGCGTCGACATGGGCGATCGAACCGCCGCCGGCGCCGATCTCGACCATCTCGATCACGGGGATGCGCACCGGCAGGCCGGAGCCCTTGAGGAAGCGCGCGGCGCGATCGACCTCGAACACGCGCGAGGTCTCGGGCTGGAATTTCTCGATCAGGCAGATTTTTGCGGTGGTGCCGCCCATGTCGAAGGACAGCACCTTGCTCTCGCCAAGACGCGCCGCGATCTGCGCCGCGAAGATTGCGCCGCCGGCCGGCCCGGATTCGACGAGACGCACCGGAAAGCGCCGCGCGGTCTCGATCGAAGTGACGCCGCCGCCGGAGGTGACGAGGTAGATCGCGCCGCGGAACTGCTCGACCTGCAGGGCGTCGGCCATGCGGGCGAGATAACCGTCGATCAGGGGTTGCACATAGGCGTTCGCGACCGCAGTCGATGTGCGCTCATATTCGCGAATTTCGGGACAGACGGCGGAAGACACCGTCACGGAGATGCCGGGCATCTCCTCGGCCATGATCGCCGCTGCGCGTCGCTCGTGCTCGGGATTGGCGTAGGAGTGCAGGAAGGCGACCGCGACGCTCTCGACGCCGAGTTCACGCAATTTCGGCGCGAGCGCGCGCACGGCCGTCTCGTCGAGCGGGAGGCGGATGGCGCCATGGGCGTCGATGCGCTCGGGAACGGTGAAGCGGAGGTTGCGCGGCGCCAGCGGCTTCGGCTTGTCGATGCTGAGATCGTACTGGTCGTAGCGGCTCTCGGTGCCGATATCGAGCACGTCGCGAAAGCCTTCGGTTGCGATCAGCGCCGTCTTGGCGCCGCGCCGCTCGATGATCGCGTTGGTCGCGAGCGTCGTGCCGTGGATGAAGACGTCGATATCGCTGATATGCGCGCGTGCATCGGCAAGAATGAGCCGCATGCCGTCCAGCACCGCCTGCTCGGGGCGCTGCGGCGTCGTCAGCACCTTGCGGGTTTTGCGGTCTTGTCCCACGTCCAGCACGATATCGGTGAACGTGCCACCGATATCAACGGCAAGCCGCACCTCGGCTCCCTCGAGCATTCCAATTTCTCCGTGCTGATCGTCAAGTTCGGGTCCAAAAGCGCAGCAATTCCCGTGCCATGAGACATGCCTGCAACGCTGTGCCCGGCTATTTTGCGCGGCACCTATGCAATAGGCAAGGCGTGTTCGCGCCTGAGCGATCAGAGCAGGAATGCAAGCGCCGCTTCACAGCGCTCCTCAACCTTCAGCGTCAGGAGATCGTCGGCGCGGGTGCGGCCGAGATTGACCGCGGCGATGGGGATATTGCGCCGCGCGGCGGCTTGGACGAAGCGGAAGCCGGAATAGACCATCAATGACGAGCCGACGATCAGCATGGCATCGGCCTCTGCCAGATGATCCTGCGCCGTGGCGACCACCTCGCGCGGCACGTTCTCACCGAAGAACACCACGTCGGGCTTGAGGATGCCGCCGCAGGCTTCGCAAGGCGGCACCTCGAAGGAAGAAAAATCCTCGTGCTCCAGATCGGCGTCGCCGTCGGGTGCATCGGCGGCATCGAGTGTCAACCATGCCGCATTGGCGCGGCCGAGCGCGTGCTGAAACTCCTCGCGCGGCGTCTTCGCCCCGCAGCCCATGCAGCGGACCAGATCGAGCCGGCCATGCAGGTCGATCACCTGGCGGTGGCCGGCCGACTGATGCAGCCGGTCGACGTTCTGGGTCAGCAGCATCCCGCACCGGCCGTTCGCCTCGAGCCGGGCCAGCGCATGATGCGCATCGTTCGGCCTCGCCCGGCCGAACCGCCGCCAGCCGATCAGGCTGCGCGCCCAATAGCGCCGGCGGGTTGGCTCGTCCGACATGAAGGCCTGGAAATTGACCGGCTGGGTCCGCTTCCAATTGCCTTGGCTATCGCGATAATCGGGAATCCCGGAATTGGTGCTGCAGCCGGCGCCGGTCAGCACGAACAGGCGTTCGTGCCGGCCGATAAAATCCTGGAGCGGAGGTTTTGCCGGAGGGGCATTCGTCATGGCGCATGATGTAGTTCGCGCCGGCCCGTTTTGCCAGATGACGACAATCCCGGCGCATGCATAGCCGCTATCGCGGCGACCGTCGTCCCGTGGGATCGAGCGGACGAGCTTTCTCTTGTCCCGCGATCCGCGCGGCCTGCTGCAGCGTCAGCCTGAACTCGTCCCGCTTCTCGTGCACCGAGGCGATCGCATGCCCGACTGCAACGCCAAGGCCGACCAGTGCGGCTTCGGAGAGCTGCAGGCTCGCCTCGATGGTTTCCGGCACCGCATCGGTTGCGCCGATCGCGTAGAGGTGCCGGGCATGATCGGCGTCCCGCGCACGCGAGACGATCAGCACGTCCGGCCGCACCGCCCGGATCCGCTCGACGACGGCATCGATCGCCGGCCGCGACTGGATGGTGATGATCACGCCGGTCGTCTGCATCAAGCCGCAGGCTTCGAGGAAACCCGGCTCTGTCGCATCGCCAAAATAGACCTTGTGACCGTCGCGGCGATCACGCGCCACGTCGACGGCCGCGTGATCGACCGCGATGTAGTTCAGGCCATGGCTGGTCAGCAGGGAGCAGACCACCTTTCCAACACGGCCATAGCCGACCACGATGGCTTGCGCCCGGTCGCCGGGCGGCCGGACCGCGAGCTCGGGATCGGGCGTGCGTTCGCTGCTCAGCTTCGCGGCCAATCGTCGCCCGAGCATGCCCAGAAGCGGCGTCAGGGCCATCGTCACGGCGGTGACGGCGACGGCAAAGCTCGACACGGAGGGCTCGATCATGCCTCCGGCCGCCGCCATTCCGATGCTGACGAAGGCGAATTCGCCGACGGGGCCCAGCAGGAAGCCGATCTCGATCGCCGCCGGCCATGACAGCCTGAAGAGGCGTCCCAGGATGATGAGCACGATCGCCTTGCCGACGAGAATGCCGACGACGGCGGCCAGCAGCCAGCCGGGCTCGCGCAGGAACACACGGACGTCGATCGCCATCCCGACCGTGAAGAAGAAGATGCCCAGCAGCAGGCCCTTGAACGGCTCGACGGTGGCCTCGATGGCCTTGCCATATTCGGTTTCCGCCAGCATCAGTCCTGCAACGAAGGCTCCGAGCGCCATCGACAGGCCGGCCTGGTGGGCGGCAAGCCCTGCGCCGACGATGACGAACAAGGTCGCGGCAACGAACAACTCCGTCGAATGGGTGCCTGCAACCATCTGGAAGAGCGGACGCATCAATAGCCGTCCGACCAGAGTGAGGAAGGCTACCGCCAGCACAGCCTTCAGGACCGCACTGGAGACGTGCGCCACGACCGAGCCACCGCTTCCCGCGCCGAGCACCGAGACGAAAACCAGAATGGGGACGACTGCGAGGTCTTGAGCCAGCAGCACCGAGAAGCTGGCGCGCCCGGCCGAGGTGGAAAGTCGCCTCTCGGCGGACAAGAGCTCGAGCACGATCGCCGTCGAGGACAGCGCAAGGCTCGCGCCGAGGATCACGGCCGTATCGGAGCTCTGCCCGAAGAGAAGCGCCACGCCGAAAATCATGGCCGACGTCGCGAGGACTTGCAGGCCGCCGAGCCCGAACACCAGACGCCGCATCGTCATGAGCCGTCTGAAAGACAGCTCGAGCCCGATCAGGAATAGCAGGAACACGATGCCGAGATTGGCGATACCCTCGACGTTCTGGGCGTCCGTCACGGTGAACCAGTACAGGACCGGGACGTCCTTGACGAGCGAGCCGAGCCCGAGCGGACCGAGAATGGCGCCGGCCCCGAGATAGCCCAGCACGGGATTGATGCCCCAATGCCGGACCATTGGCACCACCACGCCGGCAGTCCCGAGCACCACCAGCGCGTCACTATAGGCATTGATGTTGATGGTTGTGGTCACGGGCCCTTCACGTGTCGGCGCCCGCCAATAGCGGCAGCGCCATCCACGGTCGATAGCACACGGCGCCGCAGATCCCCAACCGGTCGCGCCCCTCTATCCCACGCGAGGCGCGCGCAACCCCAAGCCGGTTTTCAGCTTGCCCAGTTCTCCCGAAACTCTGGAAACAGCGTCAGGCCCCCGCAGGCATAGATGGTCTGCCCGGTGATGTAGCTGGCGTCGTCCGAGGCGAGGAAGGCGAACACCGCGGCGATCTCTTCCGGCGTGCCGACGCGCCCCATCGGAACGTGGGAGGTGACGACGCCGCGCTTCTCCGGATCGCCGGTCCAGGCCGCATTGATCGGCGTGTCGATCGCGCCGGGACCAACCGCATTGACGCGGATGCGCTGGCCGGCGAATTCCAGCGCCAGCGTGCGCGTCAGATTGGCCATGCCGCCCTTGCTGATCGAGTAAGCGAGATAGCCGGGTTTGGGGATGATCTGGTGGACGCTGGAGCAGTTGATGATGCTGCCGCCTGCCCCGCGCGCGACGAAATGCGCCAGCGCCTTCTGCGCACACAGCACGGCGCCGTTCAGGTTGACGTCGATGATGCGGCGATAGGTTTCGACGTCGAGCGCCTCGCTCGGCGATTCCCGCTGGAAGCCGGCATTGTTGACGAGACAGTCGAGGCGCTTGAAACGCGCCAGGACCGTCTCGAACATCGCGGCGATGTCCTGCTCATTGCCGATATCGGCCTTGACGACGATATGGTCGAGCCTGCCGTGGCCGCGATCGCTCGATGCGGTTCGTGCGAGCGCGAGCGTCTCGTCCGCCCCCTCGGGACTGCCGAAATAATTGATGGCGACGGTCGCGCCTTCCTGGGCGAGCCGGATGGCGACGGCACGGCCGATGCCTTGTGAGGCGCCGGTCACCAGCGCGTACTGGCCGACGAGGCGCGAGGGAAACGGGGTCGAGCGTTCGGTTTGCGGCATGTGTTTTCTCCGGGATGCATCATCATGGATGGAACCGGCGTTTTGTTCCATCCCTCGCAGATGCCGGGATCTAGTCAGCTCGCTGCGCGCGCGGCGAGGTCAAGATCTGATAGAGGATGATCGCGCCGAAGGTCGCGGTGCCGATGCCGCCGATCGTGAATGCACCGAATTTGAGCGTGAGATCGCCGGCCCCTGCGATCAGCGCCACCGCGACCGTGATGAGGTTCGCAGGATTAGCGAAGTCGACCTTGTTCTCGACCCAGATTCGTCCGGCCATCGCCGCGATCAATCCGAACAGCACGATCGAAAGCCCCCCGATGACGGGACCCGGGATGGACAGGATGAGCGCGCCGAATTTCGGCGAGAAGCCGAGCAGGATCGACACCAAGGCTGCGAACGCAAACAGCAGGGTCGAATAGACCTTGGTCGCCGCCATCACGCCGATGTTCTCGGCATAAGTGGTGACGCCGGTACCACCGCCGCACGCCGCCACGATGGTAGCTAAGCTGTCGGCGAACAGAGCGCGGCCAAGATAAGAATCGAGGCTTCGGCCGGTCATGGCGCCAACGGCCTTGATGTGCCCGAGATTCTCGGCAACGAGAATGACGGCAACCGGCGCGATGAGGAAGATCGCATCGGCATGGAAGCTCGGCGCAGTGAAGTTCGGCAGCCCGAGCCACGGCGCGGCCGACAATTGCGTGAAATCGATCGGCTTCCTGAAACCGAGGCCGTTCGCAAAAAGCAGGTACAAGAGATAGCCGCCGACAGCGCCGAGGATGATCGGCAGGCGGCGCCACAGGCCTGGCGCTGCAACGGCCACCACGCCGATGATCAAGACGGTGGCGAGCCCGATCCAGGTGTCGAAGGCATTGGCGCTCACTGCCTTGACCGCCACCGGCGCGAGATTGAGGCCGATCGCGGCGACGACGGCGCCGGTAACGGCCGGCGGCAGCAGCCGCTCGATCCAGCCGACACCGGACCACATCACGACCAGCGAAATCAGGCCATACAGCACTCCGGCGCCGACGATGCCGCCGAGCGCAACCGACAGGTTCGGGTTCGGCCCCTGCCCGGCATAGCCGGTGGCGGCGATGACGACGGCGATGAAGGCGAAGCTCGAGCCGAGATAGCTCGGCACGCGCCCGGCGACGATGACGAAGAAGATCAGCGTGCCGACGCCGGAGAACAGAACTGCAACGTTGGGATCGAACCCCATCAACAGCGGCGCGATGATCGTCGCACCGGACATCGCGACGCAATGTTGAAGACCCGAGACGATGGTCTGGCCCCAGGACAGCCGCTCCTCCGGCATAATCACGCCCGAGGTCTTGAGCTTCCAACGTGGAAAATAACTCTGCTCGTCCGAGCCTGTTGCGATCGTCATGTTCCCACCCAAGTTCGACGCAACGACCGATGGTCGTGCCAACAGACAAAAATGTGATTGTCGCTTCTGCGGCGCCCATCACATGATGCAAATCATGCACGATCAATCCGTTCCCGAGCCTACATTATGACACAGATTGCGATCCCGTCAGCCATCCAGCGCCGGCACCAGCCCTGGTACAAGATCCTCTACGTCCAGGTGCTGATCGCGATCGCACTCGGCGTGCTCATCGGCTATGTCTATCCCGATCTCGGCAAGGCCTTGAAGCCGCTCGGCGACGGCTTCATCGCGCTGATCAAGATGATGATCGCGCCCGTGATCTTCTGCACCGTGGTGCACGGCATCTCCTCGATGGGCGATCTGAAGCGGGTCGGCCGGGTCGGGCTGAAATCGCTGATCTATTTCGAGACGGTCTCGACCGTGGCCCTCGCGGTCGGCCTTCTGGTCGGCGAGTTTCTCCAGCCCGGGCGCGGCTTCAACATCGATCCGGCGACGATCGACCCGAAATCGGTGGCGACCTACGTCACCAAGGCCCACGAAGAGGGCATCGTAGCCCACCTGATGGCGATCATTCCCGACAGCTATCTCGGGGCGATCGCGCGCGGCGACCTCTTGCAGGTGCTGCTGATCTCGATTCTCTCCGGCTTCGCCATCGCCTTTCTCGGCAAGGCCGGCGAGCCCATCGCAGACGCGATCGACAAGGCGGCGAAGATGTTCTTCGGCATCATCCGCATCATCGTGCGCGTCGCGCCGATCGGCGCCTTCGGCGCCATGGCGTTCACCGTCGGCGCCTACGGCCTCGGCTCGCTGCTCAATCTCGCCGCGCTGATCGGCACGTTCTATCTGACCAGTATCCTGTTCGTGCTGATCGTGCTGGGTTCGATCGCCCGGCTCGCCGGCTTCTCGATCCTGCGCTTCATCGCCTATATCAAGGACGAACTCCTGATCGTGCTCGGCACCTCGTCCTCCGAGACCGTGCTGCCGCAGATGATCCAGAAGATGGAGCATCTCGGCGCCTCACGCTCCGTGGTCGGCCTCGTGATCCCGACCGGCTACAGCTTCAACCTCGACGGCACCAACATCTACATGACGCTGGCGACGCTGTTCCTGGCGCAGGCGACCAACACCCATCTGACCATCTGGCAGGAGCTCGGCATTTTGGGCATCGCTATGATCACCTCCAAGGGGGCCTCGGGCGTGACCGGCGCCGGCTTCATCACGCTCGCTGCGACGCTGTCGATCGTGCCTGATATCCCGATCCAGTCGATTGCGATCCTGGTCGGCATCGACAAGTTCATGAGCGAATGCCGCGCGCTCACCAACCTGATCGGCAATGGCGTTGCCTGCGTGGTCATCAGCATCTCCGAAGGCGAGCTCGACCGCGACGCGCTGCACGAGACCATGGCGCATCCGCTGGAGATCGGCGAGGCGCTGGAGCCGGGTGGAGGCGCGGCATCCTAGGCCGCGCAATCGGTGGGCAGACGAAGCCTGGTTCCGATGCGGTAGTTTCCCGGAGTAGAAAATCGATGCGGCCCGCGTCACAACAATGGCGTTGGGATCACGGATTTATACTCATTTTTTTCCGCCCGACGCGCTGGGGGCAGGGCGTCGGGCTTTTGAAAATCACAGCCAGATCCAGAGCGCCAAGCGGGATCAGACGATCCCGCCATCGATGCGCGGCAAATTGGCGGCAATTTCGATCCGCCGCGTGATCCCGATCGCCTGCAGGAACGCCTCGTCATGGCTGACGACCAGCAGTGCGCCGTCATAGGCCCGCAAGCCGGCCTCGACGGCTTCGATGGACTCGAAGTCGAGATGATTGGTCGGCTCGTCCAGGATCAGCAGCCACGGCGGCGGCTGCCCGCCCAGCACGCAAGCGAGGCCCGCGCGGAACATTTGCCCGCCGCTCAGGCTCCCGGCGATTTGCAAGGCGGCATCGGCGCGAAACATGAACCGGGCCAGCGCGGCATGGCACTCGTTCGCACCGGCCTTCGGATTGAGACGCCGAAAATTGTCCAGGATGGAGCGCGCCGGGTCGAGCAGGCTGACCTTCTGGTCGAACAACGCGAAATCCGGCCTGAGCCGCACGATGCCCGCAAGCGGACGCAGCTCGCCCACGATGAGCTTCAGCAGCGTCGTCTTGCCGGAGCCATTGGGCCCGACCAGCGCGACGCGCTCCGGCCCGACCACCGCAAATGAGAGGTCGCGCACGACTGGCTGCTCCGGCCAAAAGCCAGCGCTGACACCGTCAAGCCAAAGCACCTCCCTCCCCGCCGGCAGGTCGGTTGCGGGCAATTTGACCGAGAGCGGCTGAAGAACCTCGACGCGCCGGCGCGCCGTGTCGATGGCTTGAAGCGCTTCCGCGCGCTGCCGCTCGGCGATTTGCGCATTCTTGCCGCCGGTGTCCTCGCTGCGATCCTTGCGGGCGCCGGCCAGGATGCGCGGCATGTCGCCCTTGGCGCGCTTCTTTCTGCCGCCGCTGTCCTTGCGCGCTTTCTTCTCCGCGGCCTCCCGCGCCCTCCCGTCGATCTCGGACAGCCGGTTCTCGGCAAGCGCGAGATCGTGCCTCACAGCCGCGAGCTCGATGGCCTTCTGCGTTCGAAAGCTGCTCCAATTGCCACCATATCGCGTCGCGCCGAGCGACGTCAGTTCGACGATCGCATCCATGGTGTCGAGCAGTGTCCGGTCGTGGCTGACGATAATCGCGCCGCCGCGCCAGGCAGCCAGCAGATCGGTGACGGCCTTGCGTCCGTCCTGGTCGAGATTGTTGGTGGGCTCGTCCAGCAACAGGAAGTCAGGCGCAGCGAACACCAGCGCGGCGAGACGAACCCGCGTGATCTGGCCACCGGACAGGCACGACAGCGCCGTATCGGGAGACGGATCGAACCCGAGGCGCGCCAACGCGGCCTCAAGCCGCGTCTCGAGCGTCCAGTCGACCGCAGCGACCTCGTCGGCGGAGGCGTCGCCCCGCTCGGCACGGCGCATCAACTCGAGCGCCGGCCGCACGCCGAACAGATCCGCCACGGTCGCGCCGGCAAGAACCTGCACGTCCTGGCGCAACAAGCCGATAGTGCCGTTGATCAGAACGCGTCCCGACTGAGGAACATGTTCGCCGAGCATCGACGCAAGCAGCGTCGTCTTGCCAACGCCGTTACGGCCGACGAGACCAGTTCGCTCGGCGCCGAATGTCAGATCGAGGTTTGAGAAATGAGAGCGCCCGTCAGGCGTGGACAGCGACAGGTTCGACAGGACGATTGAAGCAGGCATGGAATTCCCCGTGAGCAAGGCGGATGGGCGTTGCGGTCGGGGTGAAATCCATGGCTGCGAAGATCCTGATTGAGGAACTCTCTAACTAGTCCCATCAAAAGGCGAGATCAAGGCGCGGCTCGAGGAGACAACAGCGTGATTGGCGCTGTCGTCCTTCCTCGCCGTGCGCCATCAGCCCTTGAGCGCGGTCACCACCACCTCGATTAGCGCGCCGCCGCCGAGATCGGCGACGCCGACGGTGGCGCGGGTCGGCAGGTTGTCGCCGAAGAATTCGGTCCAGGCCGCGTCCATCTCTTTCTTCTTGGAGAGATCGGTGACGAAGATCGAGGCGCTGACCACGCGGCTCTTGTCGGTTCCCGCCTCTTTCAGATAGCCAGCGATCTTGCCGAGGATGTTGCGGGTCTGCTCGCCCATCGAGACCGAGGTGTCGTCGGCGATCGTGCCGCCGAGGAAGACGAAACCATTGGCTTCGACGGCGCGGTGCATGATGGGCGTGCGGATGCTGCGGGTGATGCTCATGATATCCTCTTGTTTAGAGCGTGGAAGGGTGGAAGCGGTCGATGCCGAGTTCGCCGATACGGGTCTGGGTGCCGCCGTTGACGATCAGTTCCGCCATCACGGCGCCGGCGCCAGGGCCGAGCTGGAAACCGTGCAGCGAGAAGCCGAACTGGTGATAGAGGCCCTTGTGACGCGAGCTCGGCCCGAACACGGGAATGTCGTCCTTCATCTTGGCTTCAATGCCGGCCCAGGCACGGACGATGTTGGCGCTGCGCATCACCGGAAACAGCTCGAACACGGTCTGCGCACTGGTCGCAAGGCTCTTCCAGTCCAGCACCGTCTCGTTGCGATCCTGATAGGGCGTCGCCAGATGGCCGCCGCCGATCAGCACGGTGCCGTTCTTGAACTGCTTGAAGGACAGCTTTCGACCACGCAGGATCACGACGGGGTCGATGAAGTGCGGCACGCGCGAGGTGATCATCAGCATCGGCGCCACGGTTTCGACCGGGACGGGCTCGCCGAGATGAGCCGCGATCCTGCCGGCCCAGGCGCCGGCAGCATTCACCAGCACCGGCGCGGCAAAGCTCTCCGACCCGGCATCGACGTGCCAGAGGCCGTCACGGTGCCGGATGCTGCCGGCAGCTACGCCTTCGCGCACAGTTGCGCCCAATTGCTCGGCCTTGCGGCGGAACGCCGTCGTCGTCTGCGCCGGATTGGCCGCACCGTCACGCCGAGAAACCACACCGCCGGGACAGGTCTCGGCCACCGCCGGCACCAGCCGGCGCAGTTCGGCGGCGTCGATCAGCTCCTCGTGGGTGAAGCCCAGCGCATTGAGCTCGGCGACGCGCGCGCGGCAGAGGGCGAGTTCTTCCTCGTTCTCGGCGACCAGCACCTGGCCGTAGCTCTCGAAGCTGCAATCGTCGTCGACGAGATCCGTGATCTTCTCCCAGATGTCCATCGAGCGGATCGACAGCGGAATCTCGGGAATGTGCCGCGCGAGCTGCCGGACGCCGCCGGCATTGACGCCCGAGGCGTGACGGCCGGCATAGTCCTTCTCGATCAGCACCGGCTTCAGGCCGGCGAGACACAGATGCAGCGTGGTCGAGCACCCGTGGATGCCGCCGCCAATGACGATCGCATCCACATTTGTGCTCATCCGCGTACCACAGCCTTGACGTCGGCCTCGCTCTTGGGAACGGCGGCGAGTTCGGCCAGCGTGATCGGCTTCACCGGCGCGCGCAGCCGGTAGTAACCGATCTCCTGCGGGGTCTTGCCGCGCGCCCGCGCCATCAGCTCGGTGACGGTGAGGCCGCAGAGCCGGCCCTGGCACGGGCCCATGCCGGTGCGGCGATAGGCCTTGAGCTGATTCGGCCCGGTCGCGCCGATCGCGACGGAATCGAGAACGTCCTTTGCCGTGACCTCTTCGCAACGACAGACGATGGTATCGCCTGAAGGAATCCGGAACTGCGGCGCGGGGCGGAACAGCGTGTCGAGGAACAGGCGACCACGCTCAGCCTTGGCGAGGTCGGAACGGAGCGTCGCCATTGCGGGAAGTTTTGCGGCAGAAGCGGGCGCCAGTGCTTCGACGGCGGCGCGCGCGGCAATGCGACCGCGCACCACGGCTGCACTCGCGCCGCCGATGCCGGCCCCGTCACCGGCGATCGCGATGCCGGCGACCGACGAATTGCCGCTCGCGTCGAGCACTGGCGACCAGCACAATTGCAGATCATCCCAGCGATGCTCGATGCCGGCTGACATCGCCAGATTGACGTTGGGCACGACGCCCTGATGCAGCAGCAACAGGTCCGCAGCGATGGTCTCGCGCTTGCCGCCGGCGACGTAGCTCACGCTGGCAAGCTGGCCATCACCGGAAGCCGCAAGCTCGGTGACGCCGGAGACGACCTGCACCTTCGCCCTCACCTCGCGCATCATCGACAGGCCCTTGGCGAAATAGGGCGAGGTGAGGAACGCGAAGGCATGCGGCAGCGCGGCGAAATAATTGCCGCGCTGTGTGGTGTCGAGGATGCGATCGATGCGGCCGCCAAGCCGCAGAAACTGCGCGGCGAGCAGCCAGAGCAGCGGCCCCTGCCCTGCGATCACGGTGCGTCCGTCGGGCACCAGCGCCGAGGATTTCAGCATGGTCTGCGCCGCGCCCGCGGTCATCACGCCCGGCAGCGTCCAGCCAGGAATTGGGAAGGGCCGCTCCAGCGCACCGGTCGCGAGAATCACGCGTTTCGCCTTGACGAAGGCCGAGGCGCCGCCGATCGAGACGGCGATATCGAGATTGCGGTCGAGGCTCCAGACGGTGGCGCGGTGAATGACCTCCGCATTGCTCGCGCGCAGCGACTGCACGAGATCGGCGCCGACCCAATAATCGGCGCCGAGCTGATTGCGCTCGGTAACCGGCGTCGAGGCGATGGCGCGAAACACCTGGCCACCGGGGCCGATGTTCTCGTCGAGCAGCAGCGTCGAGAGGCCGGCCTCGGCGGATGTTGCGGCAGCAGCAAGGCCCGCGGGCCCGGCGCCGATCACCACGACGTCATAGTTTTCGCGCTTGGGAGCCACGCTCATTTTCCGATCTCCCGCTTGCCCTTCTGGATTTCGATCTGCATGCCCTCGGCGACGGGCACGAGGCACCCTTGCCGGTTGCCGACGCCGTCGATGGTGACGAGGCAGTCGAAGCAGACGCCCATCATGCAATAAGGCAGACGCGGCGCGCCGCTCACCGCGGTGGAACGCCGTGCGTCAACGCCGGAGGCCAGCAGTGCGGCGGAGACGGTGTCGCCCTGGCGCGCTGCGACCGCGACGCCATCGACGAAGATCTGCACCTGTGGCCGCTTGTCCTGTTCGGATCGCTTGAACATGGGGATGCCTCTTGGCTCCTTCTCAGAATCTCTAGTAGCCGCTGCTGTTCGCAGCACCTGCGCCGCCAAAACGGCTGGCCGAGAACGCGCCGACCAGCTCCGGCTCGAGCGCGCCCTGCGCCACCATGCGCGCGATCTCGAAGGCGTGGTTGGAGGCGAGCGTCACGCCGGAATGGCAGCAGGCGACGAAGGCGCCGGGATGCGTCTCCGACTGATCGTAGATCGGAAAGCCGTCCTGCGGCATGACGCGGATTCCGGACCAGCTCCTGACCACGTTGAGCCGCGCCAGATGCGGGAACATGCGCTGCGCGCGATCGGCCATGACGCCGCTGATCGACGGCTTCAGCGTGCGATCATCGAGCTCGTCCTCCTTGCTGTCGCCGATCATCACCGTGCCCTCGTCGGTCTGGCGGATCGTGGTCAGCGGATGCGGCAGGAACGGCATGGTGCGCTCGGTCACGACGACCTGGCCGCGAGTCGGGCCCATCGGCGCAAAGAGGCCGACCATCGGCGCCAGCGTCTGGTTGGCGTTGCCGGCGGCGAGCACGATCTTGGCGGCGCGCAGCTCGCCCTGCGGCGTGATCAGCCGAAATTCGCCCCCGCTCTTGCTGATCGCCGAGACCGGACGCTCCGGAAAATAGTCGATGCCGAACGCAATGAAGCCGGTGTGGAAGGCGCGGAAGGTGCGCAGCGAATTGACGTGGCCGTCGAGCGGACAATAGCTGCCGCCGGAGACCTCGGGGCCGATCAGCGGCAGCGCCTCCTTCACCTCGGACGGCCGCAGCATCTCCATCTTGTAGTCGGCCGCGCCGACCTGGTTGTGCATGCGCTTGACGAGCTCGGTGCGCTGGCCGAATTCGTCCTCGCCGAGCGTGAGATGAAAACCGCCGTTCTGCTGCAGGGCGACGTCGAGGCCGGTCTGCTGCTTCAGCTCGGAGGCCAGCCGGCCCCACGCCTGCGAGGCCTGCACGGTCCACCGCGTATAGGCCGGCATGCCGAGCCCTTTGCTCTGCACCCACACCAATGCGAAGTTCGCGCGCGAGGCGCGCTTGGTGATGTCGCCTTCGTCGAGCACGGCGACCTTCTTGCCGAGCCGGCCGAGGCCCCAGGCAATGGCGGAGCCGAGCAGTCCGCCGCCGACGACGGCGACGTCGTAATCTCCTGACATGAGTTCTCCTATCGTCCCGTATCGCCCTTGCCAGCGAGCACACGGTCGAGCCCGTAGAAGCGGTCGAGCAAAATGAGGGCGGCCATGGTGATTGCGATCACGCAGGCCGAGACCGACGTCACGAGCGGATCGATGTTGTCCTGGATGTAAAGGAACATGCGGACCGGCAACGTCTCGGTCCCGGGCGCAGCAAGGAAGACGGTCATGGTGAGATCGTCGAAGGACTGGATGAAGGCGAGCGCCCAACCGCTAATCACGCCGGGCAGGATCAGCGGCAAGGTCACGCGGCGGAACAGCGTCCAGCCGCCGGCGCCGAGCGAGACCGCCGCCATCTCGACCGTGCGGTCCATGCCGGTCGCCGCCGCCAGCGTCAGCCGCAGCGCGAACGGGAACACGATGATGACATGCGCGACGATCAGCGCCGCGAAGCTGCCGCCGAGACCGGCCGAAGTGAAGAAGCGCAGGAAGGCGATGCCGAGCACCACATGCGGGATCATCAGCGGCGACAGGAACAGCGCCGCCAGCACATCACGACCACGGAAGCGATAGCGCGAGATCGCCAGCGCCGCCGGCACCGCGAACAGCAGTGCCACGAGGGAGGACAACGCGCCAAGGCCGAGGCTGACCCAGAAGGCGTGAATGAATTCGGGGTAGTTCGCAATGGTCCTGAACCAGCGCAGCGAGAAGCCGTTGGTCGGCAGCGACAGGTATCCCTCAGGCGTGAAGGCGACGAGGCAGACCACCAGGATCGGCGCCACCATGACGATGACGAAGATCGTGTGAAAGATCAGCGCGAGCGGACCGTTCCGGCTCATCGGAACACCTCCGCATAGCGGCGTTCGATCAGTGCGTTGCTGCCGACGACGATCAGCACCAATGCGGCCAGCAGCAGCGTTGCGACCGCAGCGCCCAGCGGCCAGTTCAGCGTGTTGAGGAATTCGTCATAGGCGAGCGTTGCCGCGACCTTGAGCCGGCGGCCGCCGATGATCGCAGGCGTTGCGAAGGCGCTGGCCGAGAGCGAGAACACGATGATGGCGCCCGACAGCACGCCCGGCATGATCTGGGGCATGATGATGCGGCGGATGATGGTCGCAGGGCCCGCGCCGAGCGACATCGCAGCATTCTCGATCTGCGGATCGAGCCGCTGGAGGGCGGCCCATACCGACAGCACCATGAACGGCATCATCACATGCGCGAGCGCGATCACCACGCCTGTTTCGGTGAACATGAAGGGAATGGGGGAGCCGATCAGCCCGAGCGACATCAGCAGCTTGTTGACGAGGCCGTTGTTGCCACCGAACAGCAGGGCCCAGCCCAGCGTTCGCGCCACCACTGAGATCAAGAGCGGCCCGAGAATGACCAGTAGGAAAAAACTCTTCCAGCGGCCGCTCATGCGGTTGAGGATATAGGCTTCGGGCGCGCCGAGCAGCGCGGTGAGCAGCGTGGTCAGAATCGCGATGCGAAAGGTCCGCCAGAACATCTCGGCGTAATAGGGATCGGTCGCGATCTCGTGCCAGTTCTTGAATATGAAGACCGGCTCGATGCCCTTGTACTGGCCCCAATCGTGGAATGACAGCATTACCGTCATCGCCAGCGGAATCAGCAGCACGCCGACGAACAGCATCAAGGCGGGTGCGGTCAGCACCCACGGCGCGCGCAGGCTGCGCTCCTCGGCCGCCATGCTCATGCGCCGGCCCTCACGCGAACGCTCATGTCTTCGGGCCGCCAGGTGAGGCGAACCGCGTCCCCTTCGGCCGGCTGCGCTTTGCCGTCGTTCTGGCGGATCACGATCGCCGGGCCGCATTCACTGTCGCACTGGAACAGCCAGTGATTGCCCTGGAAGATGCGCGTGATGATTTTTGCGCTGAGCCCTGTATCGCCAAAGCCGATTCTTTCGGGGCGAACGCTGACGGTGACGGGACCGCCGAGCCCAGCCGGCGCCGGTGCGCGCCAGGAGCCGGCCACCAACTGCGTCGGCGCGACGGTCCGGTCGATCGTTCCGGCAAAATCGTTGGTCTTGCCGAGGAATTGCGAGACGAAGGCCGAGGCCGGCCTTTCATAGGTCTCTTGTGGCGTGCCGATCTGCTCGATCTTGCCCTGGCTCATGACCACGATGCGATCCGACAGCGACATCGCCTCGTTCTGGTCATGCGTGACCAGGATCGTGGTGGTGCCGACGGTGCGCTGGATCTGGCGCAGCTCGATCTGCATCTCCTCGCGCAGCTTGGCGTCGAGGTTCGACAGCGGCTCGTCGAGCAGCAGCACGCTGGGCTTGATCACCAGCGCACGCGCCAGTGCCACGCGCTGCTGCTGGCCGCCGGACATGCGGCGCGGATGGCGATCCTCGTATCCGGCGAGGCCCACCATCGCGAGTGCGGCGCGGACGCGTTCGGACCTTTCAGCGCGCGGCACGCCACGCATCTCCAGGCCGAAGGCGACGTTCTCCGCCGCGGTCATGTGCGGAAACAGCGCGTAGCTCTGGAACACGATGCCGAGGCCGCGCTTTGCCGGATGGATCGCGGTCAGGTCCTTGCCCTCGAGGCGGATCGCGCCGCGCGTCGGATCGAGGAAGCCCGCGATCATCTGCAGCGTCGTGGTCTTGCCGCAGCCGGACGGGCCGAGGAAGGAGATGAACTCCCCCTTCCCCACCGACAGGCTGAAGTCATCGACCACAGTCTGCGTGCCGAACTGCTTTGCGACCCGATCGAGCTCGAGATAGGCCATGGCGCTGTCTCCGCGGCGACCGATCAGCGTTCGACCTCGCGATTCCAGCGCTTGGTCCACTCCTCGCGCTTCTCGTTGATCACGGTCCAGTCCGGATTATAGAGCTTGGCCGCGCGCTCGCCGATCGGCGCCATCTTGCCGAGCTCGGGCGGGATCACCAGCGATTTCAGCACCGGGCCGTAGCCGTAATCCTTCAGCATCACGAGCTGGGTTTTCGGATCGAGCAGCATCTTGACGAAGCTCGCAGCCAGCGGCGAAGCATTGGGCTTATTGATCGGGCACGCCGTGGTCAGCAGCGTCGCTGCGCCTTCCTTCGGGTAGACGAAGTCGACGGGGAAGCCGGTATTGGCGAAGCTCTGCACGCGGCCGGTGCCCCATACCGCGATCACGGCCTGGCCGGACTGGAACAGCTCGGTCATCTTGCCCGGCGACGGCTCATAGGCCAGCACGTTCGGATTGATCTGCTCCTTGAAGATCTTGAAGCCGGACTCGACGTTGGTCTCGCCGCCGCCGTTCATCTTCGACAGCATCACCAGCGCTTCGAGACCGTAGGTGTTGTTGATCGGTGGAATCACGAGCTGTTTTGCGTATTTCGTGTCCTTCAGGTCGTTCCACGAGGTCGGCGGCGCCCAGCCTTTCTCCTTGAACACCTTTGTGTTGTACATCAGCCCGGTGGCGACGATGCCGATCGCGACCGCGCGATCGTCCTTGAAGCGCGCAGTGTCGTAGAGATCGGCGGGCAGGCCGTCGAGCTTGCCGCAGAAGCCGAGCTGGATCGCCTGGTACATCGGGCCGTCGTCGACGATGGCGACGTCGATCTGCTGGTTGCCTTTCTGCGCCTGGAGCTTGGCCAGCGTGTCGGTGGAATTGCCGGCGACGTATTCGACCTTGACGCCGTTCTCCTTCTCGAAGGCCGGGATCACCTCGTCGCGGATGGTCTTCTCGAACGAGCCGCCATAGCCGGCGACGTAGAGCGTTTTCTGCTGGGCCGAGGCGACCGAGGGGACGGCAATGAGCGCTGCGATGCTGACCGCGGTCAGAAGGCGAAAAGTCTTCATGTGGACCGATCTCCAATACCGGAATGAGGTGACGTGCCGACGAGTCTCGCTGGCTGAAGCGCGTTGCCGCATTCCCTTCCGCGCCAAACCGCTTCCGATCAGGGCTCCGGCCCCCATTCGGCGGGTTTTGGCGCGATCTGGAGGGTTGAACACCTCCAATCTGCCGAAAAAGCGGGCTGTCTCCAGTCCTGATGAAAAAGATCGCAGACCTATACTTCCATCGTCCAATGAATAATGGCACCCTCTGCATGCCGAAATGTTATGATTGGATGGTGGAATGGCGCGGATCAATTCGCGGCAGGTGGAGGCCTTCCGGGCGACGATGCTGACCGGCAGCGTGACCGAGGCGGCGGCGCTGATGAAGGTGACGCAGCCGGCCGTCAGCCGGTTGCTGCGCGACCTCCAGGCGCTGCTGAAGATGGAGCTGTTCGAGCGGCGCGGCACCGGCCTGGTGCCGACCGCCGCGGCGATGGCGCTTTACACCGAGGTCGAGCGCTCCTTCGTCGGTCTCGAACGCATCACTGCGGCGGCGGAAGAAATCCGCGGCCGGCGCACGGGCTCCCTACGCATCGCAGCACTGCCGGCGCTGTCGAACGGCTATCTGCCGCGGCTCACCGGTCACTTCCTGAAGGAGCGGCCAAACCTCAACCTGGCCTTCTTCGGTGTCATCTCGCCGATCGTGGTCGACTGGGTGCTGAACAATCAATGTGACGTCGGCTTTGCCGAGGTGCCGATCGCGCATTCCGGTCTGCCGAGCCAGAGACTGCCGGCGCCGGCGCGCGTCGCAGTGCTGCCGACCGGTCATCGCCTCGCGGAGAAGGACGTGCTGGAGCCGCGCGATTTCGAGGGCGAGACCTTCATCTCGCTGTCGGCGGGATCGTCGAGTCGGCATCTCGTCGACCAGGTCTTCCACCGCCACGATGTCCGCCGCGTGCTGCGCGTTGAGACCACGCTGTCGGAAATCATGTGCGGCATGGTGTCGTCAGGCCTCGGCGTCGCGATCTGCGATCCCTTCACGGCGCAGGAATTTGCAACGCGCGGCGTCATCGTGCGCCGCTTCCTGCCGCGGATCGACTTCGAATTCTCCGCGGTCTTTCCGGCGCAGCGCAGTCCTTCGCCGGTGGCGCTGGACCTTGTCGAGACCATGCGCAAGGCGCTGGTGGAGTTTGAGGATTAGGGCTTCGGTTCGAACAGTGCAGCTACAGGCTCGCTTCAACCTCTCCCGCTTGCGGGAGAGGTCGGCGCGTAGCGCCGGGAGAGGGTTCTCTCAACACGGGAGTGTCCCCGATTGGAGAGAGCCCTCTCCCCTGCCCTCTCCCGCAAGCGGGAGAGGGAGCGCACCGTCTTCGTGGCACCAGCGGCACTCAACCACTGAACGCCGCCTGCGCCTCCGGCAGATCCCAGATCTTGCCGATCGCGGCGGTGCCGGCCGCCGTAATCGCGGCTTCATCCGCGCCGAGATAGCGCCCCTCATCGACCAGCACGCGGCCATCGACCATGACCTGATCGATATTGGCGCGGTTGGCGAGTGCGATCAGCGCGCGGCGCGGGTCGAACAGCGGCTGCAGATGCGGATGGGTGAGATCGACGACGGTGAGATCTGCGGTCGCGCCCGGCTCGATGCGGCCGAGATCGGGCCGCTTGATGACGTCGGCGGCGACCGTCGTGTTCGCCTCGATCAGCTCGGGTGAGTTCGCGACGTCAGGGCGCGCCGAAATGATCTTGGAGATCAGCGACGCCGCATTGAGCTCGCCGAGCAGGTCCATGTTGTAGCCGTCGGTGCCGACCACGGTGCGGACGCCGTGCTCGGCGAAGCGGCTGAACGCCGCGGTGATGCCGGCACGCGCGAACACGCGCGGGCAGTTCAAGACGGTCATGCCGCGCGCGGCCATCAGCTTGAGATCGTCATCGCTGCTGAACATGCAGTGCGCCGCCATCAGATCCGGCGCGAGCAGGCCGAGCCAGTCCAGATATTCTGCCGGCGTGCGGCCGCCATAGCGCCTGCCGATGGTCTCGACCTCGGCGCGGCTCTGCGCCATGTGCGTGGTGATGGGAACGCCGAGCTCGCGCGCCCGCGTGGCGCAGGCCTTCAGCAGATCGGGGCCGCAGGTGTCGGTGGCATGCGGGCTCATGGCAAGGCTGATGCGGCCGTCGCCGTGACTATTCCAGCGCTGATAGAGCGCGTCCCACGCCGCCATGTCCGCAGCGCCGTCATCGCCGGAATATTGGACCACACCGTCAGGCCCGGCCTTGGCGTCGGAGGTCGAGAACAGATAGGGCGCGCCGTAGAAGCGGATGCCCATCTCTTCCGCCGCGTCGAACATCTCGGGGATCGAGTTGCGGAACGGCTCCATCACCGTGGTGGCGCCGCCCTTGAGCAGCTGGAGGATGCCGAGCCGCGCCACCGCAAGGCGCTCTTCCGCCGACAGGATATCGGCGCCGCGCTTGGTCAGCGGCAGCAGCACCGTGTAGACGATGCTCTGGTTGTTCTTGCGGCCGTTGCCGTCCTCGGTGTGGCTGCGCGCCACCGCTTCCGAGAAGCAATGATTGTGCAGGTTGAGCAGGCCCGGCAGGACGAAGCGGCCTGGGCGATCATAGACCTGATCGGCGCGCGGCTTGTCGCGTGTGATCGCCGCAATCTTCTTGCCTTCGACCAGAACCCAGCGGTCGCGCAGCACGTCCTGCGCGCCGTCTTTGCGTGACAGCACATAGCTGCCGAAGATTGCTGTGGTGCTCATGCGGGGCGTACGTTCCAGAACACGGCGGTGCCGTCGAGAATGCCGGTGATGGCCTTGCGGTAGGCCGTCGGCTGCTTGTACAGGCCGATCGGAATATAGGGGATTTCCTCGAACGCCACCCTCTGGACTTCGCGGCAGATGCGCTGCTGTTCGGCGAGTTCGGAGGCCGCCAGCCATTGGCTGCGCAAGGGTCCCATCTTCTCGCTCGCATACCAGCCGGCAACCTTGCCTTCGCCGCGAATGTTGGTGTTGCCGGCCGGGTTGAGCCAGTCGATACCCTGCCAGTTGCCGACCGCGGCGCTCCAGCCGCCCTGCGGCAGCGGATCCTTCTTCAGCTGGCGCTGCAGCACCACGGCGAAATCGAGGCCGGCATATTCGACGTTCATGCCGGCCTTGCGCAACGAATCCACCGCGATCTCGCCGAGCGGCTTCTGCGCCAGCGAGTTGGTCGGAACGAGCAGCACGATCTTCTCGCCGTTATAGCCGGCGGCTTTCAGGTCGGCCTTCACCTTGGCGTAGTCGCGCGGGCCGCGGAACACGTCGAGGCCGACCTCATTTGCCATCGGGGTGCCGGGTGCGAAATAGCCGACCGGTGAGACCTGGAACGCCGGATCGGTGCCGGCGACGGCGGTCATGAATGCGGACTGGTCGATCGCACCCAGGAGCGCGCGGCGGATGGCGGGATTGTCGAACGGCGGCTGCAGGTGGTTGAGGCGCAGCATGCAGGCGTAGCCTCGGGGATCGAGGATGCGCATCTCGATATCGCCGGCCGCCTTGATCACCGGAAGCAGATCGTGCGGCGTAGTCTCCTGCCAATCCTGCTCGCCGGTCTGGAGCGCGGCGACGCCGGTGCCGGCATCGGGCGTAGTGGTCCAGACCACGCGATCGTAGTGCACGATCTTCGGCCCCGCAGTCCAATCCGG
The DNA here is from genome assembly GCF_020193585.1 of Bradyrhizobium sp. IC3195. NCBI lineage: Bacteria > Pseudomonadati > Pseudomonadota > Alphaproteobacteria > Hyphomicrobiales > Nitrobacteraceae > Bradyrhizobium > Bradyrhizobium sp. IC3195. The sequence continues at coordinate 478,198 of NZ_JADYVG010000003.1, read as the reverse complement.
CTTGCCGTCGGTGCGCGGCTGATAGCGCTCGAACTTGGCATAGGCATTGCGCGCGCCCTGCACGCGCTCGTCGGCGAGATAGCGGAACGGACCGCTGCCGATCACCTCGGTGAGCGGCTTGAACGGATCCTGGCTCGCCAGCCGCTCCGGCATCATGAAGCAGGCATTGATCGCTGCCTTGCCGAGCGCCTGCGGCAGCAGCGGAAAAGGACGCTTCAGACGGAAACGGATGGTGCGGTCGTCGGCAGCCGAGAGCTCGGCGGTCGCCTCCATCAGCTCGCCGCCAAAGCCGTCGCGCGCGGCCCAGCGACGGATGCTGGCGACGCAATCGCGCGCCAGCACGCGTTCGCCATCGTGCCAGAACAGGCCGTCGCGAAGCGTGAGGTCCCACTGCAGCTGGTCGGCGGAGATGGCGTGGCCCGACAGCATCTGCGGCGAGACCTGGAGCGAGGAGCTCATGCCGTACAGCGTGTCGTAGACCATGAAGCCGTGGTTTCGCGACACCTGCGCGGTCGAATAGATGGGATCGACGAAAGCGAGATCGATGACGGGGATGAAGCGCAGCGTGGATTGCGATTCAGCGCGGACGATGCCCGGCAGCGACAGCGCCGGCAGCGCCGCGCCGGCCTTGAGGAGCGAACGGCGGGAGATGGACATTAGCGGTGACCCGCTTCGTGGCGCAGGAAGTTCTCCGCGATGTTCTCGCCGGTGGTGATCCAGACGTCCGGGCACGACTTCGCGTAGGTCAGGAACTCGCGCAGCAGACGCAACCGCATCGGGCGGCCGCTGCATTGCGGGTGCAGCACCGTCGTCACCATCGCGCCCCAGTCGCGGACCTCATCCAGCTCGTCCTTCCACATCGAAAGCACGTGCTCCTTCGGAAAGATCGAGCGCGGACTGAAGCGCGCGGACAGGCCGTGCATCCAGTCGTCATAGCTCGCGGTCACCGGCAGCTCGATCGTGCCGGGCTTGCCGTCGGCGAGGCGATGGCGATAGGGCCTGACGTCGTCGCGGAACGAGGACGTGTAGACGATGCCGTGCCGCACCAGCGCGACGCGCAGTTCCTCCGTGAACTCGCCATAGGGCGCGCGATAGCCGGTCGGCTTGACGCCGAGCCGACGCTTCAGCGCCTCGAAGCCGCGCTCCAGCTCCTCCTCGATCCAGGGATCGCCTGGATCCGGCAGCAGATGGTGATAGCCATGATGGCCGATCTCGTGACCGGCCTTGAGGATGGACTCCGCCATCGCCGGATGCGCGTCGACCGACCACCCCGTGACGAAAAACGTCGCCTTGAGATCGAGCTGGTCGAGCAGCTCCAGGAGTTTCGGTGTGCCGACGCGCGCCTCATAGCCGCCATAGCTCATGGTGATGAGCCGCTGCGCATGACCTGCGTCCTTGCTGGTCCAGGCACTCTCGGCGTCCACGTCGAACGACAGGAACATCGCGGATGTGTACGGCTTCGGCCACGGATATTCGGGCGCGGGATCCGCGGTGTTGGCCGGAACGAGCGGAATGCTCTGGAGTGCCTTACTGTCCAGCATTGATGGTCGCCTTCTCGATTGCGTTGTCGCTCAATTTCCACTTCACCAGCAGCGTCTTGTAGGTGCCGTCCGCGATCAGCGCGTCGACGGCTTCCAGCATTGCCTGCTGCAATGCCTTCTCCTTCACCGGCAGAGCAATGCCGGTGAATTGCTGTGCGATGGGCGCGCCCACGGTCGCATAGGTGTTGGGCTCGAGGTCCATAATGTAGGGCAGCGTCTCGTTGCCCTGGGCGGCGGCATCGATGCGGCCTTGCCTCAGCTGGGTGCGCGCATCGGCCGAGCCGTCGGTGCCGACGAACTGGATCGGAGAGCTGCCGCAATTCTTCTCGCTCCACGCCGCAATCTGGGCCGGGAACATGGTGCGTCGGCTGGCGCCGACCTTCTTGCCGCACAGCGACGTCGCATCCTTGAATTCCGCCTTGCGCGACGCCTGCACGAAGAACTGCGGGCCGCTGCGCAAATAATCGACGAAGGTCGCGACCTCGTGCCGACTCGCATAGTCGGTGAAGCCGGACAGGATCGCATCCACCCGCCCGGTCGAGATCGAGGGCATGAACTCGGCAAAGCTGGTCTCGGTCCATTCGATCTTGAGGCCGAGCTTGCGGCCGATGGCCTCGCCGAGATCGACGTCGAAACCGGAGAGCGCGTTGGTGGCGGGATCGCGGAACTCCATCGGCGGGTAATTCGGCACCACCGCCACCTTGATGCTGCCGCGCTTTACGATCTCAGGCGGCAATTCGGCCGCCATTGCCGACGCGCTCATGGCGCCCAGGAACGCCGTCGCAAGCAAGAATCTCTTCATCACCATACCCCCAATGTCAGATCACTGCCGAAAGAAATGCCTTGGTGCGCTCCTCGCGCGGCGCGCCCAACACGTCGGAGGCGCGGCCCTGCTCGACGATCGCGCCCTGATCCATGTAGACGACGCGGTCGGCGACCTCGCGGGCGAAGCCGAGCTCGTGCGTCACCACCATCATGGTCATGCCGCTTCGCGCCAGCTCCTTCATGACCGCGAGCACCTCGCCGACCAGCTCGGGATCGAGTGCGCTGGTGGGCTCGTCGAACAACATCAGCATCGGCTTCATGGCGAGCGCCCGCGCGATCGCGACGCGCTGCTGCTGGCCGCCGGAGAGCTGCGCCGGATACCAGTCGGCCTTGGCCGACAATCCGACGCGCCGAAGCAGTTCGGTCGCCTCGGCGCGCACCTCATCCGGCTTGCGCCCCTGCACCTGGGTCGGGCCTTCCGTGATGTTCTCCAGCGCGGTCTTGTGCGGAAACAGGTTGAAGCGCTGGAATACCATGCCGGTCTTGAGCCGCTGCCGCCCGATTTCGCGCTCGCTCAGGCGATGGAGTTTCCCGCCTTGCTCGCGCACTCCGAGCAGTTCGCCGTCGAGCCAGATGCCGCCGGCATCGATCGTGGCGAGCTGATTGATGCAGCGGAGCAGCGTGGTCTTGCCGGAGCCGGAGGCGCCGATCAGGCACATCACCTCGCCGGGCCAGACGTCGAGCGAGACGTTCTTGAGAGCCTGAAACTCTCCAAAGTTCTTGGCTACGGAGCGGATCGCGACGAGCGGCTTTGTCATCGCGCCAGCCGCAATGTGCCGCGTGCAAAGCGGCGTTCGAGCAACATCTGGAGCGGTGTCAGGATCGAGACCGCGAGCAGGTACCAGAGCCCGGCGACGATCAGCAGCTCGATGACGCGGGAGTTGGCGTAGTAAATGTTCTCGGCATTGTGCAGCAGCTCCGGATACTGGATCACGCTGGCGAGCGAGGTCGCCTTCACCATGCCGATGAACTCGTTGCCGAGCGGCGGGATCACCACGCGCATCGCCTGCGGCAGCACGATGCGGCGCAGCGCGCGCAGCCGTCCCATACCGATCGCCTGCGCCGCCTCATATTGCCCGATATCGACCGACAGCATGCCGGCGCGCATCACTTCGGAGGTGTAGGCGCCCTGGTTGATGCCGAGCCCGAGCAGCGCGGCAAGGAACGGCGTCATGACGTCGACGGCGCGCGCGGACCACAGGCCGGGGATGCCGATGGTCGGAAACACCAGCGCGAGATTGAACCACAACAGCAGCTGCAGGATTAGTGGCGTGCCGCGGAACAGCCAGGTGTAGCCGGCGGCGACCGACTTCAGCACCGGATTGGGCGACAGCCGCATGATCGCGACGACGATGCCAAGGAAGATGCCGAGCATCATCGCCAGCACCGCCATCACCATGGTGTTGACGATGCCTTCGAGGATGACCTTTGCGGTCAGGAAGCGGCTGACATAGGACCATTCGATCTGGCCGTTCGCAAAGGCGCGCGCGATCGCCGCCAGCACGAGGACGATCAGGGCCGCGCTGATCCAGCGAAACCAGTGCGGCTCGCGCGCGATCCGCATGCCCGACAGATCGGGAAATCCTTGCGCGAGTGCCGGCGCCTGCTTCATTGCGGCGCCGCGTTCAGCATGGGCTGGGCGACTGCATTGGTCCCTAGGCCCCATTTGTCGAGAATGGCCTTGTACGAGCCGTCAGCGATCATCGCCGCGAGTTTCTCGGTCACGACTTCGCGCAAGGCGGCATCGTCCTTGCGGAACATGATGCCTTGATAGCCCTTGGCAAAGGGCTCGCCGACGATGCGGTACTTGCCGGGCTCCTGTTGCTGCGCATAAGGCAACGTCTCGCTGCCCTGCACGGCGGCGTCGATGCGGCCCTGCTTGAGCTGGTTGCGGACGTCGATGGAATTCTCGCCCGGAACGTACTGGATCGCCGGCTTGCCGGCCGGCTCGCAATTCTGCTTGCTCCACTTCTCGATCTCGACCGGGAAGCTGGTGCTGCGGGTGGTGCCGACCCTCTTGCCGCAGAGATCGGTGGCGTCCTTGGCCGCGCTCTCCGCCATCACGAAGAACTGCGGCCCGGTTGCGAGGTAATCGACGAAATCCGCCGTCTCGCGCCGCGAGGCACGATCGGAGATGCCGGAAATGATGAAGTCGGCCCGCTTGGTCGTGAGCGAAGGGATCAGCTCGGCGAACGGCGTCTCGCTCCAGACGATCTTCAGCCCTCCGAGCCGCTTGGCGAGCTCCTTCGCCAGATCGATGTCGAGCCCGACCAGCTCGTTGGTTGCGGGGTCGCGATATTCCATCGGCGCGTAGGTGGAATTGACCGTGAGCTTCAGCGTACCAGCCTGCTTGATCTCCGCCGGCAGCTCGGCGGCTCGCGCCGACGTCACCGCAGCCAGCGCTGCGCAGGCAAGCAAATACGAGGGGCGTGTCATGTCAGCTCCTTTTGCCAACGCCGCGACCGGCCGTTGGTCAATCTGCGTCGAGAACGGCCGGCTCGATGATGCCGGCACGCTCGGTGATCACCCTGTATTGCTCGGGCCGCCGGTGGGCGGCGAAGTTGAACATCTTGTCCTTGCCCTGGCGGCAGAGGTCGAGATCGATGTCGGCGACGATCACCTCGTCGGCCAGCGTCTGAGCCTGCGCGACGATGCGGCCGTTGGGATCGACGATGCAGGAGCCGCCGATCAGGCCGGACCCGTCCTCCTCGCCCGCCTTCGCCACCGAAATCGCCCAGGTCGCGTTCATGTAGGCGTTGGCCTGCGTCACCAGCGTCGAGTGGAAGGTGCGCAAGGCTCCGTCTTCGGTCGTGCCGCCGTTGGGATCGTAGGCCGCCGAATTGTAGCCGATGCAGACGAGCTCGACGCCTTGCAGACCGAGCACGCGCCAGGATTCCGGCCAGCGACGATCGTTGCAGATCATCATGCCCATGATGGCATGGGCCCAGGACGAGCCGGCGCGAAAGGCGGGAAAGCCGAGGTCGCCATATTCGAAGTAGCGCTTCTCGAGTTGCTGGTAGCGCGCGCCCGGACGCGGCTCGACCGAGCCCGGCAGATGCACCTTGCGATAGCGGCCGAGAACCTCGCCGTCGCGATCGACCAGGATGGAGCAATTGTAGCGCCGCCCCTCCGGCGTCAGCTCGGCATAGCCGACATAGAAGCCGACGCGCAGCGCACGTGCGCGATCGAATAGCTTTGCCACCGCGGGGTTCGGCATGCTGCGCTCGAAATACCGGTCGAGGGCCTCGCCTTCGAGCAGCCAGCGCGGGAAGAAGGTGGTGAAGGCGAGCTCCGGAAACACCACAAGGCTCGCACCCCGACCGGCCGCCTCCTCCAGCATGTCGAGCATCCGCGACAACGTGTGCTCGCGCGTATCGGCTTTTTGCGTCGGCCCCATCTGAGCGGCGGCGGCGCGAAGGACACGAACCAAGATTGCCTCCAATCTGTGCGCAGTGCTGCCTCAATGGGCGAACGAACCCTTTGATGCGACGTGCAAATCGGCTGCCATTACGGGCAAGCACTGCTGCAAAATCAATTCGCGTTGCTATGATGTTTTGGCCCTGACTATAATCGGCAGTGATATGAACCTGCGTCAGCTCGAGATCCTTCGCGCCGTGATCCGCCACCGCACCACGGTGGCGGCGGCGGACGAGCTGGCGCTGTCGCAGCCGGCGGTCAGCAACGCGCTGAAGACGATGGAGGCGCAGGCGGGCTTTGCGCTGTTCGAGCGCGTCAACAACCGGCTGTTTCCAACCGCCGAAGCGATGGCGCTCTACAAGGAGAGCGAGGCGATCTTCGCGCTGCACGCCAAGCTCGAGAACCGCATGCGCGATTTGCGCGAGAACCGGTCCGGGCATCTCGCCATCGTGGCGACGCCGCCGCTCGCGTACAGCATCATTCCGTCCGCGCTGTCGGGCTTCCTGCGCCGCCGCCCGGAGACGCGGGTGTTCTTCGACGTACGGCGCTATGAGGGCATCATCGAGGGTGTGCTGAGCCGCGTCGCCGAGCTCGGCTTCGCGCTCGGCCTCACGCATCATCCAGGGATCGCGCACGAGGTGGTGCACACCGGCGAGATGGTCTGCGTGCTGCCGCCACAGCATCCACTCGCCGACCGGCCGATGATCTCCGCTTCCGATCTCTCCGGCCTGCCCTTCATTGGGCTCGAACGCGGCACGCGGCTCGGCGAAGCCGTGCGCGACAGCTTTGCCCGCGCCGGCGCGCCGTTCCGGCCGACGGTCGAGGTGCGCTACTGCAACACGGCCTGCGTGCTGGCCGCCGCCGGCGTCGGCGCGGCGGTGGTCGATCCTTTCTCGCCGCGGCAGAACGGCGGCAGCGGCCTCGTCGTCCGTCCGTTCACGCCGACGACGCAGGCGGTCGCCTATATGCTATGGTCTGAAGCCGAGCCGCTGTCGCGTCTGGCCAAGGCCTTTCTCAACGAGATCCGCAAGGAGAGCGCTCTGCTCGAGCGGGCAGCGCCGCACCAGCAACATGGGGCAGAAAGCGGCTGAGCTTCGCAACCTTTTGACCGGGAGGCCCATGGCACGCATCACCATCATCGAGACCGGAGAGGTGCCGCAAAAATACCGCGAGCGCCACGGTTCATTTCCGGACATGTTCGCGCGCATGATCCGCGCCGAGGAGCCGGCCGCGACGATCGAGGTCGTCAGCATCCCCAGCGGCGATGCGCTGCCCGATCCGAGCAAGCTCGAGGCCATCCTCATTACCGGCGCGGCGGCCGGGGTCTATGACGGGCTCGACTGGATCGCGCCGCTGGAAGATTTCGTGCGAACGGCTTACGCCAACAAGACACCGATGGTCGGTGTCTGCTTTGGCCACCAGCTGATCGCGCAGGCGCTCGGCGGCACCGTGCGCAAATCGGAGCATGGCTGGGGCATCGGCCGGCATGTCTATCAGGTGCTGCCGGAGAACGGCGTCATCGACGGTGAAGCGGTTGCGATCGCCGCCTCGCATCAGGACCAGGTGATCGAGCCGCCAAGCGATGCGCTGACGATCCTCTCCTCCGAATTCACCCCGCATGCCGGCCTGCTCTATGCCAATGGCGCGACGCTGACAGTGCAGCCGCATCCGGAATTCGATGTCGGGTTCGCGCAAGTGTGCTGCGATCTGCGCGATGGCAAGGCACCTGAGGATGTCGTTGCCACGGCGAGGGCGTCGCTGGCGGAGCCGATGGACAATGCGAAGCTCGGCGGGGCGATTACGCGGTTTCTGGCTAAGCGCACCTGACTACGAAGCTCGAGACGCACTCGTCTTCCCTTCTCCCCTTGCGGGAGAAGGTGGCGCGAAGCGCCGGATGAGGGGTTCTATCCATTCGCCGGACTGCTCGTGAGGAGAGAGACCCCTCACCCGTCTCGCCGCTATGCGGCGAGCCACCCTCTCCCGCAAGGGGAGAGGGTGAAGCAGCGGTCGCTTTGTTAATTTCAGAACGGCTCGCTTCCCAGCCCCGGCACATCGGCCGGCCGCGGGCCCGGCGCCGCCCAGTGAAACCGGCGATCCTTCTCCGCAATGGCGATGTCGTTGATCGAGGCCTCGCGCCGCTTCATCAGGCCGTGCTCGTCGAACTCCCATTGCTCGTTGCCGTAGGAGCGGTACCACTGGCCGCTTGCATCGTGCCATTCGTACTGGAAGCGCACCGCGATCCGGTTGCCGTCGAAGGCCCAGAGGTCCTTGATCAGGCGGTAATCCTGCTCCTTCTCCCATTTGCGGGTGAGGAAGGCGACGATGGCCTCGCGGCCCTGAAACACTTCCGAACGGTTGCGCCAGCGGCTGTCCTCGGTATAGGCGAGCGAGACCCGCACCGGATCGCGTGAATTCCAGGCGTCCTCGGCCATCCGGGCCTTTTGCGCGGCGGTCTCGCGGGTGAAGGGTGGAAGCGGCGGGCGCGACATGGTGGCCTCATCGGTGATCGGGACCGCGAATGTATCGTCGCAATTGGCGGAGTCGATAGGCGATCCGCTATCGAGCGATCACGAAACCAGATCGGCCTTCATCAGTTGGCGGATCGATTTCGGGATCGGCTGGGCGCGGCCGCCGCTGATGAAGGCAACGCGGACCTCGGCTTTCACCAGCACGTCATCACCGCGCCGCACCTCCTGCGCCAGCATGATTGACGCCCCTTTCACCGCGACCGGCCAGGTCACGACGTCGAGCACGTCGTCCATTCGCGCGGGCTTCAGGAAGTCCAGATGCATCGAGCGCACCACGAAGGCGAAGCCCGCGCCGTCCGTCTCGGTCTGCTCGAACAGCACCTGCTGCTCGGCACCCATCAGCCTGAGATGATTGGTGCGTCCGCGCTCCATGTAGCGCAGGTAATTGGCATGATAGACGATGCCGGAAAAATCCGTGTCCTCGTAATAGACCCGGACCTGCATGTGGTGGCGGCCGTCGCGGATCTCGCCGTCGAGATGAGCTGTCACGTCCGGAGCCTCTTCGCTGGTCGGTAACCGGCACGTTTTGCGCAAAAACAGCCGGACGCGCAAGCGTGTTAGGACACGACCGGTCCTGACCTTCCCAGCGTCACCTCGACGATCTCAGGCGGCACGCCGAAGCGGAGCGGCATGATGCTGCAACCGAGGCCGCCGGAGACGATGAGATCGCATTTCAGGCGGAAATGGCCATAGGCGAGCCGCAGACCGTTCTTGGGCGCGACGGCCGGCGACCAGCCGAGCAGGCGAACCTGGCCGCCATGGGTATGGCCGGACAATTGCAGCGCGACGCGCGCGGGCACGAGCGGAGCGACATTGGGCTCGTGCGCGAGCAGAATGACCGGCGCATCGTCGGTGATCTTGGCCAGCGTGGCGTTGAGATCGTCGGCACCGAAGTGCGCCATGCTCCGGAAGCGCCGCGCCGGCAGGAAGGCCAGTTGATCGCCGAGGCCGGCAAGCCAGAACGGACGGCCGTCCTTGGTAAGACGCACAGCATCGTTCTCGTAGACGGGAATGCCGGCCGTCTCCAGCGCCCGATGTGCGATGGTCGTCCCGTGCCCGGCCCGCTGCACGGTTCTGTCATCCCAATAGTCGTGGTTGCCCATAACGGCATGAACGCCGAGGGGCGCCTTCAGGCGCCCCAATACCCTTGCCCATTCGCTCGACGGAATGAAGCGCGTGACGTGGTGAAGGCCGGCGACATAGTCGCCGAGCAGCACGATGAGATCGGCGTTCAGCGCGTTGGTCCGGTCGACGATGCCCTCGATGCGCTCCAGCGACATCCAGGGATCGCAGGCATGGATGTCAGCGATGGCGGCAATCTTCAGCGGAAAATCCGCCGGCCACTGCCGCGGCATCGGATGATAGCGCGTGACGCGAAGGCGCAGCACCGGCTCGACACCGACGCCGTAGGCTGCGGTCGAGACGCCGAGGGCGGACAGACCGCCAATGGAACGGATAAGATGACGGCGCGTGATCATGGAAGCCCGATGATGATGCGGCGCCTTGATGATATCCGATTGGAGCGGAATTGGGGTGCGTTCGTGCAGATCGTCTGCACGAGGTTAACGGAAATTCATCAAGCCGGAACAGCGCGAGGTTCGGCAGATCACTCGTCGCTGTCATCCGTGCCGAACAGGCCGAACTGCGCCGCCGCATCGCGCGAGGGCTCGGCGAGACCGAGATGGCGGAAGGCGTGCGAGGTCAGCAGGCGGCCGCGCGGCGTGCGCTGCAGATAGCCGCACTGGATCAGATAGGGCTCGATGATGTCCTCGATGGCGTCGCGCGGCTCCGACAAGGCCGCAGCCATGGTCTCGACGCCGACCGGTCCGCCGCCATAGTTGAGCGCGATGGTCGAGAGATAGCGCCGATCCATCGCGTCCAGCCCTGCGGCATCGACCTCGAGCGCGCTCAGCGCATGGTCGGCAATCTTACGGTCGATCTTGTCGGCATCGGCCGCCGAGGCGAAATCGCGCACGCGGCGGAGCAGGCGGCCGGCGATGCGCGGCGTGCCGCGGGCGCGGCGCGCGATCTCGTTGGCGCCATCGGCGCTCATGCCGACGTTGAGCACGCGCGCGCCGCGGCTGACGATGCTCTCCAACTCCTCGATCGTGTAGAAGTTGAGCCGGACCGGAATGCCAAAGCGGTCGCGCAAGGGATTGGTGAGAAGGCCGGCGCGCGTGGTGGCGCCGACCAGTGTGAATTTCGACAGCTCGATCTTGACCGAGCGCGCCGCCGGGCCCTCGCCGATGATGAGGTCGAGCTGAAAGTCCTCCATCGCGGGATAGAGCACCTCTTCCACCGCGGGGCTGAGGCGATGGATCTCGTCGATGAAGAGCACGTCGCGCTCTTCGAGATTGGTCAAGAGGGCGGCAAGATCGCCGGCCTTGGCGATCACGGGCCCCGAGGTGGCGCGGAAACCGACGCCGAGCTCCTTCGCCACGATCTGCGCCAGCGTGGTCTTGCCGAGGCCGGGGGGACCGACGAACAGCACGTGATCCAGCGCCTCGCCGCGCTTGCGCGCCGCTTCGATGAAGATCGAGAGATTCTTGCGCGCCTGCGCCTGACCGACGAAGTCGGACAGCGATTGCGGCCGCAGCGCGGTGTCGCCGACATCGTCGCTGCGGCGCTCCGGCGAGACCATGCGGGGGGGAGTGGTCATGCGGAAGTCCTGCACAGTCGCTTGTCGATAAGAAGGGCAGCTTGAGCACCTGCAAAGAAGATCAAACTTACCACAAGCAAGACAAATGCCTCAGCCGGTTCACTCAGTGCTCTTCCAACAGAGCCAATCACCAGCGCCGAAAGCAAGCTTGCAACGAGAACGTTCCACCAGACAACGGAGCCTCGGATTTGCAGGAAGATTGCAACCATCAAGGCCACAACGGCCGCAGGCAAGAACAAGCCTTTCACGGCAAACCAGCTGAACCCGATCAGGTCGCGCGAGACCGAAAAGCATCGAATGACACGACTAAGAAAACAACCTGATGCCGAGAACGCCAGCATTGCAAGATACCCGGCAAAAAGTGTTCCGCAGAAGACGACGACGAACATACGGCCGAGGCGCCGCAAATGCTGGCGTGCCGCACCTTGACCCCACTCGGAGAGGCGCTGGCCGTTGTTCACTTGGCCAGTTCCTTCAAACCCAATCGAATCAGCTGCGCCGTCTCGGCGCCCTCACCCGCGCTGCGCGAGGCCGATGCAATCGCCGCGGCGGCCTGCGGCTGGCCGTAGCCGAGATTGACCAGCGCAGAGATCGCATCCGCGACGGGGCGCGGCGCGCGCTGGTCGTCGACGGCGCCGGCGAGATGCACGACGGCGGGATCGACATTGGCAAAGGCCGGCGCCTTGTCCTTCAATTCGGTGACGATCCGCTCGGCGACCTTCGGGCCGACACCGGGCGTTCGCGCCACCGCGGCCTTGTCGCGCAGCGCGATGGCATTGGCGAGATCGGCCGGCGACAGCGTGCCGAGCACGGCCAGCGCGACCTTGGCGCCGACGCCCTGCACGGTCTGGAGCAGGCGAAACCATTCGCGCTCCTGATCGGTGCGGAAGCCGAACAGCTTGATCTGGTCCTCGCGGACATAGGTCTCGATCGACAGCACAGCGGCCTCACCCGGCGAGGGCAGATGCTGCAAGGTGCGCGAGGAGCAATGTACCTGATAGCCGACGCCGCCAACGTCGAGGATGACGAAATCCTCGCCGTAGGAATCGATCAAGCCCTTGAGCTTGCCGATCATATCCCCACCACCTTCAGCCTGAGAGCGGTGCTCTGGCGGTGATGGGCGTGGGTGATGGCGATGGCGAGCGCGTCGGCTGCGTCCGCGGACGGCGGCTCAGCCTTCGGCAGCAGAATTTTCAGCATCATCGCGATCTGTTGCTTGTCGGCGTGGCCGGCGCCGACCACGGTCTTCTTGACCTGGTTCGGCGCGTATTCGGCGACAGAGATGCCGAACATTGCCGGCGCCAGCATGGCGACGCCGCGGGCCTGGCCGAGCTTCAGCGTCGCAACGCCGTCCTTGTTGACGAAGGTCTGCTCGACCGCGGCTTCCACCGGCCGGTGATCGGACAAGACGGAAGCGAGCCCTTCATGGATCGCGAGCAGGCGGCTCGCCAGCGGCAGATCGTCCGGCGGTTCCACCGAGCCGCAGGCGACGTAGATCAGGCGATTGCCCTCGGCCTCGATCACGCCCCAGCCAGTGCGGCGCAGGCCGGGGTCGATGCCGATGATGCGAACGGGGCCACGAATCGGGAGCGCAGTCATGCGCCAGTGATAGCGGCTGGCTGCCCTGGAGGAAACAGAAACAGAACGGAAGTAACAGGGGAAGTAGAGCCGTCGAGCCCTACCCGCCCATCTTCGCAACAAGCGCGTCCGACACCTCGAAATTGGCGTAGACGTTCTGGACGTCGTCGTGCTCGTTGAGCAGGTCCATCAGCTTCAGGAGCTTCTCGCCGGTCTCGTCGTCGACCGCAACCGTGTTCTGCGGCTTCCAGATCAGCGCGGCCTTGCGCGGCTCGCCGAACTTGGCTTCCAGCGCCTTGGCGACATCGCGATAGCTTTCTGTCGAGGCGTAGATCTCGTGACCGTTCTCGCCAGAGACGACGTCGTCGGCGCCGGCTTCGATTGCGGCATCCAGCACCGCATCGTCGGAGGCGACGCTGCGGTCGTATTCGATGATGCCGGTGCGGTCGAACATGAAGGAGACCGAGCCGGTTTCGCCGAGATTGCCGCCGGACTTGGTGAAGAAGGAGCGGATGTCGGAGGCGGCGCGGTTGCGATTGTCGGTCAGCGCCTCGACGATGACGGCGACCCCGCCGGGGCCGTAGCCCTCGTAGCGGATCTCGTCATAGTTTTCGCCGTCGCTGCCGAGCGCCTTCTTGATGGCGCGCTCGATATTGTCCTTCGGCATGTTCTCCTGCCGCGCCGCGATCACGGCGGCACGCAGGCGGGGGTTCATGGCGGGGTCGGGAGTGCCCAGCTTGGCGGCGACGGTGATTTCCCGCGCCAGCTTGCCGAACAGTTTCGACTTCTGGGCATCCTGCCGCCCCTTGCGGTGCATGATGTTCTTGAATTGGGAATGTCCGGCCATGCGTGGTCTCGTGATGGAAGCGTGCGCCAAGGTAAATGCGGGAAGCGCGGCCTTATAGGCCGCCAACCCACCGGAATCAAAGGGCTCGGCTGCGCCTGAGGTAGCACTGTAAAGGTAGCCGCCGTAACGGCGCCTGCCTAGATGGGCACCGTTAACCCTGATTTCATTCCGGACTGCGAAAATAGCGCCCGACCGTCCCCCGACAAGAGAGACCCGATGGCGTTCGGATTATTTCGGAAGCGTCTGCCGGACACGGCCGCGCCCGCGGCAGCCCCGGAGGCTGCGCAGCCGGCGGCCCCTGCCGCACCCGCCCCGACCGCCGAAAGTGATTCGGCCCGGGAAATCCTGGAATTGCTGGAACTCGAGCTCGGCGCCATGATCCGCCAGCTTGAGCGCGCCGCCAATTCGGTGGCTGGCGGCGCCGAGGCGACCGCGGCGACCCTCGCTGCCATTCGCGACCGCACCGACGCCCTGACCGGCCGGACCAACGCGGCGCAATCCACCGCCTCCACCTTCGCCCATGCCGCCGACAAGTTCACCCAGTCCGCGCAAGGGATTGGCGCGCAGGTCCGGGAAGCCGGCAAGCTCGCCGACGAGGCCAGCGCCGCCGCGCAGGAAGCCCGCGCCAATGTCGACCGCCTGCGCGAATCCTCCGCCGCCATCGGCAACGTCGTCAATTTGATCGCGCAGATCGCGCGGCAGACCACGCTGCTCGCGCTCAACTCGACGATCGAGGCCGCGCGCGCGGGCGCAGCCGGAAAAGGCTTTGCCGTCGTTGCCACCGAGGTCAAGGCGCTCGCGGTGCAGACCCAGAGTGCGACCGAGGAGATCACGAAGAAGATCGACGCATTGCAGCGCGACGCCGCCGGTTCGGCGGACGCCGTGCACCGCATCTCGCAGGCGATCGAGGCGATCCGTCCGGTGTTCGACACCGTCAACGGCGCGGTCGCCGAGCAGAATGCCACGACCAGCGAAGTCTCCGGCAATGCCGCCAGCGCCTCGGAGTTCATCATCTCGGTCGGCGAGAGCGCGGCCGAGATCGACGCGGCGACCAAGGCGGCCGAGACCCATGGCGAGAGCGTCGCCAGCGCCGGCAAGGCCGTCACCACCTTCGCCCAGAAGCTGAAATCGCGCTGCGCGGTGCTGCTGCGCCAGAGCGAGCACGACGACCGCCGCAAGACCGAGCGGCTGCCCTGCCACCTCAAATTCGAGACCGCGCGCGGCGTGATGCCGGTCTATGAAATCGCGATGGAGGGTGTGCTGATCGGCGGCGCGGACGCGAGCCGGCTCGCACCGCAAGCGACGATCGAAGGCAGCTTAGAGGACATCGGCGCCTGCCGCTTACGCGTGATCGAGCAATCGAAGGCCGGCGCCCGCGCGCAATTCGTCGGCGCCACCGCCGCTCTCAACGAGAAGATCGAGGACAAGCTCTGGTCGATCCATGAGGAGAACACCGAGTTCGTCACCCGTGCCATGGAAGCCGGCAATGCGCTGACGCAGATATTCGAGCAGGCGGTTGCGCGCGGCGAGGTCAAGCTCGACGACCTCTTCGACACGGACTATTTGGAAATCGCCGGCACCAATCCGCAGCAATACCGCACCAAATATCTCGACTGGGCCGACCGCGCCCTGCCGCCGTTCCAGGAAGCCTTTCTGGCGCGGGAGTCGCGGATGGCGTTCTGCGCCATGGTCGACCGCAACGGCTTCTTGCCGGTGCACAACAAGATCTATTCGCATCCGCAGCGGCCAGGCGACGTCGCCTGGAACACGGCCAACAGCCGCAACCGGCGCATCTTCAACGATCCGGCGGGGCTGGCCGCCGCGCGCAACCTGCGATCGTACCTGGTCCAGAGCTATGCGCGCGACATGGGCAACGGGAACACGGTGATGATGCGGGAGATCGACGTCCCGATCCGCGTGCAGGGCCGGCACTGGGGCGGCTTCCGCACGGCCTACAAGCTGTAGCGCTCCCGCGCGTGCACGCACCTGCACGCACCTGCACTCCTGGGCAAGACGCCGGGCGCGAATCATCCTCTAAGGTCGGATCTGGAATCGGAATGCCGCCAAGGAGCCGATCAACGGCTCCGACTGGAGAGAGACCGTACATGTCCTCTGCACAACTTGCCGTATTGGACACTGCCTCCAACCGGACGCTGGCCGAACGCCTGATCGACCAGCTCGCCGACCGCATCGGCGGTCTCGGCGTCGAGCTCGCCGACATCGCCGGCAACGTCCAGGACGTCGCCAACCGCGTCGCGAGCCAGTCGGAACGGTTTCACCATTTGCAGAAGACGGCCGAGAGGATGGTCTCTGCCAACCACGACATCGCCAACGCCTCGCAGGCGGTGCAAACCACGACGTCGGCCGCGGTCGGCGAGATCGCGCAGTCTCGCGGCGCGGTCGACACCGCGGTCAGCCACATCTCCGAGCTCGTCGCCGCGGTGGAGCGGATCGAGGCGCGCCTCAGCGCCGTCGGCGAGGCGCTGGCGCAGGTGGCGAAGGTCTCCGGCTCGATCGAGGCGATCGCCAAGCAGACCAATCTGCTCGCGCTCAACGCCACCATCGAGGCCGCGCGCGCCGGCACTGCCGGCCGCGGCTTCGCGGTGGTCGCAAGCGAGGTGAAGAACCTCGCGGAGGCCACGCGCCAGGCCACGCATGAGATCTCCGACACCGTGCGCGATCTCGACGGCCAGATCGAAGGCCTGATCGGCGAGAGCAGCGACGCCTCGCAGCGCGCCAAGACCGCCGGCGAAGGCGCGCAAGCGATCTCCGGCATCATCTCGCGGGTCCAGCAGGGCTTCGCCTCGGTCGAAGCCGAGATCGACGGCGTCGCGCGCGCGGCGACCTCCAACCTCGGCCACTGCGACACCGTGATCAGCGAGCTCAACGAGCTCGCCAAGGGCGTCGACCTCTCCTCGCGCGACCTCCGAAGCGCCGACGAGCGGGTAGCAAAGCTGCTCGACGCCTCCGAAGGCCTGATCGCGCTGATCGCCGACAGCGGCGTGGAGACGTCGGACGCGCCGCTGATCCGCATCGTCGTCGACACCGCGAAGCGGATCTCGGCCGAGTTCGAAGCTGCGATCGACCGCGGCGAGATCACGCTCGACCAGCTCATGGACGAGACCTACCGCGAGATATCAGGCACCGATCCGAAGCAGTACCTCACCAATTACGTCGAGTTCACCGACCGCGTGCTGCCCGCGATCCAGGACCCGATCCAGAAGACCGATCCGCGCATCGTGTTCTGCGTCGCCTGGGCGCGGGGCGGCTACCTTCCGACCCACAATCCGAACTACCGCCTGCCGCAGGGCAAGGACCCGGTCTGGAACAACGCCAATTGCCGCAACCGCCGCCTGTTCACCGACCGCGCGGTGAAGAAGGTCGCGGCCAACACAAAACCCTTCCTGCTGCAAACCTATCGCCGCGACATGGGCGGCGGGCAGTTCGTGCTGATGAAGGACCTGTCCTCGCCGATCATGATCCGCGGCAAGCACTGGGGCGCCTTCCGGATGGGCTTTCGCCAGGGCTGACGAGGACGCTCCGGCATCTTCGAAACAAAAGCTCGAAAACAACCCCATGCACAGTAGCCGGGGCGTGTGGAATCAATGGCTTGCGCCGGCAGGCCGTGGCGCGCGTTGACCCGTCGGGCAAAACAGGGGTAGAATGCTATTATTCCGAAATTGTGGGCGGTTCTCACCGCCGCCTGCCGAGCACCAAAAGCCGCCTGCACTGGCGCGGCGGCCGACGTTGCCGTAGAAATGCCGCCGCGCATTCGGAGCGCGAACCCGAACACAACAAGCTGGTTTTTCGATGGCCTGTCCACCCGCCCAAATCGGCGCGCCGTTTTCCGAGATCGATACACCGGCGCTGATCATCGACCTCGACGCTTTCGAGCGCAATCTCGACACGATGGCGGCGGCGGTGAGCAAGCTCGGCGTTCGCTTGCGTCCGCATGCGAAGACCCACAAATCACCGATCATTGCGGCCAAGCAGATAGCGCGCGGCGCAATCGGCATGTGCTGCCAGAAGGTCGCCGAGGCCGAGATCCTGGTTGCGGGCGGGGTGAGCGACGTGCTCGTCAGCAACGAGGTGGTGGGCCTGCGGAAGCTGGAACGGCTCGCAGGCCTCGCGCGCCACGCACGCATCAGCGTTTGCGTGGACGATGCGATCATGGTCGAGCAACTGTCGCACGCCGCGGAGCGGGCAGGATCGCAAATCGAAATCCTGGTCGAAATCGACGTCGGCGCCGGTCGCTGCGGCGTCAGGCCGGGGCCGGCGGCGGCCACCCTGGCGCGGCAGGTGGCGGCTTCACGCTTCCTATCGTTCGGCGGCTTGCAGGCCTATCACGGCTCTGCGCAACATTTACGCACGCCGGAGGAGCGGCGCGCTGCCATCGCCGGTGCCGCGAACGCGACCGCGGAGACACTGCGCGTCCTCAAGGACGCGGGCTTTCAGTGCCGGACGATTGGAGGTGCGGGAACCGGCACATTCGAGCTCGAAGGCGCGAGCGGCATCTGGAACGAATTGCAGGCGGGCTCCTATATCTTCATGGACGCCGACTACGCCAAGAACCTCGCCGACGGGGCGCGCAACGCCAATCCGTTCGAGCATGCGCTGTTCGTGATCGCGACGGTGATGAGCACAGGCGCCGGCGAACACGCGGTCATCGATGCCGGCCACAAGGCTCTGTCGAACGACAGCGGATTTCCGGTCGTGCTCGGCCGGCCCGATCTGCGCTATCATCGGCCCTCTGACGAGCATGGCTTGCTCGATTTCGATAGCGCTTCGTCGCGACTGGCGATCGGCGACAAGGTGACGCTGATCCCCGGCCATTGCGACCCGACCGTCAATCTCTACGACTGGTATGTCGGCGTGCGCGGCTTCAACACGCCGGATGCCCGCGTGGAGGCACTTTGGCCAGTCGCGGCGCGGGGCGCGGTCACCTGAGATTGACGCGTGATTGCGCGCGACGCCGTAGCGCCCGGCCACTATCCTGTGCTGCATCTTAGAATGAATGTGGCCGACGCCATCGACGACTTGGAGACGATATCATGAGCGCAGACTCGGAAATCAAATCTGCGGGCGCCAACATTCAGGCAAGCACTATCAGCACCATTGTACTTGGCTTTGCAGCCGATCCGATGGCGCGTTGGGTTTGGCCCGATTCATCCGAATATCTCAGGATTATGCCTCAATTCGTCAAGGCATTTGGCGGACGGGCATTCGAGCATGGCACAGCTTACATCACAGAAGGGGCTCGCGCGGCCGCCCTGTGGCTGCCGCCCGGCGTCGAGCCCGATGAAACGGCCATGGACGCACTCATGGCGCAATCCCTGCGTCCGGAGATCGCCGATGATATTGGACACATGCTCCAGGGAATGGCCGAACATCATCCCCACGAGCCCCATTGGTATCTGCCTCTCATTGCCTCCGATCCGAACTGGATCGGCCAAGGTCTCGGCACATTGTTGATGAAGCACGCTCTTCGACGATGCGACGAGGAGGGCATCGCCGCCTACCTCGAAAGTTCGAATCCGCGAAACATCTCCCTTTATGAACGCCACGGCTTCAAGATCATCGGCGAGATACAACATGGTTCTTCGCCGACGATGACACCAATGTTGCGGACAGCTTCTTGAACGGAATCCAATCTGTCGAAGAGAAGGGCTCGCAGCCGCCAATGACTGTTGACTTCCGCTTGTGGCCCAAAGCGGAGTTCCCTTTTTGCCCGTCGATGTCCGCTGCTGAGGGCAAAGTTTGATATAATCGTCCGGGGACGACACCGGGTGATTTCGCTCGCGCTTCAGCTCAACCAGAATTTCGGCGTCGTCGGCTCCAGCCTTCCACCCACGCGCACCGGCGCGATCTTGAGCGCGAGCCCTGTCGCATCGTCCGTTTCCACGGCGACGCCGCTGAGCGTCGCGGCGCCTGCGGCCGGCTCGAAGCGGCCGGACGGAATTCCTGATGTGAACCTCCGCAGCGGCTCTTCCTTCTGCATGCCGATGATGGAATCGTAATCGCCGGTCATGCCGGCGTCGGTCATGTAGGCGGTGCCGCCTGACAGGATCTGGTGGTCGGCGGTCGGCACATGCGTGTGCGTGCCGACGACGAGGCTGGCGCGGCCGTCGCAGAAGAAGCCGATCCCCTGCTTCTCGCTTGAAGCCTCGCAATGGAAATCGACGACGATGGCGTCGGCGGCGACGCCGAGCGGACAGGCGCCAAGCTCGCGCTCGAGCGCGGCGAAGGGATCGTCGAACGGGGTCATGAAGACGCGGCCGAGCGCGTTGACGACGAGGGCGTGCTTGCCGTTCTTGGTCTCGACCAAGGCGGCGCCGCGGCCGGGCGTGCCGCGCGGATAGTTGGCGGGGCGCACCAGGCGGTCGGCGCGCTCGATGAACACCAGCGCCTCGCGCTGGTCCCAGGAGTGATTGCCGAGCGTCACCGCGTCGGCGCCGGCCTCGAGAAACTCCTGGTAGATCGCTTCCGTGATGCCGAAGCCACCGGCCGAATTCTCGCCGTTGACGACGACGAGATCGAGCGACCAGTCCTTGACCATGCCGGGCAGATATTCGGAGACGGCCTCGCGTCCGCTACGGCCGACGACGTCACCCACGAAGAGAATGCGCAACTTCAGAACTCCGGAAATCGAACACGTCCGATTCCGTTAGCACATAATCGAGCGCCACGTCGTGGGATAGTGCCGGAACCGCCTCGATCTCCTGCACTGCAAACGCAAGGCCGATGCCGACGATGTGCTTGGATTTGCGCAAATGCGCGAAGGTGAAATCGTAATGCCCGGCGCCATAGCCGATGCGATGGCCGAGGCGGTCGAAGGCGGCGAGCGGCGTCAGCATGATGTCGGGAATGACTTCGGCCGCAGCAGGTGAAGGTTCGGGAATGCCGAGCGGGCCGAGCATCAGGCGGTCGTTCGGATGGAAGAGACGGAAGATCAGCGACTGGCCGCGCGCGGTAACGCAAGGCAGCGCCAGCCTGGCGCCCTCTTCCGCGAGCCTCGCAAGCAGCGGCATCGGATCGATCTCGCTGCGGATCGGCGAATAGCCGGAGACGATGCTGCCGGGCAGCAGCTTGAACGGCAGCCCACGCTTGGCGAGCTTTGCGGCGGCAGCGATGCGTTTCTTCTCGCTCAGCGCATCGCGCTTGGCGAGGGCTTTGGCACGGAGCTCGGCTTTGGAGTTGGGCATGCGCTTTGGTCCCCACGTCATCACCCGCGAATGCGGTTGATCCAGTATTCCAGAGGCGGTGGTGATTCACACAAGGGCCGCGGCGTACTGGATTCCCCGCCTTCGCGGGGAATGACACCTGTTGAATTGGCCGCAGTCGTTTCAACAAGCACAAACGAAGCAAACGAAAGTGCGAAGCCGCGAACGCCGTTGAAGCACTCGATCCCGGAGTTCCCTACGAAAGTAGGTGGGCACCATATGTCCGAGCCCACGGGCCCGGCCAGGGACAGTTCCCTAAAGGATCGATAAGGCCCCGGGGATATATGGCTCCTGACGCACGTCGCAGCCTCGCGCAGGCAATGTAACAACTGTACTGACGAATCGCCAGTGCGACGAGAGTGCGGCTTCCGCTGCGCGCTTTCTTACCCTCCCCTGGAGGGGTCCGGGACGAGCGAAGCTCGCCCGTGGGTCGGCTCACATGGAGCGCAGCGAAATGTGAGACGGGGTGGGGTGATCTCTCCCCACGGGCACTGTTCGTGTGGAGAGATCACCCCACCCCGCTCGCGCTACGCGCGATCGACCCTCCCCCTCGGGGGCCCTCCAGGGGAGGGTAAGGGCACGGCTCCTATCGAGCTTCAGCCGATCGCGATGCCGTTCCCCACCGTCCGGTTCAGGACCTGGGTCGACTTCTCGATGCGCTCGGCGGCGGCGTTCAGCGCGTTGACCACCGCGGTCTGCGTCATCCTGGCGCGCTCGACGGCGGCATTGCGGAAATCCCTGAGCTCGGTCAATTCCTGCTCAAGGGTGCGGACGCGGTTGGTGGTGTCGATCAGCTCATCGCACACGGTGAGCGCAGCCATGACGGTGAGGCGCGCATCGCCGATCTCGCCGAACTTTCCGCGCAGCGACTGGATGCGCGTCTCCAGCGTCTCGGCGAGCTTGAGCAGCCGCACCTCCTGGCCCTCCTCGCAGGCCATGCGATATTGCCGGCCGTTGATGGTGACGTTGATGTGGCTCATCCGTCCTCTCCGGTATCGAGCACCGAGCGTATCGTCACGATCGCGGAATCCAGCCGGTCAGAAATCTCGCGATTGGTGCGCTCGAGCTTGCGTGCCTTCACCAGCGCGCCGTCGAGCTCGTCGGCAAGACGCGAGCGATCCGCGCCGAGCGCCTGGATGCGCGCCGCAAGCTCGTTCTCGTCGCGATCGGCATCGCGACGCCGCTCCACCGCACTTTCGAGCGCATCGAGCGCCGCCATGAGTCTGCGGGTCGCAATCTCGATCTCGACGGCGGACGACTCCGTCATGGCGGAACTGTTGGATACGCGATCGTTCATGCAGTCAGCGGCGGAACCTGGCGGCCTTTGCCCAGTGGCCTTTCCCTGGAGCTTGCCGTCCGGCAAAAGACTCGGTTCGGCAAGCGGTTAGAAGCAGAAATTTACAAAGCAAGCTAGCCAAGCGCAACGCCGCCGCAAAACTATGCACTGTTCAATCGGGACGACGTGTCGCTGCGTCGCTTCCGCCCGGCGCGATCCCGGCGGAAAACCGATGTCCACACAGGCAACTTTTGCGGCCAAACCGGCGTTCGATTGCCTTGGACTCCCGGAACCGAGGTGCTATCCCAGCGCCAACCTTCAGTGGCCGCCAGGCTTCTCCCCGCGCGGGCAACCATCGCCAAGCGCTTCATTTCAGACGGATTTCAGACATGACGCAGGTCGATCACACCCGTATGGCCAACGCGATCCGCGGCCTTTCGATGGACGCTGTCGAGAAGGCGAAATCGGGCCATCCCGGCCTGCCGATGGGCGCCGCCGACATCGCCACCGTGCTGTTCACGCAGTTCCTGAAATTCGATGCCACTGCGCCCGCCTGGCCGGACCGCGACCGCTTCGTGCTCTCGGCCGGCCACGGCTCGATGCTGCTCTATTCGCTGCTGTATTTGACCGGCAATGCCGAGATGACGCTGGACCAGATCAAGCAGTTCCGCCAGGTCGACTCGCTGACCCCCGGCCACCCCGAGAACTTCCGCACCAATGGCATCGAGACCACCACCGGCCCGCTCGGCCAGGGCATCTCGACTGCGGTCGGCATGGCGCTGGCCGAAAAGATGCTCGCCGCCGAATTCGGCAAGAAGATCGTCGACCACCACACCTATGTGCTCGCCTCCGACGGCGACCTGATGGAAGGCGTGTCGCAGGAAGCGATCGCGATGGCCGGCCACTGGAAGCTCAACAAGCTGATCGTGCTCTACGACGACAACGGCATCTCGATCGACGGCCCGACCTCGATCTCCGATTCCGTCGACCAGGTGAAGCGCTTCAAGTCGGCGGGCTGGGCGGCCGAGAAGATCGATGGCCACGACCAGGCCGCGATCGCCGATGCGATCACGCGCGCGAAGAAATCCAGCAAGCCGACGCTGATCGCCTGCCGCACCACGATCGGCTTCGGCGCGCCGCACAAGCAAGGCACCTCGAAGGTGCACGGCGAAGCACTCGGCGCCGACGAGCTCAAGGCTGCCAAGGAAAATCTCGGCATTTCGCTCGAGCCGTTCGCGGTCGCCGACGACGTGCTGAAGGCATGGCGCGCGGCCGGCAGCCGAGGCGCCGCGGCACGCCAGGAATGGGAAGCGCGGCTCGGTGAGCTCGGCAGCCGCAAGCGCGCCGAGTTCGAGCGCCGCCTGCGTCACGAGCGTCCCGCTTCGCTCGCCAAGGCGGTTCGCGCCTACAAGAAGGAGCTGCTGGAAAAGCCGATGACCGCGGCCACCCGCAAGTCGTCGGAAGCGGTGATCGAAGTCATCGCCGGCGCCATGCCGATGGAATTCCTGGCAGGCTCGGCCGACCTCACCGGCTCCAACAACAACAAGGCGAAGTCGGCGACCGCCTTCTCGGCCAAGACGCCGAAGGGCCGCTTCATCCATTACGGCATCCGCGAGCACGGCATGGCGGCCGCGATGAACGGCATTTTCCTGCACGGCGGTTTCGCGCCGAACGGCGCGACCTTCCTCGTCTTCACCGATTATGCGCGTCCGGCGATGCGCCTTG
This sequence comes from Bradyrhizobium sp. IC3195, assembly GCF_020193585.1. NCBI lineage: Bacteria > Pseudomonadati > Pseudomonadota > Alphaproteobacteria > Hyphomicrobiales > Nitrobacteraceae > Bradyrhizobium > Bradyrhizobium sp. IC3195. The sequence goes on along the minus strand of NZ_JADYVG010000003.1, from coordinate 454,582 downwards.
CCGCGCTGATGGGCGCCGGCGTCGTCTACGTCATGACTCATGACTCGATTGGCCTCGGCGAAGACGGCCCGACCCATCAGCCGGTCGAGCATCTCGCAGCGCTCAGAGCCATTCCCAACATGCGCGTGTTCCGTCCCTGCGATGCCATCGAGGTCGCTGAGTGCTGGGAGCTCGCGCTCAACCGCGTCGATGGCCCGACCGTGCTGGCACTGACGCGGCAGAACCTGCCGCAGCTGCGGACCACCGCACCGAACGACAATCCCTGCGCGGCTGGTGCCTACGAGTTGGTCGCCGCCCAGGGCGAAGCCAAGGCGACGCTGTTCGCCTCGGGCTCGGAGGTCGAGATCGCGGTCGCGGCCCAGAAACAATTGGCGGAACGCGGCGTCGCTTCGCGCGTTGTCTCCGTTCCCTCGCTGGAGCTGTTGTTAGCGCAACCAGAGGCCAAGCGCGCCGCCATCATCGGCAACGCGCCGGTGAAGATCGCGATCGAGGCCGCCGTGCGCTGGGGCTGGGACGCCGTGATTGGCCAGGATGGCGAATTCATCGGCATGCATTCGTTCGGCGAAAGCGGCCCTGCCAAGGAGCTTTACAAGCATTTCGGCATTACCGCCGAGGCCGCGGTTAACGCTGTGCTGAAGCGCGTTTCCTGAGAGTTGAGCTTGCCGCAAAAAAGGACTACCTAATCTCCCATATGATCAAGCACCGCCCGGCCGAACCGGGCGTCCGCCCCTAAAAAACCCTCGCAGGCGCGTATAGCGCGTTGTGCGGGATGACAACGGTCATTGAAGGAGACGAAACATGGCAGTCCGCGTCGGAATTAACGGTTTTGGCCGCATCGGCCGCAACATCCTGCGGGCTATCGCCGAGTCCGGCCGCAAGGACATCGAGGTCGTCGGCATCAACGACCTCGGCCCGGTCGAGACCAACGCTCATCTCCTCCGCTTCGACAGCGTCCATGGCCGCTTTCCCGGCACCGTCACCGTCGACGGCGACTCCATCAGCCTCGGCAACGGCAAGATCAAGGTGACCGCCGAGCGCGATCCCTCGAAGCTGCCCTGGAAGGATCTCGGCGTCGACATTGCTATGGAATGCACCGGCATCTTCACCTCGAAGGACAAGGCTAGCGCGCATCTGACCGCCGGCGCCAAGCGCGTGCTGGTCTCCGCGCCCGCCGACGGCGCCGACGCCACCATCGTCTACGGCGTCAACCACGACACGCTGACCAAGGATCACCTCGTCGTCTCCAACGGCAGCTGCACCACCAACTGCCTTGCGCCGGTTGCCAAGGTGCTGAACGATCTCGTCGGCATCGAGACCGGCTTCATGACCACGATCCACGCCTATACCGGCGACCAGCCGACGCTCGACACGATGCACAAGGATCTCTACCGCGGCCGCGCGGCGGCGATGTCGATGATCCCGACCTCGACGGGTGCTGCGAAGGCGATCGGCCTCGTGCTGCCCGAGCTGAAGGGCAAGCTCGACGGCGTCGCGATCCGCGTGCCGACCCCGAACGTCTCGGTCGTCGACCTCAAGATCGTCGCCAAGCGAGCCACCGACGCCAAGGAGATCAACGCGGCGATGAAGCGCGCCAGCGAGCAGCAGCTCAAGGGCATCCTCGGCTACACCAATGCGCCGAACGTCTCGATCGACTTCAACCACGACCCGCACTCCTCGACCTTCCACGAGGACCAGACCAAGGTGCAGAACGGCACGCTGGTGCGCGTGATGTCCTGGTACGACAACGAGTGGGGCTTTTCGAACCGCATGGCGGACACCGCCGCCGCGATGGCGAAGGTGATCTGAGGGAAGCCAAGGTGCTTCCTCACTGGATTGGCATCCCTGGCGTCATACTGTTGATCGCGTTGATCGCGTACGGATTTCGCCGGGGCCTCGCAGTGAAGTCTCCGAAAGACGGTGGAGGGAGCGGCGACCACGGCCATTCGCCTCCCCCCGATTCCGACACTCCGACGCACGGATGATGAACGATGCCCGCTAAATTCCGCACCCTCGACGACGTCGACGTGAAGGGCAAGCGCGTGCTGCTGCGCGTCGACCTCAACGTGCCCATGGAGAGCGGGCGCGTCACCGACGCCACCCGGCTCGAGCGCGTGGCGCCGACCATCACTGAGCTCGCCGACAAGGGCGGCAAGGTCATCCTGCTCGCGCATTTCGGCCGGCCGAAGGGACGCGACGCCAAGGACTCGCTCAAGCCCGTCGCGGAGGCGCTGGCGAAGGTGGTGAAGAAGCCCGTCGCGTTTGCCGAGGATTGCATCGGCGAGCCCGCGGCCAAGGCGGTCGCCGGCCTGAAGGATGGCGACATCCTGTGCCTGGAAAACACCCGCTTCCACAAAGAGGAAGAAAAGAACGATCCCGCCTTCGTCGCGGAACTCGCGAAGCTCGGCGACATCTGGGTCAATGACGCGTTCTCGGCCGCGCACCGCGCCCACGCCTCGACCGAAGGTCTCGGCCACAAGCTGCCGGCCTATGCCGGCCGCACCATGCAGGCCGAGCTGGACGCGCTGGAGAAGGCGCTGGGCTCGCCGAGCAAGCCCGTGATCGCCATCATCGGCGGCGCCAAGGTCTCGACCAAGATCGACCTGCTGGAAAACCTCGTCACCAAGGTCGACGCGCTCGTGATCGGCGGCGGCATGGCCAACACCTTCCTGCACGCGCAGGGCGTTGCGGTCGGCAAGTCGCTGGCCGAGAAGGATCTTAGCCCCACCGCGCTGCGCATCATGGAGAAGGCGGAAGCCGCCAATTGCGCCATCATCCTCCCGGTCGACGCCACCGTCGCCTATCACTTCGCCGCCAACGCGCCGTCGCATGCCTATGGACTCGATGCGATCCCGGCCGACGGCATGATCCTCGACGTCGGCCCGCAATCGATCGCGCGCGTCCATGCCGCGATCGACGATGCGGCGACGCTGGTCTGGAACGGCCCCCTGGGCGCATTCGAGATGCAGCCGTTCGACCGCGGCACGGTCGCGGCCGCCAAGCACGCCGCCGAGCGCACCAAGGCCAAGAAGCTGATCTCGATCGCGGGCGGCGGCGACACCGTCGCGGCGCTCAACCAGGCCCATGTGGCCGGTGACTTCACCTATGTGTCGACCGCGGGTGGCGCGTTCCTTGAATGGATGGAAGGCAAGCCCCTGCCCGGCGTTGAAGTTCTGCGTAGCAAGTAATCAAGCGGCCTTTGAGGCCCCAACGGGAGACAAAGACAGATGGCTCGGATCACGTTACGTCAATTGCTCGACCACGCGGCGGAGAACGATTACGGCGTACCGGCCTTCAACATCAACAACATGGAGCAGGCGCTGGCCATCATGGACGCGGCCAACCAGGTCGATGCGCCCGTCATCATCCAGGCCTCGCGCGGCGCGCGCTCCTACGCCAACGACGTCATGCTCAAGCACATGATGGACGCGGTGACCGAGATCTATCCGCACATTCCGGTCTGCGTGCATCTCGACCACGGCAACGAGCCGGCGACCTGCATGACCGCGATCCAGGCCGGGTTCACCTCGGTGATGATGGACGGCTCCCTCAAGGCCGACGGCAAGACCCCCGGCGACTGGGGATACAATGTCGGCGTCACCAAGACCGTCACCGACATGGCCCATCTCGGCGGCATCTCCGTCGAGGGCGAGCTCGGGGTGCTCGGCTCGCTCGAGACAGGCATGGGCGACAAGGAAGACGGCCACGGCGCCGAAGGCAAGCTCAGCCACGACCAGCTGCTGACCAATCCGGACGAGGCCGTCAAGTTCGTGCAGGAGACCAAGGTCGACGCGCTCGCGATCGCGATGGGGACGTCGCATGGCGCTTACAAGTTTACCCGCAAGCCCGACGGCGACATCCTCGCCATGAACGTGATCGAGGAGATCCACCGCAAGCTGCCGAACACGCATCTCGTCATGCACGGCTCCTCCTCGGTGCCGCAGGATCTGCAGGACATCATCAACGCCTATGGCGGCAAGATGAAGCCGACCTGGGGCGTGCCGGTGGCCGAGATCCAGCGCGGCATCAAGAACGGCGTGCGCAAGATCAACATCGACACCGACAACCGCATGGCGATGACCGGCCAGATCCGGAAAGTTCTGAAGGACAACCCGGAAGAGTTCGATCCGCGCAAGTACCTGAAGCCGGCGATGGAAGCCATGACCAAGCTGTGCAAGCAGCGCCTGCAGGAGTTCAACACCGCAGGCCAGGCCTCCAAGATCAAGAAGGTGCTGACCACCGCCGAGATGGCCAAGCGCTACGCCAAGGGCGAGCTCGATCCCCGGGTCGCGTAAGGCCTCCGTCACATCCTCCCGTCATTCCGGGACACGCGAAGCGTGGGCCCGGAATCCATAACCACAGCCTGGGGTTATGGATTCCGGGCCTGCGCCTTTCGGCGCATCCCGGAATGACAGAAAGACCCTTTACCCTGCGACGAACGATAACTCGGCAATTGCCCGAGAACGGTCTATTTTCACGGGCAAGGGCAGAATCGTTTTGGGAGGACCTCTCGATGAATCTGACTGAGCTCAACAAGATCGCGACCGCCATGGTGGCGCCCGGCAAGGGCATCCTTGCTGCCGACGAATCCTCCGGCACCATCAAGAAGCGCTTCGACGCCATCGGCGTGGAATCGACCGAGGAGAACCGCCGCGACTATCGCGAGATGCTGTTTCGCGCCAAGGACGCCATGAGCCAGTACATCTCCGGCGTGATCCTCTATGACGAGACGATCTGGCAGAATGCCAAGGACGGCACGCCGCTGGTCAAGCTGATCGAGCAGGCCGGCGCCATTGCCGGCATCAAGGTCGACGAAGGCACGCAGGCCTTGCCGATGTGCCCGGGTGAAACAGTCACGGTCGGGCTCGACAAGCTCGCCGAGCGCCTAAAGAAATATCACGAGCGCGGTGCGCGCTTTGCCAAATGGCGCGCGGTGATCGACATCGGCAGCGGCATTCCCTCGATGACCGCGATCAGCGTCAATGCCCACGCGCTGGCGCGCTATGCCGCGCTGTGCCAGGCCGCGCAGATCGTGCCGATCGTCGAGCCGGAGGTGCTGATGGACGGCGACCACGACATCGAGCGCTGCTATGAGGTGACACAACGCGTGCTCAACAAGACCTTCCAGGAATTGCGCGTGCAGCGCGTGGCGCTGGAAGGCATGGTGCTGAAGCCGAACATGGCAATCGCCGGCAAGAAATGCGCAAAGCAGGCCTCGGTCGAGGAGGTCGCGGAGAAGACGATACGGCTGCTCAAGGCCTGCGTGCCGGCGGCGGTGCCCGGCATCGCCTTTCTGTCCGGCGGCCAGTCGGACGAAGAGGCGACCGCGCATCTCAACGCCATGCACAAGCTCGGTCCGCTGCCCTGGGGCCTGACCTTCTCCTACGGCCGCGCGCTGCAGGCCGCGCCGCAGAAGGCCTGGTCGGGCAAGCCTGAGAATGTCGCGGCCGGCCAGCGCGCCTTCAGCCATCGCGCCCGCATGAACGGCCTCGCCTCCAAGGGCGAATGGCAAAGCAGCCTGGAACAGAAGGCAGCCTAGACCTTGTCGAACAAACCGCCTCCGCCGCGCCCGGCGCCGCGTCTCTATCTCGCGACGCCCGTCGTCGATGATCCCGCGACGCTGGTCGCCGCGCTGCCGGGGCTGATCGCGTCCGCCGACATCGCCGCCGTGCTGCTGCGGCTGAAGGAGACCGATCAGCGCGGCATGATCTCGCGCGTCAAGGCATTGGCGCCGCCGGTGCAGAAGGCGGGCGCGGCACTCCTCGTCGACGGCCATCCTGATATCGTCGCGCGCGGCGGCGCCGACGGCGCGCACCTGCCCGGGATCGCCGCGCTGAAGGAGGCCCTGCCGTCGCTCAAGCCGGATCGCATCGCCGGTGTCGGCGGGCTGACGACGCGGCACCATTCCATGGATGCGGGCGAGATGGGCGCGGATTACGTGCTGTTCGGCGAGCCCGATGCGAAAGGCCAGCGGCCGTCGTCGCAGGCGATCGCCGAGCGGCTCGACTGGTGGGCCGAGCTGTTCGAGCCGCCCTGCGTCGGCTTTGCCACCACGCTGGACGAGGCCTACGATTTCGCCGCCAGCGGCGCCGATTTCGTGCTGGTCGGCGACTTCATCTGGGCCGATCCGCGCGGGCCCAAGGCCGCACTGATCGAGGTCGATGCCGCGATCAAGAAGGCCCATGCGACGGCGCTGGCCGGCCAAGATCCTGCGGGCCAAGATCCTGCGAGCCAGGAGCACGGCTAGCGCCCGACATGAAGCTCCCCTGCATCACCATGCTGGCCACGCTGCTGCTGACAGTGCCCGCGGCCGCGCAGCTGCAGATCACCCCGCCGGCGACGACGCCGAGCGCACCGGCAGAGAAGCAGAAGCCAAAGCCGCCCGCCCCTGCCAAGAAGAAAGAGGCAGCACCGGCGCCGAAGCCTACGGCATCTCCCAAGCCGTCCGCTTCGCCCAAGCCGGCAACCGTGATCCCCGCGCCGCCGTCCGACGATCCCAACGTCGACCTCGTGTTCGGCGCCTATCAGCGCGGGCAATACAAGACCGCGTTCGAGCTCGCCACGGTGCGCGCACAAGCGGGCGATGCCAAGGCGATGACCATGCTCGGCGAGCTCTATTCCAATGCCATGGGCATAAGGCGCGATTACGCCAAGGCGGCCGAATGGTACAAGCGCGCGGCCGATGCCGGCGATCGCGAGGCGATGTTCGCGCTCGCCATGCTGCGCATCTCCGGCCGCGGCGGCCCGGTCGACAAAAGCGAGGCGGTCAGGCTGATGGCCTCCGCCGCCAAGCTCGGCGAGCCCAAGGCGGCCTATAACCTCGCCCTGCTCTACCTGGACGGCCAGACCCTGCCGCAGGACGTCCGACGTTCGGCGGAACTGCTGCGCCAAGCCGCCGATGCAGGCCTGCCCGAAGCGCAATACGCGCTCGCGACCTTCTACAAGGAGGGCACCGGTGTGCCGAAGGACCCCGAACGCGCGGTGCGGCTGCTGCAGGCCGCCGCGATCGCCGACAATGTCGATGCCGAGGTCGAATATGCCATCGCGATGTTCAACGGCACCGGCACGCCGAAGAACCAGCCTGCAGCCGTCGCCCTGCTTCGCAAGGCCTCCCGCCAGGGCAGCGCGATCGCGCAGAACCGGCTGGCCTGGGTGCTGATCAACGGCGTTGGCACGCCCGTGGACAAGATCGAGGGCTTCAAATGGCACCTGGTGGCCAAGACGGCCGGCAAGGGCGACCCCGAGCTCGACAAGCAGCTCTCCGATCTGCCGGCCGATGACCGCGCCAAGGCCGAGGCCGCTGCCAGGAAGTGGCTCGGGTCCAAATGACTTGACGCGGGGCCCCTCACGGGGCACCCAGTCCCCCAAACAGGCGCGTTTCCGCGCCCCTCCCCCCGATCAAGACCAGAAGCATATGCTGTATTCCGCCACTATCAACGTCATGGTCAAGGCGGCGCGCCGCGCCGGCCGCAGCCTCAAGCGAGATCTCGGCGAGATCGAGCATCTCCAGGTCTCGCTGAAGGGACCGGCCAATTTCGTCTCGCTCGCCGACAAGCGCGCCGAGGAGATCCTCTACCAGGACCTCGCCAAGGCCCGGCCCGGCTACGGCTTCATCGGCGAGGAAGGGGGCAACCGCGAGGGCACCGACAAGAGCCACACTTGGATCGTCGATCCTTTGGACGGCACCACCAACTTCCTGCACGGCATCCCGCAATTCGCGATCTCGATCGGGCTTGCGCGCGAGGGCACCGTGATTGCGGGCGTGATCTACAACCCCGCCAATGACGAGCTCTACATCGCCGAGCGCGGCAAGGGCGCCTTCCTCAACGACCAGCGCCTGCGCGTCGCCGGCCGCCGCCAGCTGAGCGAATGCGTGGTGGCCTGCGGCCTGCCCCATATCGGCCGCGGCGACCACCAGGAATTCCGCCGCGAGATGACCGCGATCCAGGACCGCGTCGCCGGCTTGCGCCGTTTCGGCGCTGCCTCGCTCGATCTCGCCTTCGTCGCCGCCGGCCGGCTCGACGGGTATTGGGAGCGCGATTTGCAATCCTGGGACATCGCGGCCGGTATGCTGATGGTGCGCGAAGCCGGCGGCACCATCAGCGATATCGCAACGCCGGGCGACCCGCTGGTCACCGGGCACGTCGTGTGCGGGAATGAGTACGTGCACGGGGAGATGGTGAAGATCTTGCGGAAGCCGGCTTAAGGCGGAAGCTCGCGCTCCACATTCCCCTGTCATTCCGGGGCGCGCCTCTTGGCGCGAGCCCGGAATCCATTGATCCTCGTCAATGGTGGCCCGCTGGATTCCGGGCTCGTGCTTCGCACGCCCCGGAATGACGGGGGTGCATCAGTGGCCTGTGTGCGCCCGCGCCGGTCGGCCGTGCGCTTCAGCGTCCCGCGCCGCGTTCGGCTCCCTGTCTCCGCCCAGCACGCGCTGCACCGAGACGAAGAACACCGGCACCATCAACAGCGCCAGGATCACCACGGCGATCATGCCGCCCATCACCACGCTGCCGAGCGCCTGCTGGCTGGCGCCGCCGGCGCCGTGGGCGATGGCCATCGGCAGCACGCCGCAGATGAAGGCAAGGCCGGTCATCAAGATGGGGCGGAAGCGCAGGCGGCAGGCTTCGATGGTGGCTTCGACCAGCGGCTTGCCTTCTTTCCGCAGATCCTTGGCGAACTCGATGATCAGGATCGCGTCCTTTGCGGCGAGGCCAATGATCGTGATCAGGCCGACGGTGAAATAGACGTCGTTGGGCAGGCCGCGCAGCATAGCGGCAGTGACCGCGCCGACGATGCCGAGCGGCACGGTGAGCAGCACCGCGAGCGGAATGGTCCAGCTCTCGTAGAGCGCGGCGAGGCACAGGAACACCACGAACACCGACAGGGCGAGCAGGAACGGCGCCTGCGAGCCCGACAGCTTCTCCTGCAGCGACTGTCCGGTCCATTCATAGCCGAAACCGCGCGGCAACCGGTCGGCGAGCCGCTCCATCTCGGCGATGGCATCGCCCGAGGTGAAGCCGGGCCTGGCCTCGCCGGAGATGCGCACCGCCGGATAATAGTTGAAGCCGGCGATCTGTGTCGGGCCGCGCGCCCATTCGATCGTGGTGAAGGACGAGAACGGCACCAGCTGGCCGCGGCTGTTCTTGACGTTGTAGTTGAGGATGTCCTCGGCCCGCATGCGGTCGCGCGCGTCCGCCTGCACCACGACGCGCTGCATGCGACCGCGGTTCGGGAAGTCGTTGATGTAGTTCGAGCCGAGATTGGTCGAGATGGTGTTGTTGATGTCCTCGAAGGTGACGCCGAACGCGCCGGCCTTCTCGCGGTCGATCATGAGATTGACCACGCCCGCCTCGGGCAGGCCTTCGATATAGACCTTCTGCAGCACCGGGCTGGCATTGGCCTCCGCGATCAGCTGGTCGGCGGCGCGCATCAATTGCTGATAGCCCTTCTGGCCGCGATCCTGGAGGCGGAACGAGAAGCCGGACGAGTTGCCGAGATTGTCGATCGGCGGCGGCTGCAGCGCCGAGATTTTTGCGTCGCGGATCGACGAGCCCAGGTCGCGGTTGACGTCGTTGACGATCGCGGCAGCGGAGTCCTTCGGCCCGCGCTCCGACCAGTCCTTCAGCGTGATGAAGGCCTGGGCGGTGTTCATGCCCTGGCCGGAGAAGCTGAAGCCGGTGAGGAAGGTGACGTTGTCGACGCCCGGCCGCGCGGCGAGATATTTTTCGACCTTCTCGATCACGGCCTCGGTGCGGGCATAGGACGAATCCGAGGGCGTCTGCACGTCGGTGGTGATGAAGCCCTGGTCGTCGACGGGCAGGAAGCCGCCGGGCAGGTTGACGAAGGCCCAGGACAGGCCGACCAGCAGCGCGGCATAGACCAGCATCAGGCGGCCGGTGCGATTCAGCGAAAAGCCGACGGTGCGCGAATAGCGTTCCTTGACGCCTTCGAGCATGCGGTTGAACCAGCCGAACACGAAATTGGTCGAATGACCGTGCCCCTTTGCCACAGGCTTCAACAGCGTCGCGCACAGCGCCGGCGTCAACGACAGCGCCAGGAAGGCGGAGAAGCCGATCGCGGCGACCATGGTGACGGAGAACTGGCGGTAGATGATGCCGACCGAGCCCGGGAAGAACGCCATCGGCACGAACACCGCCATCAGCACCAGCGTGATGCCGATGATGGCGCCGGTGATCTGCGACATGGCTTTCCGCGTCGCTTCCTTCGGCGGCAGGCCTTCCTCGGCCATGATGCGCTCGACGTTCTCGACCACGACGATGGCGTCGTCGACGAGGATGCCGACCGCCAGCACCATGCCGAACATCGAGAGCATGTTGATGGAATAGCCGGCGAGCAGCAGCGTGGAGCAGGCGCCCAGCAGCGCCACCGGGACCACGATGGTCGGAATGATGGTGTAGCGGATGTTCTGCAGGAACAAGAACATCACCACGAACACCAGCACCACGGCTTCGACCAGCGTCGTCAGCACCTTCTCGATCGAGGCCTCGACCACAGGGGTGATGTTGTAGGGGATCTCGTAGGTGATGTTGGCCGGGAAGAAGCGCGACAGCTCCTTCATCTTCGCTTCGACCGCGCTGGCGGTCGCCAGCGCATTGCCGGTTGGCGACATCAGGACCGACAGGCCCGCCGTCGGCTTGCCGTCGAGGCGCGTGTTGAACTGATAGCTGAGGCCGCCGACCTCGATCCGCGCGACATCGCGCAGGCGCACGGTCGAACCGTCGGCGTTGGCACGCAGGATGATGGCGCCGAACTCGTCGGGCGAGGAGAGCTGGCCCTTGACCAGCACCAGTGCCGAGGTGCGCTGGTTCGAGGTCGATGGCTCGGCGCCGATGCTGCCGGAAGCGACCTGCGCGTTCTGCGCGGTGATGGCCTTGTTGACGTCGTCGGCGGTCAGGCCATAGCCGACCAGCTTGGCCGGATCGACCCAGACACGAAGCGAGCGCTCGGTCGAGTACAGCGTGGCGCGGCCGACGCCGGGAATGCGGCGGATCTCGCCGAGCACGTTGCGGATCATGAAGTCGCCGAGGCCGACTTCATCCAGGCTGCCGTCAGTCGAGTTCAGCGTGATGATCTGCAGCACTGCGCTCGAGGCTTCCTCGATCAGGATGCCCTGCTGCATCACCGCGCGCGGCAGGCGCGCCTCGACGCGCTTGATGCGGTTCTGGACCTCGACCGAGGCGGCACTGGTGTCGGTGCCCGGCTGGAAATTGGCGATGATCTCGACCTGGCCGAGCGAGTCGCTGGTCGATTCGAAATTGAGGATGTTGGCGGCGCCGTTGAGCTCCTCCTCGATCAGCCGCGTGACGCTATTGTAGAGGTTTTCCGGCGAGGCGCCGGGATAGCTGGTCGAGACCGAGATCGAGGGCGGCGCGATGATCGGATATTGCGCGATCGGCAGCAGCGGCACCGCGATCGCGCCGATCAAGCAGATGAACAGCGCGACCACCCAGGCGAAGATCGGCCTGTCGATGAAGAAACTCGGCATTGGCCGTTTTATCCTCGTTGTTCGGTTAGACCCTCATGGTGAGGAGCGCGGAACGCGCGCTCCGGACGATGCCGCGCATCGCCGCGAGAACCATGAAGGCCCGGCTCTCTCCCGCGGCCATCCTTCGAGACGCCCGCTTGCAGCGGGCTCCTCAGGTTAAGGACGACACTTGCTGCGCGGAGCGTTACCGCGTGAGCTGCTGAGCGTGCCGGTTGTCTGCGGTCGCTTCCGCCTCCGACCAGGATTGCGGCTTGACCTTGTCGCCGGCCGCGAATTTCTGGAAGCCTTCGACCACGACCTTGTCGCCGGACTTCAGGCCTTCGGTGATGAACCAGAGGCCGTCCTGCACCGAGCCGGTGCGCACCGGCTGCACCGCGATGTGATTGTCGTCCTTGACGACGAACACCTCGCTGCCGCCGCCGCCATTGCGCTGGATCGCCTGCTGCGGCACCGCGATCGCATCGGAATCGAGACCCTGGTCGATGCGGACCCGGACATACATGCCCGGGAGCAGCTCGCGCTTGGGATTGGGGAACTCGCCGCGCAACGTCACCTGCCCGGTGTGGGCGTCGACCTTGGCGTCGGAGAACAGCAGCTTGCCGTCGAGCGAATAGATGGTGTTGTCGTCGAGCACGAGGCGCACCTTGGCGGCATCGGCGGCGATGCGATCGAGGTCGCCGGTCTCGAAGGCGCGGCGGAGCTGGTTGAGCTCGGTCACCGACTGGGTAAAGTCGGCATAGATCGGATCGAGCTGCTGGATGGTGGCGAGATTGGTCTCGTTCTGCACGGCGAGCGCGCCCTCGCTGACGAGGGCCGCGCCGACCACGCCGTCGATCGGCGCACGCACGGTGGCGTAGTCGAGATTAAGCCTGGCCCGCGCGAGCTCGGCCTTGCGGCCCTCGACCTCGGCATGGGCCTGGCGTTCGGCCGCAATCGCCTTCTCGTTCTCGGCTTCGGGCGCGGCGCGATCCCTGGTCAGGGTGGCGATACGATGCGCCTGCTGCTTGGCCTGCGCCAATGCCGCTTCGGCCTTCGCCAGCGCGGCCTCGTTGGCCATGACCTCGACCTCGAACGGGCGCGGATCGATGCGATAGAGCGGATCGCCGGCCCTGACCTCGCTGCCCTGGCGGAACAGGCGCTCTACCACGATGCCGGACACGCGCGGCCGGACTTCGGAGACCCGGGTCGGGGCGATGCGGCCCGGCAGCTCGCGCACCACGGCGCGCGGCTGCGGCTTGACGATAACGATGCTGACGTCAGGGGCAGGCGGTTGGGCGGCGGACACCGCGGAACTGGATTCCTCGCAAGCACCCAGCAGCGGCGCAAGGGCCGCGAGCATCATTGCAACGCATGCCGATCGCGCTCGAATTCCAAACATGAAGTGGGATGCCCCGATTGTTGAAACTGATCATGCTCGCGCGAAGCCCGTTCTGGACCTTTTGCACGCGGCTGATGCCGCCAAAATAGAATGCATCTGCTGCGATGCAACGCATGGCGCGGGCGGCTCATTGTCACACAGCTTATCCCGTTGAAATCAGAAGGCTTTTGCGGTGTAACTTGATTGTGAATCTAAGTTCCACCGGCGCGTGCTGCGGCGGAACACCGCAATTACTCGGCGGCCTTCATCCGGTAATGGCTGACGCCCCATTCTGTTCCGTCGGCGTAACCGAACAGGCCCGAAGTCGCGAGCAGGAACCAGCGCCAGCGACGCATCCAGAGAGCGGTCTCCTCGCCGTGGACCCCGTGCAAGGAGGCTTCGATGGCCTCGCGATGGGCATCGAAATTGGCCAGCCAGTCGTTGGCGGTGCGCTGGTAGTGCGTGCCGCTCCAGCACCATTCCTTCTCGATGGCAAAGATATCGTCGAACTGCCTGACGAGGTGATGGCTCGGCATCAGCCCGCCTGTGTAGACGTATTGCGCGATCCAGTCGTCGCGATCGGCCGGGTCAGGCAGATGCGAGCCGGACCGGTGGGTGACGACGTGCATGAAGAACCGTCCCTCCGGCGCGAGCCATGACCGCACGCGCGTCATCAGCTTGCGCCAGTTGCTCATCCGCTCGAACATCTCGACCGAGACGATGCGGTCGAACTGGCCATCGGGCGCGAACACGTTCATGTCGGCCCTGACCACGCGCAGATTCAGCAGCCCGCGCCGCCGCGCCTCCTCCTCGACGGAGGCGCGCTGCGCCTGCGAGGCCGCGACCGCCGTCACCGTCGCGTGCGGAAATTGCCGTGCCATCCACAGCGACAGCGAGCCCCAGCCACAGCCAAGCTCCAGAATGGCTTGGCCGTCGGTCAGGCCGGCATGCTCGACGGTCTGGCGCAGCGCCTCCTCCTCCGCCTCCCGCAAGGTGGTCGCGTCGGTCTTGTAGAAGCAGGAGGAGAATTTGCGTTTGGGGCCGAGCAAGTCGGCGAAGAAGGCCGCGGGCACCTCGTCATGCCCCGCTGCCGCGCCCTCGGCGATCGGCCGCAGCATCATCCGCCCGGCGAAGGCGGCATCGTCGCCGAGGCCCAGCCCGGACAGGCGCGTCGCCATGCGGGAGCACAGGCGCTGGATCGCGGCGCGGATCACCACGTCCGGCAGCGGCACACGCTCGGCAGTCCCGATGATCGCGGAAACGACGCTCATGCGCCCCCCGAATGGCGAACTCTGCAGAGACCTGCTTATCAAAGCACCGCTTCCGGTCCGGGTTCCCCGAGCTGTCCCCGAAATCGGCGCATCCGGCGCTTTTTTTGGGCCGGCGCTGTGCCATAGTGCGCGCCGCAAGCAAGCTTTACGTAACGGATGATACCGGCATGCGGTCTGGCACTTCCCGATCCACCATGGACATCGAGTACACCAAACTGTCCTCGCCCAGCGTCTTCCTGGTGCGGATGCTGGTCTTCCTGGTGCTGTGCACGCTGGTGAGCGTGGTGCTCTACAAGCAGATCGTCCAGGCCTTCTTCGCCAATCCCGGGCTCAACGCCCTGATCGGGGGGGTGCTGTTCATCGGCATCATCCTGGCCTTCCGCCAGGTCATCCGGCTCTATCCCGAAGTCTCCTGGGTCAACAATTTCCGCGTCGCCGATCCCGGCCTGGCGCCGGCCCGCCACCCCAAGCTGCTGGCGCCGATGGCTGCGATCCTCGGCGGGGAGCGTTCAGGGCGGATGACCATCACCCAGACCACGATGCGGCACCTGCTCGATTCGATCGCGACCCGCTTGGACGAGGCCCGCGACATCTCCCGCTACATGACCGGCCTCTTGGTTTTCCTCGGCCTGCTCGGCACCTTCTGGGGCCTGATCGAGACGGTGGGCTCGGTGGGCAAGGTGATCGACGGGCTCAAGGTCGGGAGCGATTCCGGGGCGCTGTTCGACACGCTGAAGGAAGGTCTCGCCGCCCCGCTCGGCGGCATGGGCATCTCCTTCTCCAGCTCGCTGTTCGGCCTTGCCGGCTCGCTGATCCTCGGCTTCCTCGATCTGCAATCGAGCCAGGCGCAGAACCGCTTCTACACCGATCTCGAAGACTGGCTCGCCACCACAGTGCGCGAGTATGGCAACGGCGAGGCGCCTGTCGCGACCGGCGGCGGCGTCGCCAGCGGCGAGCTTCAGGCCGCGGTCGAACGGCTGCGGTCCGTGCTCGAGGAAGGCAGCGCCGGCCGCGGCACCACCGCGGCGATGGCGAGCCTTGCCGAAGCCATCCAGGCGCTGGTCTCGCACATGCGCACCGAGCAGCAGATGATCCGCGAATGGGCCGACGGCCAGGGCGAGCAGAACCGCGAGATCCGCCGCCTGCTGGAGCGGATCGCGCGCCAGCCGGAGAAGAGTTGAGACGGTGTTGTGCCCCGGACGCGACGCAGCATGAAATGATGCATCGCTGAGCCGGGGCCCAGCGTCAGGGACAAGATGGGTCCCGGCTCTGCGCAGCAGCGTTGCACGCTGCACCGCGTCCGGGACACAAGAGTGGAGACGGATGACATGGCCCTTGCCCGCGCCCGCCGCAGCGAAGGCGGTCTCAACTACTGGCCCGGCTTCGTCGACGCGCTGTCGACGCTGGTGCTGTCGATCGTGTTCCTGCTGTCGGTATTCCTCGTGGTGCAGTTCTTCCTGTCGCAGGAGGTCACCGGCAAGGACAAGGCGCTGGAGCAGCTCAACGCCAAGATCGCCCAGCTCAACGAGCTGTTGTCGCTGGAGAAGCTCGGCAAGCTCACCCTCGACGACCAGGTCTCGTCGCTGAAAGCCGGGCTCGCCTCGGCCGAGTCCGAGCGCGACCGCATCAAGGGTCTCTATGACGGCTTGGCGGCCGCGGGCAATGATGCGCAAGGCAAGACCGCCGAGCTCGGCAAAGCGCTGGACTCCGAAAAGGCGGTCTCGGCGCGGGCGCTGGCGCAGATCGAGGTGCTGAACCAGCAGATCAGCGCGCTGCGCCGGCAATTGGCGGCGCTGGAGGAGGCGCTCGATGCCTCCGAGAAGCGCGACAAGGAATCGCAGAACCGCATCGCCGACCTGGGCTCTCGCCTCAACGTCGCCCTGGCGCAACGCGTGCAGGAATTGTCGCGCTACCGCTCGGAATTCTTCGGCCGGCTGCGCGCCATCCTCGGCAACCGCCCCGACATCCGCATCGTTGGCGACCGCTTCGTGTTCCAGTCCGAAGTGTTCTTCGACACGGGACAGGCGGTGCTGCTGCCCGAGGGCCGCGCCGAGCTCGACACCTTGGCAGCGGCGCTGATCGAGCTCGACAAGAAGATCCCGAGCGACATCCCCTGGGTGCTGCGCGTCGACGGCCATACCGACGTGCGGCCGGTGAGCGGCGCGAACTTCAGGTCGAACTGGGACCTGTCCGCGGCGCGCTCGATCTCAGTGGTGCAATATCTGGTCTCGCTCGGCGTGCCCGCCCAGCGCCTCGTCGCGGCCGGCTTCGGCGAATTCCAGCCGCTCGATACCGGCAACACCGAGGAGGCCTACAAGCGCAATCGCCGCATCGAGCTGAAGCTGACGGAGCGGTAGTGAGCGCGCTCCACCTCCGCCTTTACCGACCCGAAGACGAAGCCGTCGCGATCGATCTCTGGCACCGCACCTGGCAGCAGGCCTATCCGCAGATCGACTTCGCCGCACGGCTCGAATGGTGGCGCGAGCGCTGGCTGAGGGATCTGGTGCCGAAGGCCCAGATCGTGGTGGCGGAGCAGGGCGGCGCGCTGGTCGGTTTCGTCACCGTCGACGGCGAAGGCTATCTCGACCAGCTCGTCGTCGATCCCGCGCATTGGGGCTCCGACGCGGCAAGGCTGCTGGTGGACGAGGCCAAGCGGCTGTCGCCCTCGGGCGTCACGCTGCTCGTCAACAAGGACAATGCCCGCGCGATCCGCTTCTACGAGCGCAACGGCTTCGCCCATGCGGGCGACGACGTGAACCCGACCTCGGGGCGGCCGGTGTTGAAGATGGTGTGGAAGGCGTGAGGTCCCCGGTACTTTCCGCCGTATGAGGCGTCTACGCGCCCTCGAACTGCAGCCGCGCCAGCCGCGCATAGAGCCCGTTCGCCGCGACGAGTTCGGCATGCGTGCCCTGCTCGACGATCCGGCCCTGGTCCATCACCAGGATGCGGTCACAGGAGAGCACGGTGGCGAGGCGGTGGGCGATGACAAGCGTGGTGCGGTGGCGCATCAGCTCTTCCAGCGCGGTCTGCACCAGCGTCTCGCTTTCGGCGTCGAGCGCGGAGGTGGCTTCGTCCAGCAGCAACAGCGGCGCGTCGCGCAGGATGGCGCGTGCGATCGCAATGCGCTGGCGCTGGCCGCCGGAGAGCGTCACGCCGCGCTCGCCGAGCGCAGTCTCGAAACCTTCAGGCAGGCGGCGGATGAATTCGGCGGCATGGGCGAGCTCGGCGGCGCGCTCGACCTCGGCATCGGTCGCATCGGGCCGGCCGAAGCGGATGTTCTCGCGGGCGCTCGCGGCGAACACCACGGATTCCTGCGGCACCAATGCGATGCGCGCGCGGAAATCGCCGGGGTCGGCGGACTTGACCGGCACGCCGTCGAGCAAGATCGTCCCGCTGCGCGGATCGTAGAAGCGCAGCAGCAGATGAAAGATGGTGCTCTTGCCGGCCCCGGAGGGACCGACGATCGCGACCTTCTCGCCGGGGCGCACGGTGAACGACACCGCGTCGAGCACCTTGACGTCGGACCGCGCCGGATAGGCGAAGCTGACCCGATCGAAGCCGACCTCGCCGCGCGCCGGCACCGGCAGCGCAAGCGGCGTCGCAGGCGCGGTGATCTCGGGCTTGACGTGGAGGATCTCGAACAGGCGCTCGGCCGCGCCCGACGCCGCCGAGACCTCGCCCCAGACCTCGCTGAGCTGGCCGAGCCCCGCTGCTGCGAACACCGCATACAGCACGAACTGGCCGAGCCGGCCCGGCGTGATCGCGCCGGTGAGCACGTCATGCGAGCCGATCCAGAGGATGGCGACCACGCTTGCGAACACGATGAAGATGATGATCGCCGTGAGCACGGCGCGGGCCTGGGTCGAGGTGCGCGCGGCTTCATAGGCCTGCTCGACCTCGCCGCCGAAACGCTTCTCGGCAAATTGCTCGCTGGTATAGGCCTGCACGGTGCGGATCGCGCCGACCAGCTCGCCGGCATAGGCGGAGGCGTCGGCGAGCGTGTCCTGCGCATTGCGCGACAGGCGCCGCACCCAGCGCCCGAACGCCACCAGCGGCAGCACGATCAAAGGGATGGCCAGCAGCACGAAGCCCGACAGCTTCGGGCTCGTGATCACCATCATCGCCGTCGCGCCGAGGAACATCATCAGGTTGCGCAGCGCGATCGAGACGGAGGCACCGACCGCCGATTTCAGCTGGGTGGTGTCGGCAGTGAGGCGCGAGATCAATTCGCCGCTGCGGGCGGAATCGAAGAAGGCGGGAGAGAGCGACAATAGATGGCCGAAGACGTCGCGCCGGAGATCGGCGACGATGCGTTCGCCGATGCTCATCACGAGGTAGTAGCGCGCGGCGCTGGCGATCGCGAGCACGGCGACGACCGCGAGCATCACCGAGAAGTAGCTGTTGATCAGCTCGATGCCCTCGGGCGTCAGGCCGAAATCGATCATCCGGCGCACCGCGACCGGCACCAGCAGCGTGGTCAGCGCGGCGATCGTGAGCGCGACGAAGGCCAGCGCCGCGCGGCCGCGATAGCGGATCACATACGGCGCGAGCGCGAGCAGCGGCCGCAACTTGGCGCGGCCCTTGGCCGGCGCTTCGATCAGCTCGGCCTCGATCGAGGGATTGTCCGCGGCGTTCATTGCGGGCCGTTCGACATCGTGGTCATCCAGCCGTTCCACTGCGCTCATGAGATCCGACCCGTTGCATTGATCTGCTCCCAATAGGCCGGTGCATGAGTAGTGGCAAATCCGGGAAGTCCCTTAGGGGCAAACCCGGTCCAGCGCGCGGGCATGGCTTGTTTTGCGGGATTTCGTGAGGTATAGAGCCGCCCAAATCCGTCATTCGCGAGCCACCCAAGAAGGCGCCGGAGCGCCGAGGAATTGCCATGAAAGCCGAAATTCACCCGAATTATCATACGATTAAGGTCGTCATGACCGACGGAACCGAGTACCTGACCCGCTCGACCTGGGGCAAGGAAGGCGACACGCTGAACCTCGACATCGACCCGAAGTCGCACCCGGCCTGGACCGGCGGCTCCGCCCAGATCATGGACCGCGGCGGCCGCGTCTCGCGCTTCCAGAAGAAGTTTTCGGGCTTCCTCAAGAAGGATTGAGCCGGCCGCAAGGCTGGAGATGAAAACGCCCCCGGGAGACCGGGGGCGTTTTTTGTTTCTAGCCGTCATTCCGGGGCGCGACAAAGTCGCGAGCTACGATGCGCAATTGCGCATCTGAGAATCCATAACCTCGATCGGGAGTATGGATTCCGGGCCCGCGCCAAGAGGCGCGTCCCGGAATGACGATTGGAATTGTTGATAGACCCTACCGCTCGAACGCGGCCTTCAGCGCGTTGAGGTGCGGCACCAGCGGGTTGCCGATCGTGGCCTGCTCGGCCGGCGGAGTGTGGATCGTGCTGTCGAGGCGGCGGACGCGGGTCTGCAGGCTCATCGAGCGATGGATCAGGTCCTGAAGCTGCGCGGGCAGCTTCTCGATGGTGTCGGCGGGGCCGGGATCGGCGGCGGTAAGCTTGACCTTGGTCTTCTCGCGATTGGCCTGGCTTAGCGTCATCTCGCCTTCCTTGACCGCGCGGTGCAGCAGCAGCCAGGAGGCGAGCTGCATCAGGCGCGTCGTGAGGCGCATGCTCTCGGTCGCATAGGTGAGGCTGACGGCGCGGTCGAGCGCCTTGGCCTCAACGCGGCCGGCGCCGTCGAGATAGGCGGCGGTCTCCTCGACGAGGTCCATGCCCTCACGGAACAAATTGCCGAACGCCGCAGAATTGGTGAATCGCTCACTGAGCTGAACGAGCGCGCCGTCGGCCTGCAAACGTTCCATGGTTAACGCCTCTTACGCAACTGTTTGACTGCCCGGCTTTGCCGCCGGCTTATGATGAACAAATCATTGCGCGGGCGGGACGCGGAGTCCAGTGACAAGCGCGGATATGGTTTCCGCGGGTCAATCCTTTCGAATGCAACCGGGATGAGAGGTGCAAACCGGGCAGTGAACGCAAAAAAGAGCCGCCGGAGACCGGCGGCTTTGAAAGTTGATAACAGGGAGGCGTCAAACAGAGTGGACAGGAGCCACTCGGTGTCCAAACGAGGACAGTTCCAGTCATAAACCCGAAAGCTTAATCTGAAGTAAACGAGCTAATTTTTTCAGAGTTCATTAGTCATGTGAGCCAGTGGCCGAGTGTGCTGCGGGAACAGACTCTCCGTCGTCATTCCGGGGCGCGACGAAGTCGCGAGCCCGGAATGACGAGGCGGGGAAAGTTCGGCCCACGCGTCCGGGACGACAGTCGCTGTGTGGCGACCACTAAGACTTGAAAATACTGTTCGCCGCATCGCGCGAGGCGCGCTTCTTGGCGGCGGCTTCTTCCAGTCTTGCGATCTCGGTCTTGAGCAGCGCCACGCGCTCGGTCAGTTCCTCCACTGACAAAAGTGAGAGGTCCTGTCCAATTTCATGACTGATCTTCTTGCGCGGGCGGTCGTCGTCTTCGATCGGCATCGTCGCTCCTCCTCTCCGTCCGCGGGTCGGACCAGATGGCCTGAGGCGGTTGCCAGCCTGCACCGCGCTGGCTAAGCAAGGGCCTCGTTTCCTCCCGCACTTTTGCTCAAGGACACATCATGGACAAGCTGCCCGCGCAAATGACCGTGGTCGCCATCTCCAAGCCCGGCGGGCCGGAGGTGCTGGTGCCGGAGCAACGCAGTGTTCCGCAGCCCGGCCCCGACGAGATCCTGGTCAAGGTCGAAGCTGCCGGCGTCAACCGGCCCGACGTGGCGCAGCGCTCCGGCGCCTATCCGCCGCCGCCCGGCGCCAGCGACCTGCCCGGCCTCGAGATATCGGGCGAAGTCGTCGCGGTCGGCAGCAACGCCAAGCGGCACAAGGTCGGCGACAAGGTGATGTCGCTGGTCGCCGGCGGCGGCTATGCGCAGTACTGCATCGCCCAGGACGCCCAGGCGATGAAAGTGCCGCCGGCGCTGTCAATGAAGGAAGCCGGCGCGCTGCCGGAAACCCTGATGACGGTCTGGCACAATGTGTTCGAGCGCGGCGGGCTGAAAGCCGGCGAGACGCTGCTGATCCATGGCGGCTCCTCCGGCATCGGCACCATGGCGATCCAGCTTGCCAAAGCCTTCGGCGCGAAAGTGTTCGTCACCGTGGGATCGCAGGACAAAATCGACGCCTGCCTCAAACTGGGGGCCGACCGCGCCATCAACTACAAGACCGAAGATTTCGTCGCCGTGGTGAAGGCGGAGACCAACAACGTTGGCGTCAACCTGATCCTCGACATGGTCGCCGGCGACTATGTCGATCGCAATTATGATGCCGCTGCGATCGACGGCCGCATCGTCCAGATCGCGACCCTCAACGGCCCCAAGGTCAGCGTCAACATCGCCAAGGTTATGGTCAAGCGCCTGACCCATACCGGCTCGACCTTGCGCCCCCGTAGTAATGCGGACAAGGCGGCGATGGTGGCCGCGATCGAGCAGAAAGTGATGCCGCTTTTGCGCGAAGGCCGCGTCAAGCCGGTGATGGACAGCACTTTCCCGCTGGAAAAGGCGGCAGACGCCCACCGGCGCATGGAAACGAGCGCACATATTGGCAAAATTGTGTTGGAGGCCTAGGCCGCTGGCCCACAGGGCAAGCCGGAAACCCTTTGATTTTCCTCGCTTTCGTGGCATCTATCGCGACGCACCGAACCGCATCGGTCCGGTCTGAAATCGCCTTTTAGATTTGACTTGCACTGACGAGTTTGCGTCGAACGCGGAGAACTGACCTTGCGTCTGATCAGGTGCCTCGCGCCCATCGCGCTGGGCCTCATGATTCTTGTCGCCGCGTATCCCGCGCGCGCGCTCGACGCCGTCAGCGTCCGTAGCGACGCGCCCGCGATCGACCTCACCGGCGTGCTCGAGCACCAGCGCAGCGATGCCGATCGTATCCAGGTCTCCACCGCACCCGGCACCGACGGCATCGTCCGCCGCATCGAGGTGCGCGCCCGCGAGGGCGGACAGAACTGGGTGGTGTTCGCGCTCGCCAACAACACCGACGACCAGCTCGACCGCCTGATCGTCGCTCCGCATTACCGCATCGTCTCCTCGGGATTGCTCTGGCCCGACCTCGGCCTGTCGCGCATCGCGACCATCACGCCCTCGATCGGCGACCGCCCGGAACGGCAGGAAAGCGCCACCGCGGACGTGTTCCGCATCACGCTCGACCCCGGCGCCGTCGTCACCTTCGTTGCGGAGCTGCGCACCGACAAGCTGCCGCAGCTCTATCTGTGGGAGCCGGAAGCCTACAAGGACAAGGTCAACTCCTTCACGCTGTACCAGGGCATCGTGATCGGCATCTCCGGGTTGCTCGCGCTGGTGCTGACCATCCTTTTCGTGGTGAAGGGCAGCATCATGTTCCCGGCCGCGGCGGCGCTGGCCTGGGCGGTGCTGGTCTATATCGGCGTCGACTTCGGCTTCTGGGGCAAGGTGCTCGACATGTCGAACAACGCCGAGCGCATCTGGCGCGCGGCGGGCGAAGCGATCCTGGCGGCGACACTCCTGGTGTTCCTGTTCGCCTATCTCAATCTCAGCCGCTGGCACGTGCGCTATTCGCACATCACCGTCGGCTGGCTCGCGTTCCTCGGCTCGCTGGTGGCGCTCGCGCTGTTCGACCCGGCGGTGGCCTCCGGCATCGCACGCATCTCGCTGGTGCTGATCGCCTTCGCCGGCTTCGCGCTGATCGTCTATCTCTCCACCCACGGCTTCGACCGCGCCGTGCTCTTGATCCCGACCTGGTTCCTGCTCGTTGTCTGGGTGGTCGCAGCCGGCATGACGGTGGCGGGCTCGGTCACCAACGACATCGTCGGCCCGGCCCTGCTCGGCGGCCTCGTGCTGATCGTGATGCTGATCGGCTTTACGGTGATGCAGCACGCCTTTGCCGGCGGCGGCGCCAGCACGGGCGTCGTCTCCGACATCGAGCGGCGCGCCTTGGCGCTGGCCGGCTCCGGCGACCTGATCTGGGACTGGGACGTCTCCGCCGACAAGGTGTTCACCAGCCCCGAGACCGAAGCCCTGCTCGGGCTGAAGCGCGGCACGCTGGAAGGCCCGGCGGCGTCTTGGCTCGAGGTGCTGCATCCGCTCGACCAGGACCGTTTCCGCGCCGCGCTCGACAGCGTGCTCGACCAGCGCCGCGGCCGCCTGGTGCAGGATTTCCGTCTGCGCACGCCGGACGGCCACTTCATGTGGTTCGCGCTCAAGGCGCGCCCGGTGGTCGGCTCGGACGGCGAGGTCTCGCGCGTGGTCGGCACGCTCACTGACGTCACCGAGCTGCGCAACGCCGAGGAGCGCCTGCTGCACGATTCCGTGCATGACAATCTCACCGGCCTGCCCAACCGAAAACTGTTCATGGACCGGCTGGGCGCGGTCGCGCATTTCGCCAAGACCATGCCGACGCTGCGGCCGACGCTGATGGTGATCGACCTCGACCGCTTCAAGCAGGTCAACGATTCCGTCGGCATCGCGGTCGGCGATTCCATCCTGCTCACGCTGGCGCGCCGCCTCACCCGCATCCTGAAGCCGCAGGACACGCTGGCGCGGATGGCCGGCGACCAATTCGGCCTGATCCTGCTGTCGGAGCAGGACCCGGCCCGCATCACCGCTTTCGCCGAGACCATCCGCAAGACCATCCGCGCGCCGATCGCCTTCAACGACCGCGAGATCTTCCTCACCGCGTCGATCGGCCTCGCGCTGTCCGATCCGCAAACCCAGCTCACGGACGAGATCATCAAGGACGCCGAGCTGGCGATGTATCACTCCAAGCGGATCGGCGGCGACCGCATCGACGTCTACAAGCCGGCGATGCGGGCGCGTAAGACCGACCGCCTGACGCTGGAGAGCGAGTTGCGCCGCGCCATCGAGCGCCAAGAGATCACGATCCTGTACCAGCCGATCGTGCGGCTGGAGGATCGCTCCATCGCCGGTTTCGAGGCCCTGGCGCGCTGGGACCACCCGAAGCTCGGACGCATGGCGCCCTCCGAGTTCATCACCATCGCCGAGGAGACCGGGTTGATCGTCGACCTCGGCATGTTCGTGCTCGACCAGACCGCCAAGCAGCTTTCGGTGTGGCAGCGGGCGATGCGCTCGCGCGAGCCGATCTTCGCTTCCGTCAACGTCTCCTCGCGGCAGCTGCTGCGCCACGATTTGATTCACGATGTCCGTACCGTGCTGTCGCGCTCCTCGGTGGCGCGCGGCACGCTCAAGCTCGAGCTGACGGAATCGCTGGTGATGGAGAATCCGGAGCACGCAGCCCAGATGTTGACCCGGATCCGCGAGCTCGGCACCGGGCTGTCGCTCGACGATTTCGGCACAGGCCACTCCTCGCTGGCCTATCTGCAGCGCTTCCCGTTCGACACTATCAAGATCGACCAGTCGTTCGTACGCACCACCAGCCGCGGCACCCGCCCCGTGATCCTGAAGTCGATCATCGCGCTCGCGCATGACCTCGGCATGGACGTCGTCGCCGAAGGCGCCGAGACCGATTCGGACGCCGTCGAGCTCTACCAGATGGGCTGCGAATACGCGCAAGGTTTTGCCTTCGGCGAGCCGATGGACGCGGACGCGGCGATGCGTCTGCTCACGGAAGTGCGGCTGGAAGCTGCGAGTTGATCTTCCCCTCTCCCCTTGCGGGAGAGGGTCCGCTCGCAAGCGAGCGGGGGTGAGGGGTATCTCTCCCCACGTCCAAATCCATCTGAATGCGCGGAGACATACCCCTCATCCGGCGCTTCGCGCCACCTTCTCCCGCAAGGGGAGAAGGGAAGTCACGCACTAGCGCCGCCGCTCACCCTTCTGCTTCCTGAACCGGACGCTCTGGCCGTCCGGCATGCGTGTCGCCACGAAGCCGGCGGCGAGGCAGGCTTCGCGTTGCGGCATCTGGATGTCGGGGCTGCGAAGGCTGTCCCACCATGAGGCACGCTGGGCCGCGCGCGGCAGCGCCGCGCCGATGATCTCCTCGATCTGCTCAAAGCTCAGCACGAGCTCCTCCTGCTTCTGCCGCAGCAGATAATCGCGCAACGCGTCGTAGTCGTTCACACTCGTCCTCTCGTCCGGGGCGAAGTCAGGCTGCTCAAAACCGTCAGCCGCATAAACCGATTCTTAACTCATTGCGGCAGCGCCGTCGCGGCTTAAACACTACGCAAGCTTTCGGGCGCATCCACTATGGACAGGAGCGAAAAATGTTCTCTGGATGGCGCGACGTTGCGGCCCGCCGGCCGTGGCGGATTTCGGCGAAGCTGCTGATCATCTCGTCCGTGGTGACGGTGATCGGCTTTTCCGCCATTTGCGTCAACGTCATGCTCGACATGCGCCGCGGCGAGGAGGCACTCGCCCGCCAGACGCTGGAGAACCTCGCGACCACGATCGAGTCCGACGTCAGCCGCAACGTCGAGATCTACGATTTGTCGTTGAAGGCGGTCGCCAGCAACATGCTGCTGCCCGAGCTCGCGACGGTCTCCAAGACGATCCGTCACCTGATCCTGTTCGACCACGCGACCACCGCCAAGCATTTCGGCGCCATCCAGGTGTTCGACGCCGAGGGCCGGCTGACCATCGATGCCTCCACGCTCGATCCCCTGCCCGAGGACCGCAGCGAGGAGCACTACTTCAAGGTCCACCGGGATAATCCCGGCGCAGGCCTGTTCATCAGCCGTCCCATGCTGTTTCGCGGCGCCTACTCGATCGTGCTGAGCCGGCGCATCAGTGACGCTGACGGCGGCTTCATGGGCGTCGTCGCCGGCTCGATCCGCTTCAGCTATTTCCACGAGCTGTTCGATCGGCTCACCCTCGACCCTGAGGACACCATCACCGTGCTCAAGCGCGACCGCACCATCATCATGCGGCGACCGTTCGATCTCGACATCATCGGCACGAACCTGAACGACCGTCAGAACTGGAAGGCCGACAATCTCAGGGTCGGCGCCGCCTATTCGGGACAGGGCCCGGTCGATGCGACCCCGCGGCTCTATGTCCGCAGCAAGAACAATGGTCCGCTGTTCGTGGTCGCCGGCAAGCCTTTGTCCGCGGTGTTCGCACTCTGGCAAAGGGAGGCGCTCCGCATCGGCACCGTGGTGCTGGCGCTCATCCTGTTCGTGCTGGGATCGACCCTCGTGCTCGCGCGCGAGATCGGCCGGCGCGCCGAGGCCGAGCGCAAGCTCGAGGAGTTGGCGACGACCGACGCGCTCACGGGCTTGAAAAACCGCCGCAAATTCGATTCCGTCATCGACGTCGAATGGCGGCGCGCCATGCGCCAGAAGGCGCCGATCGCGCTGCTCATGATCGATACCGATCACTTCAAGGCCTACAACGACACGTTCGGCCATCAGGCCGGCGACCAGGTGCTGGTCGGCATCGCCATCTGCATTTCCGATTCGGTGAGCCGCGCCGGCGATTGCGCGGCGCGCTATGGCGGCGAGGAATTCGCCGTGCTGCTGCCGAACACCTCCGCCGCCGAGGCCTTCAAGGTGGCGGAGACGATCCGCCGCAAGGTGCAGGGCTGGTCCGACGAGCAGGCGATGTCGACCGTGTCCTGCGGCATCGCCAGCCTGGTCCCGAATGCCGGCATGGATTGGCCGATGCTGGTTGCCGCCGCCGACAAGGCGCTCTACGCCGCCAAGGCCGGCGGGCGCAACCAGTCGGTGGTGGCGAGCCTGCCGCAGCTGTCGTTGGTGGCGTGAGGCGGTCTCTCGCTCTCGTCATTGCGAGGAGCTCTTGCGACGAAGCAATCCAGACTTCCTCAGCGGAAGGATTCTGGATTGCTTCGCTTCGCTCGCAATGACGAGCGGCCCGCTACTGCCCCAGATACTTCTTCATCTCCGCGACCAGGCCGTCGCGCAATTCCGGGCGCTTCAAGCCATAGGCGATGTTGGCGCGCAGGAAGCCGGGCTTGGAGCCGCAATCATGGCGCTCGCCCTCGAACTCGACGCCGTAGAAT
The DNA here is from genome assembly GCF_020193585.1 of Bradyrhizobium sp. IC3195. Classification (NCBI taxonomy): domain Bacteria; kingdom Pseudomonadati; phylum Pseudomonadota; class Alphaproteobacteria; order Hyphomicrobiales; family Nitrobacteraceae; genus Bradyrhizobium; species Bradyrhizobium sp. IC3195. The sequence continues at coordinate 427,486 of NZ_JADYVG010000003.1, read as the reverse complement.
TTCTGCGTCTTGGCAAGCCCGATCATGGCGTCGGTGAGCTGGATCTCGCCGCCGGCGCCGCGCTCCTGGGTCTCCAGGATCTTGAAGATCTCCGGCTGCAGGATGTAGCGGCCGGTGATCGAAAGGTTGGAGGGCGCGGTGCCCTTGGCCGGCTTCTCGACCATGCCGTCGACCTCGAACATCTTGCCGTTGCGCTTGCCGACGCCGCAGATGCCGTATTGATGGGTCAGGTGATCGGGCACCGCCTCGACCGCGATCAGATTGGATTTCTCGCCGAGCGAGGACGCCATTTCGATCATCTGCTTCAGGCAGCCGGGCGTGTTGAGCACGAGCTCGTCCGGCAGCACCACGGCGAACGGCTCGTTGCCGACGATGTCGCGCGCGCACCAGACCGCGTGGCCGAGGCCGAGCGGCGCCTGCTGGCGGGTGAAGCTGACCGCGCCGGCCTCGGGCTGGTTCTGCGCCAGGATGTCCTGTTCCGCTTTCTTGCCGCGCGCGGCCAGCGTCGTGTCGAGCTCGAACATCCGGTCGAAGTGATCCTCGATGACAGCCTTGTTGCGGCCGGTGACGAAGACGAAGTGCTCGATGCCGGCTTCCTTCGCCTCGTCATAGACGTATTGGATCAGCGGCTTGTCGACGATGGTCAGCATTTCCTTCGGCATCGCCTTGGTGGCAGGCAGGACGCGGGTGCCGAGACCGGCGACGGGGAATACGGCTTTGCGAATCTTCATGGGATCGATCGAATACCTTGGGGGCACATGGGACGGGAGCAATGGCATCCTTGCTAGCCTGTTTGCAGCCGCCAACAAAGGCGGATGTGGGGCCTCGCCCCGACGGAGTTAAGAAAAAGGCCGCCACCAAAATTTCACCTTTGTTAAGCTATTGGCAACGCTAACCAGGCCTCCTGTGGCGGGTTTTTCAGGCCGACGGGTGGAACATGATGCAATCAATGGCAGGACTGGCGAGACGGGCTGGCGGCGCAGTCGTTGCGGCCGCTTTGCTGCTGCCGGCCGGCGCACACGCCCAGGCGCAGAACGGCCTGTCCAACCTGTTCGGCGGCATCTTCTCGGGATCGAACCCGGCACCGGCGCAACCCACACCTGGCCCGAGCGGCGCGCCGACGGGTCCATTGCCGTGGAGCGGCGAGGACGGCGCCTCCGGCCATCCCTTGATGACGGCCGCCGCGATCCGCGAGGCTGCCGGCAATTTCAACAATTGCGTCGCTGCGATGTGGCCCGATGCCGCACGACGCGGCGTCACGCAGGAGAACTTTCAGCGCTTCACCGCCGGGCTCTCACCCGACCTGCGCATCATGGACCTCATGGATTCGCAGCCGGAATTCACCAAGTCGATCTGGGCCTATCTCGACATCCTGGTGAACGACAACCGCCTCGCCAAGGGCCGCGAGGTCCTCGCCAAATACAAGACGCAGTTCGACGCCACCGAAAAGGCCACCGGTGTCGACCGCTACATCATCGCCTCGATCTGGGGCATCGAGTCCAATTACTCGACGCAGATCGGCGATCGCAGCGTGCTGCAATCGACCGCGACGCTCGCCTGCATCGGCCGCCGCCAAGCCTATTTCAAGGACGAATTCCTCTCCGCGCTGGAGATCCTCAACCGCGGCGATTTGCGTCCGGAGCAGCTGCGCGGCTCCTGGGCCGGCGCCTTCGGCCCGACCCAGTTCATGCCGACCGCGTTCAAGCGCTTCGCGGTGGACGGCGACGGCGACGGCCGGCGCGACGTCGTCGACAATCCGACCGACCTGATCGCGTCGACCGCCAACAATCTGAAGAAGGACGGCTGGCAGCCAGGCCAGACCTGGGGCTACGAGGTCGTGGTACCGCAAGGCTTCAACTACATGCTGGCCGACCGCGCCAAGGCGATGCCGATCGCGCAATGGGAGAAGCTCGGGCTCAAGCGTCCGAACAACCAGGCCTTCCCGCATCCTGCGGACAAGGCTTACCTGCTGGCACCCGCCGGCGCGCAGGGACCGGGCTTTTTGATGCTGCAGAATTACCGCGTCATCATGAAGTACAACCCGGCGGAAGCCTATGCGCTGGCGATCGGCCATTTCGCCGACCGCCTGCGCGGGGGACAGCCTTTCGTGCAGCCCTGGCCGCGGCAGGAGCGCGAGCTGTCCCGCACCGAACGGCTGGAGCTGCAGCAGCTGCTGGCTCAGCGCGGCTACTACAAAGGCACCCCGGACGGCCAATTCGGCGGCCTGACCAGGGAGGCTCTGCGTAATTTCCAGGCCTCGATCGGGGTCCCCGCCGACGGTTTTGCCTCCTCCGACGTGCTGGACCGGCTGCGCGGGCGGTAAAATTCGCGCTCGAAGTAACCTTGAAGGGGGATTTTGGCTGATAGCCTTGACCTGGACTGGTGTTACCCGGTCTATGGACAAGAATCTGCGATGGAATTTGCCCGTTTGGCGCCTGATTCCGTTATTATATTGAGCTAACTCCGATCCCCCATTGCGCGTGCCCGAGATCGCATGTCGAAGAAGTCCCTGTTCAAGGCGCTGACCGAGACCGGCCCGTTGATCGCGCTGGGGACGGCGCTTGCGATCCTGGTGTCGGTGGCGGCACCCGCTTCGGCGCAGTTCTTCAACTTCCCTGGCTTCGGCGGTCCGCCGCAGCGTTCGGCCCCACCACCGCCACCACGGGGCGGCGGAGGTGGCGGATGGTTCGGCGGCGACTTCTTCGCACCCTTCCAGCCGCCGCCGCAGGCGCCGCGCCAGGATTTTTCGCGCGCGCCGGCACCGGCCAAGCGCGACACGATTCCTGAGAAGAACGTGCTGGTGATCGGCGATGCCATGGCCGACTGGCTCGCCTATGGCCTCGAAGACGCCTACGCCGAGCAGCCCGACATGGGCGTGATCCGCAAGCACAAGACCACGTCCGGCCTGATCAGGTACCAGCCCAAGGGCGAGCCTGCGGACTGGGCCGCGGCGGCCAAGGGCATTCTCGAGACCGAAAAGCCCGACGTGATCGTCGTCATGCTCGGCCTCAACGACCGTGTCGCAATCCGCGAGCCGGCCGCCGACAAACCCGACAAGCCGGCCGCGGAGAAGGACAAAGATAAGAAGAACGACAAGGGTGCGCGCGCAAAGCCGCAAGGCAAGCCCAGCGACGCCAAGCCCGGCGACGCCAAGCCCGGCGACAGCGCCGCCAAGCCGGACGATAAGCCTGCCGACGCCGACCTGCCGCAGGACGACGCCGACAATGCCGACACGCCGGCAGCCGCGCCGGAAAAGACCGCGCGCAATCCGAACGGCCTCTACGAATTCCGTGACGAGCGCTGGGTCGAGCTCTACGGCAAGAAGATCGAGGAGCTCGCGGCCGTCCTCAAAACCAAGGGCGTGCCGGTGCTCTGGGTCGGCCTGCCCGCGGTCCGCGGACCGAAGGGCACCGCGGACACGCTTTTCCTGGATTCGCTGTACCGTGAGGGCGCGGCCAAGGCCGGCATCACCTATGTCGACGTATGGGACGGCTTCGTCGACGAAGCCGGCCGCTTCCTGCAGAAGGGCCCGGACTTCGAAGGCCAGATCCGCCAGCTCCGCAGCTCCGACGGCATCTATTTCACCAAGGCCGGCGCGCGCAAGCTCGCGCATTATGTCGAGCGCGAGATCACGCGCCTGCTTGCCGGACGCTCCGGCCCGATCGCGCTGCCGAGCGAGCCCGCGACGCCCGACACCAGCGCCGAGCCGGGCAAGCCCGCGCCGCGTCCGCTGGCCGGGCCGATCGTGCCGCTGGTTGCAGCCTCGATCTCGACCGATCAATTGCTGGGCGGACCGGGCACGCGTCCCGCCGCTGTCGATGCGCTCGCCGCCAAGACCATGGTAAAGGGTGAACCGCTGGCAGCCCCGGCCGGCCGCGCCGACGATTTTGCCTGGCCGCGCCGGGAAGTCGGCCGCGAGCAGGCCAAGGGCGATACGCCGATGGCGGCAACGACGCCGGAGGGCGGGGCAGCTCAAGGCGTATCGGGCGCCGCCGCCGCGATCGCACCGCCAAAGCTCGCGCCGAAGAAGCCGCAGGTCGCCCCGCAACTGCCGGCCCAGGCAACGCCCACATTCCGTGATTTCTTCGGCTTCGGCTCGCCACAGCCCCCGCCGCCGCGCCAAATGGCGCCGCCGCCCGGGCCGCGCAATCCGAATCCCAATCCTGGGATCCCGCGTCCGCCGGCTAACGTCGGCCGCTCCGCCGAGATGTTCCGGTAAGGCAAGGTCTCGTGTCCCGGACGCAACGCAGCACCTTCTGGTGATGCGGCGCAGAGCCGGGACCCAATTCGTGCGGCATTCAGAAAAGATGGCCCCGGCTCAGCGATGCAGCGTCTCACGCCGCATCGCTGAGCCGGGGCACGCGTGACAGGCGTTCGGCAACTAGCCGTAATAGCGCCAGCGTGACGGCGGGCGGCGGGCGGGACGCGACATCAGCAGCGCCAGCGCGAAGCCGATGCCGCCGGCAACCAGCAGCGCGCCGAGCGGATTGTCCTGCACCTTCTGCGCAATGGCCTTCGAGCCGTCGCGGAAAGTCTCACCACTGTTCTCGTAGGCGTCCTTGGCATAGCCCGCGGCGGTGTCCGTGGCGTCGCGCACGGCATCCTTGGCCTGGCCGTAGAGATTCTGCACCGTGCCCGCGGCTTCCCGCGCCTTGCCCGACGCCTGCGTCTTGGCATCGCCTGCCATGTCTCCGATCGCGCCTTCCGCGCGTCCGGCATATTCCTTCGCCGATCCAACAATCCGATCCGTGTCCATGATGATCCTCCTCGGTGGTCAGCCGAAGTAACCGATCAGACGCAGCGCGGTTCCTTAGGCTCTCCTATAGAATCAGGCCGCCATCGACGACCAGCGTCTGGCCGATGATGTAGGACGACAGCGGCGAGGCCAGGAACAGCGCCGCGCCCGCCATGTCGGCCGGCGTACCCAATCGCCGCAGCGGGATGCGTGCGAGCGCGCCTTCGAGCCGCTTCGGATTGTCGGTCGTCACCTTCGTCATCTTGGTGTCGACGAGCCCTGGCGCGATGCCGTTGACGCGGATGCCGTCCTCGGCCCAGGCCTCGCCCAGCGTCCGTGTCAATCCGACCGCACCGGTCTTCGAGGCGTTGTAGGCGGGATTGCCCATTGTGGAATGATAGGCCGCGGTCGAGGACACGATGATCAGCGCGCCCTTCGCGTCCCGCAACATGGAATGAAAGCGCGTCGCGCAGGCCATCAGGCTCATCAGATTGACCTCGACGACCTTGCGGAAGCCCGCCATCTCGAATTCGCCGCGGCGGTAGATCACCGCGCCCTGCGCGAGCACCAGGATGTCGAGACGGTCGAACGGCGGCCTGAATGCTTCGATGGCATTGGGATTGCTGACGTCGAGCTGCGCGTAAGCAAGACCTTCGAGATCGGAGCCTTCGTCGGCTGAATATTCCGTTGCGTGAGCACGCGTGCCGCAGACGGCAACAGCTGCGCCCTTTGCGCGAAAGGTCTGCGCGATGCCGTTGCCGATGCCGCTGGAACCGCCGACCACCAGCACCTGCTTGCCTGAGAAATCGAGCTCGTTTGCCATTGTCGGCCTCCCCTTTTGTTTTCTGCTTGTTTGACCTGTCTGCGGATCGATGCCAGCCTTGTCAATCACAACAAGAACCAGCTCGGCGCGAGGGAACAGCATGTCCGACGTCAGGGAGCTCAGCCGGTCCGTGAAGGGGCTCACCGTGCTCGTCACTGGCGCAGCCAGCGGCATGGGGCGCGCCACTGCGCGCGTATTCGGAAACGAAGGTGCGAACGTCGCCGTCACGGATTTCGACGAGCAAGGCGCGCAGGACGTCGCCAAGGAGATTGCGGCGAGCGGTGGCGCGGCAAGGGCGTGGAAGCTCGACGTCGCCGACGGCGGCGAAATCAAACGTGTGGTCGGCGATGTCGCCGCGCATTTCGGCGCCCTCGACATCGTCGTCAACAATGCCGGCATCTCCGTGCGCGTCGCGATCGACGATGAGGGCTACGAGGACGCCTGGGCGAAGGGCATCGCCGTGATGCTGACGGCGCACCCACGCATCATCCGCGCCGCGCTGCCGCACTTGCGCAAGTCGAAGAGTCCCCGCATCGTCAACATCGCCTCGACCGAGGCGCTCGGCGCCACCGCATTGCACAGCCCGTATTCGGCCGCGAAGGGCGGCGTCGTGAGCCTCACCCGCTCGCTGGCGGTGGAGCTCGGCCGCGAGGGCATCACCGTCAACTGCATCTGCCCCGGACCGATCCGCACAAAAATCACCGACCGCATCCCGGAGGAGCACAAGACCATCTACGCCAAGCGCCGCACCGCACTCGGCCGCTACGGCGACCCTGAAGAGGTCGCGCATATGACGCTGAGCCTGTGCCTGCCGGCGGCGTCCTTCCTCACCGGCGCGGTGATCCCGGTGGATGGCGGGCTGATGGCGCGGAACGCGTGAGAGCCATGCGCGCGGCGCGTTGACATCGCCGGATGCGGGAGTCATTTTTTCCACAAACAGAGCGGGGAAACCGCTCGTAGATGCGGGAGGAACGCAATGACCATCGCCATCCGGCAGCTTCAGAAACATTTCGTCGGCGAGGTGTCCGGCCTCGACTTGCGCAGGCCGCTCACGCCGGATCAGGCGCGCGAGATCGAGGCCGCCATGGACAAGTACGCGGTGCTCGTCTTCCACGACCAGGACATCACCGACGAGCAGCAGATGGCATTCGCGCTGAATTTTGGCCAGCGCGAGGAGGCGCGCGGCGGCAACATCACCAAGGCGGATGAACACCGCCTCACCTCAGGCCTGAACGACGTCTCCAACCTCGGCAAGGACGGCAAGCCGCTGCCCAAGGACAGCCGCGCCAATCTGTTCAACCTCGGCAATTGCCTGTGGCACTCGGACAGCTCGTTCCGTCCGATCCCCGCAAAATTCTCGCTGCTATCGGCGCGCGTGGTGAACCCGAAGGGCGGCAACACCGAGTTCGCCGACATGCGCGCGGCCTATGACGCGCTCGACGACGAGACCAAGGCGGAGATCGAGGATCTCGTCTGCGAGCATTCGCTGATGTATTCGCGGGGATCGCTCGGCTTCACCGAATACACCGACGAAGAGAAGGAGATGTTCAAGCCGGTGCTGCAACGGCTGGTGCGCACGCACCCCGTGCATCGCCGCAAGTCGCTGTATCTGTCATCGCATGCCGGCAAGGTCGTCGGTATGAGCATGCCCGAGGGGCGGCTATTGCTGCGCGATCTGACCGAGCACGCCACGCAACCCGAGTTCGTCTACGTGCACAAATGGAAGCTGCATGACCTCGTGATGTGGGACAACCGCCAGACCATGCACCGCGTCCGCCGCTACGACCAGTCCCAGCCCCGCGACATGCGCCGCGCGACGGTGGCAGGGACGGAGCCGACGGTGCAGCAGCAGGCGGCGGAGTAGGCCGGGTCGGAGTAGCCACAAATTCGGTCGTCGTCCCGGACAAGCGGAGCGCTGGGCAACGCGTAGCGTTGTCCGGCGCGAAGCGCCGATCCGGGGACAGCGGAGAATAACTGAGGGCAGTGGAGAGTGTGGCAATAGCGGCCGATAACGCTACGCGTGCCCGGCCTCGTTCGAGAGCATGCCGGGGTCGATACCGATCTTCTGCAAAGCACGGTTGTACTTGTCGTCGACGTCGTCGCCGAAAATCAGATCCGCGTCCGCGTCGCAATGCAGCCAGCCGTTGCTCTGGATCTCCGTCTCGAGCTGGCCCGGCGCCCAGCCGGCATAGCCGAGCGCGAGGATGGCGTGCTTGGGGCCGGAGCCGTTGGCGATGGCGCGCAGAATGTCGACCGTCGCGGTCAGGCAGACGCCGTCATCGATCCGCAGCGTGGCGTTCTCGATGTAGAAGTCGCTGGAATGCAGCACGAAGCCGCGCCCGGTGTCGACCGGCCCGCCCCGCAGCACCTTCATACTTTCGGCATTCTCCGGCAGCTTGATGTGCTCGCCCTTCTTGATGATGCCGAGCTGCTGCAAGAGCTCGGGGAAATCGATGCTGCCGGCGGGGTGGTTCACGATGATGCCCATCGCCCCCTCCGCCGAATGGGCGCAAAGATAGATCACCGAGCGCTCGAAGCGGGAATCGCCCATCACGGGCATTGCGATCAGGAGCCGGCCGTCGAGATAGCCGCCGGAACTGGGCAGCGCGGCGCCCGAGCTGCGGGTGCTTTCGCCCGTCCTCTTGCCTGTGGGAGCCATCGCTCGAGCACTCCGGTTTCAATTCCTATCCTGATGTCGGGCCGGGCGGCTGTCAAATCAAGGGTTGCGGCGAGTTGATTCGAGTGCATCCATCACAAGCAATTCAATGGTTTGGCCCTAGGTGACCCTGTAAAGACGTGCCATGTCCAGCATTGTTCCCCTGCGTGCGGCGATTGGCGTCGCGACAACCCTGCTCGCGTCGTCGTTGGCTATCGCGGCCCGTGCCGATGACGCATCGCCTTGGCAGCGCGATGGACATTCCGCGGTGCGGCTCCTGGCGGGCTCGCGCAGCGGCGCGGTGCTGCTCGGCGGTATCGCCTTCCAGCTGCAGCCCGGCTGGAAGACCTACTGGCGGTCGCCCGGCGATTCCGGCGTTCCGCCCCGGTTCGACTTCTCCAAGTCCGACAATGTCGAGGCGGTGACGGTGATGTGGCCGGCACCGCTGAAGTTCGATGACGGCGCGGGCGGCCATTCGATCGGCTATCGCGACCAGGTCGTGCTGCCCCTGCGCATCGTCGCCAAGGCCGCGGACAAGCCGGTGACCTTGAGGGCCGAGATCAACTACGCGGTGTGCGAGAAGCTCTGCATTCCCGTAGAGGCCAGCGCCGAGCTCGGCTTCAACAGCGTCGCCTCGACCGAGGACGCGAACTTGCGTGCCGCGCTCGACACCGTGCCGAAGCCCGCCAATATCGGCGACCCCAATCCGCTCACCATTCGCGACGTCAAGCGGGACGGGCCCAAGAACGTAGTGGTCGATGTGGTGGCGCCGGACAGAAGCAAGGTCAATCTGTTCGTGGAAGGCCCGACGCCCGATTGGGCGCTGCCGATTCCGGCGCCGGTGCAGCCCAGCCCGCCCGGGGTCGTGCGCTTCTCGTTCGAGCTCGACGGGCTGCCGCCGGGCGCCAAGCCCGAGGGCGCCGCGCTGAAGTTCACGCTGGTCGGGCCGGAGAAGGCGTACGAGTTCAACACGAATTTGAACTAGCGTCCGCCCAACCGAATCTTAACGAATGGTTGCTAATCCCTCGCCTGCCGCTGCAGGTCGCTGGGGATTGTTCGAATTGGCCGTGATGGATGCACCACCCGCAACGACCGGACCGGCCGGGCTGGTCGCGCGGCTGCGCGCCAAGCTCGCGGGCGGATCGAGCGAGGCGTCGCTGACGCGGCGGCTCGCCGGCACGATCTTCATCATCCGCGTCATCAGCGCCGGCCTCGCTTTTGTTTCGCAGGTGCTGCTGGCGCGCTGGATGGGCACGTCCGATTACGGCATCTACGTCTATGTCTGGACCTGGGTGCTGCTGCTCGGCAGCATGATGGATTTCGGCATCTCGGCCTCCGCACAGAAGATCATTCCGGAGTACCGCGCCAGCGGCGCGCACGCGCTGCTGCGCGGCTTCCTCTCCGGCAGCCGCTGGCTGACCTTTGGCGTGTCCACGCTGGTCTCGCTCGGCCTTGCCGGCATCGTCAAAGTGCTGTCACCCTGGATCGATCCGGCCGAGGTGCTGCCGCTCTATATCGGCTGCATGACGCTGCCGGCCTTCGTCGTCGCCAACACCCAGGACGGCATCGCGCGCTCGCACGACTGGATGCAGCTCGGCCTGATGCCGCAATTCATCATCCGCCAGGCGCTGATCATCGGCATCACGGCGCTCGCCTTCCTGCTCGGCTATCACCTCGGCGCCGTCGCCGCGATGGTCGCGAGCCTTTGCGCGGTATGGATCGCAATGGCCGGGCAGATGGTGGTGCTGAACCGCAAGCTCGCCGATCACATCACGCCGGGGCCGAAGGCCTATGACGTCAAGGGCTGGCTCGCGGTCTCCCTGCCGATCCTGCTGGTCGAGAGCTTCTATCTGCTATTGTCGTACACCGACGTGCTGGTGCTGCAGCAATTCCGTCCCTCGGACGAGGTCGGCGTCTATTTCGCCGTGGTGAAGACGCTGGCGCTGGTCTCATTCATCCACTACGCGATGTCCGCGACAACGGCGCATCGATTCGCCGAATACAATGCCAGCGGTGACAAGGCGCGCCTTTCTGCTTACGTCGCGCATGCGATCAGCTGGACGTTCTGGCCGTCGCTGGCCGCGACCATCGTGCTGCTCGCGCTCGGCAAGCCGCTGCTCTGGCTGTTCGGGCCGCAATTCACCGTCGGCTACGACATCATGTTCGTCGCCGCGATCGGCCTCGTGGTGCGCGCGGCGATCGGCCCGGTGGAGCGCCTGCTCAACATGCTCGGCCAGCAGAAGATCTGCGCGCTCGCCTATGCGCTAGCCTTCGTGATGAACCTCGTGCTCTGCATCGCGCTGGTGCCGCGCTACGGCGGCCATGGCGCGGCGGCCGCGACCTCGATCTCCCTCACCTTCGAGACGGTGCTGTTGTTCTGGATCGTGCGGCAGCGGCTCGGGCTGCACGTGCTGGCGTTCGGACGTTAGCTATCAGCTTGAGATGATTGGAAAGCTCTTCGGCACCTGATATAGTTGGGTATGGCTGCAAGCGATCTGCGAGATCTTCTGGAACGTGCCCAGACTTGGCCCGAAGAGGCCCAGAACGAGCTGGTTGCGATTGCCAGCGAAATCGAGAGCGAACTGCTCGGCGGCGAGTATGTTGCGACGCAGGAAGAGCTGCGAAGTATCGACGCTGCGTTAGCCTCCATAGATCGCGGCGAGTTCGCTACGGATGCCGAGGTCGCAGAAGTCTTCGCGAAATTCAGGCGCGGATGAAGGTCGTCTGGTCCCGAGAGGCGCTTGCTGACCTCGAAGACATTGCAACCTATTATGCCAGCAACGCCAGCCCAGCGATCGCCGATGCCATCGGACGAAGATTTGCGGATGTTATCGAGCGCGTCCGGCGTGCGCCTTTCTCATCGCCACGGGTCACACAACGTTCCCAAGTCCGCGTGGCAACGGTCGTCCGCTATCCATTTCGGATATTTTACCGTGTCACCGGCGAGTTCGTTCATATCGTCCATATCCGCCACGCGTCGCGGCGGCCCCTTGCCGGACTGAACGAGCCGGAAAGCCAATATGGTTCGCCTCGGACCTGAGAACGGCTGGTTCGCAGTAGGCGCGGGAAGAGGTGAGACACCCAGTGCCACTGACGCTGGTCGCGAACAGCGGAAAGATGGTGGGCACGGCGCTGGCACCTTTGCCCACCCTACAGCACTGTGCGCCTACTCCGCGGTCCAGCCGCCGTCGATCGAGAGGTTGGTGCCGGTGATTTGGGCGGCGTCGTCGCTGCACAGGAACAGCGCGAGCGCGGCGACCTGCTCGGAGGTGACGAACTCCTTGGTCGGCTGCGCATCGAGCAGCACGTCGTTGATGACCTGCTCGCGCGTCAGATTGCGCGCCTTCATCGTGTCGGGGATTTGCTTCTCGACCAGCGGGGTCCAGACGTAGCCGGGGCTGATGCAGTTGCAGGTGATCTTGTGGGTCGCGACTTCCAGCGCCACGGTCTTGGTGAGGCCGGCGATGCCGTGCTTGGCCGAGACGTAGGCCGACTTGAATGGCGAGGCCACCAGCGAGTGCGCCGACGCCGTGTTGATGATGCGGCCCCAGCCCTTCTTCTTCATGCCGGGCACCGCGGCGCGGATGGCGTGGAAGGCCGAGGACAGATTGATCGCGATGATCTGGTCCCATTTCTCCGGCGGGAATTCCTCGATGGGCGAGACGAACTGGATGCCGGCATTGTTGACGAGGATGTCGACCGAGCCGAACGTCTTCTCGCCGAGCGCGATCATGCCGGCGACCTCGGCGGGCTTGGTCATGTCGGCGGGCGAGTAGACCGCCTTGACGCCGAAATCGGATTCGATCTTGGCGCGCTCCTTCTCGATGTCTTCCGGCGAGCCGAAACCGTTGATGACGACGTTGGCACCGGCGCCGGCGAAGGCGCGCGCGTAAGCGAGCCCGATGCCGCTGGTCGATCCGGTCACGACGGCGTTCTTGCCTGACAGAGTACCCATTCTATTCGCTCCTTTTTGCCGGGGGCGCGGTGACGTCCCCCGTGAGATCGTAGGTCACCATGGTCTCGCCGGACTGCGGCCGCTCCAGCCAGTCCTTGTGGCGCATCGACAGGTGCACGTCACGCACGCCGGCCTCCCAATGCTCGACCATGGCAATGTGCGAGAAATCGTAATCCTTGGACGAGGATTCGTAGTTCTTGCTGCGGTAGATCAGATGCACCACGGTGACGGTGCTTTCGCGCGACACTTTCGCCAGGAATTCGACGGAAGGATCGTTCTTGAGATAGTCCGGCAATTTGCCGATCAGATCGCGCACGGCCCTGCGGGCGTTGTGCAGCTGCTTGTTCTTGTCGGTGTTCATCCGCGTGCGGCTGGAATAGCGGATGTCCTTCTCGCGCTCGGCCGCCTCCAGCAGCGAGTTCGGCAGGTCGCCGCGCGCGGAAAACAAATCGACCTGAAAGATCAGCATGTCGCGTTCGACCTCGGCATCGAGCACGTAGTCGAGCGGAGTGTTGGAGGCTATGCCGCCGTCCCAATAATGCTCGCCGTCGATGACGACGGAGGGAAAGCCCGGCGGCAGCGCGCCGGAGGCCATGATGTGCTCGGGGCCGATCTTCTTGCCGAGCTTCTTGAACGCGTAATTGTCGAAATATCTGAAATTGCCCGAGGTGACGCCGACCGCGCCGACCGACAGGCGTGTCTTCAGATCGTTGATGCGGTCGAAATCGACGAGACGCTCCAGCGTCTTCTTCAGCGGCGAGGTATCGTAATAGCTTTCGGCCTCGGGATGCCCCGGCGGCCACAGCGGCGCCGGCGGAATGCGTGGCGTGAAGAAGCCGGGCACGCCAAACGTCGCAATCAGCGCGGCACTGGTGGAATTGAACAGCTCGCGGCTGCGGTCGCTCTTGCCGACCGGCTTCCACGGCACCGGGGCCGACACCATTTCCCAGAACTCCTTGAGCCGCTCGACGCGGGTGTGCCCCTCATTGCCGGCGATGATGGCGGCATTGACCGCGCCGATCGAGATGCCGGCGACCCATTCCGGATCGAAGCCGTAGCCACACAGCGCCTGGAAGGCGCCAGCCTGGTACGAGCCCAGCGCGCCGCCGCCCTGGAGGACCAGGACGCGTTGCGCATTCGTGGGGATTGTTGCGGTTTCCGGACTATGATCGGTCATGCGGGAACAATAGCAAAAGGCTGGCCACCGTGGCGACACTCCGCCGCGACGTCAATGCATCCCCGGGATCAAGTCTGGCTTATCGAGGCTCGGTGGAGGCCAGGATCATGGTCCAGAACACCTTGTATTTGGTGCCTGGAGCATAGCTCGCCGCGATGCCCAATTTTGTGACACCGCTCTTGAGCATGTTCGCGCGGTGCGGAGGCGAGTCGCGCCAGCCGGAAAACGCTTCCGCCAGCGTATGATAGCCGGCCGAGATGTTCTCGACCGCCACGGTGGCAGGATAACCGCCAGAGGCCAGACGCTTGGCGAGCGGCGCGCGGACGTCGTGGTCCATCTTGTTGGCCGCCGCCATCGCGCCCGATTGGGATTCGGCGAGCCGCGTCAAATCCGGGTCGACCACGACCGTACCGAGCCCGTTGTTCTGGCGGTATTGCGAGATCATGATCGCAGCTGCCTGGACGTCGAGCTTGGAGCCCGGCACCGCCATGTCGGCATACATCGACGGCTGCTGGACCGGTGCTTCGTTGCCGGCACAACCGGCGAGCAGCAACATGATGAGAATTGCGGCCGCAGCGCGCATGAATCGGGGCCCCCAAATGAGGGGCTGTTGTTGCATACCAACAATGGCTGAAAGGTGAATTTTGAAGAGAATTTGAGCCGTCATTCCGCGGCGGAATGACGGTGGGCTCAGCCCGCAAAAATCCGGTAGCGACGCGGATTGAGGCCGATCGTGTCGCCGGCGCGCAGTTCCTTGTCGCGGGGGGCGTCGATCTCGATGGTCTCGCCGCCGGACAGGGCTACTTCCGCCCGCTGCACCGGACCGAAATTGCGGACGTGCTGGACCGCGCCCTCGAAGGCGCCGCTGCCGGGCGGGCCGACCAGCATGTCATGTCGCCGCACGAACAGCTTCGACGCGCCAGGCGCAAGCCCATCGGCCGCCAGATCGAGCTGCCGGTCGCCGAGCCGGATCGCACCATCGCCGATCTGGATCGGCAGCACGATGGATTCGCCGATGAAGCCGTGCACGAACGCCGTCGCCGGATTGTCGTAGACGTCGTCGGGCGAGCCGATCTGCTCGATCCGTCCCTTGTCCATCACCACGACGCGGTTGGCGACTTCCAGCGCCTCCTCCTGGTCGTGCGTGACGAAGATCGAGGTGACATGGATCTCGTGATGCAGCGAGCGCAGCCATTTGCGCAGCTCCTTGCGCACCTTGGCGTCGAGCGCGCCGAAGGGTTCATCGAGCAGCAGAATGCGCGGCTCGATTGCAAGCGCACGGGCGAGCGCGATGCGCTGACGCTGGCCGCCGGAGAGCTGGCTCGGATAGCGGTCGGCGAGCCAGTCGAGCTGCACCAGATCGAGCAGCTCCTTGACGCGCGAGCGGATCGCAGCCTCATCCTTTCGGACCGCGCGCGGCTGCACGCGGAGGCCAAAGGCAACGTTCTCGAACACCGTCATGTGGCGGAACAGCGCATAATGCTGGAACACGAAGCCGACGTGGCGCTCGCGGGCTCCTTGCGCCAGCGCGTCCTCACCGTTGAAGGAGACTTCGCCCGAGTCCGGCCAGTCGAGGCCGGCGATGATCCGCAGCAAGGTGGTCTTGCCGGAGCCGGACGGACCGAGCAGCGCCAGCAGCTCACCGTCGTTGACCTTGAGATCGACGCCGTCGAGGGCAGCAAAACTGCCGAATTTCTTGACGAGATTCTTGACTTCAATGGTCACTGGCGTCTTGTCCTTCGTCGAGATGACGTTCGAGAATGGTTTTTGCGATCAGCGTGATCAGCGCCAGCATTGCGAGCAGCGAGGCGATCGCGAAAGCGGCGACGAACTGGTATTCGTTGTAGAGGATCTCGACCAAGAGCGGCATGGTGTTGGTCTCGCCGCGGATGTGGCCGGAGACGACGGAGACCGCACCGAACTCGCCCATCGCGCGCGCGTTGCAGAGCAGGACGCCGTAGAGCACGCCCCATTTGATGTTGGGCAGGGTGACGCGGAAGAAGGTCTGCAGGCCGGAGGCGCCGAGCGAGATCGCAGCCTCCTCCTCCTGCGTGCCCTGCTCCTGCATCAGGGGGATCAGCGCGCGCGCCACGAAGGGGAAGGTCACGAAGGTGGTGGCGAGCGCAATGCCGGGGACCGCGAACAGGATCTGGATGTCGTGCTCGCGCAGCCAGCTGCCGAGATAGCCTTGCGCGCCGAACAATAGCACGAAGACGAGGCCCGAGATCACCGGGCTGACCGAGAATGGCAGGTCGATCAGCGTGATCAGGAAGGTCTTGCCCGGAAACTCGAATTTTGCAATCGCCCAGGCGGCGACGAGGCCGAACACCAGATTGAGCCCGACCGAGATCGCCGCGACGATCAACGTCAGCTTGATCGCCGCCATCGCCTCCGGCTCGGCGAGCGCGGCGAAATAGGCGAGGATGCCGCGCGAAAATGCCTGCGCGAACACGACGACCAGCGGCAGCACGACGAAGACGGTGAGAAACAGCAACGCCAGCGTGATGATGACGATGCGGACGGCGCGCGGCTCGGTGCGCAAATTGTTCCGCGCCGCCGCCGCGTGCGCGCGTGCCTGCGAGTCGGAGGCCGAGAGCGACACGGAATCTGCGATCTGCATCGTCATGGTCCGCCCTCAGCGCGCCGGAATCCGGCTCTGCGCCCAGCGCTGGAGCCGATTGACCGCGAAGATGATGACGAAGGAGACGACCAGCATGACCACCGCAATCGCGGTCGCATCGGCGTAACGGAATTCGGACAGGCGTATCACGATCAAGAGCGGCGCGATCTCGGAGACGTTGGGCAGATTGCCGGCGATGAAGATCACCGAGCCGTATTCACCGACCGCGCGGGCGAAGGCGAGCGCGAGGCCCGTGAGCAGCGCCGGCGCGAGCGAAGGCAGGATCACGCGAACGATGGTCTGCAAGCGGCTGGCCCCCAGGCTGCCCGCGGCTTCCTCGATTTCAGGGTCGAGATCCTGCAGCACCGGCTGCACGGTGCGGACAACGAAGGGAATGCCGATGAAGATCATGGCGACGAAGATGCCGACCGGCGTGAACGCCACCTTGAGGCCGAGCGCGGCGAGCGGCGCCCCCAGCCAGCCCTTCTCGGCGAACAGCGCCGTCAGCGCGACGCCGGCCACCGCCGTCGGCAGCGCAAACGGCACGTCGACGATGGCATCGAAGATGCGGCGGCCGGGGAAGCGGTAGCGCACCAGCGCCCAGACGATGATGCTGCCCATCACCAGATTGACGCAAGCCGCCGCAAAGGCGAGGCCGAACGAGACGCGGAGCGCGTTCAGGGTGCGGCGGCTGGAGAGGATGTTCCAGAACTGCTCGGGGCTGAGCTCAAGCGATCTCAGGAACAGGCCGGCGAGTGGAATCAGGATGATCACGGACAGCCAGGAAAGCGTCAGTCCCATGGTGAGACCGAAGCCCGGCAATGTCCGGCGTCGTGCTGCGAGTGCGCTCACCAGGCCCCCTGCTAAAGCCACCTACGACAGCGCCCGATCAGTTCTTGTAAATCTGATCGAAAACGCCGCCGTCTGCAAAATGTTCCTTCTGTGCCTTGGTCCAGCCGCCGAAGACGTCGTCGATCGTGAACAGCTCGACCTTGGCGAAGGCATTTTCGTACTTTTTGGCGGTCTCGGCATCACGCGGACGGTAGAAATTGCGCGCGGCGATTTCCTGCCCTTCCTTGGTGTACCAGTATTGAAGGTAGGCGTCAGCCGCATTGCGGGTGCCCTTTTTGTCGGCAACCTTGTCCACGATCGCGACCGGCGGCTCGGCGAGGATCGACTGCGGCGGTGCAACGATCTCGAACTTGTTCGCACCGAATTCCTTGAGGGCCAGGAACGCCTCGTTCTCCCAGGCGAGCAGCACGTCACCGACGCCGCGCTCGACAAAGGTCACAGTGGCGCCCCGGGCGCCGGTATCGAGCACCGGCACCTGCTGGAAGAGCTTCCCAACGAAGTCCTTGGCCTTGTCGGCCGAACCGTATTTCTTTTGCGCAAAGCCCCAGGCGGCAAGATAATTCCAGCGCGCGCCGCCCGACGTTTTCGGGTTCGGGGTGATGATGGCAACGCCCGGCTTGATCAGATCATCCCAGTCCTTGATGCCCTTGGGATTGCCCTTGCGCACCAAGAACACGATGGTCGACGTGTAGGGCGACGAATTCTGTGGCAGCCGTTTCTGCCAATCCGTCGCGGTGAGGCGCTTGCTCGCGATGGCGTCGATGTCATAGGCCAGCGCCAGCGTCACCACATCAGCCTGCAAGCCGTCGATCACCGCGCGCGCCTGCGAGCCGCTGCCGCCGTGCGACTGCTTGATCTCGACGCTCTTACCGGTTTCCTTCTGGTAGGCGCTCGCGAACGCCTTGTTGAACTCGACATAGAGCTCGCGCGTCGGATCGTACGACACGTTCAGCAAATTGATGTCGGCGGCCAGAGCCGAGCCTGCCCAGAACCCCGTCGCGAGCAATCCTGCGGCGAGCGGAACGATACGGCGCATCATGTCCATCTCCATTCACCTCGACGACATCGGCGTCGTCGACGGCAGGCATAACTCGTGGCGAAACGCTCTTGTGTCAACGGAACCCGATTTTCTTGTTCGCTAGCTTGCAGCGCGACTGTGCTACGAAGTCTTCATCGTATGGATGCCGCATTCTGTCTTGGCCCGGCCGCGCCACCGGCCGGCGCGTGCATCCTCGCCCTCAGTCGTTCTGCTGGTGCAAGGCATACACCCAACCGACAGGAATCCTGACACAACCAGAGGGTGCCGCGGCAATTTAGCGCGGGTGAAGATCGCCTCGATCTCCTCGCGCGAGACGTTGGCGAAGGGATTGAATTTCAGCCGCGCGCCATCGTCCTCGACGACCGGAATGTCGGCGCGCGCATTGCCCTGAAAGCGCTTGCGGCCGTTGAGCCAGGCGCCGAACGGCTTCAGCGCACGCGCCAGCGGCTCGACCTTGCGGATGCGGCAGCAGGCGTCGGGATCGGAGAACCAGAGGTCGCGGTCGGGGTCTTCGCGCGACAGCGTCTCCTCGGCCGGCTTGATCGAGCGGACGTCCTTCAGGCCCAGCGTCGCAATCAGCGTATCGCGATAGGCCAGCGTCTCCTCGAACAACCAGCCGGTGTCGAGAAAGACCACGGGGATCGCCGGATCGACGTCCGCCATGACCTTCAACAGCGTCGCCGATTCCGTGCCGAAGGACGACACCAGCGCAAGCTTGTCGCGCCCGACCGTCTTCAGCGCCGCGGCAATGACCTCCGCAGGCGAGGCATCGCGCAAGGCGCGATCGAGCTCGTCCGCCGAAGGTAGCGCAGACACGGGCGAAACCTGAGGCGCGATCGCGTTCACGTGCCGACCCCTTCGGAGTGACGCAATTGCATGCGCCGGTGCAGCGCGGTGATGCGGCCATCGCCGGTCGGCTGGTAGAATACCGAGTAGCGCTTGGCGGTCTGCATGAAGGCTTCCGCATCGGCCTGCTTCTTGACCTCGAAGGCATCGAAGCCGGCGCGCAGCATGAACACGAACTGGTCGCGCAGCACCTGACCGGTCGCGCGCAATTCGCCGCGGTAGTTGTAACGTTCGCGCAGCAGCCGCGCCTGGCTGTAGGCGCGCCCGTCACGGAAGGTCGGGAACACCAGCGCGACGGCGGCGATCTGGCCGAGATACGGCACGAGCTCGGCGATGTCGCGATTGTTGGGCCAGATCACCCCGACCTTTCCGGCGCGCTTGAGCAAGCCCTCGGCCTCGCCGAGGAAGCGCTCGGCGGGCACCAGGATGTCGCCGCCCTCGGGCAGCGGCGTGTCGACGGCGAGCTTGACGAAGCGGTCGTCCGTGATCTTTCCGCCATTAACGAGTGGCATAGACGCGCTCCTTGAAGGGTTCGACGCCGAGGCGCTTCACCGTGTCCATGAACAGCTCTTCGGGCCGCTCGCGCAGCGCCAGATAGGCTTCCACGATGTCCTCGACCACGTCGGCGACCTCGTCGAACTTGACGCCGGGACCGATCAGGGTGCCGAGCGCGGCGTTCTCGTCGGCACGGCCGCCGATGGTGATCTGGTAGACCTCCTCGCCGTTCTTCTCGACGCCGAGAATGCCGATATGGCCGACATGGTGATGGCCGCAGGCATTGATGCAGCCGGAGATGTTGATATGCAGACGGCCGATCAGGTTAGCGAGCTCGTGATTGGCGAAGCGCCGCGTCAGCTCCTGCGCGATCGGAATCGAGCGGGCATTCGCCAGCGAGCAATAGTCGAGCCCGGGGCAAGCGATGATGTCGGTGATCAGGTTGACGTTGGGCGTCGCCAGCCCGAGCTTGTCGAGCGCCTTCCACAGTGCCGGCAGGTCGCGCTTGGCGACGTGCGGCAGCGCTAGATTCTGCTCGTGGCCGACGCGGATCTCGCCGAAGGAATATTTGTCGGCAAGATCTGCCAGCGCGTCCATCTGCTCGGCGGTGGCATCGCCCGGAGGCCCGCCGGTCGGCTTCAGCGAGATCGTGACGATGGAGTAACCTTGCACCTTGTGCGGGGCCACCGAGTTCTTGCGCCATGCCTCGAAATCAGGGTCGGCCGCGGCCTGGCGCAGTTCGTCCGGCATATGCGGCAGCTTCTCGTAAGCCGGATAAGTGAAGCGCGAGCGGATGTCCTCGATCACCTCCTCGTCGATCTGGAGCGAGGAGTTGCGGATATGCTGCCACTCCTCCTCGACCTCGCGGGAGAATTTCTCGATGCCTAGCTCGTGGACCAGGATCTTGATGCGCGCCTTGTAGATGTTGTCGCGGCGGCCGTACTGATTGTAGACGCGTAAGATCGCCTCGATGTAGCTGAGGATGTCGCGGCCGTGCACGAAGTGCTTGATGGTCTTGGCGATGAACGGCGTGCGGCCGAGACCGCCTCCGACCAGAACCTCGAAGCCGGTCTCGCCCTTTTCGTTCTTGATCAGGCGGAGGCCGATGTCGTGGATCTTGATCGCGGCGCGGTCGTGGTCCGAGGCGGTGATCGCGATCTTGAACTTGCGCGGCAGGAACGAGAATTCCGGATGCAACGTGGTGTGCTGGCGGATCAGCTCCGACCAGATGCGCGGATCCTCGATCTCGCCCGGCGCGACGCCGGCCCACTGGTCCGAGGTGACGTTGCGCATGTTGTTGCCGGAGGTCTGCATCGCGTGGATGCCGACCTTGGCGAGGTCTTCGAGTGCATCCGGCAGCTCGGCGAGCTTGATCCAGTTGAACTGGATATTCTGCCGCGTGGTGAAGTGGCCGTAGCCGCGATCGTATTTGCGCGCGACATGGGCGAGCGCCCGCATCTGGTTCGTCGCCAGTGTGCCATAGGGGATCGCGACGCGGAACATATAAGCGTGCAGCTGCAGATAGACGCCGTTCTGCAAACGCAGGATCTTGAACTCGTCCTCGGTGAGCTCGCCGGAAAGGCGCCGCTTCACCTGGTCGCGGAACTCCGAGACGCGCTCGTTGACGAGCGTGCGGTCGATTTCGTCGTAAGCATACATAAGTGGGTGCCTTAAACCTGGGCCGGCTGTCCGATGGTGACGCCGGTGCGGCGAATCTGCTCGCGCAGATTGCCGGGCTGGACCTTGCCATCGTCGCCGATCTGCACCGGCGCGATATAGGGGCCGATGGCGCCGACGTCATCGGCCACGGCTTCCGCAAGCAACGCCTTGGCCTCGTCGGAGTTGCGCACGATCGCGGCTTCCGACAGCTCGGCGGACCAGCTGTTGGCGGCGGTGCGGTAGACCACGATGCCGTCCCAGGTGCGGTTGGCGGTCACGACCGAGGGGCCGGCGATACGGATCTTCTTTTGTTCGAGCGGAGAGGTCATTCGGCTGCATCCAATAGGTCAGAGATGATTTGTTTGGGTGTCTGGCGGCGAAGCGAGCCGGCATGCCGGACCACGTCGCCGATGATGAGGATGGCGGGACCGCCATGGATCCGCCGCACCAGTTCCGGCAGATCGCGCAGCGTGCCAATTGCGCCTTGCGCATCGGGCCGCGTGACGCGGGCGAACACGCCGACCGGCGTCTCCGGCGAGCGGCCGGCCGCGAACAAGCCTGCGCGCACGGCGGGCGCTGCGGTCATGCCCATGTAGACCACGACGGTCATCTTGGTGTCGGTCAGTGTCGACCAATCCACGTTCTCTGCATCGCGGGCCTTGTGTGCGGTGAGGAAGGTGATGCGGGTCGCTTCGTGACGATAAGTGAGCGGCACCTCGAAATCGGCAGCGGCGCCGAGCCCTGCGGTGATGCCGGGAATGATCGAATAGGCGACGCCGGCGGCGCGCAACGCTTCCACCTCTTCGCCGCCGCGGCCGAACACGAAGGGATCGCCGCCCTTCAGCCGCACGACGCGCTGGCCCGATTGCGCGGCCTCGATCATGCGCTTGTTGATGGCGTCCTGGCCGATGCCGGGCTTGCCGACGCGGCGGCCGACCGCAACGCGCGTGGTGTCGCGGCGAATGCGGTCGAGAATCTCGGGCGAGACCAGCTCGTCATGGAAGACGATGTCGGCGTCCTGCAAAGCGCGCAGCGCCTTGATGGTGAGCAGATCGGGATCGCCGGGGCCAGCGCCGACCAGCGCGACGGAGCCTTCCGGCTTGTCGGCGCGCGCGAACGCGGTGGGATCGGAGATCGCCTTGAGCGATGCATCGGCTTCGCTGTTGCGGCCGCCCAGCACGGCGGCGCCGATCGGACCGTCGATGACGCGCTCCCAGAAGCGGCGGCGCAGCGGAAACTCGGCGATGCGCTCGTTGATCGACTTGCGGAAGGTGCCGATGAACTCGGCGAGTTCGCCAATGCGCGCCGGCAGCAGCGCCTCGATCTTCTCGCGTACGCGCCGCGCCACCACCGGAGAGGTGCCGCCGGTGCCGACCGCGACCACGACATCGCCGCGATCGACGATGGCGGGGAAGATGAAGCTGGAATGCTCGAGGTCGTCCATGACGTTGACGGGCAGGCCAGCCGCCTTGGCGCGAGCCGACATGGCCACACCGACATCGCCTGCGCCCGCGCAGACGACGGCGATGACGCCGGAAATATCCACCGTGAGCGGATCGCCTGCCGCGATCTCGATGCGCGCCAAGTCTTCGGAGCCGAGGCCAAGGTCGTGATTGCCATCGATCGCATGCACGCGCAGGCGCGCGCCGGCAGCGACGAGCACGCGCAGCTTGGCGCGCAAAAGCTCGCCCGTCCCGATGAGGACCACCGGGCCGGCCTTGAGATCGAGAAACACCGGCAAGAACCGCATGTGATACTCGCTTCCCCACAAACGGGGTTGACTGGAATTATTTTCTATATATGTCTCGTTTCGAGCGCGCAAAGAGAAAATTTTTTCTTCTCTTCCGCACCGCAACTATAGAATTTTCGCCTCCAAACGCAAAGTGGCAGAGATGCATCTTCTCAAGGACGATTCCGCTGCTGATCGACTGAGCAATCCGGCGCTGGCTGAGCGCGTGCGCGCGCAAGAATTTGCTGCCGAACTTGCCTCGAGCATGGACCATCTCGACCAGCTCGAAGCGCAGAGCATCTACATCTTCCGTGAGGCCTTTGCCCGGCTGAAGAAGATTGCCCTGTTGTGGTCACTCGGCAAGGACTCCAACGTCATGATCTGGCTGGCGCGGAAAGCCTTCTTCGGCAAGATGCCGTTCCCGGCCCTTCACGTCGATACCGGCAAGAAGTTTTCGGAGATGTATCGCTTCCGCGATCATTACGGCAAGGAATGGGATCTCGATCTGCGCGTCGAGCCCTGCCCGCCGATTGATGCCGTCGACCCAACGCTGCCGCCGGCCGCCCGTTCCGCCGCGCGCAAGACCGAGGGCCTCAAGATGGCGCTCGCAAAGTATGGCTTTGACGGCCTGATCGCCGGCATCCGCCGCGACGAGGAAGCGACGCGCGCCAAGGAGCGGGTGTTCTCGCCGCGCGGCTTGGAGGGCAATTGGGACGTGCGCGACCAGCCGCCGGAATTCTGGGATCATTTCAACGCCTCGCCGCCGCAAGGCGCGCATCTGCGCATCCATCCGATCCTGCATTGGACCGAGGCCGACATCTGGGCCTACACCAAGCGCGAGAACATCCCGATCATTCCGCTGTACCTCGCCAAGAACGGCAAGCGTTATCGCTCGCTGGGTGACCAGGACATCACCAATCCGGTTGCCTCGAATGCCTCGAACATCGACGAGATCCTGATCGAGCTCGAACAGACCAAGGTGCCGGAGCGCTCGGGGCGCGCGCTCGACCACGAGACCGAGGACGCCTTCGAGCGCCTTCGCGTCGCCGGCTATCTCTGATCAAGGACGCGGCCATGAACATGATCGTCACGTCAGCCTCGCCCGGCACGCCGAACGGCACCACGCGTCCCCAGGTCCGCATCGTCATCGTCGGCCATGTTGACCACGGCAAGTCGACCCTGGTCGGCCGCCTCCTGCATGAAACCGGCAGCCTGCCCGAGGGCAAGCTCGAAATGCTCAAGGCCGTCAGCGCGCGGCGCGGCATGCCGTTCGAATGGTCGTTCCTGCTCGACGCGCTGCAGACCGAGCGCGACCAGGGCATCACCATCGACACCACGCAGATCCGCTTCCGCACCAATTCGCGCGACATCGTGCTGATCGATGCGCCCGGCCACGCCGAATTCCTCCGCAACATGATCACCGGCGCTTCGCAGGCCGACGGTGCGGTGCTGATCATCGACGCGCTGGAGGGCGTGCGCGACCAGACCAGGCGGCACGGCTATCTCCTGCATCTGCTCGGGGTGAAGCAGGTCGCCGTCGTCGTCAACAAGATGGACCGCGTCGATTTCTCCGCCGCACGCTTCAAGGACATCAGCGACGAGATCTCCGCGCATCTGAACGGCCTCGGCGTGACCCCCACGGCCGTGATCCCGATTTCCGCGCGTGACGGCGACGGCGTTGCGATGCGCACCGACCGCATCTCTTGGTACAAGGGACCGACCGTGGTCGAGGCGCTTGATCACCTCGAGCCGGCGCGTCCGCTGGAAGCGCTGGCGCTGCGGCTGCCGGTGCAGGCGATCTACAAGTTCGACGACCGCCGCATCGTCGCCGGCCGCATCGAATCCGGCAGCCTGATTGCCGGCGACGAGATCGTGATCATGCCGGCCGGTAAGATCGCCAAGATCAAGACGGTCGAGAGCTGGCCGGCGACGCCGGTAGTGGGCCGTCAGGGCGCCGGCCGCTCGGTCGGCATCACGCTCGACCGCGAATTGTTCATCGAGCGCGGCGACATCATCGCGCATGCGGGCAGCGCCCCGCGCGAGACGCGGCGGCTGCGCGCGCGCATCTTCTGGCTGCACGACAAGCCGCTTGCCAAGGGCGACCAGCTTTTGGTGCGCTGCGGCCCCAAGGAAAGCCGCGCCACCGTGGTCGCCATCGAGAAGGCGGTCGATCCCGGCGAGCTCTCGAGCAGCGAGAACAAGGCGATCGGTCGCAACCATGTCGGCGAGATCGACATCTCCCTGTCCAATCCGATCGCGACCGATCCCTACACCGAAAATCCGCGCACCGGCCGCCTCGTGATCGAGGTGTCCGGGCGCATCGCCGGCGGTGGCCTGGTGCTGTCGGTCGATGCCGGCCAGCGTGCCGTGCCTGTCGACATCGTGCCGGTGGAATCGGCGCTGCGTAGCGACGAGCGCTCGGCCCGCTACCGCCACAATGGCGCCGTGGTCTGGCTTACCGGCCTGCCGGCTTCGGGCAAGTCGACGCTGGCGCGGGCGCTGGAGCGGCGTCTCTTCACCAATGGCGGCTCGCCGATCCTGCTCGATGGCGACACGCTGCGCGCCGGGCTCAACAGCGATCTCGGCTTCTCCGCCACTGATCGCAGCGAGAACATCCGCCGCCTCGCCGAGGTCGCGACGCATCTCGCCCGCAACGGCCACATCGCCATCGTCGCGGCGGTCTCGCCCGCGCGCGAAGATCGCGCCGCCGCGCGTCGCATCGCCGACACCGCGTTTCGCGAAATCCATGTCGCGACGCCCGCCGAGGTCTGCGAGGAGCGCGATCCCAAGGGCCATTACAAGAAAGCCCGCGCCGGCGCGCTCGCCTCGTTCACTGGCATTGGCAACGACTACGAGAAGCCTGAGGCCGCCGAGCTCGTGATCGATACGTCGAAGCGGACGGTTGCGGAAGCGGCCGACGAGATCGAGCAGATGCTGAAGGCATCAGGCGTGCTGTTCGACGAGCTCGTGGACCTCGCCGCGAACATTTGAGGCGGCCCTAGTCGTCGCCCGGCTCGGCCGGGCGACCCAGTATTCCAGAGACAGCGTTGGAATACGAAGAAGCCGCGGCGTACTGGATTCCCCGCTTTCGCGGGGAATGACACCGGTGCGTGGGACCGTCTCCCACCTCTCCTTGACATTTTGACAAGCTCCCGGGGGTCTTCTCACGGCCTCTTTTTTGGGGCTAATAGGCCCCCGAAAGCTGCCCCGCGCGGGCGCATTTTGCTGCTGTCGGGTCAAAAGCAGCCAAAAACAGCCATTTCCAACAAGAAAGCCCATCATGAAACGCGTCGACGCCCACGGATTGAAGATCGCACCCGTCCTGTTTGACTTCATCGCCAAGGAAGCGGCCCCGAAAACCGGGATCGCGCCGGATGCGTTCTGGGCCGGGCTTGCCGGCATCATCAAGGAGTTGGGACCGAAGAACCGCGAGCTGCTCGCATTTCGCGACAATCTGCAGGCCAAGATCGACGACTGGCACCGCGCCAATAAAGGCAAGGCGTTCGACCTCAATGCCTACACCGCCTTCCTAAAGGAGATCGGCTATCTCGTCCCGGAGCCGGCGACGCAGAAGGTCGAGACCGCCAATGTCGACGAGGAGATCGGCAAGATCTGCGGCCCGCAACTTGTCGTGCCGCTCACCAATGCGCGCTACGCGCTGAACGCGGCGAACGCACGCTGGGGTTCGCTCTATGACGCCTTCTACGGTACCGATGCGATTCCGCATGATCCGTCCGAGAGCGGCAAGGGCTACAACAAGGCACGCGGCGACAAGGTGATCGCCAAGGCCAAGGCGTTCCTCGATAACGCCGTGCCGCTCGCGACCGGCAGCCACACCGACGTGACCGGCTATAGCGTCGTCGCGAGCCAGCTCGCGGTGAAGCTGAAGAGCGGCAACGCCACCGCGCTGAAGAATGCCGCGCAGTTCGCGGGCTTCCAGGGCGATCCAGCCGCGCCGAGCGCCGTGCTGCTCGTCAACAACGGCCTGCATATCGAGGTCAAGATCGACCGCAGCAGCGCGATCGGCAAGGACGATCCGGCCGGCGTCGCCGATATGATCATGGAGGCTGCGGTCTCCACCATTCTGGACATGGAGGACTCGGTCGCCGCTGTCGATGCCGAGGACAAGGTGCTGGTCTACCGCAACACGCTCGGCCTGATGAACGGCACGTTGTCGGCCGATTTCGAGAAGGGCGGCAAGACGCTGACGCGTTCGCTCAATTCCGACCGCCTCTACAAGACGCCGGACGGCAAGGGCGAGCTCAAGCTGCATGGCCGCAGCCTGCTGTTGATGCGCAATTGCGGTCACCACATGTTCACGGACGCGGTGCTCGACGAGAAGGGCGAAGAGGTTCCGGAAGGCCTGCTGGACGCCGCGGTCTCTGGCCTGCTCGCGATCCACGACCTCAAGGGCAATTCCAAGGTCAAGAACAGCCGCACCGGTTCTGCCTACATCGTGAAGCCGAAGATGCACGGCCCGGACGAGGTCTCGCTGACCTGCGAGATTTTCGACCGCGTCGAGAAGATGCTCGGCCTGCCCGAGAACACGCTCAAGGTCGGCATCATGGACGAGGAGCGACGCACCACCGTCAACCTCAAGGCCTGCATCCAGCGCGCCTCCAAGCGCATCATGTTCATCAACACCGGCTTCCTCGACCGCACCGGCGACGAGATCCACACCTCGATGGAAGCGGGTCCGATGATCCGCAAGAACGAGATGAAGGCGCAGGCCTGGATCAAGGCCTATGAGGACTGGAACGTCGACATGGGCCTGATCGATGGCCTGCCCGGCCACGCCCAGATCGGCAAGGGCATGTGGGCCGCGCCCGACAAGATGGCGGACATGCTGGCCCAGAAGCTCGGCCATCCGCAGGCCGGCGCCACCACCGCCTGGGTGCCCTCGCCGACCGCGGCGACGCTGCACGCGCTGCACTACCACCAGGTCAACGTCATCGCGCGCCAGGAGGAACTCGCCAAGGGCGGACCGCGCGCAAAGCTGTCCGACATCCTCACCATTCCGGTGTCGAAGTCGAACTGGGCGCCCGATGACGTCAGGCAGGAGATCGACAATAATTGCCAGGGCATCCTGGGCTATGTCGTGCGCTGGATCGACCAGGGCGTCGGCTGCTCGAAGGTGCCCGACATCCACGACGTCGGCCTGATGGAAGACCGCGCCACCTTGCGCATTTCCAGCCAGCACCTTGCCAACTGGCTGCATCAGGGCGTCATCACCGAGGCGCAGGTGATGGAATCGCTTAAGCGCATGGCCGTCGTCGTCGACAAGCAGAACGCGGATGATCCCATCTACAAGCCGATGGCGCCCGCCTTCGACGGCGTCGCCTTCAAGGCCGCCTGCGACCTCATCTTCAAGGGGCGCGAGCAGCCGAACGGCTACACCGAATACATCCTCACCGCGCGCCGCCGCGAGGCCAAGGCTCTTGCATAAAGAGGCTCTTCGATAAAAGAGGCTCTTGGATAAAGAGGCGCTCGGCTGAGCAGAGTCACGGAACATTGAAAGCCCCGGCCGAACCCGGGGCTTTTTTGTTGGGGAAACGTCGCGCTGTGTCACGGAACAGGCTGCGTGCGCCTCGCGTTGTCGGGCCATCAACCAACGGGAGATGGTCATGGACTGGAATCGGATCGAAGGAAACTGGAAGCAGTTCAAGGGATCGGCCAAGGAGAAATGGGGCAAGCTCACTGACGACGACCTCCAACTGATCGAGGGCCGCCGCGAGCAGCTCGAGGGCCGGTTGCAGGAGCGTTACGGCAAGGCCAAGGACCAGGTTCGTCAGGACGTCGACGACTGGCTGAAGTCGCTGCACTGAAGCGGCACGAACGAAGCCCCGGCTCACGCCGGGGCTTTTTGATTTGAGGTGTAGCCCCGGATGGCGTGAGGTGCGATCGGGGCCTTCGTTGCGGCCCGGATACCGCTTCGCTTGTCCGGGCTGCGATTGCTAGAACACCGCCAGGTATTTCAGCAGCGAAACGATGCCGATGATGATGACAATCACGCGCGCGATCTGCTTGGCGCGGCCATCCATCGGCAGCATGTTGATGAGATAGAGCACGAGAATGACGACGAGAAAGGTGACGAGTACGCCGACCAGCATCGCGAGGCCCCCTTCAGGCAATTGCTACGCTGTTCTAACGCGCTGCACCCAAGCCGGTTCCATCTCGGAAACCCTGCCGCGCAACGTCCCGCGGCGGGCCTAGTCCAGCATTTGGCCGTCCGACAAGGTTCGGACGCCGTCCGATAGGGCGCTCCCTACTCCTTCGCCACCACCGGGACTTGACGGAATCTGGCACGCACCGATTCCGGCAGCGGCGAGAAATTCATCGCGACGCCACGGCGGTCATTGGCGTTGCGGCTGGCGACCACGAGGCCGCCGGCGCCCGCGACGATGTCGCCCTTGCGCAGGGTCGGGTCGTCCTCGACCTTGACTGATGCGAGCCCAACCGGGTCCTTGCCGTTGCAGGTACAGCCCGCGACGATCTCGTTGCGGTAGCGGTATGCATTTGGCAAGTCCGAATAGGATTTTCCCTTCTCAGTCGCGGCATCGTCGATGTTGCCGCCATAGACCAGCGAGGTCTCCGAGGCCGGGCAGAAGCTCTTGCAGGATTGCGCCTTGCTCTCGGCATCATTGCCTTGTGCCGGGAAGTAGCGACCGTCGCAGCTGCGCACGCAATAGGCGGTGCCGCCGCCGTAGGACGCGCGCTGGCGTGGCGCCTCATAGCGCGGCATATCGTCGGTGGGGAAAGGCATCCGGATTTCCGGCGGCGGCCGCATCCGAAAGCCGCCGAACAGGCCCGAGAAGAAATCCTGCGCATGCGCCGACGGCGCCATCGCCAGCCCGCTGGAGACGACGACGACAATCGCCGCTCCGCCCGCCAGTTTGTCAATCAGCCGTCTCGCCATAGGACCTCGCAGACTAATTCACGGCCGACGTGGTCATGTTCAGCGCCTGCCGACCCGAAGGCAGTGTCGTCACGGCCGGACGCTTGCGCACGGGATCACCTCCCTTCGCCATTAACGGCGCGTTCTTCGGCAGCACCACGACCTTGGCGCCGACATTGACGCGGCTATACAGGTCGACGACGTCCTCGTTGGTCATGCGGATGCAGCCGGACGAGACGAACTTGCCGATGGTGGAGGGATCATTGGTGCCGTGGATGCGGTATTGGCTCGAGCCGAGATACATCGCGCGCGCACCGAGCGGGTTGCCGGGCCCGCCGGCGACGAAGCGCGGCAGATAGGGCTGGCGCGCGATCATCTCGGCCGGCGGATGCCAGTCCGGCCACTCGGCCTTGCGGCTGACGCTTTGCACGCCCGACCAGGTAAAGCCCTCGCGGCCGACGCCGACGCCGTAGCGGATCGCGCGGCCGCCTCCGAGCACGTAATAGAGATAGGTGCTGTTGGTATCGATGACGATGGTACCGGCCGGCTCGCTCCGGTCGAAGCCGACGATCTGCCTGCGCAGCCGGTCGGGCAATTGGGTATCCTCATCGGCGACCTGCGGCGCCTCGTTGATGTCATCCTGCGAATAGCCTTGGTCCTGCAAGTGTTGGCCCTGCAAGTATTGGCCCTGCGAGTAAACGTCCTGCGGATACACCCGCTGCATCGGCGCATAGCCGAAGGTTTGGGCGCTTGCGGTGCCCACCGGCACTGCGAGAAGAGCGGTTGCGAAGGCGAACGCGCCGACGGCGCGCGGCGAGAAGCTGCGACGGACTGCAAACAACTTTGTCATGAGCTGCCCCGTTGGATGTGCATCAGGTGATGCGCTGCCTCAACAAACTCCGCCGCCTCGATCGAAGTTCCGGCGCAGCGTGCGGCAGCGACGTCACAGTCAAGCGAGCATCCGTTCACGAAGCCGCGATGGAACCAGCACGCCGCCCAAGCATTAGTCACGTCATCAATGGGCGCGCGGATCACGGATTCCGTGCGGGAGAGATATTGTGCGCGTCCTACCCAGTGAACGTTTGATTTCCGGCAACAGCGAAGGCGATCCGCTTCCCGAGAGCCATGTCGAGCTGCCGCCGGTGATCCGCCGCACTGAATTCGTCGCGTTCGCGCTGGCCGGGCTGTTGCTGATCGCCATCGTCGCCGTGCTCTATGTCGGCCGGGCGTTCTTCCTGCCGGTCGTGATGGCGTTCGTCATCGGGACCATGCTGTCTCCGGCGGCCACCTTCCTGGAGCGAAGCAAGGTCCCACGCAGCGTCGGCGCCGTGCTGATCGTGGTCGCAGTGAGCGCGGTGGTCGCTTTCGCCGTCGCGTTGATCGCTTCGCCGGTCATGGCGTGGAGCACGCGCCTGCCAGAGCTCGGCGCGCAATTGAAGGACAAGCTGCACGTGTTCGACCGGCCGCTTGCGCTCTGGCGGGAGCTGCAAGCCATGCTCGGCGGCTCGGAGGGATTGCCGAGCCTGCACATGCCCAAGATCGAGTGGGTGCAGCCGACGCTGGAATTCCTGTCACCGACCTTTACCGAATTCCTGCTGTTCTTCGTCACCCTGATCCTGTTCATCGCAAGCTGGCGCGACCTGCGGCGGGCCATGATCATGACGTTCAGCAATCACGACGCGCGGCTGCGCACTCTCCGGATCCTCAACGAGATCGAGGTCCATCTCGGCAATTATCTGCTGACCGTCACCCTCATCAATGTCGGCGTCGGCGTCGCCACCGGCCTGATCTGTGCGCTGACCGGAATGCCCAATCCGGCCGGGCTCGGCGCACTGGCGGCCACGCTCAACTTCATCCCGATCATCGGGCCCGTGGCGATGTTCGTGGTGCTGGTCGTGGTCGGGCTGATCGCCTTCCCGACCCTCGGCGGCGGCCTGATGGCCGCGCTCGCCTTCGGTGGCCTCACCTTTCTTGAGGGTCACTTCATCACGCCGACGATCATCGGGCGGCGGCTCGCCCTGAACGCGCTCGCCGTGCTGCTCGCGCTCGCGTTCTGGACCTGGCTGTGGGGGCCGATGGGCGCGTTCCTGTCCTCGCCGCTCCTGATCGTCGCGCTGATCCTGAAGGACCACCTGCTGCCGGAGAATTCGCCGCAGCTGCCGCAAGCCTGACCGGTTTCAGCGAACGGAACTTACCCGGCGACGAAACGTTCTCCGCCCATCTCAGCCGTCAACAGTTCGGAGCTCCCGATGTCCACGCCCAATGCCGAAGCCGGGATGAGAGACTGGATCGACAAAGCCACCCGAGACCGCCTCGAAAAGGATGTAGCAGCCGTGAAAAGCGATATCGCCGCCCTCACCGACCAGATCACCGACGCGCTCAATACTTTCGCCAACTCCACCAGCAAGCAGGCTCGCCGCGGCTATCGCCAGGCGCGCGAGAACATGGACTCCGCGATGGACGACATGTCCGAGCGCGGCAGCGCGATGATGGAAGCTGCACATGACGCCTACGGCTCGATCGAGGAGACGCTGGAAGAGGCGATCACGCAGCGGCCGCTGGCGACCGTCGGGCTGGCGCTCGGCATCGGCTTCCTGATCGGCGTCGCCTGGCGTCGCTAAGGATGTCGACGCCCATTTCATACGGCGGCGGCACGCCGCCGCTGTTGGCTCGTGACCATTCGGCTGGCGGGGATTGAGGAGCAAGGCCATGTTTCAGCGCATCATCGACGGCATCAGCGCATCAACCGGCACGACGGTTCGGCTGACCTCCCTTGCCGCGGGCGCTGCCTTCGCGCTGCTCGTGACCACAGGCTTCCTCTGTGCCGCCGTCTTCATTTGGGTGCTGCAGAAATATGGCCCGGTGCAGGCTTGTCTTGCCGGCGCCGGCATCTTCTTCCTGTTGACCCTGGCCGCGGCAGGTTCCTATTGGAGCTACAAGCGCGAGGTGCAGAAACGCGCCCAGATCGCGGCCGAGCGCGCCGCGAAATCGGCCGCGCAGAGCATGCTTGCAGATCCGATGCTCCTCGCCACCGGGCTCCAGATCGTTCGTGCCATCGGCGTCAAGCGGCTGCTGCCGATCCTGGCGATCGGGGGCGTCGCCCTGGGCATCCTGGCGAGCCGCGCCGGCGTGTCCGACGAGGTGTCGGCCGAACCTGCCGAGTAGAGGTCCGGCACTATAATTACTGCGCGCGCATCTATCTGCATTTCATAGAGCAAGCGGCACGTTTGACGCCGTTTGGCGCGGTTCTTCCCTGCTCACGCAAACGCTACTCGGACGAGCAGGCGGTTGCCGTTAAAAGCATCATCCTGATTCCCAAAGCTATTTTGCTCAATGAAACCGTCCGTCAAGGCGAACCTCGCCGCATTCCAGCATGACGCCAGGCTCTATCTGACGCTCGGCATCGCCAATTGGTCCATATTCGTCGACCATATTCCCAACAACGTCGTCAACCTGCTGACGCTGCGCAATTTCGGCTTCAGCGGCGCGGCGGACCTGTTCGTGTTCGTGGTGGGCTACGGGGTCGCCATCATCCATGGCAGGATGGCGCTGGAACGCGGCTACTTGGTCGCGGCGACGCGCATCTTTCGCCGGGTCTGGCGGCTCTATGCCGCCTATGTCGTACTGTTCGTGATCTATATCGATGCCATCGCCTATGTCGCCAGGCAATCGATGGCGCCGGAGATCATCCACCAATACAACATCTCCGGAATTCTCGAGCATCCACTGCGCATCCTGGTCCGCGGTCTCGTGCTCCAGGAAGAGCCGCTGAACCTCGACCTGCTGCAGCTGATGGTCCCGCTGATGGCGTTCTTTCCGTTCGCGCTGTGGGGCCTGCTGCGGGGGCCGAACCTGACGCTGGCGGCATCGGTCGCGCTGTATCTCGCCGCACGCTGGTTCGACTGGAATTTTCGGATCTATCCGGACGGGGAATGGACCTTCAATCCGCTGTGCTGGCAGATGTTGATGGTGCTGGGCGGCTGGTTCGCCGTGACGGGCGCTCCGGGACGTGCGCTGCACGGCATGTCCTGGCTGCGGATCCTCGCCGGCGCCTACCTGGTCTTCGCGATGGCCGTCACCTTGATGCGCCATTCGCCGGCGCTGTCGGCTTACCTGCCCGATCTGCTCCTCAACAGCATCGCTCCGACCGACAAGGAAAACCTCGCTCCCTATCGGGTGGTCCACTTCCTCGCCCTCGCATTCATTGCCACCCATCTCATTCCGGCGGATCACCCCGGCCTGAGATGGAAACCGCTGCAAGCGGTGATCGCATGTGGTGAGGAATGGCTCGCGGTATTCTGCGTCGCCGTGTTCCTATCCTTCGCTGGCCACCTCATCCTGATCACCGGGCCGAACCTGGCGGTGATGCAGGTGGCGGTGAGCATCACCGGCTTCGCGGCGATGACCGGGCTCGCCTACTACATCGCCTGGTCGAAACGGCAGGATCTGCCGGCAGCCCTGCGGCAGCAGGCCCGGAGCTGATCGCTTCGCGACGAAATCGTGCGATTCTGCTAGGCCGAATGCCGCCCCTGCGCTATGCCGGGACCCTGCGTGAGGAGACCGGGCGTGGCGATGGCGAAAGACGGGCGTGAAGAGGCGGAGCGCGCGCCCCGGCGCGGCCGGCCAAGGTCGATTGAGACCACCAACGCCATCCTCGAAAGTGCCTATGCGCTGATGGCGGCCACCGGCCTTGCCGCCACCACCATCGATGCGATCGCACGCCACTCCAGCGTGTCCAAGATGACGATCTACAAATGGTGGCCGTCGCGGGAAGCGCTGCTGATCGACGCCTTCCTCCACCATGCGTCGCAGATGCTGCCGCTGCCGCCCGCGAGCGCCGGCACGCCCGCGGCGCGCGCGCGGCGCCACGCCGCTGCCTATGCCGAGGCGCTGCAGGGCGAGTTCGGCAAGGTCCAGCTCGCCGTCGTCTCCGAATGCATCTCCAAGACCGGGTCGGCCGAGCTGTTCTACGCCCGGTACCTGCAATTCCGCCGCGACGCGCTGGTGGACATGATCGCCGCCGGCCAGAAGGACGGCAGCATTCAGGCCGAGGGTCCCCCCGAAAATCTATACGACGCGATCTATGGCAGCCTGTTCTACCGCTATATCTTCGGCATCGCGCCGATCACACCCGGCTACGCGCGCAGCCTCGTCGATCTGGTGTTACGGCCGAAGGGCTAGCTTCGCACCGGCCTGACCGGCGCCGAGATTTTGTCCGTGCGGTCGCGCTCGGTCATGTCGACCACCGTCTCCATCGGCGCGGTCAATTCATAGACGTAGGAGACGTCGGTGAAGAAGCGCTTGGCGGTCCCCCCCAGCGCCTCGGGCGCGACGCGGTCGAGCAGGATCAGGCCGAAATCGGAATCGGGCCGGCGCGTCGCCTCGCTGGTGTTGAACTCCTCCCAGCGGAAATGGAAGACCTCATCGCCCTCCTCGCCGGTCACCGTCCAGTTGGCGGTGATGTGCGGATGCTTGCCGACCAGCGACAGGCCCTCGTCGGAATGCGAGGCGAGCTCGAAGAACAGCAGCGACAGGCTTTGTGCGGCACGCGCGCTGACCGCGATGTCGGGGCCGGTGACGGCGATGCGATCGGCATGCGGAATCGCGCGCGCCTCGAACAGGCCCTTCAACTTGACGCCCTGCCACTGGCTCTCGCTGAGCAGCGAGACCACATTGGACATGGCGTGGATGCGCCCGATCAGGAGCTCGCGCGCGATGTCGATGTCCGAGCCGTGGCGCAAGGTGCGCGTCACGATCGACTGGATCACCGCCAGGATGTTCTTGACGCGGTGGTTGAGCTCGTCGATCACCGCGGTCAAACGCCGCTCGAATCCGATCCTGACCTGAATCTCCCGGCTGAGCCGCAGATTGTTGTAGGCGACGTAACCGAACAGGCCGCACACCATTGCGGTGATGGCAAAGCCGATCGCCGCCACGATGATGGCGGTCTGCTCGGCGCGGCGCACCGAATTGGTCTTCGCGTAATAGCCGAGCTGCCAATCGCGGCCACCGAAGCTCACCGTGCGCGTCGCCGACGGCGCCCCGTCCGCCGCCGCGATCCGCGTCGAGACCACGCCCTGATCGTTGGCGATCAGCTCGCCGCCGTCCTTGCGCGGATCCCTGAGCGCCACCGCGAACAGCGACATGTCGTCATTGGCCAGCATCAGCGAGGCGAGCTCGTAGGAAAATGTGACGAACCCGGCCGGCTCCGTCGCGCCCTCGGGAACGACGGGCGCGGCCACGATGATGCCGATCGGACCGTTTCCGCGGATCAACGGCACCGGGTCAGAGGCAACCGACCTCTTTTGGGCGCGCGCCCGCGTGAGCATCGCGCTGCGAACCGGATCCTGATCGTAGCTGCGGCCGGGCAAGGCCGTGGTCTCGTTGCTGCGCGGCTCGAGATCCAACAGCACGTCGATCGGCTGGGTGACATCGGCAGGATTGATCGGCTTGTCGTCAAACGAGCGGATCTGCGGATTCGGGAAGCCGGCGCTGGCGATGGCGGCTTGCGCGTCCGCAAGCTCGTTCGGCTTCAGCCGGGCGATCCAGCCGGCCACCACAAAGTCGGTCTTGAAGGCGTAGATCGCCGAGCGCAGCGGCTCCAGCATGTTCGGCTTGATCACCGACGGCGCGCGGAACAGGCCCGAGGCGACACGCGCGAGCAGCTCCCGCTCGGTCAGGCGGTCCTGAACCAGGCTCGCATGCACGTCGATCGCACGCGCCAGCGCGATCCGGTCCAGCGCCAGCTCCTGGTCGTGGACGCGATAAGCCGCAAGCCCGGAGAGCAAGGCCCCGAGCAGAGCGATGAAGCCGATGATGAAACCCAGCCTGACCACGCGATTACTCAGGCGAAAGCAGGAAGTCGGCAATGAACACGGAGCACATGAACGCCGCTCGAACGGCCAGAGGCCGAAGCAGGGTAAACCCCAGTGGCGGAGATAATGAAGGAGGAGGCATCAGTACGCAACTTGGGTCGCCTGAAAAGCTTAATCCGCCCGGCCGATGGTCTGGCCGGGATGAATTCGCCCCGGGCGCCGGAGGTAGTTAATCGCCGTGTCCGAAATTTGTTCCGCGGTTGCGGCATGGCCCCAAGCGTTAACGGCGAAAAACGCCTGCGCCAACTGGTCGCGTCCGGTCAGCCCGCCCGTTTCAGGCCGCCTTTGGCCTCGATGAAACCGACGATTCGGTCGAGCCCCTCGCTCTTCTTGAGGTTGGTCATGACGAAGGGCCGCTCGCCGCGCATGCGCCTGGCATCCGTCTCCATCTTCTCCAGGGAGGCGCCGACATGGGGCGCAAGGTCGGTCTTGTTGATGACCAGGAGGTCGGACCGGGTGATACCCGGGCCGCCCTTGGACGGGATCTTGTCGCCGGCGGCGACGTCGATGACATAGATGGTAAGGTCGGCCAGCTCCGGGGAAAAAGTGGCAGCGAGATTGTCGCCGCCGGATTCGATCAGCACGAGGTCAAGTCCGGGAAACTTGGCGCGCATGTCCGCGACCGCAGCGAGATTCATCGAGGCATCCTCGCGGATCGCCGTGTGCGGACAACCGCCGGTCTCGACGCCGGCGATGCGATCCGGCGTCAGCGATCCCGAACGCACCAGGAACTCCGCATCCCATTTGGTGTAGATGTCGTTGGTGATCGCCGCAATGTCATAGCGCTCGCGCATGGTCTTGCAGAGCAGGTCCATCAGCGCGGTCTTGCCCGATCCGACCGGACCGCCGACGCCGACACGCAAGGGACCGTGAGATTTCGCCATGTGACTCGTTCTCTCCTGATGACTTGACGGCCGCACCGCTCACGACCGAAACAAGCGGGTATATTGCGTCTCGTGCCGCAAGCTGGCGAGATCGGCCCGGAACGTCGCGCTGCCGAGATCATCCAAGGTTGCATTCAGCGCGCGATTGGCGGTGGCGGCGACGGCGGCTTCCAGCTTCACCAGCACACGCTGGCTATCGGTCTGGCCGAGCGGAATGAGCCGGCTGGCGGCGGAAATCCAGTTCGAGACCAGCGCATGCAGGAAGGCGTGCAGCGTCGGCGCCAACGGCACGGCGTGCATCGCGGCAACCACACCGACCGCGACCGGATAGACCAATGGCGCGCTGCATGCCGCGACCGTCGCGTCCAGTCCGTCGGCATCCCACGCGGCGCGCGAGATGTCGATGAAGGCGCGGCCCTGTGAGGTCGT
Source organism: Bradyrhizobium sp. IC3195 (assembly GCF_020193585.1). Classification (NCBI taxonomy): domain Bacteria; kingdom Pseudomonadati; phylum Pseudomonadota; class Alphaproteobacteria; order Hyphomicrobiales; family Nitrobacteraceae; genus Bradyrhizobium; species Bradyrhizobium sp. IC3195. The sequence continues at coordinate 389,817 of NZ_JADYVG010000003.1, read as the reverse complement.
CTCCAGCTGCCGCTCGCGCGACGGCACGAAGGCGCTCGCGAGCTCGGCGATCTCGTTCAATGCGGCCGTCTCGCCCGATTCCGTGGCGCGATAGGCGTGGACCAGAAACGTCGCGTCACAGAAGCCGGAGCCGTCGCCGAGCATCGCATCGAGCCAATCCGCCAGCGTCGTCGTGTCGGTGACGTCGCCCGCCTCGACCGCCCATTCGATGCCGCTGGAGTAGGAGAAGCCGCCGACGGGGAATGCCGGCGAAAGCCAGGTCATCAGCCGGTACAGCGCCGCCGCCTCGCCCTCGGCAAGATCACCGGCGCCGACCGGCTCATTTGTGGTCATGAGCATGCTTGTGGCCGTGGTGATGGTCGGGATGATCGCAATGCTCGTCGTGGTGATGGTGGTGCTCGGGGCTATGGTCGTGCGAGCCATGATCATGGTGGTGGCCATGGTCATGGTGATGATGGCCGTGATCGTGATGCGCATGGTCGTGTCCATGCGCATGCCCGGCATCGGCGTAGGCGCCGCCTTCGGGATCGAACGGCGCCTCGATCTCGATCACACGCGCGCCAAGGCCCTTCACCATCGCCGCGATGACGTGATCGCGGCGGATGCGCAGGGCCTTGGCCAAGATCTGGGTCGGCAGATGACGGTTGCCAAGATGCCAGCCGACGCGGACGAGGTGGTGCGGATCGCGGCCGCGGATTTCGAGCAGCGGCTCGGGCGCCGCGACCACCTCGATCAGCCTTCCGTCCTCCAGCACCAGCGCATCGCCGCCGCGCAGCGCGACGGCATGTTCCAGGTCGAGCAGGAATTCGAGACCACGCGTTCCGGTCATCGTCATGCGGCGGCGGTGCCGGTCGTCGAAATCGAGCACGACTGTGTCCGCCGGAGCTTCCGTGAAGCGGTGCTGTCCCCTGACCTGCGTCGCCCGGATCATGCGTCTTACCTCTTTACCGTGTCTCGACCTTCTCGGGCGTGATGTATTCGATCTTCGGCGGCGCCGTGAAACATTTCACCGCAACGCGGCCGAACGTCTTCATGTGCTCGGCAGCGCGATGCGGCCCCAGCGCTTCCATATTCTCCCACTGCTCGACGAACACCATCTTGGCAGGGTCGGTGACGCTCTCATGCAGGTCATAGGCGATATTGCCGGGCTCTTTCCGCGTCTCCTTGATGCAGGCGGTGGCGGCTGCAATGAATTCGGCGCGCGTCTCAGGCTTGATGGTCAAGGTTGCAACGACGTAGATCACGAGAAATCCTCCCGGCTTTTCTTCTGAGGGTTACGATACCGGGCGGGACATTAGACCAGGCGGGACCGAACGCAAAACCGCAAAAAGCCGTCCCCGGACACCGCCGGGGACATGCGTCGAGGCGCTATTTCAGTACATGAAATATCGCTGCGCCATCGGCAGCACCTCCGCCGGAGCACAGGTCAGGAGCTCGCCATCGGCGCGCACTTCATAGGTCTCCGGATCGACCTCGATATCGGGCGTGGCGTCGTTGTGGATCATGCTCTTCTTGGAGATTTTGCCGCGGGTGTTCTGGACGGCATAGAGCTTCTTCTCGATGCCGAGCTTTCGCGCGAGGCCACCGGTGACCGCGGCCTTGGAGGTGAACACCACCGAGGATGCCGTACGTGCCTTGCCGAACGCGCCGAACATCGGCTGGTAGTGCACCGGCTGCGGCGTCGGGATCGAGGCGTTGGGATCGCCCATGGGCGCCGCGACGATGGTGCCGCCCTTGACGATGCAGTCCGGCTTGACGCCGAAGAAGGCCGGCGACCACAGCACGAGATCGGCCATCTTGCCCTTCTCGACCGAGCCGATCAGCTTCGACACGCCATGCGCGATGGCGGGATTGATGGTGTACTTGGCGATGTAGCGCTTGACGCGGAAATTGTCGTTGTCCTTGCCCTTGTCCTGCGGCAGCGACCCGCGCTGCTTTTTCATCTTGTCCGCGGTCTGCCAGGTCCGGATGATGACTTCGCCGAGGCGGCCCATGGCCTGCGAGTCCGAGGACATCATCGAGAGCGCGCCGAGGTCGTGGAGGATGTCCTCGGCCGCGATCGTCTCCTTGCGGATGCGGCTTTCGGCGAACGCCAGATCTTCGGCGATGGACGGATCCAGATGGTGGCACACCATCAGCATGTCCAGATGCTCGTCGATGGTGTTGCGGGTGAACGGCCGCGTCGGGTTGGTCGACGAGGGCAGCACGTTCTTCAGGCCGGCGACCTTGATGATGTCAGGAGCATGGCCGCCGCCGGCGCCTTCGGTGTGGAAGGCGTGGATGGTGCGTCCCTTGAAGGCCTTGATCGTGTCCTCGACGAAGCCGGATTCGTTCAGCGTGTCGGTGTGGATCATCACCTGGATGTCGTGATCGTCGGCGACCGACAGGCAATTGTCGATCGCGGCCGGCGTGGTGCCCCAATCCTCGTGCAGCTTCAGCGCACAGGCGCCGCCCTTGATCATCTCGACCAGCGCGGCGGGCCGCGAGGCGTTGCCCTTGCCGGAAATGCCGAGATTGACCGGGAAGGCGTCGAACGACTGGATCATCCGCCCCATATGCCAGGGCCCCGGCGTACAGGTGGTCGCGAAGGTGCCGTGCGACGGGCCGGTGCCGCCCCCCAGCATCGAGGTGACCCCTGACATCAGCGCGTGCTCGATCTGCTGCGGACAGATGAAATGGATGTGGCTGTCGAAGCCGCCGGCGGTGAGGATCTTGCCCTCACCCGCGATCACGTCGGTGCCGGGGCCGATGATGATGGTAACGCCAGGCTGGATGTCGGGATTGCCGGCCTTGCCGATCGCCGAGATCATGCCGTCCTTGATGGCGACGTCGGCCTTCACGATGCCCCAATGGTCCACGATCAGCGCATTGGTGATGACGGTATCGGCCGCGCCCTGCCTGTTGGTGACCTGCGACTGCCCCATGCCATCGCGGATCACCTTGCCGCCGCCGAACTTCACCTCCTCGCCATAGGTGGTGAAATCCTTCTCGACCTCGATGATGAGGTCGGTGTCGGCCAGCCGCACCTTGTCGCCGGTGGTCGGGCCGAACATGTCGGCATAGACGGAACGCTTCATCTTGACGGACATCACAAGCCCCGTTTGCGATTGAATGTCTGGTTGGTCACAGCAAGGCCTTTGCTGCTTTCACGGCGTCATCGAATTTTTCGTCGAGCCACGCATTGCCGCCGCGGCACCCCGCCACGACCTGCGTGGCCCAGGCGATATAGTCGGCGAGATCTTCGCGCTCCCCAGCATTCGGATCGGTCTGAATGCGCGCGCCCGTATTGCTGATCTTGTCGGCGATCTTGATCAGCTTGGCGCCCGGCGATTTGTGGGGCGCGTCCTCGATCTGCTTCTGCCGCCGCTTCGCTTTCGGCAAGCTCATGTCGTCGGTGCACTCGGCAACGAGGGACGCGACCCGATCGGAAAATCTCTGCGCGAGCTCCTCGCGCGTGGTGTCGGTGTCCTCGATGGTGTCGTGCAGCCAGCCGGCCGCGACCAGCTCGGCATCGGCGCCGTCGGTCGCAGTCGCGAGCAGGTTCGCGACCTCTGCGAGATGATTGATATAGGGCTCATTGCCGCGGCCCTTGCGCGCCATGCCGTTATGGCGCTGCGCGGCGAGCTCGGCAGCTTCCGAGACGAGGCGGATTGGTGAGAGCATGGAAATACCTCCGTTTCCGCCTCAACCATGCCGCGCCGTGCTCGTTCCTGCGGAGGTCACAGCTTCCCCATCACATCGCCGCGGAAGCCGTAGATCGTCTTCTTCCCCGCCATGGCGACGAGCTGGACGTCGCGGGTCTGGCCGGGCTCGAAGCGGACGGCGGTGCCGGCGGCGATGTCGAGGCGCATGCCGCGCGCCTTCTTGCGGTCGAACTTCAGCGCGGGGTTGGTCTCGAAGAAATGGTAGTGCGAGCCAACCTGGATCGGGCGGTCGCCGGTATTGGCGACCGTCAGCGTCACGGTCTTGCGGCCGGCGTTGAGCTCGATCTCGCCGTCCTGGATGAAGAGTTCGCCGGGGATCATGCTCTGCTCCTACCTGATCGGCTCGTGCACGGTGACGAGCTTGGTGCCATCAGGAAAAGTTGCCTCGACCTGGATGTCGTGGATCATCTCGGGAATGCCCGGCATCACCTGGTCGCGGGTCAGAACTTGCGCGCCTGACTGCATCAGCTCGGCGACGGTGCGGCCGTCGCGCGCGCCTTCCAGAATGAAATCGGAAATGATCGCGATCGCCTCGGGATGGTTGAGCTTGACGCCGCGGTCCAGCCGGCGGCGGGCCACGATCGCCGCCATCGAGATCAGAAGCTTGTCCTTTTCGCGGGGAGACAGATTCATGCGACATCTCTTCCGTTCAACACGTCAATTCAACCAGTCTAGTTCAGCCAGAGCCGCGGCAGGGCCGCACCGGTGCGCGCCAGCACCGTCATCATATCGGCGCGCAAGCGCGCCGCATCTTGGGCACAGAACCGCGCCATTGCAAAGCCATTCCAGGCCGAGATTCCGACTTCGCCGGAGAACGATTCCGACGCCTCGCGGATGCGCTCGACCAGGGCTTCGTCGCCGGGCACGATCAGGGCTGTGCCGATCGCCGCGCCACCTTTGGCGACGGCGGACCGGCCGAGCTTGGCACCGATATCGCCGTCGAGCCGGACCGTCTCGGCGAACACCAGCCGCCCGCCGCGGCGTAGCCGCCAGCGGTCGACGAACTCGCCCTGCTCCATCCGCTCGCCCATGGCGGTGCGGCCGAACACCACGATCTCGCAGAGCAGGAGCGAGGCCGCCTCGTCGAGGTCGATGTCGAAGCGGCGCTGGACGCGGGCACGGTCGAACAGAATCGTCTCCTGGGGCAGCCAGGCAAGATGCGCGTCCGCGCCGACCTTCAGGGCGATGTTGAGCTGCGCTGCCGCTCCGGGCGTGCGATAGACCTTTTCGGCGGCCGCTGTGGTCAGCGTCAGCCGCGCTGCATCCGCCGCCGCTATCTCGATATCAAAGCGATCACCGCCGGCAACTCCGCCCGCCGTGTTGACGAACACGCCGGACAGGCCCTGATCTTCCGGCGAGGGAAAGCGGACGCGGAGCGAACCGGATTCATGCAAGGTGCCGCGCCGTGTCACCCCGTCGCGCGCATGCACGTCGAAGCGCACGGTGCCACGGGCACGGTTTGCCTCAAACACGGTGGACGTGACTGACAATTCGCTGCGCATCCGCCTCCCCCAGCCGGTCGCGGCAGAATGGCCTACAGCGCCATCTGGCGGCTGATCTCGGCCGAATCGAGATTGGAGCGGTCGCAGGTGAACTTCACTGCGCCGCGATCCATCACCGCGAAACTGTCGCCGAGTTCGCAGGCAAAGTCGAGATATTGTTCGACCAGCACGATGGCGATGTTGCCGAGGTTGCGCAGATACGAAATGGCGCGGCCGATGTCCTTGATGATCGAGGGCTGGATGCCTTCGGTGGGCTCGTCGAGCAAAAGTAGTTTCGGCCGCATCACCAGCGCGCGGCCGATCGCGAGCTGCTGCTGCTGGCCGCCGGAGAGGTCGCCGCCGCGCCGGCCCAGCATGGATTGCAGCACCGGAAACAGCGAGAACACGTCGTCCGGAATGTGCTTGTCCTCGCGCTTGAGCGGACCGAAGCCGGTCTTGAGGTTCTCCTCGACTGTCAGCAACGGGAAGATCTCGCGGCCCTGCGGCACGAAGCCGATGCCCTTGCGCGCCCGCTCGTACGGCTTGAGGCCGGTGATATCGCTGCCGTCGAACACGATTGCGCCCGACGAGATCGGATATTGCCCGACCATCGCGCGCAGGAGCGAGGTCTTGCCGACGCCGTTGCGTCCGAGCACGCACGTGACCTTGCCGGGCTCGGCCGAGATCGAGACGCCGCGCAGCGCCTGGGCAGCACCGTAAAACAGGTTGATGTCTTTCACTTCAAGCATCGGAAACACCTTTGCGGGCGAATAGCGAATGGCGAGTAGCGAATAGGAGAAGCGGCCAGTCCATTCGCCATTCCCTATTCGCCATTCGCTACCTTCCCAAATACACTTCGATGACCCTCTCGTTGGACGAGACCTGGTCGATGGTCCCTTCCGCGAGCACCGTGCCTTCGTGCAGGCAGGTGACCTTGACGCCGAGCTCGCGCACGAAGGTCATGTCGTGCTCGACCACCATGACGGTGTGGGTCTTGTTGATTTCCTTCAGCAGCTCGGCGGTGAGATGCGTCTCGACGTCGGTCATTCCCGCGACGGGCTCGTCGACCAGCAGCAGTTTCGGATCCTGCGCCAGCAGCATGCCGATCTCCAGCCATTGCTTCTGGCCGTGGCTGAGGCTGCCGGCGAGACGATTGCGAGCCTCGGTGAGGCGGATCGTCTCCAGCACCTTGTCGATGCGTTCGGCCTCCGCCTTGCTGCCGCGCCAGAACAGCGTGCCGCGGACCGAATGGTCGACATTGAGCGCCAGCAGGAGGTTGTCCTGCACGGTCTGGCTCTCGAACACGGTCGGCTTCTGGAACTTGCGGCCGATGCCGAGCTCGGCGATGCGGGTCTCGTCGAGGCGCGTCAGGTCGGTGACGCCGTCGAACAGCACGGTGCCTTCATCCGGCTTGGTCTTGCCGGTGATGATGTCCATCATCGTGGTCTTGCCGGCGCCGTTCGGGCCGATGATGGCGCGCATCTCGCCGGGCTCGAGCGTCAGCGACAGATTGTTGATGGCGTGGAAGCCGTCGAACGAGACGTGCACGCCGTCCAGATAAAGCATCGCGGAGGTCGCGCGGGTGTCCATGACGTTCATGACCGCTTACTCCGCCATCTTGGGTTCGGTGACGCCGTCTTCGGCCGCGGCACTCATGGAGGTGGCGGAGGTGCGTCTTTCCTTCGATTGATCCCACCAGGCATTGAAGGTGCCGACGATGCCCTTGGGCAGCAGCAGCGTCACCAGGATGAACAATGCGCCCAGCATGAACAGCCAGTACGGCGCGAGCACGCCCGAGGTGAAGAACGTCTTGGCGTAGTTGACGACGACGGCGCCGAGCGCCGCGCCGACCAGCGTGCCGCGGCCGCCGACCGCGACCCAGATCACCGCCTCGATCGAATTGCCGGGGGCGAATTCGCTCGGGTTGATGATGCCGACCTGCGGCACGTAGAGCGCGCCGGCAACGCCGGCCATGCAGGCCGACACCGTGAACACGAACAGCTTGTAGGATTCGACGCGGTAGCCGAGGAAGCGCGTGCGCGATTCCGCGTCGCGCACGGCAATCAAGACCTTGCCGAGCTTGGAGGAGACGATGGCGCGGCAGATCAGGAAGCCGATGATCAGCGCCAGACAGCTCAGCGCGAACAACGCGGCGCGCGTCCCCTCCGCCTGGACGTTGAAGCCCAGGATGTCCTTGAAGTCGGTCAGGCCGTTATTGCCGCCGAAACCAAAGTCGTTGCGGAAGAAGGCGAGCAGCAGCGCGTAGGTCATCGCCTGCGTGATGATCGACAGATAAACGCCGGTGACACGTGAGCGGAAGGCGAGCCAGCCGAAGCAGAAGGCGAGCAGGCCCGGTACGACCAGCACCATCAGCGCCGCGAACCAGAACATGTCGAAGCCGTACCAGTACCAGGGCAGCTTCTCCCAGTTCAGGAACACCATGAAGTCGGGCAGGATCGGATTGCCGTAGACGCCGCGGGTGCCGATCTGCCGCATCAGGTACATGCCCATGGCGTAGCCGCCGAGCGCGAAGAAGGCGCCGTGACCGAGCGAGAGGATGCCGCAATAGCCCCAGATCAGGTCGATCGACAGCGCCAGGATGGCGTAGCAGACATACTTGCCCCAGAGCGCGACGAGATAGGTCGGCACCTGCAGGAACGAGCCCGCGGGAAGCAGCAGGTTGGAGAGCGGAATGAGGATGCCGCAGGCCGCGACGACGGCAAGGAAGATCGTCGCGCTGCGGTCCAGCGATCGCGTCAGCATGTGAGGGGTCATGCTTCCACCGCACGGCCCTTGAGCGCGAACAGGCCGCGCGGCCGCTTTTGAATGAACAGGATGATGAGAACCAGGATCGCGATCTTGCCGAGCACGGCGCCGGCGACCGGCTCCAGGAACTTGTTGGCGATGCCGAGCGTGAAGGCGCCGACGAGCGTGCCCCAGAGATTGCCGACCCCGCCGAACACCACGACCATGAAACTGTCGATGATGTAACTCTGGCCGAGATTGGGGCTGACATTGTCGATCTGCGACAGCGCCACGCCAGCGATGCCGGCAATGCCCGAACCGAGGCCGAAGGTCAGCGCGTCGACGCGCGAGGTGGCGATGCCCATGGAAGCCGCCATGCGGCGGTTCTGCGTCACGGCGCGCATTTCGAGGCCCAGCGCGGTGTAGCGCAGCATCGCGAGCAGGATCGCGAACACGGCGAGCGTGAAGAGAAGGATCCAGAGCCGGTTATAGGTGATGGTGATCTGGCCGAGCTCGAACGCGCCGCTCATCCAGGAGGGGTTGCCGACCTCGCGATTGGTCGGGCCGAACATGGTGCGTACCGCCTGCTGCAGCACCAGCGATAGGCCCCAGGTCGCGAGCAGCGTCTCCAGCGGGCGGCCATAGAGGAAGCGGATGATGCTGCGCTCGATCAAGACGCCGATCGCGCCGGCGACGAGAAAGGCGAGCGGCACGGCGATCAAGAGCGAATAGTCGAACAGGCCGGGATAGCGGGTGCGGATCACCTCCTGCACCACGAAGGTGGTGTAGGCCCCGATCATCACCATCTCGCCATGCGCCATGTTGATGACGCCCATCACGCCGAAGGTGATGGCGAGCCCGATCGCGGCGAGCAGCAGCACCGAGCCGAGCGAGAGGCCGTACCAGGCATTCTGCACCATCGACCAGACTGCGAGCGAATTCTGGATCGAGCCGATCGCGCTCGCGGCGGCCTTGGTGACCGAGGCCGGCTGGTCGCCCATGCCGGTGAGCAGCGCCAGCGCATCCTGGTCGCCCCGCGCCTTGAGGGTTGCGACCGCTTCGAGCTTCTCGACCTCGGTGGCGTCGGACTTGAACAGCAGGATCGCGGCTCGGGCCTCAGTGAGCGCCGCCTTGACGGATTTGTTGGCTTCCTTGGCAAGCGCGGCATCGACCGCCTCGAGCGCGGTCTCCTCGTGCGACTTGAAGACGGACTGCGCGGCTTGCAGGCGCGTTCCCAGATCCGGAGACTGCAGCGTCAGGCTCCCGAGTGCGGCGTCGACGCTGCGGCGCAGGCGGTTGTTGAGGCGAACCGCGCTCGCACTGTCGGGAACGCTGGCAACGGCCTCGCCGGTCGCAGCGTCGATCGACTTGCCGTCCGCATCGGTGACGTAGACCTTCTTACTGTCGGGATCGGCCATGAGGCGACCGTCCTGAAGCGCATTGATGATCGGAAAAGCCAGCTTGCTGCCGCTGCCCGCGATCACACCGATCGCCTCTTCCGTGTCGGAAAAATCATCGTTGGCGAATTTGGCGACCGCATCCTCGAACGGACCGGCGAAGGCCGGCAGCGCGAACGCAATCAGGAACAACGAGAGTGCAAGCGAACAGAGACGAGCGGACAAATGGGCTGGCACTGTGAATGACCCCGGCAGAAATGAGTGGAGAAGGCGGCGGGATCGCCGCCCTCTCCGGTCTTGCAATGGAGCGTCAGATCGGGATCAGGAGCCCGAGCCGAGGCACTTGTTGGACTTGGTGTTGAAGTTACCGCACTTCTTGCCGACCCAGTCGCCGATCAGGTCCTTGGAGCCGTCGAGCTCCTTCGACCAGGCGTCGCCGGGGACGAGGCTCGGGGTCTTCCAGACCACGTCGAACTGGCCGTTGCCCTTGATCTCGCCGATGAACACCGGCTTGGTGATATGGTGGTTCGGGAGCATCTTGGAGGTGCCGCCGGTCAGGTTCTTGGCTTCGATGCCCGGGAGAGCGTCGATGACCTTGTCGGGATCGGTCGACTTCACCTTCTCGACCGCCTTGACCCACATGTCGAAGCCGATCACGTGCGCTTCCATCGGATCGTTGGTCACGCGCTTCGGATTCTTGGTGTAGGCCTGCCACGCCTTGATGAACTTCTCGTTCTCCGGCGACTTGATCGACTGGAAGTAGTTCCAGGCGGCGAGGTGGCCGACCAGCGGCTTGGTGTCGATGCCGGCGAGCTCTTCCTCACCCACCGAGAACGCCACCACCGGGATGTCCTTGGCCTTGATGCCCTGGTTGCCGAGCTCCTTGTAGAAGGGAACGTTGGCGTCGCCGTTGATGGTCGAGACCACCGCGGTCTTCTTGCCGGCCGAGCCGAACTTCTTGATGTCGGCCACGATCGTCTGCCAGTCGGAATGACCGAACGGCGTGTAGTTGATCATGATGTCTTCCTGGGCGACGCCCTTGGACTTCAGATAGGCCTCCAGGATCTTGTTGGTGGTGCGCGGATAGACGTAGTCGGTGCCCGCGAGCACCCAGCGCTTCACCTTCTCGTCCTTCATGAGGTAGTCGACGGCAGGGATCGCCTGCTGGTTCGGCGCAGCCCCCGTGTAGAACACGTTACGCTCGCTCTCCTCACCCTCGTATTGCACGGGGTAGAACAGGATGCTGTTGAGCTCCTTGAACACCGGGAGCACCGACTTACGCGACACCGAGGTCCAGCAGCCGAACACGACCGAGACCTTGTTCTTGGTGATCAGCTCGCGCGCCTTTTCGGCGAACAGCGGCCAGTTCGATGCGGGATCGACGACGACGGCCTCCAGCTTCTTGCCGAGCACGCCGCCCTTCTTGTTCTGCTCGTCGATCAGGAAGAGGATGGTGTCCTTCAGCGTGGTTTCGCTGATTGCCATGGTGCCGGACAGGGAGTGGAGTACACCCACCTTGATGGTGTCGTCGGCGGCCTTTGCGCCAGTCAATGAAGCCAGACCGAGCATCAGTCCGGCGGTCGCAGCGAGCACGCCGCGGCGGCTAAATGACGCCGCTATATCGTGAGTGGATTTGTTAAACATGAGTGCCTCATCTCCCTGACGCAGACGTGAAAAACGCTGCGAAACGGCCCCACGGCCGCCTGCGGTTAACGGAATCGCAAGAACCATGCCATGGGCTGGGCACCCATCAACTTATTGAATTTGCAAAACTAATTGGCAGAAATCGAAGTTTCTCCGCAGTCTTGCAGCCTAAATCATAGGCAACATAAATGTATGCGAAAGCGGCAGTCAGACTACTTTCTAAGCAAATCGCCAATTCTGGCTAAATTTCTGGCAGCAGTATTTTTGCATCGCACCCGCTGTTTCGGAGGCAAGTGCCTTGAAAGCGCCCCCTCGATGTTCCATATGAGCGTCCGAGACCTCTTGCGAATCAAGGGGTCGTAGCGAGCCGCGTGTTCTTAAGCCCTCTACGGGCCTCTGGCTTGCCCCATCTCTCCCAAGCCATCCGACACCCCAAACACGCAGGTGTCTTCTCGACACCCTTTTGCGCGCGCCGCGCTGATGCGCCGGGCGTTCGCTTTTGACATGGAAAGAACCCCTCTTTTGACTTCGTTTCAGGACTTCGGCCTCGCCGAACCCATCGCGCGCGCTCTTCGTGAAGAGAATTACGTCACCCCAACCCCGATCCAGGCCCAAACCATCCCGCTGGCATTGACCGGCCGCGACGTCGTCGGCATCGCCCAGACCGGTACCGGCAAGACCGCGTCCTTCGCGCTGCCGATCCTGCATCGTCTGCTCGAGAACCGCATCAAGCCGCAGCCCAAGACCGCCCGCGTGCTGGTGCTGTCGCCGACCCGCGAGCTGTCCGGGCAGATCCTCGACAGCTTCAACGCCTACGGCCGCCACATCCGCCTGTCCTCGACGCTCGCGATCGGCGGCGTGCCGATGGGCCGCCAGGTCCGCGCGCTGATGCAGGGCGTCGACGTGCTGGTCGCCACCCCCGGCCGCCTGCTCGACCTCGTGCAGAGCAACGGCTTGAAGCTTTCAAGCGTCGAGTTCCTCGTGCTCGACGAAGCCGACCGCATGCTCGACATGGGCTTCATCAACGACATTCGCAAAATCGTCGCCAAGCTGCCGATCAAGCGGCAGACCCTGTTCTTCTCGGCCACCATGCCGAAGGACATCGCCGAGCTCGCCGATTCCATGTTGCGCGACCCCGCCCGTGTCGCGGTGACCCCGGTGTCCTCGACCGCCGAGCGGATCAACCAGCGCATCCTGCAGGTCGACTTCGCGGCCAAGCCGGCCTTCCTGACCAAGCTGCTGCAGGACGAGGCGATCAACCGCGCGCTGGTCTTCACCCGCACCAAGCACGGCGCCGACAAGGTGGTGAAGACGCTGGCCAAGGCCGGGATCGCCGCCAACGCCATCCACGGCAACAAGTCGCAGAACCATCGCGAGCGCACGCTGGCCCAGTTCCGCTCGGGAGAGATCCGCACCCTGGTCGCCACCGACATCGCCGCTCGCGGCATCGACGTCGACGGCATCAGTCACGTCATCAACTTCGACCTGCCGAACGTGCCGGAGACCTACGTCCACCGCATCGGCCGCACCGCGCGCGCCGGAGCCGACGGCACCGCAATCTCGCTGGTCGCGGGCGGCGAGGAGCTCGGCTATCTGCGCGACATCGAGCGGCTGATTCGCGTCGCCCTGCCGCGGGAGGACCACCGCACCGACGCCGGCCGCCGCGATGCTGGTCCCGCCCCGTCGCAGCAACGACAGGGCCGGCCGGGCGGTCGTCCGGGCCAGCGCCCGCAAGGCGCACGCCACGGTGACGGACGTCGCGCCGACGAACGGCATGCCGACGGGCGCCACCATAGTGCCGGTAAGCAAGGCGACGGCAGGCACGGTGAAGGCCGGCACGCCGAGGCGAGGCATGCCGACGGACGGCCCGGCAGTGGCCCGAATGCTTCCAAGGGTTCTCGCCGCCGCCGCTCCGGTGGTAAGATGCATTCATCGCCTGTCGACCGTCCGGAACAGCGTTCCGCGCATAGCGCCGGGACCCCTGATGGGATACAAGGCGTTGCCTTTTTGCGCCGCCAGAGTCGGCCAAACAGCCAACCGAACCGCAAACCCTATTCGCACTAGCCGTCCACGACCTGGAGATATCAATGGCTAAGGAAGAGCTGATCCAGTTCGAAGGACTGGTCACCGAAATCCTCCCCGATGCCCGCTACCGCGTGCAGCTCGACGCCGGACACGAGATCGTTGCCTATACCGCCGGCAAGATGAAGAAGAACCGCATCAAGACGCTCGCGGGCGACCGCGTGACGGTGGAGATGTCGCCCTATGACCTCGAGAAGGGCCGGCTGATTTTCCGCCACAAGGACGAACGTCCCAGCACGCCGGGCGGACCGCCCCGTCCCGGACAGCGCGGCGGCCAATTCCGCCGCCGCTAGTCGGCTGCGGCGCGGGTTCGAATTCCGATCTGTTAGGTGATCCGCCGTTGACATCACGGCGGATCAAAAAATCGTGCGCGTCCGGATTGTTTCGAACCGCTGCTTCCGATAAAATGAATTAATCGATTTTCGGCCGGACGACATTGGCATCCACCGGTACAGCCGGTTCAGACACGCTGACGACCCTTCCAGAAATTCGATCTAACCCTGCCCGCGCGAGCGGGCTCCGACATAGTGTTATCTGAGAGGGACTACCCCCGTGAGCATGGGAACCGTGAAGTGGTTTAACGCAACCAAGGGCTATGGCTTCATTCAGCCCGACGATGGCGGCCAGGACGTGTTCGTTCACATCAGCGCCGTGGAGCGCGCCGGCCTCGGCTCGCTCCGCGAGGGCCAGAAGATCTCCTACGAGATCGTGGCCGACCGCCGTTCCGGCAAGTCTGCGGCGGACAACCTGCGCGCTGCGGGCTGAGCCCGCCGGGCGCCGGCCCGATCAGCGAGCCAAAGCAAAAAGGCCGTGCGCAACGCACGGCCTTTTTCATGTCACGGGCGGCTGACAGATCTCAACACGTCGACGGCACGTTGTTGTACGGCACGCAGGTGACCTGACGCGGCCGCGTGTAGGAGAGATCGCTCAGGGTTACGCTCGACTTCAACACGTAGCCGATGGTCGGCGTGTAAGTGTAGTTGGCTTCGCTCAGGATGAGATAGCTCGACGGAATCAAGAGTGCCGGGGGAATCATCGTGGTGACCGTGTCGCCGGCGTTCCGAGCCGAGGTCGCAAGCGTGGCTTGCGTCGCGCCGCTCGCAATCGTGCCGGCCCTGCTCCACTGGACCTTGGCGATGCTGTTGGCGTCGATGTAGATCTGGGAGATCGTGCCCTTCACGAGCGCAGCGTCGTAAGGCATGACGACGGAGATGCTTGCCGTGAACGTATCCTTCATGCCGGCATCGTTGAGCGTGGTCGACTGCGAGGTCAAATCGGACAATGTCCGCGCGATCAACGTGATTTTGCGGTCGATCGCCACGGCGGACGAAAATTCCACGGTGCCGAAGAACATCACCAGCATCAGCGGTACGATGATCGCGAATTCGGTCGCCGCCAGGGCGCGCTTGTCGGCGACGAAGCCGCGCACGGAGCCGCGTGCATTCCTCCAGATGTTCGCAATCGCCCGCATCGGTCCGCCCAGATCCATCTGCATCAGAAGGGTTCGTTCTTGAACGCCACCGTCGCCACCATCAGCCGCTTGTTGCTGCATCCCGCGTTGTAGCCGAGGCCGGTGACGATGAGCGGCCATTGATAGAACAGGCGCACCACGACGACCTGGCCGGAGGTTCCGGCACTGTACTGCATCCCGGAGGGATTGAAGGTGCAGGAATTGCCGAAATTGGTGAGGCTGAGCGTCCCGAACGAGCTGGTGCTGACGACGTCGACGTACAGCTTGCTGCAATCGAACAGCGCCGGAATCTTGCTGCAGACGAAGGTCTTGAACGTCGTCTGATCGCATGCAGCGACTGTGTTGGGCGCGGACTGGCAGGCCGCCACCGAGCCGCCCTGCGCCTGAGCCTGGCCGGTTAGAATCGCGCGCGCGGAGTCCTGCGCGATGGTCTCGAGCACCTGGCTGGAGAAGAACATGAGCGCCGTCTCGAGGATCGCGAACAGCAGCGCGAAGAACATCGGTGCGACCAGCGCAAATTCGACGGCTGCGGAGCCGCGGCGGTTGCCGCGAAACCGGAGCAGCGCTTTCCGGAGCGTGAACCTCGTAGGTGCAGGCGATGGCATCTCGTCAAATTCCCCAGCGGCCGGCGATCATCTGCCCGTTCAATAGCGGAAACTGATTGTCTAAGTGTTTCAGACGATCCGCTTCCGGCGGACCGCGCCGTTAACACCGCGTTAACCAGCGCCCGCAAGCGGGAGGAAGCACGGCATGCAACGAGGTGCCGCCCTCGAATCGAGCGGCTTGGCGGGATCGAGGCCCGCCCGTGGGCTAGTTTGGCTTGGCAGCCGCGCCGGCACCCGCACCTCCGCTGGCGCTGCTGCTCAGCGTACCGGCCTGGCTCATCGCGTTGTTGAAATAGGTGTCGCTGTCGCCGAGCGTCACGCGGCGCTGGCAAAGCGGCACGCAACTGTAGGACTCCCGCTCGACCCCGCGATAGACGGTGACGAGCCGGTCGCTCGGACCTTCGACCTGGATCTGGCGGTCCACCAGAATCTCGCCGCCGCGGTCGAGCGCGATGAAGTTGGTGGCCCCGTAGCCCTTTCCGGTCACGACGATCATGCCGCCGGGCTGGAGCGTGACGTCGGCGATCAGGGGATTGCCGACCACGATGGTCGCCACCTTGCCGGGCAGCCGCACCAGCTTGGCCTGGTCGACATTGACGGCGATGGTATCGGCGACGGGCTCGGCAAGGCTGGCGGCCGGCGAGGCCAGCACCGCAGCGGCAACCAGAACACAGACGCGCACATGACGGCGCAGCATTTCTTTACGCATACTCTTACCCCCGGGACGTCACAGACCGGCAGAAGCGACCGAATACAGCGGAGCCGGTGCCCGACCCGGCTAACCTGCCTTTAATTCGTGAACGTTCCGCAAACTCGCCGCGTATTGTTTGAACGGACGGACATTTGCGGGGCCCGCCCCCTAATGCCGGAACGGAAAGGCGAGCTGCCCGCCGATCTCCTTGGGCATGGCCGCTTCGTCCTTGCCGTAGTCCTGCGGCAGCCTGCCCTCCGGCATGCGGAAGGTGCCGAACAGCACGTCCCAGATCGGGAACGTTCCGGCAAAATTGGTGTCGCCGCCCTCTTCGAGGGAGGTGTGGTGCCAGCGATGGAAGACCGGCGTCGCCAGCACGTATTTGAACGGTCCGAAAGTCCAGTTCAGGTTGGCGTGCACAAAGGCCGAGTGGAAGGTGGTGAACGGGCCGACCCAGACCATGACGTTCGGGGAGATGCCTGCCATCAGCAGCACGACGTCGACGCTGATCGTCCCGAGCAAGAGATTGACCGGATGGAAGCGCGCCGCGGAGATCCAGCCGATCTCCTCCGACGAATGATGGATGGCGTGATATTTCCAGAAGCCGCCGTCGTGGAAAAGCCGATGCAGCCAGTACAGCATGAAATCGGACAGCACCAGGAACAGCACGGCCTGCAGCCACAGCGGCAGCTGCGCCAGCGGACCGTGGCCATTGTCGTAAAAGGCGATGAGCTCGTCGGCGTCGTGGATGTTGAAGACGACGCTGGCGCCGACAACCAGCAGCCCGATCCGCATGGTGCGGGCGAACACCGGAACGAAGAACCAGTAGCAGATGTCGGTGACGATCTCCCGCTTGCGCCACCACGGCGCGCCGGGATTGCAGGCCCAGAAATGCTCCAGCACGGTGAAGACCGCCGCGAGCACCAAGGTGACCGGGATCACCTTGACGATGGTCTCGCCGAGCATCAAGGCGACTTGCATGGGCAGGCTCGACATCGTCGCCTCTCTCCGCGAATTCCGCTGTAGCTCAAGGCCTACTCCGCGAAATTTAAGGGAGGGTGAAGCACGCGCCGCGTTGGCGGCGCATCCGGAACCGCAACGAATTTGCAGGTGCCGTCTTAAGGCGAAATTCACTCTGGGCAAAAGCATCGCGCCGGACGTGGGATTACCCGGTCGAATTAACTCTCCCGAAAGAGCTCGGCTCTCATGGTCGTCGCGTCAACGACAGCGCCGAACGAGGCGGTCCCCACCCAGACGGAGTTTTGTTCATGAAGAACTTGATTGCGCGTTTCGCGAAGGATGAATCCGGCGCCACCGCCATCGAATACGGCCTGATCGCCGCCGGCATCGCGCTGGCCATCATCACCGTCGTCAACAATCTCGGCACCACGCTGAACGCCAAGTTCAGCTCGATCAGCACCTCGCTGAAGTAAGCGGGTCCACGAACGACGGCAAAAGCCCCGGACCTCCGGGGCGTTTGTTTTTCTGAAGACGGCGAGTTCCAGTGGCGTTGCACGAGTTCAGAACCGATGCCGCGGTCGCGGCCCACGAGGCGGAAGCGGCGCAGGCCGGCTCGCCGGTCTATTGGATCTGCCTTGCGCTGCTGGTTGCGACGGTCGCGCTCGCCGCACGTATTGCCAGCTTCTGGTGAAAGCGCGTTCGTCGGCCGAGGCCCCGGCGCGCCCGTGCCTCCGTTGTCGGTTTGTTTAGCATCGCGCGCTAGCATCGCCCGAAGCAGCTCCCGCGACAAACCCAGGCCTCAAGACGCAGCCCATGATTCTCGACCTTGCGCGCCTTCTGCTCTTCCCGGCCCTGATGGCGTTCGCCGCCGCGAGCGATCTCTTCACGATGACGATCTCGAACCGCGTATCGCTGGCGCTGGTGGCGGGCTTCTGCGCGCTCGCCCTCGCCGGGGGCATGGCACCTTACGAGATGCTGAGTCATGTCGGCGCCGGTGCGCTCGTTCTGGTCGTGGCCTTCACCTGCTTCGCCATGGGCTGGGTGGGCGGCGGCGACGCCAAGGTCGCGGCCTCCGTCGCGCTCTGGTTCGGCTTCCCACATCTGATGAACTTCCTGCTCTACGCCTCGCTGTTCGGCGGCGCGCTGACGCTGCTCCTGCTGCAGTTCCGGCAGTGGCCGCTGCCTTACGGGCTGGCAGGACAGGCCTGGCTCGCACGGCTGCACGCCAAGGAGAGCGGCATTCCCTACGGCATCGCGCTCGCGCTGAGCGCGCTGATGGTCTACCCGGAGACCGAATGGGTGAAGGCGATCGACCTCGCTCGCCTCGCGCTGCGCTGAACGCCCCGGGTAAACCCGGCGTTAAGGCGATTTAGATACGCCTCATTAACCATGCTTTGACGAATAGCTGGTCAACTGCCGATCACGGCGGCGGCAGCGTCGCGGCGTATTGTTGGAAAGTTGAAGCGTATGAATAGGGCACGCATTGTCGTCCTGACGGTCGCCATCTGCGCCGGCGGCGTCGCCGCGTACCTGGCGAGCGGCTCCGACAATTCTGCGCCGCCTCCGGTTCCGGTCGCGCAGCTGCCGACCGTCGACGTCCTCGTGGCCAAGAACGACATCGGCCTCGGCCAGACCGTGAAGCCCGAAGACGTGCAATGGCAGACCTGGCCGACCGCGACCGCCAGCGCCACCTTCATCCGACGCAACGAGCGCCCCGACGGTGCGACCCAGGTGACCGGCTCGATCGCGCGCGCGCCCTTCATCCAGGGTGAGCCGATCCGCGACCAGAAGCTGGTTAAGGCCGAAGGTTCCGGCTTCATGGCGGCAATCCTGCCCACCGGCATGCGGGCGATCTCGACCGAGATCTCGCCGGAGACCGGCGCGGGCGGCTTCATCCTGCCCAACGACCGCGTCGACGTCCTGCTCACCCGCCGGCTCAAGAACCCGGATCAGAGCAGCGGCGCTCCCGACATCGTCACCTCCGAGATCATCCTGGCCAATATCCGGGTCCTGGCCATCGACCAGGCACCCAAGGAGAAGGACGGGCAGAACGCGGTGATCGGCAAGACCGTCACCCTCGAGCTCAATCCCGCGCAGACCGCAACGCTCTCCGCGGCTCGCCAGAGCGGCACGCTGTCGCTGGCGCTGCGCAGCATCGTCGACGTCAAGATGAGCGAGATCACGCTCGATGACTCCGCGCAGAAGCGCGACGGTGTCTCGATCATTCGCTACGGCATTCCAAGTCAGGCGGCTAAGGCACGATGAAGACAGTCGACATCAAATACAGGGCAGATTCGGCGACGATGCGGACCTCACTGGTCCGCGCCCTGTCGTTTTCGGCCGCCGTCGCGCTGGCGCTCAGCCCGACGATCGCCCCGGCAGTCGCCGCCGATTACCGCCCTGTGCCGCAGGCCGCGGCGGACGGCCAGATCAACGCGCGTTTCCTCTCGCTCGGCATCGGCAAGTCGGTCGTGATCGACCTGCCGCGCGACATCAAGGACGTGCTGGTCGCCGATCCCAAGATCGCCAATGCGGTGGTCCGCTCCGCACAGCGCGCCTATATCATCGGCGCCGCGGTCGGCCAGACCAATATCGTGTTCTTCGATTCCGCCGGGCAGCAGATCGCGGCCTACGACATCGCGGTGAAGCGCGACCTCAACGGCGTGCGGGCCGCACTGAAGCAGGTTCTGCCCAACTCAGACATCCAGATCGACGGCCTGGGCGACGGTATCGTCCTGTCCGGCACGGCCGCCAACCCTATGGAAGCGCAACAGGCCAACGAGCTCGCTGCGCGCCTAGCCGGCGGCGTCGACAAGGTGGTGAACTCGATCGTGGTGCGCGGCCGCGACCAAGTCATGCTCAAGGTGACCGTTGCCGAAGTCGCGCGTACGATCGTCAAGCAGCTCGGTATCGACCTCACCGCCAACCTCAACTACGGCACATCGGTGGTGAGCTTCAGCAACTCCAACCCGTTCACGGCCCTCGGCCGTAATCTGGTGGATGGCAACAATCTCACTGCGAGTTTCGGCGCGACGCCTTCGGTGCAGGCGACCCTGCGTGCGATGGAGAGCGCGGGCGTGATCAGGACGCTGGCCGAGCCGAACCTGACCGCGATCTCCGGAGAGTCCGCCACCTTTCTCGCCGGCGGCGAATTTCCGGTGCCTGCAGGTTATTCGTGCGATCCCGTCACGCGCGTCTGTACCACTCAGATCAGCTTCAAGAAGTTCGGCATCTCACTCAACTTTACGCCTGTGGTCCTGAGCGAAGGCAAGATCAGCTTGCGGGTGATGACCGAGGTCTCCGAACTGTCAAATGAGAATGCGATCACGCTGTCGCAGGCGGTGACCTCGAACACGGTCAACTCGCTGACGGTCCCCTCAATCAAGACACGCCGCGCAGAGACTTCGCTGGAAATTCCGTCCGGCGGCGCGATGGCGATGGCCGGCCTGATCCAGCAGCAGACCAAGCAAGCTGTCAACGGAATGCCGGGGCTAATGCAGCTCCCGATCCTCGGCACGCTGTTCCGCAGCCGCGACTTCGTCAACAATGCAACCGAGTTGGTCGTGATCGTGACGCCCTATGTGGTCCGCGCGGTGGCGCCGAAGGACCTGTCGCGGCCGGATGACGGCTTCGCCCCGCCTGCGGATCCGCAGGCGCAGCTGATCGGCAATATCAACCGGATCTACGGCGTGCCGGGCCGGACCGAAGCGGCCAAGAACTACCGCGGCACCTACGGCTTCATTACCGACTGAGGCGGAACGGGGATTTCACGATGATCACGAGACCACCCCAGCTTCGCAAGCGCGCCATCAGCCTCGGTGGCGCGCTCATCGGCCTCGCGCTCGCGGTCGGGGGCTGCCAGCACGACGAAGTCCTCACGGCGTCCATTCCCGACGACTACAAGCAGCGCCATCCGATCGCGGTCGAGGAGCAGAATCGCTCGATCGTCGTCTTCGTGGGTCATGCCCGCGGCGGATTAACCGCGGCCCAACGCGCTGACGTGATGGGCGTGGCATCGGCGTGGTTGCAAGAAGGCACCGGCGCGATTCGCATCGACGTGCCTTCCAATACGCCCAATGCTCGCCCGGTCGCCGATACGATGCGTGAGATCCAGGCGATGCTGGCGGCGGCAGGCGTTCCGCCGCGCGGCGTCAGCCTTCACCCCTACCAGCCGCAAGACAAGCGCTTCCTCCCCCCGATCCGGCTCACCTATTCCAGGATTGCCGCAGTCGCCGGTCCCTGCGGCCTGTGGCCGGAAGACATCGGACCCTCGATGAAGAACAAGCGCTGGTTCGAGAACAAGGACTATTACAATTACGGCTGCGCTTATCAGCGCAACCTCGCGGCCATGGTCGACAATCCGTCGGATCTTGAGCAGCCGCGGCCCGAAACTCCGTCATACACGCCGCGGCGCATCACCGGGTTCGAGAAGTATCGCAAGGGAACGACGACGGCGACCACCTATCCCGAGGCCGACAGGGCCAAACTCAGCGACACCGGCAAATGATCAGTTACGCGCGCCAGACACACGAAGAGCAGCCGGCAGCAGCTCCTCCGCCGGTCGAGGAGCATATTGCGCCCGCGCCGCGCGTCTCGGTTCAGGCCTTCTGCGAAACCGTGGAGACGGCCGCCGCGGTGCAGTCGGCCGGCGAGGATCGCCGTCTCGGCAAGGCTCACCTGAAGATCCAGATGGGCGGCATGGCGGCCGCGATCGAAGCCTACCGCTCGGCTCCCACGCCGAACGTGATCGTGCTCGAGAGCGACGGTCGCAACGACCTGCTGGGCGGACTCGACCAGCTCGCCACTGTCTGCGATGCCGGCACCCGCGTGGTGGTGATCGGCCGCATCAACGACGTCACGCTCTATCGCGAGCTGGTGCGCCGCGGCGTCAGCGATTACGTGCTCGCGCCGGTCGGCGCGATCGACGTCGTACGCTCGATCTGCAACCTGTTCTCGGCCCCCGAAGCCAAGGCAGTCGGCCGCATCATCGCCGTGGTCGGAGCCAAGGGTGGCGTCGGGGCTTCGACCATCTCGCACAACGTCGCGTGGGCGATCGCGCGAGACCTCGCGATGGACGCCGTCGTCGCCGATCTCGACCTCGCCTTCGGCACGGCCGGGCTCGACTACAACCAGGATCCGCCGCAGGGTATCGCCGACGCCGTGTTCTCGCCTGACCGCGTCGACACCGCGTTCATCGACCGCCTGCTGTCGAAATGCACCGACCATCTCAGCCTGCTGGCGGCGCCTGCGACGCTCGACCGGGTTTATGATTTCGGCACTGACGCTTTCGATGCCGTATTCGACACGCTGCGCTCCACCATGCCCTGCATCGTGCTCGACGTTCCGCATCAATGGTCGGGCTGGACCAAGCGCGCCTTGATCGGGGCGGACGACATCCTGATCGTGGCCGCCCCGGACCTCGCCAATCTGCGCAATACCAAGAACCTGTTCGATCTATTGAAGGCCGCCCGCCCCAATGACCGGCCGCCGCTCTACTGCCTGAACCAGGTCGGCGTGCCGAAACGGCCCGAGATCGCCGCCGCGGAGTTCGCCAAGGCAATCGAGAGCCAGCCGGTCGTCTCGATCCCGTTCGAACCGCAGATCTTCGGCTCGGCGGCCAACAACGGCCAGATGATCGCGGAGATCTCCGCCAACCACAAGTCGATCGAGATGTTCCTGCAGATCGCCCAGCGCCTGACCGGCCGCAGCGAGACCAAGAAGCAAAAGTCGTCCCTGCTTTCACCTCTGATTGAGAAGTTGCGGGGAAGATAAGCCGCCGCATGGAGTTGTTAAGTGTTCGGTAAGCGTAGCGGAACAGACACCGACCTTCGGGCACCCAAGCCCGGCGCCGTGTCGCTCGAGCCTGCCCCGGCTCAGGCGCCGACGGTTTCGCGCGCTCCGCCTCCGCCGGCCGTCGCCTCGCCGCCGCTTGCGCCCGCCAAGGCTCCGCCGCCTCCGGCCATGGAGAGCCGGCGTTCGGACAATTATTACGAGGTCAAGGCGACCATCTTCGGCGCGCTGATCGAGGCCATCGACCTCGCCCAGCTCGCCAAGCTCGATTCGGAGTCCGCGCGCGAGGAAATCCGCGACATCGTCAACGAGATCATCGCGATCAAGAACATCGTGATGTCGATCGCCGAGCAGGAGGAGCTGCTCGACGACATCTGCAACGACGTCCTCGGTTACGGCCCGCTCGAGCCGCTATTGTCGCGCGACGACATCGCCGACATCATGGTCAATGGCGCCAACACCGTCTACATTGAGGTCGGCGGCAAGATCCAGCGTACCGGCATCCGCTTCCGCGACAACCAGCAGCTTCTCAATATCTGCCAGCGCATCGTCAGCCAGGTCGGCCGGCGCGTCGACGAATCCTCGCCGATCTGCGACGCGCGCCTCGCCGACGGCTCCCGTGTCAACGCCATCGTGCCGCCGCTGTCGATCGACGGCCCCGCGCTCACCATCCGCAAATTCAAGAAAGACAAGCTGACGCTGGATCAGCTCGTCAAGTTCGGCGCGATCACGCCGGAAGGCGCCGAGATCCTTCAGATCATCGGCCGCGTCCGCTGCAACGTGCTGATTTCCGGCGGTACCGGCTCGGGCAAGACGACCCTGCTCAACTGCCTCACCAACTACATCGAGCACGACGAGCGCGTCATCACCTGCGAGGACGCCGCCGAGCTCCAGCTGCAGCAGCCTCACGTGGTGCGGCTGGAAACCCGTCCGCCCAACATCGAGGGCGAGGGCCAGGTCACGATGCGCGAATTGGTGCGCAACTGCCTGCGTATGCGTCCCGAACGCATCATCGTCGGCGAGGTCCGCGGACCCGAAGCCTTCGACCTGCTGCAGGCCATGAACACCGGCCATGACGGCTCGATGGGCACGCTGCACGCCAACAACCCGCGCGAGGCGCTGTCGCGCTGCGAATCCATGATCACGATGGGCGGCTTTTCCCTTCCGTCGCGAACAATTCGCGAGATGATCTGCGCCTCGATCGACGTCATCATCCAGGCCGCGCGCCTGCGCGACGGCTCCCGCCGCATCACCCACATCACCGAGGTGATGGGCATGGAAGGCGACACCATCATCACCCAGGACATCTTCCTCTACGACATGGTCGGCGAGGACGCCAACGGCAAGATCATCGGCCGGCACCGCTCAACCGGCATCGGCCGTCCGAAGTTCTGGGAACGCGCCCGTTATTACGGCGAGGAGAAGCGCCTCGCCGCGGCGCTCGACGCGGCGGAAGTCGCGCCGAAGACGTGAGCAGATTGGCAGCGCCATGAACATGCAGGTCCTCGCCCTCGCCTTCCTCGCCACCGCAGCAGTTGGTGGCATCGCCTGGGTATTCCTCTATCCGGTGCTGTCTGGGGAGCGAAAGGCGGAAAGCCGCCGTGCCTCGGTCGCGCGCGCCGAAGCGCCCACGGCCCGGCAGGCCGAGAAAACCCAGCGCTCTCGCCGCGAGCAGGTCGAGTCCACGCTGAAAGACCTCGAGGCGCGGCGCGCCCAGGAGAAGAGCGCTCCGCTCAGCGTCCGCCTGTCGCAGGCCGGGCTCGACTGGACGCCGCAGAAGTTCTGGACCGTGTCCGCCGTGGTGGCCGGCGTTTTTTTCGCGGCCGCTATGTTCGCGGGCGGGGGCCTGATCGGCGCCGCCGGTCTTGCCTTTGCCGGCGGCTTCGGCCTGCCGCGCTGGGCACTCGGCTTCCTCAAGAAGCGTCGCGAAACCAAGTTCCTGGCTGCACTGCCCGACGCGGTCGACGTGATCGTCCGCGGCATCAAGGCAGGCCTGCCCTTGTTCGAATCGATCAAGGTCGTAGCCGCCGATTCGCCCGAGCCGCTGCGCAGCGAGTTTCTGGCCATCATCGAGACGCAGGCGATCGGCATGCCGCTGGGCGAAGCCTGCGCGCGGCTCTACGAGCGCATGCCGCTGCCGGAAGCCAATTTCTTCGGAATCGTGGTGTCGATCCAGCAGAAATCGGGCGGCAACCTCTCCGAAGCGCTCGGTAACCTCTCCAAGGTGCTGCGCGACCGCAAGAAGATGAAGGAAAAGATCCAGGCGATGTCGATGGAAGCCAAGGCCTCGGCCGGCATCATCGGCTCGCTGCCGCCGATCGTGATGTTCCTTGTCTATCTCACGACGCCGCAATACATCTCGGTGCTTTGGACTCATCCCACCGGCCAGCTGATGCTGGTCGGCTGCGTCGTCTGGATGTCGATCGGCATCCTGGTGATGAAGAAGATGATCAACTTCGATTTCTGACGGTGTCGCATGGTCGAATTCCTCGTCTCGAAACTGCACGACGTCCGTTTCATGACCATGCTGCTCGCGGCCATCGCCGCGAGCGCCACCGTCTATACGCTGGTGATGCCGTTGTTCGCCGGCGAGGGCCTCTCCAAGCGCATGAAGGCGGTGGCGAGCGAGCGTGAACGCATCCGGCAGCGCGAGCGTGAGCGTCTCAACAAGAGCGAGAAGGTTTCGCTGCGCCAGACGCCGAAGCAACTCGTCTCCAAGGTGGTTGAGGACTTCAACCTGACCAAATGGCTCGCGCAGGAGGCTGCGCGGGACAAGCTCATCATGGCGGGTTACCGCGGCCAGGCGCCCTACATCACCTTCCTGTTTGCCCGCATGGTCGCCCCGATCGTGTTCTTGATCGGCTCGGCCCTCTACGTGTTCGTGATCGGAAACATGCAACAGGCGATGCCGATCAAGATCGGCATCTGTATCGGCGCCGCCTATCTCGGCCTCCAGGCGCCGATGCTGTTCCTCAGGAATGCGATCTCCAAGCGCCAGCTCTCGATCAAGCGTGCGTTTCCCGACGCGCTCGATTTGCTCCTGATCTGCATCGAATCGGGCATGTCGGTCGAGATGGCATTCCGGAAAGTTGCGACCGAAATCGTGGGCCAGTCGATCGCGCTGTCGGAGGAGTTCACCCTGACCACGGCCGAGCTGTCCTACCTGCAGGATCGCAAGGTCGCCTATGAGAACCTGGCACGGCGCACCGGGCTCGAGGGCGTCAAGTCGGTGTGTCTGGCGCTGCAACAGGCGGAACGATACGGCACTCCGCTCGGCCATTCCCTGCGCGTCATGGCGCAGGAAAATCGCGACATGCGCATGAACGAGGCCGAGAAGAAGGCGGCCGCGCTGCCGCCGAAGCTCACGGTGCCGATGATCCTGTTTTTCCTGCCTGTGCTGTTCGTGGTCATTCTCGGACCCACCGCCATCAAGGTCACCGAGATGCAATGAGCCGGGCTGGACCGTACGGTCCGCCACCAAGGCCAGGAAGTCAGATGATCAGCCGGGCTGGCTCAGCGAAGCGACCGGCGTCCGCTTCGGCGCGCCGCGCGGGGCCTCGCTACGGCTCAGCATCTCCTTGAGATAGGCGACATTGGCCGCAGCTTGGTCCGGCGGCAGGTCCGCCTTGACGATGGTCTCCGCCTCCGCGAAGCGGCCCTGCAGGCCGACGACCAGGCCGAGATTCTGCCGGACCCGGGCGCTGGCACGCGGCGAGGCATGCGCCTGCCGCAGCGCCTCTTCCGCCTTCGGCAGCTCTTTCGACAGCATGTAGGACAGGCCGAGGTTGGAGAGCACGCCGGGATCACCCGGTGCGATCTTGAGCGCGCTCGCGTAATAGGATCGCGCCTCCTCATGACGGCCCATCTGGTCGAGCGCGGTGCCCTGCACCGAGAGCAGGCGCCAGTCCGGATTGTCGGGCGAATGCGCCTTCGACAGCACGTCGAAGGCCTGCTGGAAATTGCCGTTGTCGGCGAGTGCGCGGCCGTACTGGGCAAGCAGCGCCTTGTTGCCGGGGTTGGCGATCGTCGCCTGCTCGAGCACGGCGGCGGCCTGGGCGCGCTGGCCGTTGGCACGCAAGGCCTGTCCATAGGCGAGCGCGGCGTCGGCATCTTTGGGATTGGCGCGGTAGCGCTCGCCATAGGCTTCGACCGCACGCGCCGGATCGGTGGGCGCGCGATCGGCGGAGGCCGCGTCCGCCCGGGGGCCGACCGAGCCCGTCACCTCCGAGAGCTTCGACATCGCCGTGCAGCCGCCGAGGCTCATCGCCACCGTCGCGACCAGCGACGTCGAAGCAAGTAGCCGGGTAAGCCTGATCCGTTGACGCATGACGCTTTGACTCTCGAGCTGCTCGATCGAGCCGAACGTGTCAGCAGTAGAATGTTAACCCTAACGGCCGGTTAACAGCGCTCAGACGCGCTTCTCTCACGCCGGCGATGGTTGCGGCGGCGCTTTGCCGCCGAGGCCGAGATCGGGGCCGAGCGCCTGCACCTGCTGATCCAGCTCCAGCAGCAGTTGCAGCCTCTGCCGCCCCCGCCGCTGAACGTCGACACCTTCAGAAGGCAGCCGCGGCACCTGACGCAGGAAGTCGTTACAATTGATCAGGCCTCTCCCGTAGAGCTCATCGAGCTGAGCGCGATCGATGCCGAGCACGTCAGCGGATTGCTCGATCAATCGGCCGAGCAACGTCTTCACCGCGGCGAGCGCGTCGCTGTCGAATCCCGGCCGGGATCTCGCGGCCTTACGCTCGAGCTCCGCCCAGGCATGGGCCGAGACCATGTAGGTGTAGAGCGCTATCGCCCAGTTCGGCTCCGCCCCATCGTAAAAGCTGCCACGCATGAACAGCCGGCGGACGATCGCCGCGACCTGGTCGCGTTTCAGTGTGCGGGACGAGGCCGCCTCGATCGCCGACTGGACGGCCGGATCGCGGGAAAAGTCCCGCCCCGCCGGCAGCCTGATGACGCCGCCCGGCAGGTTGGAATCGAGCGGCCTGAAGGCCGCATCGTTGCGGAGCCTCGTATAGCGGGTGATCGCGAAGCGGTGCTCGTTGCGGCCGGCATGGGACGCGGGGCCGAAATGGACGAGGTTGAAACCGGCATCGTCGCCGGCTTGCCCGGTCGAGGACGGACAGGAGAGCACGTAGATCGTGCGCCAGAACGCCTCACCGCTCTCGCTCGACGTCGCACGCGGATCGGGGATGGAATAGCGGGTCAGCCCCTCGACATGGCGATGACCGTGCAGAACCAGATCGACGTTGAGCGAGGTGGCGGCCTCGAGGAAGGTCGCGGGTGCGGCGAGATACATCAGCGGCTCGTCCGGCATGCCTAGAAAGCGCTTTCCTTCGCCGGTGGCCTGCGGCAGTGGGTGATGGTGCAGGGCCAGCACACGAACCAGATTTTCCGCCGGCTCGGCGTAGTCGGCGCGCCCGGCCGAACCGATGCTTCCCGCGACCTCGGCGCTCAGCCGGGCGGAATCGGCGACCATCGCCTTATAAGCGCTCTCGTCGATCTTGCCGCTCGCGAGCGCCTTCAAGTTGGCGCGATTGGAATCGAGCAGCACCAGGTCGAGGCCTGCCTGACGGTAATAGACATTCTTCGCCGTCCGCGGCAGGTGCAGGTAATCGTAGGCGTCGTGACGGCCCGCACGCTGGCTCGGCCGCTTGACGTCGTGATTGCCTGCCACGGCTTGGATGTCGGTGAACAGCCCCGTCTGCCGGAAGCATGCGATGACGGCGAGCGCCTCGTCGAGCGCGCGCGGCGTTGGGTCGTCCACCAGATCGCCCGTGATCAGCAGGATGCGATCGGGAACATTCGCGGCAGCCGCCATCTTCTCGCAAATCGCGGCCCTGAGCGTCTCGATGGCCGGAAGCAGCCGGCCCGACCCGTCCAGATGCAGGTCGGAAATCTGCGCAACAACGAACGATCTATCCATTTTGCGCCGCTCATCTGCATATGCTGCGTCGCCCAAACAATGAGAAAAATGCTTCGACGAGCAGATTCAGCCGTATCGACCCAACCTGGGCAGGCACCATGCCGCCGCGTGTCTGCGTTCGGGTTCATGCAGAACAAGCGACACAATCTAAAATGTTCGTCGATAATGCCACAACCGAAGCGCTAGTAAAGCCCTGCGGCCGTGGCGTTGCGAACGGCAGCTCTCGGCGTGAGATACGAGATTTGTCCGCGGACGGTTTCGTCGCGCCCGTTCGATACTCGATGGCAAGCCGCTCGCGGATCTCGTCGAGCGCATCGAACCGCATGCCCACCTTGCGGCGAGTAGCGGCTCGCTGAACGGTGACGGCAAAGCCGATTGCAGCGGCGGCCAAACTCTGCGAAGTCTCGTCCGTTCGCATGACTCGCCTGAACTGACGATCCGGACCCGCCAATGCCTTCTATCTTCGAGACGTCATCCACCGCCACCCCGATCACCTTCGTCACCAAATCGAGCTGGGATCAGGTCGCCGAAACGCTGCCGCCGGCGCAACGCCAGTTCGCGCGTGCCAGCGCCTTCGCCGCCAAGCCGGGCAGCTATCTGGCGCTGCCCGCGACCGACGGCACCATTGCGCAGGTGCTGTTCGGGCTCGAGGAAGAGGATGCAAGATCGCGCGACCTGTTTCGGCCCGGCGCCCTGCCCGGCCTCTTGCCGCCCGGCACCTATCGGTTTGCCAATGCACCGCACGATGCGCGGCTGGCCGCGCTCGCCTTCGCATTGGGTTGCTACCGCTTTGCCCGCTACCGCAAGGCAGATCGCCCCGAGATCCGGCTGGTGCCGCCTGACAGTGTCGACGCGGCCGAGATCGAGCGGATTGCCGATGCGGCAATGCTCGCGCGCGACCTCATCAACACGCCGTCCAACGACATGGGCCCGGATGAGCTCGCCGCAGCCGCGCAAGCGCTCGCCGCCGAGTTCGGCGCGAGCTTTTCCTGCACCGTCGGCGAGGAGCTGGCGAAGAACTTTCCGCTGATCCACGCCGTCGGCATGGCCTCCAGCCGCGCGCCACGGCTGATCGACATCGTCTGGGGCGATCCTGATCATCCCAAGGTGACGCTGGTCGGCAAGGGCGTCTGTTTCGACACCGGCGGGCTCGACCTGAAGCCGTCGAGCGGCATGCTGATCATGAAGAAGGACATGGGCGGCGCCGCCAACGTGCTGGCGCTGGCGCGCATGGTGATGGATGCGAAGCTGAAGGTGCGGCTGCGCGTGCTGATCCCGGCGGTGGAAAACGCCGTCGCGGGCAATGCCTTCCGTCCGCTCGATATCTTCACCTCGCGCAAAGGGATCACCGTCGAGATCGGCAACACCGACGCCGAAGGCCGCCTCGTGCTCGCCGACGCGCTGGCTCTGGCCGACGAGGAGGAGCCCGATCTGCTGATCGACCTGGGCACGCTGACCGGCGCGGCCCGCGTCGCACTGGGGCCGGATCTGCCGCCCTTCTACACCCATGATGAGACGCTGGCTGCCGACCTCGCGCGCAGCGCGATGAGGGAGAACGATCCGTTGTGGCGCATGCCGCTGTGGCCGCCTTACGATGCCTGGCTGGACTCCAAGACCGCCACCATCACCAATGCACCCTCGGGCGGTTTCGCCGGCTCGATCACCTGCGCGCTGTTCCTGCAACGCTTCGTCGAGCACGCCAAGAGCTGGCTCCATGTCGACATCTATGGCTGGACGCCGTCGGCGAAGCCGGCGCGGCCCGAGGGCGGCGAATGCCAGGCCGCACGCGCCATCTACGCACTGCTGAGCGAGCGCTATGCCTGATCCAGGACACGACCCGAGGCTGACGCCGGCGCGGGGCGACCTTGCCGCCAAATATCTCGAAGGCAAGGTCGAGGCGCAGCGCTTCGTCGAGGGTGACGAGTTCGAGGTCGTCGAGCCGATCGCGCCCATACGCGAGCAGCCGTCCTCGAACGCGACGTTGATGACCGAAGCGCTGCGCGGCGAACGCGTCACCATCTACGACCGCAACGGCGAGGGTTGGGCCTGGGGCCAGCTCAGTAGCGATGGCTATGTCGGCTGGCTCCCGGATGCGGCGCTCGCAAAACCGTCGGCTGCCGCAACGCACTTGGTCGGCGCACTGCGGACGTTTGCGTTCCCCGGCCCCTCGATCAAGCTGCCGCCGGCCGACACGCTCGTGATGGGATCGAAGCTTGCCGTGGCGCGCGAGGACGGCAGCTTCGCCGTGACGCACGACGGCAGATATCTGCCGAGAACGCATCTCATCCCGCTCGATCATCGCGAGCCGGATTTCGTCGCGGTGGCCGAGCGCTTCGTCGGCACGCCCTATCTCTGGGGCGGCAAGAGCAGCTTTGGCATCGATTGCTCCGGCCTCGTCCAGGTCTCGCTGACATCAGCCGGGATCGGCTGCCCGCGCGACAGCGACATGCAGCTCGCCGGTCTCGGCCGCACGCTGGAGCCGCATGAGCGGAGCAGCTCGCAGCGCGGCGATCTGATCTTCTGGAAAGGTCATGTCGCCATCGTGCGCGACGCCACCACCATGGTTCACGCCAATGCGCATCACATGGCAACGGTGATCGAGCCGATCGAGCCGGCGATCGCGCGGATCAAGGCGGCTGGCCGCGAGGTCGTCGCGATCAAGCGGCTCTGACGGAGCGCTACGTCGCCACCGCCCCGTTTCCGGCCGTCTCCAGCCGAAACGCGGCCGCGAACAGCGCTCGGGTGTAATCCGTCTTCGGATTCCTGAACAATTCGGCCGCCTGCCCCTCCTCGACCACCTTGCCGCCGCGCATCACGATGAGGTGGCTGGCGAGCGAGGCGACGACACGCAAATCGTGCGAAATGAACATGTAGGTGAGCTCGCGCTTGCGCTGGAGCTCGCGCAACAGATCGACCATCTGCGCCTGGAACAGCATGTCGAGCGCGCTGGTCGGCTCGTCCAGCACGACGAAATCAGGCTCCAGCACGATCGCGCGCGCGATCGAGATGCGCTGACGCTGGCCGCCGGAGAATTCGTGCGGATAGCGGAAGCGCGTCTCCGGATTGAGTCCGACATCCTCGAGTGCCTTGACCACGCGCGCCTCGCGTTCCTCGCGCGAGAGCGCCGGCTGATGCACGGACAGGCCCTCGGCGATGATGTCGGCGACCGACATGCGCGGTGAGAGCGAGCCGAACGGATCCTGAAACACGATCTGCATGTCGCGCCGGAAGGGACGCATCTCCTTGAAGCGCAGGCCCTGGATGTCGTTCCCTAAGAACACGATGCGTCCGTTCGAGGAGATCAGCCGCAGCAGCGCCAGCCCCAGCGTGGTCTTGCCCGAGCCGGATTCGCCGACCACGCCGAGCGTCTCGCCCTTGCGTACGGCGACACTGACCCCATCGACCGCCTTGATGTGACCGACCGTTTTGCGCATCAGGCCGCGCTTGATCGGGAACCAGACTTTTAGGTCATTGGCCGACATCACCACCGGCGCATTCGGCTGCGGCGGCGCCGGATCGGGCTTGGGCTCCGCCGCGAGCAGGTCGCGTGTATAGGGATGTTTCGGGGTCTTGAAGACCTGCTCGACCGGACCCTGCTCGACGATCACGCCCCCCTTCATGACACAGACGGTGTCGGCAATGCGGCGCACGATGCCGAGATCGTGGGTGATGAACAGCAGGCTCATGCCGAGCCGCGCGCGGATCTCGGCGAGCAGCGCCAGGATCTGCGCCTGCACGGTGACGTCGAGCGCCGTGGTCGGCTCGTCCGCGATCAGAAGGTCCGGCTCGTTGGCGAGCGCCATCGCGATCATCACACGCTGGCGCTGGCCGCCGGAGAGCTGGTGCGGATAGCTGTTCAGCCGCGTCTCTGGATCGGGAATGCCGACCTGGGTCAAGAGCTCCAGCGTCCGCTTGCGGGCCTGCGCATTGCTGGTCGGATTGTGCAGCTGGATGATCTCGCCGATCTGCGCCTCGATCGTGTGCAGCGGATTGAGCGAGGTCATCGGCTCCTGGAAGATGATGGAGATGTCGCTGCCCCTGATCTCCCGCATCTGCTGCTCGGACTGGTCGATCAACTCCTGGCCCTTGAAGCGGATGCTGCCGGAGGGATGGGAGGCATTCGGATACGGCAGCAGCTTCAGGATCGAGAGTGCGCTGACCGACTTGCCGGAGCCGGACTCGCCGACCAGCGCGACGCATTCGCCGCGCTTGATCTGGAACGAGACCTTGTCGACCGCAAGCGTGGTGGCGCCGCCCTGGTGAAAGGCCACCGAGAGGTCGCGAACGGCGAGCAGGGGCTGGTTGATCGCATCCATGGCCTTACCTGAACGTCTTGCGCGGGTCGAAGGCGTCGCGCACGGCTTCACCGATGAAGATCAACAGCGAGAGCATGATCGCGACCGAGAAGAAGCCGGAGAAGCCGAGCCACGGTGCCTGCACATTGGCCTTGGCCTGCGAGAGCAATTCGCCGAGCGAGGGCGATCCCGGTGGCAGGCCGAAGCCGAGGAAATCGAGCGCCGTCAGCGTCATCACCGAGCTCGAAACGATGAACGGCAGGAACGTCATGGTCGCGACCATCGCGTTAGGGAGCAGGTGGCGGAACATGATCAGAGGATTGGAGACGCCGAGCGCACGTGCCGCCTGGACGTATTCGAAATTGCGCCCGCGCAGGAATTCGGCCCGCACGAGGCCAACCAGCGAGACCCAGGAGAACAGCAGCAAGATGCCGAGTAGCACGAAGAAACCGGGCACCAGCACCGAGGACAGGATCAGGAGAAGATACAGCGATGGAATCGCGGTCCAGATCTCGATGAAACGCTGGAAGATCAGATCGACCCAACCGCCGAAATAGCCCTGCACCGCACCCGCCGCGATGCCGATGACCGACGAAACGATGGTGAGGCAAAGGCCGAACAGCACCGAGATGCGGAAGCCGTAGATCAGCCGCGCCACCACGTCGCGGCCCTGATCGTCGGTGCCGAGCCAATTGTATTCGAGATCGCGGCAGCTCTTCAGTCCCTTCTTCTCCACCACCGGCTTGCACTGCTTCTCCGTCAGCATCCAGGTCGGCGGCGACGGCGCCGGCGTCGGCAGATCGAGATTGTGGGTATCGTAGGAGTAACGGATCAGCGGCCAGACGATGCTGCCGCCCTTCTCCTTGATCAGCTTCTGCAAGTAGGGGTCACGATAGTCGGCCGCCGTCTCGAAATCGCCGCCGAACGTCGTCTCCGAATAGGTGACGAAAGCCGGCCAATAGAGACGGCCATCGAACTTGATCAGGAAGGGCCGATCGTTCGCGATCAGCTCGGCGAACAGCGAGATCACGAACAGGCCGATGAAGATCCAGAAGGACCAGTAGCCGCGGTGGTTCGCCTTGAAGTTCTGCCACCGCCGCCGGTTAAGCGGCGATGGAGCGAACGGCTTGCCCGTGATCGGAACGGCATCGCCGAGCGGCGACTTCGCTGTGGTCTCGATCGGCGTCGGCGCGGTGATCGTCATCAGACCTCCCGCGCTTCGAAATCGATCCGGGGGTCGATCCACATATAGGTCAGGTCGGAGATCAGGTTGATCACGAGGCCGACCAGCGAGAAGATGTAGAGCGTGCCGAACACCACGGGATAGTCGCGATTGAGAACGCTCTCGAAGCTGAGCAGTCCGAGCCCGTCCAGCGAGAAGATGGTCTCGATCAGCAGCGAGCCGGAAAAGAAGGCGTGGATGAAAGTGCCGGGGAAGCCGGCGATCACGATCAGCATCGCGTTGCGGAAGACGTGGCCATAGAGCACCCGGTTCTCGCTGCAGCCCTTGGCGCGGGCGGTCATGACGTATTGCTTGCGGATCTCATCCAGGAACGAATTCTTGGTCAGGAACGTCATGGTGGTGAAGGCACCTAGCCCCATGGCGATAAGTGGCAACGTCAGATGCCAGAAATAATCGATGATCTTCCAATACCAGGGAAACTGCGACCAGCCGTCCGAGGTCAGTCCGCGCAGCGGGAACCAGTTGAAGAAGGAGCCGCCGGCAAACAGGATGATGAGGAGAATGGCGAACAGAAAACCGGGGATGGCATAGCCGAGCACGAGCACCGTCGAGGTCCAGGTGTCGAACCGCGCCCCGTCGTTCACGGCCTTGCGAATGCCGAGCGGGATCGAGATCAGGTAGGTCAGAAGTGTTAGCCAGAGGCCAAGCGAGATCGAGACCGGCAGCTTTTCCTTGATGAGCTGCAGAACGCTGACGTCGCGAAAATAGCTCTTGCCGAAATCGAAGCGGGCGAAGTTCCACACCATCAGCAGGAAGCGTTCCGGCGCGGGCTTGTCGAAGCCGAACTGCACTTCCAGCTTCTTGATGAAATCGGGGTCGAGGCCCTGCGCGCCGCGATATTTCGAGTTGACGGAATCGCCGCCCGCACCGACCTGCCCCGGCGCGCGCTGCGCAAAATCGCTGCCGCCCGATATGCGCGAGGTGCCGCCGGTGTCGGCGCCCGAGAGCTGCGCGATCACGCGTTCAACCGGGCCGCCCGGCGCGAATTGCACCACGACGAAGGACACGAAGAGGATCCCAAGCAGGGTCGGAATCATTAGCAGGAGGCGGCGGGCGATATAGGCGCTCATGGCTATTTTGCCTGCTCGAGCTTGGCCGCCTTGGCGGGCTCATACCACCAGATGTCGGGCGCGCCGACGCCGTTGGCATAGCGCGGCAGCTTCGGCGGATGTCCGAACTGATCCCAATAAGCCAGCCGGTGCGTCTTGTTGTACCATTGCGGCACCCAATACCGGCCGGCGCGGAACAGGCGATCGAAGGCGCGGCAGGCGACGGTCAGGTCTTCGCGGCTGCCGGCCGCCATGATCTTCTCGATCATGGCGTCGATCGCCGGACTGGCGACGCCAGCCAGATTGTACGAGCCCTTGGTGTTTGCGACCTGCGAGGAGAAGAACGCGCGCATGGCATCGCCTGGCGTCGCCGACATGCTGAAGCGCTGGATGGTCATGTCGAAATCGAAATCTTCCTGCCGGGCTTTGTGCTGTACGGCATCGACGAGGCGCACGCTCGCTTCGATGCCGAGCGTCGCGAGATTCTTGATGTAAGGCGCGTGGTGCGGCTGGAACGAGGGCTCATCCAGCAGGAACTCGATCTTGAACAATTCGCCGTTCGGCAGCACCCGCTTGCCGTCCTTGATGGGCACGCCGGCCTCGGTCAGCAATTGCTGCGCCTTGCGGAGCAGGCTGCGGTCCTGTCCGGAGCCGTCGGAGGCCGGCGGCGTGAACGGCGCCGCGAACACCTCGTCAGGAACCTGGCCGCGAAACGGCTCCAGCAGCTTCAGCTCTTCCGGCGAAGGCGGCGCATTGCCGGCCATCAGGTCCGAGTTCTGGAACGGCGACACCGTACGAGTGTAAGCGCCGTACATGATTGTCTTGTTGGTCCATTCGAAATCGAAAGCGTTGATCAGGGCCTCGCGCACGCGGGGGTCTTTGAATTTGTCGCGCCGCGTATTGATGAACCAGCCTTGCGCACCGGAGGGCGTATCGTCGGGCACGACCTCCATCTTGACTCGGCCTTCCTTCACCGCGGGGAAGTCATAGCGCGTCGCCCAGATGCGCGAAGTGAACTCCTCGCGATAAAGATAGCTCTTGCCGGTAAAGCCCTCGAAGGCGACGTCGCGGTCGCGATAGAATTCATAGCGGACGACATCGAAATTATAGCTGCCGCGGCAGGGCGGCAGATCAGCGGCCCACCAGTCCTTCACGCGCTCGAACTCGATGTAGCGATTGACCTCGAACCTGCCGACCCTGTACGGGCCCGAGCCGAGCGGAATCTCCAGCGACGATTCATCGAACGGGCGGGAGGCGTAGTACGCCTTCGAGAAGATCGGCAGGCTGGCGACATAGAGCGGCACGTCGCGTGCACGCCCCTTGGCGAAGGTGACGACGAGCGTCGCATCGTCGAGGGCTTCGGCACTGACCATGTCGCGCATCTGCACGGTGATCAGCGGATGCCCCTTGGTCTTCAGAGTCGTCAGCGAATAGGCTGCATCGTGGGCAGTGAGCCTGGTCCCGTCGTGGAATTTCGCCTCGGGTCGCATCGCGAAGCGGTAGACCAGCTTGTCCGGCGATATCTGCACGGATTTGGCCGCCAACCCGTACATTGCGTCGGGCTCGTCAGCTGCGCGGATCATCAGCGGCGAGAACGTCATACCCATACCTTGTGCGCCGTCGCCTTTCAGGATGAACGCGTTGAGCGAGTTGAAGGTCTGGTAGGACTGATTGTAGGCCCGCACCGACGGGATCAGCGAGAACGTGCCGCCTTTCGGCGCGTCGACATTGACGTAATCGAAATGACGGAAGTCGGCGGGATATTTGAGATCGCCGAATGCCGACATGCCGTGCGCCTCGGTCGCCGCTTCCGATGCTCGCGCGCTGCGCAGCAGCGGCGCGCCGACGGACGCCCCGAGGGCGCCGCCAACACCCAGGACCAGCACATGGCGGCGTGACATCTGCGTCATGCGGGGATTGTCCTTCACGATTTCTTTGCGATCCGTGCCGCCTTGTCTGCGTCGTACCACCAGATGAACGGGAAGCCGGACAGACCATACCTGGGCAATTCCGTCGGCCGGCCGAAGCGATCCCAGCGCGCGGTGCGCACCTTGTTGTAGGTCCATTGCGGCACGACGTAGTGATTCCACAGCAACACGCGGTCGAGGGCCTTGGTGGCCGCGACGAGATCGTCGCGATCAGTGGCGTAGATCACCCGCTCGATCAGCTTGTCCACGGCCGGATTCTTGATACCGGCGATGTTGCGCGACCCGGCGATGTCGGCCGATTTGGAGGACCAGAACTCGCGCTGCTCGTTGCCCGGCGATTGCGACTCGCCCCAGGAGTTCGTCACGATGTCGAAGTCCCACTCGCGCGTCCTGTTCTCATACTGGGTCGGATCGACCGTCCGAACGCTCACCGCAATGCCGAGCCGCTCCAGCGACGGCTTGTAGAACAGCGTAATTCGTTCGAAGCTGGGATCCGAGTTGAGCAATTCCAGCGAGAACTGCGCACCGGTCTTGACGTCGACCAGCTTGCGATCTCGCACCTCGTAGCCGGCTTCCTTGAACAGGCGCAGCGCCTCACGCAAATTGTCGCGCACCGCCTCCGGACTACCCCCGACCGGATTGGTGTAGGGCGTCGTGAAGACCTCGGGCGGTACCTGGGCGCGGACGGTCTCGAGAATTTCGAGCTCCTTACCCTGCGGCAATCCCGTTGCCATCAGCTCCTCGATGCCGTCGAAATAGCTGCTGATGCGCTTGTACTGACCGTAGAAGATCTGCTTGTTCATCTCCTCGAAGTCGAACGCGTAGTTGAGCGCACGACGCACGCGCGGATCGCTGAACTTGGCGCGGCGCAGGTTCGGCACGAAGGCCTGCATCACGCCCGAGCTGCGATTGACGAATTCCTCGAGGATCACCCGCTTTTCGGTCACGGCTGGGAAATCATAGGCGGTCGCCCAACTCTTCGCGCTGTTCTCGGTGCGCCAATCGACCTGGTCGGCCTTGAAGGCCTCGATCGCAACGGTGCCGTCGCGAAAATATTCGTAGCGCAGCTCATCGAAATTATTGCGGCCCACATTGATGGGAAGATCGCGGCCCCAATAGTCCTTGACGCGCTCCAGTGCGATCGAGCGTCCTGCGACGAATTCCTTGACCTTGTAAGGGCCCGAGCCGAGCGGCACTTCCAGCGTGGTGGTGGCGATATCGCGCTTGCGGCCCTGCGCGTCCGTCCCCTCCCACCAATGTTTCGGAAGGACGATCAGCTGTCCCACGATCAGCGGCAGCTCGCGGTTGCCGGGTGCGTCGAACACGAACTTCACGTCACGCTCGCCGACCTTCTCGGCCTTCACCACATGGCTGTAATAGGCCGAGTACATCGGATGGTTCTTCTTGAAGGAATCGAGCGAGAAGATCACGTCCTCCGGCGTAACAGGCTTGCCGTCATGCCATTTCGCCTGCGGGCGCAGGCGATAGGTGACGAAGGAAAAATCGTCGGGATGGCTGACCGCTTCGGCCAGCGCGCCGTATTCGGTCGAGACCTCGTCGAGCGACTGCGTCAGGAGCGATTCATAGATGAACGCGACGGCACCGGCGACCTGGCCCTTCACACCGGAGACGACGATGTTGAAATTGTCGAACGTGCCGACGGCGATCTGGCGCGCGACACCGCCTTTGGGGGCGTCCGGATTGACGTAGTCGAAGCGCTTGAAGTCGGCGGGGTACTTGACCTTTCCGAACAGCGACAGCGCGTGGCGCCAAGGCAACCCGCCGGAAGGCAGCTCAGTTGCTGATTGCGCATGCGCCACGCCGACGGGAACGCCCGCGACGGAGCCAAGGGCTGGAAGCGCTGCGGCTGCAGTGCCGGTGAGCAGGAGATCGCGTCGGGTAATGGCCAAATCAACATCCCTGTCTTGAAGGAGGCTACTCCTTTAAGTTCCCAATATAGGCGAGGTTTCGACCGAATATGTTGCTTTTTCCTCATCTTGGAAGCCCGGCCGGCCTATCGGATGCGGCCAAACGCCCCGATAACGTCGCCGCGAGGCCCGGATAAGGAAACGGCCAGACTTTTCAGCCTGGCCGTATTCGAGCGCCGGTTCTTGAGACCTTATTTTGACGCCGTCGGCAGCGGCTGAGGTTTCTCCGACTGCGAATTCAGATAGGCGATGATATCGGCACGCTCGGAATCCTTGGCAACACCGGCAAAGCCCATCGCGGTGCCCGGAATGAAGCCCTTCGGATTGGCGAGGAACTTGTTGAGGTCGTCGAAGCTCCAGTTGCCACCCTTGGCCTTTATGGCGGCCGAGAAGTTGAAGCCACCACGGCCCTGGCCCTTGGGCTCGCCAACGACGCCATAGAGGTTCGGACCGACTCGGTTCGGGCCGCCCTTCTCGAAGGTGTGGCAGGCGCCACACTTCTTGGCGGCCGCGGCGCCCTTCTCGACGGAGGCGGTTTGGAGCAGCTTTTCGATCGGTTCGGACGATGCGGCGGCAGCGGCGCCCTCCTTGCCGGAGCCGGCATCTTGCTTGACCGCGATCTCGAAGCCCGGCTTTTCCGGCATCTTGGGAGAGAACAGCGCGCTCGCGGTGAAGCTCGTCACCAGCAGGAAGAGACAGGTGCCGAACACGGCGCCGAGAATCTTGTTGAGTTCGAAAGAGTCCATTTCCGGCCAGGCCCCACCGCAAGAAGGAAACAGCGGCCCGGATGGCCGCAGGACGAGCCTCGGAGAATCAAACGTTCCTTATTGTTTCCCCGAGTTTTGCCATTGAGATATCGGTTTGCCCGGGGTCTGGCAACCCGTATAAGCGATCCGGCTTCAGGCCCGTCCCCACCCCATGTCCCGGTGCGGAAAACGCTCCGTTTTCAGGCTCTTGACCTCAGACCTTTGAACCCGATGATCGATCCCCGCATCCTGGTGCTGATCCCGGCTCGCATGGCCGCCACCCGTCTGCCCGGCAAGCCGCTCGCCGATATCGCGGGATTGCCGATGATCGTGCATGTGCTGCGCCGTGCCGAGGCCGCCGCAATCGGCAGGGTCGCGGTGGCCACCGACACCGACGAGATCGCCTCGGTCGTGACCGCCCATGGCGGCGAGGCCGTCATGACGCGCGGCGACCACCCCTCCGGCTCCGACCGCATCCACGAGGCCATGCAGAAGCTCGATCCCGAGGGCAAGGCCGAGATCGTGGTCAATGTCCAAGGGGATTTCCCGACCATTACGATCGACAACATCCGCGAGGTGCTGCCGCCGCTGCAAGACCCGGCCGTGGACATCGCGACGCTGGCCTCGCGGATCCACACCGAGGAAGAGGATCTCGCCCCAAGCGTGGTGAAGGCGATCGGAACCTCGGTTGGCGGCAGGCGGATGCGCGCACTTTATTTCACCCGCGCGACCGCCCCGACCGGCGACGGACCGCGTTATCACCATATCGGCCTCTATGCCTTTCGCCGCGCCGCGCTGGAGCGCTACGTCTCTCTTCCGCCGTCTCCGCTGGAATTGCAGGAGAAGCTCGAGCAGCTCCGGGCGCTTGAGGCCGGAATGCGCATCGATTTCACCATCGTCGACACCGTGCCCCGCGGGGTCGATACGCCGGCGGACCTCGAGACCGCGCGCAGCATCCTTTCCAAATCCTGAGCCGCTGCTACAAGGCCGAGCATGAGCAAGATGAAGATCGCATTCCAGGGCGAGCCTGGCGCCAATTCCCACATCGCCATCGTCGGGGCCTATCCCGACGCCGAACCGATGCCCTGCGCCACATTCGAAGACGCGCTGTCGGCGATCTCGTCGGGCGAGGCCGATCTCGGCATGATCCCGATCGAGAATTCGGTCGCCGGCCGCGTCGCCGACATCCATCACCTCCTGCCGGCGTCCGGCCTCTTCATCGTCGGCGAATGGTTTCTGCCGGTCCGGCATCAGCTGATGGCCGTGAAGGGCACCAAACTCGAAGACATCAAGAGCGTCGAGAGCCATGTGCATGCGCTCGGCCAGTGCCGGCGCATCATCCGCAAGCTCGGCATCAAGCCGATCGTGCATGCCGATACCGCCGGCAGCGCCCGCGACATCTCAGAGCGCAAGGACAAGACGGTGGCCGCGATCGCCTCGCGCCTTGCTGCAAAGATCTACGGTCTCGACATCCTCGCCGAGGACATCGAGGACGAGGCCCACAACACCACTCGCTTCGTGGTGCTGGCGCGCGAGCCGAAATGGGCGCCCCAAGGCACCGGGCCGCTCGTCACGACTTTTGTTTTCCGGGTGCGCAATTTGCCGGCGGCGCTCTACAAGGCGCTCGGCGGCTTCGCCACCAACGGCGTCAACATGACCAAGCTCGAGAGCTACATGGTCGACGGCAATTTCTTCGCCACGCAGTTCTATGCCGACGTCGACGGCCATCCCGATGACAAGGGCCTCGCCTTCGCCATCGAGGAGCTGAAATTCTTCTCGCGCGAATTCCGCATCGTCGGCGTATATCCGGGCCATCCGTTCCGCGCCACGTTCAGCGAAGTGCAGGATTGATCCCTCACCCTCCCCTGGAGGGGTCCGGGAGAGCGCAGCTCGCCCGTGGGTCGCTACGCATGGAGCGCAGCGCAATGCGTAGCGGGGTGGGTGACGGTCTCTCCACGTCGAATACTGCCCGAGTGGAGAGATCACCCCGCTCGCGCTGCGCGCAATCGACCCGCCCCCTCCAGGGGAGGGTAAGCTACCCCGCCGCTCTGAGCCCGAATGCCTCCGCCAGCAGCGAATACGACTTCTTTCGCGCCGCGTGGTCATACACCGCCGTGATCACCATCAGCTCGTCCGGCTTGCTTGCGTAGATCAGCGGCTGCAGCTTCTTCTGCACCGTCGCGGGACTGCCGACGAACAGGCGCGAGCGGTTGCGCAGGATCGAGGTGCGCTCGGCGTCCGTATACGGATAGGCCATCGCCTCCTCGACGCTCGGCAGCGGCAGATATTGACCGCGGTCGCGGCGAAGACGGTTGAGGTCGAAGGACGAGGCGAGCCTTTCGGCCTCCTCGTCGGTATCGGCCGCAATGACGGCGACCGCGAGAATGGCATGTGGGCTCGCACGCCAGGCCGAGGGTTGAAAGCGATTGCGGTAATGCACCATCGCATCGATCGCGTCGTGGGACGCGAAATGATGGGCGAAGGCGAAGCCCATGCCGACCTGGGCGGCCAGTTCCGAGGAATAATCGCTGGAGCCGAGCAGCCAGATAGGCGGCAGTCTGGTGTCGTCGGGCATTGCGACGACGTTGTTGTAGGGGTGCCCCGCGGGGAATTCGCGCGTCTCCCACAGGATCAACTCGTGCAGCCGCTCCAGGAAATCGTCGCCCTCGCGGCGGTCGAGCCGGCTCCTGAGCGCGTAAGCCGTCGCACCATCGGTGCCCGGCGCGCGGCCGAGACCGAGATCGATCCGGCCCGGAAATAGCGCCTCCAGCATCTTGAAGCGCTCAGCGACGACCAGCGGCGCATGGTTGGGCAGCATCACCCCGCCGGAACCGACGCGGAGGTGCTTCGTCACCGCCGCGATCTGGCCGATCATCAGGTCGGGCGCGGGGCTCGCGACGGAGGCGAGATTGTGATGCTCGGCGAGCCAGTAGCGGACATAGCCGAGGCCATCCACGTGACGCGCCAAATCGATGCTGTTGCGCAGCGCCGCGGCGGGCTTGGTGCCTGATGTGACGACGGAGAGGTCGAGGACGGAGAGCGGGATCATGGCGGCTTAACGTAATGGAGGCGGTCGCGGCGACAATGGGCAGGCTGCGCAGGCCTGACGTGTACGGACGGGCTGGCACGCCAGCGGCTGGAGTTGGGACAACCGCCGCTACTTTGCAGACGATTCTGATCTGCCCACCAAGAAAATCGTTCATAAAAGATGGCTCACGAGAGATAATATCTGAAAATTCAACACATTATGTCATGCAGCGCGCTTCCCACCCAAAACATGATTCGCAAGAATGACCCGTCGAACTGCACCTGAATGGGCAACTTCCCATGCATGATGGGCTGTCGATCAAGGGGCCTTTGCCGTATTTTAGCTCTCCGAGGCTAGACCCCGATTGCCGGCCTGACATTGGAGTGAGTGGCGCCATGACTGACCTGACGACGCCTGCGACAGTCGACCGGCAGGACAGGCACCTGAAGCGGCCCGCGATCTCCTTCGAGTTCTTTCCGCCGAAGACGGAAGAGATGGAGCGCAATCTCTGGGAGACCATCAACCGGCTGGCCCCGCTCGAGCCGAAGTTCGTCTCGGTGACCTATGGCGCCGGCGGCTCGACCCGCGAGCGCACCCATTCGACCATCACGCGCATCCTGAAGGAGACCGCGCTGCTGCCCGCCGCGCATCTGACCTGCGTCGGTGCTTCGCGCGGCGAGATCGACGAGATCGTCGACCGCTATCACGAGGTCGGCGTCCGCCACATCGTGGCCTTGCGCGGCGATCCCGTCGGCGGCATCGGCACGCCCTATTCGAGCCATCCCGAGGGTTATCAGAGCTCGGCCGAGCTCGTCGCCGGCATCAAGAAGCGGCACGGCGACATCGAGGTCTCGGTCTCTGCCTATCCCGAGAAGCACCCCGAAGCGCGCGACTTCGATGCCGATATCGACACGCTCAAGGCCAAGGTCGATGCCGGCGCGACGCGTGCGATCACGCAGGTGTTCTTCGACAACGATCTCTACTTCCGTTACCTCGACCGCGTGCGTGCGCACGGCATCGACATCCCCGTAGTGCCGGGCATCATGCCCATGCACAATTTCAAGCAGGCGCGCAATTTCGTGACCCGTGCCGGCACCACGGTGCCCGACTGGTTCGCGGCGAAGTTCGAGGGCCTCGATGACGATGCCGAGACGCGCAAGCTGGTGGCCGCGACCGTTGCGGCCGGCCAGGTGCAGAAGCTCGCCAAGCACGGCGTCGACACCTTCCATTTCTACACCATGAACCGCGCCGATCTCGTGTTCGCGATCAGCCATTTGCTCGGCATTCGCGCGAAAAGCGCGCAGAAGGCGGCGTAAGAGAAAATGACCGTGACCATCTCTCCGAAGCGAACTGCCCTGCTCGACGCCGCGCGCGAGCGCATCCTGGTGCTCGACGGCGCCATGGGCACGATGATCCAGAACCTGCAGCTCGACGAGAAAGCCTTCCGCGGCGAGCGCTTCAAGAACTTCCATCGCGACCTGCGCGGCAACAACGATTTGTTGATCCTGACCCAGCCGCAGGCGATCGAGGACATCCACGCCGCCTATTTGCGCGCCGGCGCCGACATCGTCGCGACCAACACGTTCTCGACGACCTCGATCGCGCAGGCCGATTACGACCTCACCGACATCGTCTACGAGATGGCGCGTGAAGGCGCCCGCCTCGCCGGCAATGCTGCACGGCGCGTCGAAGCCGAGGACGGCAAGCCGCGCTTCGTCGCCGGCGCCATCGGCCCCACCAACCGCACGGCCTCGATCTCGCCCGATGTTTCCAATCCCGGTTACCGC
Source organism: Bradyrhizobium sp. IC3195 (assembly GCF_020193585.1). NCBI lineage: Bacteria > Pseudomonadati > Pseudomonadota > Alphaproteobacteria > Hyphomicrobiales > Nitrobacteraceae > Bradyrhizobium > Bradyrhizobium sp. IC3195. The sequence goes on along the minus strand of NZ_JADYVG010000003.1, from coordinate 345,314 downwards.
GCCGTCACCTTCGACGATCTGCGCAAGTCCTATGGCGAGCAGATCCGCGGGCTGATCGACGGCGGCGTCGACCTCCTGCTGGTCGAGACCATCTTCGACACACTCAACGCCAAGGCGGCGCTCTATGCGATCGCCGAGATCACCGAAGAGCTCGGCATCGACGTGCCCGTGATGGTGTCGGGCACCATCACCGACAAATCCGGCCGCCTGCTGTCGGGCCAGATGCCGGAAGCGTTCTGGAATTCGGTGCGGCACGCCAAGCCCATCACCATCGGCTTCAACTGCGCGCTCGGCGCGGAAGACCTGCGCGCGCATATCGCCGATATCGGCCGCGTCGCCGACACGCTGGTCTGCGCCTATCCCAATGCCGGCTTGCCGAACGAGTTCGGCCAGTATGACGAGACGCCCGAATACATGGCGCGGCTGATCGGCGAGTTCGCGCGTGATGGCCTCGTCAACATCGTCGGCGGCTGCTGCGGTACGACGCCGGACCATATCGCGGCGATTGCCGCGGCAGTGGCGCCGCACAAGCCGCGCATCGTGCCGGAGATCACCCCGCGCCTGCGGCTTTCCGGACTCGAGCCGTTCGTGCTGACCGACGCGATCCCCTTCGTCAACGTCGGCGAGCGCACCAATGTCACGGGCTCCGCCCGCTTTCGCAAGCTGATCACCGCTGGCGACTACACCGCCGCGCTCCAGGTCGCGCGCGACCAGGTCGAGAACGGTGCCCAGATCATCGACGTCAACATGGACGAGGGCCTGCTCGATTCCGAAGTGGCGATGGTGACCTTCCTCAATCTCCTCGCTGCCGAGCCCGACATCGCGCGCGTGCCTGTCATGGTCGATTCCTCGAAATTCTCGGTGATCGAGGCCGGCCTGAAATGCGTGCAGGGCAAGCCGGTCGTCAACTCGATCTCGATGAAGGAAGGCGAGGAGAAGTTCATCCTTGAGGCCAAGATCGCCCGTCGCCACGGCGCGGCCGTTGTCGTGATGGCGTTCGACGAGGTCGGCCAGGCCGACACGTTCGCGCGCAAGACCGAGATCTGCAAGCGCGCCTACGACATCCTGGTGAACAAGGTCGGCTTCCCGCCGGAAGACATCATCTTCGATCCAAACATCTTCGCGATCGCGACCGGCCTCGAGGAGCACAACAATTACGGCGTCGACTTCATCGAGGCGACGCGCTGGATCCGGCAGAACCTGCCGGGCGCGCATGTCTCGGGCGGCGTCTCCAATCTGTCGTTCTCGTTCCGCGGCAACGAGCCGGTGCGCGAAGCCATGCATTCGGTGTTCCTGTATCACGCCATCAAGGCCGGCATGGACATGGGCATCGTCAATGCCGGACAGATGATCGTTTATGACGACATCGACCCGGAGCTGCGGCAAGTGTGCGAGGACGTCGTCCTCAACCGTGACGCGGGCGCCTCCGAGCGGCTGCTGGCGCTGGCGGAGAAGTTCCGCGGCAAGAAGACCGAAGGCAAGGAAGCCGATCTCGCCTGGCGCGAATGGCCGGTGGAGAAGCGGCTGTCGCATTCGCTGGTGCACGGCATCACCGAGTTCATCGAGCAGGACACCGAGGAGGCCCGCAAGAAATCCTCGCGCCCGCTCGACGTCATCGAGGGCCCGCTGATGGCCGGCATGAACGTGGTCGGCGACCTCTTCGGCGACGGCAAGATGTTTTTGCCGCAGGTGGTGAAGTCTGCCCGCGTCATGAAGCAGGCCGTCGCTTACCTCATGCCGTTCATGGAGGAGGAGAAGGCGCGCAACCTTGCGAGCGGCATCGGCACCGAGGGCTCCTCGTCCGCCGGCAAGATCGTGCTCGCGACGGTGAAGGGCGACGTCCACGACATCGGCAAGAACATCGTCGGCATCGTGCTCCAGTGCAACAATTTCGAGGTCATCGACCTCGGCGTGATGGTGCCGGCGGCGAAGATCGTCGAGACCGTGAAGGCCGAGAAGGCCGACATCGTCGGCCTGTCCGGCCTGATCACGCCCTCGCTCGACGAGATGGCGTTCTTCGCCGGCGAATTGCAACGCGAGGGCTTGAGGCTGCCGCTCCTGATCGGCGGCGCCACCACCAGCCGCGTGCATACGGCCGTCAAGATCGACCCGAGCTATCGCGCCGGTCCCGTCGTGCATGTCAACGACGCCAGCCGCGCGGTCGGCGTCGCCTCCGCGCTGCTCTCGCCGGAGAAGCGCGAGGCCTATGCGGCCGAGGTGCGGGCCGAATACGCCAAGATCTCGGAGGCGCATCTGCGCGCACAGGCCGACAAGAAGCGGCTGAAGCTGGCTGACGCGCGTGCCAACCGCGTGCCAGTCGATTTTGCCAAGAGCAAGCCGGTGAAGCCGACTTTCCTTGGCACCAAGAGCTTCGACGAATACGACCTGGCCGAGCTCGTGCCCTATATCGACTGGACGCCGTTCTTCCAGACCTGGGAGCTCGCCGGACGCTTCCCCGCCATCCTCGACGATTCAAAGGTCGGCGAGGTCGCGCGCTCGCTCTATGACGATGCGCGCAAGATGCTCGACACCATCGTCAAGGAGAAGTGGTTCCGGGCGCGCGCGACGATCGGCTTCTGGCCGGCGAACGCGCAAGGCGACGACATCGTGCTCTATGCCGACGATAACAGGACCAAGAGCATCGCGACGCTGCACACGCTGCGCCAGCAGCTGGAAAAGCGCGAGGGCCGCTTCAACGCTGCGCTCTCCGACTTCATCGCGCCTGCCGGCGTGCCCGATTACATCGGCGGCTTCGTCGTCACCGCAGGGATCGGCGAAGACGCGGTCGCCGACCGCTTCAAGATGGCGAACGACGACTACTCCTCGATCCTGTGCAAGGCGCTGGCCGACCGCCTCGCCGAGGCCTTTGCCGAACGCATGCACGCCCGCGTCCGCCGCGAGTTCTGGGCCTATGCACCGGATGAGGCGCTCTCCAACGAGGAGCTGATCCTGGAGAAGTACTCCGGAATCCGCCCCGCGCCCGGCTATCCCGCGCAGCCCGATCATACCGAGAAGGCGACGCTGTTCGAGCTGCTCGACGCGGAAGCCACCGCCGGGGTGAAGCTGACGGAGAGCTTTGCGATGTGGCCGGGCTCGTCCGTCTCCGGGCTCTATTTTGCCAGCCCCGAAAGCTATTATTTCGGCGTCGGCAAGATCGAGCGCGACCAGGTCGAGGACTACGCCGCGCGCAAGGGCATGAGCGTGGCCGAAGCCGAGCGCTGGCTCGCGCCGGTGCTGAACTACATCCCGTCGCAGGACAAGCCCTTCGCCGCCACGCCGGCGAACGACGAAATGCCGAAAGACCTCGCCTCGCATCCGCCGGGCTGCACCTGCGCGGTGCACTTGGTCTGGCAGAAGAAGCGCGCCGGCGCGGGGTAGACGCCGCCGAAACACAAACGTGAAAAACAACCCCATGCACAGTAGCGATGGGGTTAAAAAGGCTTGACGTTTTCTGACTTGCCGAAAACACGGTTGCGGCGTCGGGCAAAACAGGGGTATTATTGCATCATCGACTGCGGTGGCCGTCCGATACTCTCGCCAGGCCCCGCGCTGTCATTCCGGGGCGCGCCTCTTGGCGCGAGCCCGGAATCCATTGCTCCACATCATCCGCTGCACGGATTCCGGGCTCGCGCTTCGCGCGCCCCGGAATGACAGAGCGCTTCACCCCTTCGGCGGGGACAGCGGCTGCACGATCTCCTTGAACGGCGCCAGTGCCTCGCAACGCTCGCTATGGGCCGCGAGCGCCGGATAGCGCGCGGCATCGAACAGCTGCGGATGCGCTTCGCGGGTGAAGCGGACGACACAGGCGACGGCAACGTCGGCGTGGCCGATGCGGTCGCCCAGCCAATACGGCGTCGTCACCTTGGCGCGCTCGGCCTCGAGCACTTTCAGCACGTCCGCGATCTGCGCCTGGCAACGCTCGACCCACAGCGCGAGCTGCTCCTTCCGCAGCACGCGCTCGTAGAGCAGGCTCACCGCCTTGTCGCCGAGGCCGGAAGCGAGCGCGCAGATGCGCAAATGCTTGCGCCGCTCGGTGCCGCCGCGCGGCAGCATGGCCTTGTCCGCGCCGACGAGGTCATCGAGATAATCGAGGATGATCGTGCTCTCGATCAAAGCCTCACCGTCGTCGAGCACCAAGGTCGGCACGCGGCGGAGCGGATTGTACGGCGCGATCTTGTCGGCATCGCCGAAGGTCGACCATGGCCTGTGCTCGAAGGCGAGCCCGTAAAGCCGGAGCGCAATCGCGACGCGGCGGACGAAGGGGGAATCATATTGGCCGATCAGGAACATGGTTCTCGCTCTTCTCTATCATTGAACAAGGCAGGGCCGATCAGTCTCCACGACCAGCTCGGCGCGGCGCAACAAATATCTCGGAAACGGAGCATTGCGCCGGCTGCAACGACCCGCGACGGCCTCACCGCGCACCACGCTCAAAGGCCGTCCTGGATCGAGCGCTTGATCGCGGCAATGGCGGTCTCGTTGCGCTTGTACATCGTCCACTGCTTGATCCGCTTGGCGCGCACCAGCTTGGCTGCCGTCAGCACCCGCATGTGCTCGCTCAATGTCGGCGCGCTGACCCCGAGCTTTTCGGCGATCAGCAATCCGCAGACACCGTCCTCGACCAGGTCGCCGTCTTCCTGCTCGCGAAAATGCTTCCGCGGATCCCGCAGCCATTCCAGGATCTGCAGGCGGCGTTCGTTGGCGAGCGCGCGCAGGGCGACGGCAAATTTCATTTAGCCATTTTGCTAATTACCTAATTGATGTCAACTCTCAGTTGGGTTATCCTGGACGGCATCATGACAGCGACAATGGACATCACACGGGAGCGGATTGCGGCGACCGAGCCGGTCATCCGTCCGCATATCAGGCGCACGCCGCTTGTTCAGGCCGACCTCGCCGATTTCGGCCTGCCGGCCGCGCCTGTTACCTTCAAGCTCGAGATGCTGCAGCATTCCGGATCGTTCAAGGCGCGCGGCGCCTTCGCCAATCTGCTGCTGCGGCAGGTGCCGCAGGCCGGTGTGGTCGCCGCGTCCGGCGGCAATCACGGCGCCGCCGTTGCCTATGCCGCGCATCGGCTCGGCATTCCCGCCACGATCTTCGTGCCCGACATCACCTCGCCGGCCAAGGCCGAGCGGATCAGGACCTATGGCGCAAAGCTCGTGATCGCCGGCAGCCGCTACGCCGATGCGCTCGCCGCGAGCGAGGCGCATGTCGCGCAGACCGGCGCGCTGGCCGTCCATGCCTACGATCAAGCCGAAACCCTGCTCGGCCAGGGCAGCGTCGGGCTGGAGCTTGAGCAGGATGCGCCCGGCATCGACACGCTGCTGGTGGCGGTCGGCGGCGGCGGGCTGATCGGCGGCATTGCGGCGTGGTACGGCGGCCGGACACGCATCGTCGCGGTCGAGCCGGAGCAATCGCCGACCCTTCACAAAGCGTTCGAGGCGGGCGCGCCGGTCGATGCGCCGGCCGGTGGCATCGCCGCCGACAGCCTGGCGCCGCGGCGCGTCGGCGAGCTGATGTTTCCGGTCGCGCGGGCCCATGTCGAGCGCGTCGTTCTGGTCAGCGACGATGCGATCCGGCAGGCCCAGTCCGCGCTGTGGTCGCACTTGCGCCTCGTGGCCGAGCCCGGCGGCGCAGCTGCATTTGCCGCGGTGCTCTCCGGCCGCTATCGTCCCTCGGCCGGCGAGCGCATCGCAGTTCTGGTCTGCGGGGCAAACACGACGGCGGTGACTTTCGAGAGCTGAGCGGGAATGACATGACGCGACCGCGCGGACTGGTCCTGATGGCGATCCTGCTGCCGATGATCGGCGCCGCCCAAGCGCAGGACCGCGCGATCGGCATTCTGACGCCGTCGAAGAACATCGCCTGCCAGTTCTTCACCGACAACGGACAGGGCGTGCTCCGCTGCGACATCATGAACATGGACGTGCGCCCGCGCCGGCCCGCCGATTGCGAGCTCGACTGGGGCCACGCCTTCGAGATGAGCGCGAAGGGCGCAGCAGGCCGCATCTGCGCCGGCGACACCGTGATGGACCCCTCGCTGCCGGTGCTGGCCTATGGCGAGGTGTGGCAGCGCGGGGGATTCACCTGCAGGTCGGAGCAGACGGGATTGACGTGCTTCAACGCGATGCAGCGGGGGTTTTCGCTGGCAAGGGGGAGGCAGGAGGTGTTTTGAGGAAGCTCGACCAGAACGACAAGAATGCCGACCAGAAGCCATCGCTCAGTATCTTGGGCGTCTACTCGTTCAGCGCGGACAAGGCCGCCTATGCCCGCTTCATCCGGGAGCTGATCGATTCCCACGATCCGCCTAATTTCAGCGAAGAAGTTAAGGATATCCTCCGTAACGGCGGCAGGGGTGACGAGATCGTGCCGTTGACTCCTGAAGAGCGGCAGGATTGGGAAGGCGAGCTGCGTTTCTATATGGACGACGCCGCGGTTCTCGAGGTGCTGGTGAAGAATCCGGACCCACGATTTAATCCCCATGACTTTGCTCAGATTGACCCGTCCAACCCCAAGGACCACTCGGAGATGGCGTGGAACGAGATGTTCCTGACGGCAGACGGCGAGACGGAGATTGAGACCGACTACAAGCAAAGGCTGCCTGCGGCGGTATCGCGTGGTATTCGTCATCCATCGCTGGGTGCCTAGCCTCCCACTGCTTTCCAGCTACGGAGAGCTTCAGGCTCCTCCCGTGCAGCCGCTTCCGGAGCGATTATGGTGTCTTGCTTCCTATGACCTTCCGGAGCCGAGTGCTGGTGCAATCCAGTAGTCCGTAGCGCACAATCCGAATGGGTCGGCCCGTTACCCCATCCACGGCCGCCAATTGGAAGATTGACAGCAGCGCAGCACTCCGTCCTTAGCGCAGCGGAGCGATCCAGAATCTCTCCGTACAGACATTCTGGATTGCTTCGTCGCAAGGGCTCCTCGCAATGACGGTGAGGAGGCAGCCGCGCACTATTCGATGATCGGCACATGCTTCGCTGCATCGCGCGGTGCCGTACCGTCGAGGCGCGGATCATCGGCGATTTCGATCTGGCGGCGGAAGGGGCGGAAGCCGGAGCGCTGGTAGAAGGCGACGGCGGCGGGATGGTCGAGGGTGCAGGTATGGACCCAGACGCGGCGGACGTCGTGTGACCAGGCGCGCTCCAGCGCGCGGTTCATCAGGAAGCGGGCGGCGCCGGTGCCGATCAAGCTAGACGTGACGCCGAAATAAGTCAGCTCGCACTGGCCGGGCTCGCGGAAGTCGAGCTCGAGCAGGCCTTCGTCTCGGCCGTCGAGGACGAGGGCATAGACCTCGATTCCAGGCGCATGGATGATCGCGGCGAGCTCGGCGTCGGTCATGCGCGCGCGCGAGAACCACAGCCAGCCCTCGCCGACGCGGCGGAAGAGATCGCGGTACCAGGGAAGCGCGGGGGCATCGACCTTGCGCAAGGTCCAGGCGCCGGGCGGATCATCGCGGCGCGCGGGCGGTGCAGTCATCTCCAGATGGGTGACGATTGCGGCGATCTTGCCGTTCGGGACGTCGGAATAGCCGTCGGGGACGATCATGCTTCGTTTCTTCTTTTGTTAGCGATTAGCGGGCGGCGCCGTTTGAGGCACCACAGCAGCGCCACACTCCGTCATTGCGAGCGCAGCGAAGCAATCCAGGATTTTTCCGCAGAGGCAGTCTGGATTGCTTCGTCGCAAGAGCTCCTCGCAATGACGGTGTAGAGGCGGTGGTGTAGCCCGGATGGAGCGCAGCGCAATCCGAGATTTGTGCCACCATCGACAGCGGACCCGGATTACGCTGCGCTCCATCCGGGCTACGACATTTGCCGCTACCCCTCCCCCTCGTCGCTCGCCAGCACGCCCTTTACCGCGCGCGCCCAGCCGGCGAGCTTCCGCTCGCGCGTGGCCTGGCTCATGTTGGGCTTGAAGCGGTGCTCGAGGCGCCAATTGTCGGCGAACTTGGTCGGCTCGGGATAAACGCCCGCCTGGAGGCCAGCGAGGTAGGCGGCGCCCAGCGCCGTGGTCTCCTGGATCACCGGGCGGTCGACCGGCGCATCCAGGAGATCGGCGAGGCGCTGCATGGTCCAGTCGGAGGCGGTCATGCCCCCGTCGACGCGGAGCACGACGCTTGCGGTTTCCGAACTCGGCCAGTCCGCGCGCATTGCGGCCCAGAGATCGAAGGTCTGGTAGCAGACGCTTTCCAGCGCGGCATGGGCGAGCTCGGCGGGGCCGGTGTTGCGGGTGAGGCCGAACAGCGCGCCGCGGACGCGCGGATTCCAATAGGGCGCGCCCATGCCGACGAAGGCGGGGACCAGGTAGACGCTCTGCATGGAGTCCGACTGATCGGCAAGCGGTCCGGTTTCGGCGGCATGCTTGATGATGCCGAGGCCGTCGCGCAGCCATTGCACAGCGGAGCCGGCGACGAAGATCGAGCCTTCCAGCGCGTAGGTGCGTTTGCCATCGAGCTGATAGGCGACGGTGGTGAGCAGCTTGTTCTTGGAGACGACGGGCGTGGTGCCGGTGTTGAGCAGCGCGAAACAACCGGTGCCGTAGGTCGACTTCATCATGCCCGGGCGGAAGCAGGCCTGGCCGATGGTGGCGGCCTGCTGGTCGCCGGCGATGCCGGCGATGACGATGGGGCCGCCGAACAGGTCCGGCGTGCTCTCGCCGAAGCGGGCGGAGGAATCCTTCACCTCGGGCAGCATCGAGCGAGGCACGCCGATGATCTCCAGCAGCTCGTCGTCCCACGCGCCGGTGTGGATGTTGAACAGCAGCGTGCGCGAGGCGTTGGTGGCGTCGGTGGCGTGCACCTTGCCGCCGGTGAGGCGCCAGAGCAGATAGCAATCGATGGTGCCGAACATCAATTCGCCGCGCGCGGCGCGCGCGCGGGCGCCGGGGACGTGGTCGAGGATCCAGGCGACTTTGGTTCCGGAGAAATAGGGATCGATGATCAGGCCGGTCTTCTCAGAGATCACGGGCTCGCGGCCTTCTGCCTTGAGCTTGGCGCAGATGTCGGCGGTGCGGCGGTCCTGCCAGACAATGGCGCGGTGCACGGCCTGGCCGGTGGCGCGATCCCACACCACGGTGGTCTCGCGCTGGTTGGTGATGCCGATCGCGGCGATGTCCTTTGCGGTGATCCCGGCATGCTCGATCGCTTCGCGGCAGACCATCACGGTCGAGGTCCAGATGTCCTCCGGCTCGTGCTCGACCCAGCCGGAGGCCGGAAAATGCTGCGGAAACTCGGCCTGCGCCTTCGCCGCGATGGAAATATCGCCGCGAAACACGATCGCGCGCGAAGAGGTGGTGCCCTGGTCGATGGCGAGGACGAAAGACATGGCGGCTTACCTTGGCGTTTTCTTTGGGCGTCTTCCCTGGAGGGGTCATTGTGTCGCGCCAAAGGGAGCGGATTAGGGCGGCAAGGTCAAGGTTTGGATCAGTGGGGGCCGCTGCTCTTCCTTCTCCCCTTGTGGGAGAAGGTGGCATAGGCGGCCGTCGGCCGCCGTTCTCAAGAACGCCGAAGCAAGGCTTCGGCTACGGCGCCGGATGAGGGGTATGCTTTAGCGAATACAGCCGCAAAAGAGTCACACGCGGAGGGATACCCCTCACCCGTCTCGCCGCTTCGCCATAGCCGATGCGAAGCATCGGCGTTCTTGAGAACGGCGGCCGAAGGCCGCCTATGCCACCCTCTCCCGCAAGGGGAGAGGGGAAGAGAGAGCTACACCGCCGCCGTCGTCACGCCGCCGTCGATGACGATGGTTTGGCCGGTCATGAAGCTCGAGGCGTCGGAGGCGAGGTAGGCGACGGCGCCGGCGATCTCGTCGGGTTCGCCGATGCGGCGGAGCGGCGTGGTGGCGGTGCGGCGCTTCAGATTGGCTTCGTCTTCCCAGAGGGCGCGGGCGAAGTCGGTCTTGACGAGGCCGGGCGCGATGCAGTTGACGCGGACGCCTTTCGGCCCCCATTCGCCAGCGAGCGAGCGGCACAGCGCGAAGTCGGCGGCCTTGGAGATGCCGTAGGCGCCGATCACGGTGGAGCCGCGCAGGCCCCCGATCGAGGAGATGATGATCACCGAGCCCTTGCCGCGCTCGGCCATTTGCGGGATCGCGAGCGCGGAGAGCCAGATGTTGCTCTTGACGTTCGAGCCCATGATCTTGTCGAAGGCTTCATCTGATATGTCGAGCAGCGGGCCGTAATAGGGATTCACGGCGGCGTTGCAGACGAGAATGTCGATCTTGCCGTAATGCTTCGTCGCGCCCGCGATCAGCGCCTCGACTTCGTTCTTGCGCGCGATGTTGCAGGGAATGACGATGGCATCGCCGCCAACGGCATTGATGCCGTCGGCGACTTCCTTGCAAGCGTCGGCCTTGCGCGAGGAGACAACCACCTTGGCGCCTAACTTGGCGAGCAACTCGGCGGAGGAGCGGCCGATGCCGCGGCTGGAGCCGGTGACCACGGCGACCTTGCCGGTGAGATCGAACGGGGTGTTCTTCATTGTTGTTGCCTCCTCCTGGTCATTCCGGGGCGCGCATAGCGCGAACTACGATGCGCAATTGCGCATCTGAGAATCCATTTCACCGCACGTATTGCCGCCCGATGGATCCCGGGCTCGCGCTTCGCGCGCCCCGGGATGACAGGTCAGATCAACCCGCCCGCATCCGCGACGCGGCGCTGGTGGTAGTCGGTGTCGCCAAAGGTGTTCTCGATCATGGTGAGGCGCTTGAAGTAGTGGCCGATCTTGGCCTCCATGGTCATGCCGATGCCGCCGTGGAGCTGGATCGACTGCTGGCCGACGAATTTCAGCGACTTGCCGATCTGCACCTTGGCCGCGGCGATCGCGTTGCTGCGCTCCTTGGCGTCCTCGAAGTCGTTCGCCATGGTCGCGAACATCGACATCGAGCGCGCCTGCTCGGTGGCGACGAACATGTCGGAGGCGCGGTGCTGCAGCGACTGGAACGAGCCGATCGCGACGCCGAATTGCTTGCGCGTCTTGATGTACTCGACCGTGGTCTTGAGCGATTCGTCCATCAGGCCGACCGCCTCGGCGCAGAGCGCGACGCGGGCTTCGTCCACCACGCGCTCGATCAGCGCGAGCGAATCCTCGGGGTTGCCGAGCACGGCGTCGGGACCGACCTCGACACCGGTGAAGGTGATGTCGGCGGCGTGCAGGCCGTCCTGGGTCGGATAGGACTTTTTCGCGACGCCCTTGGCATTGGCCGGAACCAGAAACACGCCGATGCCTGACTTGTCGCGGCGGTCGCCCTTGGTGCGCGCGGTGACGATCAGGGTATCCGCGTTCTCGCCGTTCAGCACGACGAACTTCTCGCCGTCGATCACGTAGGCATCGCCCTTCTTCTTCGCGGTCGTGGCGACGTCGAACAGATCGTAGCGCGAGTTCTTCTCGAGCTGGGCGAAGGCCAGCGTCTTGCTGCCGTCGATGATGCCGGGCACGTGCGCGGCCTTCTGCGCATCGGTGCCGGCATGACGCAGGAAGCCGCCGCCGATCACCACCGTCGCCAGATAGGGCTCGAGCACCAGCGCCTTCCCGAGCGCTTCCATCACGATCATGGTCTCGACACCGCCGCCGCCGAAGCCGCCGTCAGCCTCGCTGAAGGGCAGGCCCAAAAGTCCCTGCTCGGCGAGCTTGAGCCAGACCGTTTTGCTCCAGCCGCCCTTCTCCGCCATGTACTTCTTGCGCTGCTCGAAATCGTAGGAATCGGTCAGCAGGCCGTCGATGCTTTCCTTGAGAAGCCGCTGCTCCTCGGACAGATCAAAATCCATTTCTTTGGTTCCTCGTACCCGGACTTATTTGACTTCGTCATTCCGGGATGGCCCGAAGGGCCAGGCCCGGAATCCATTTCGCCTCAGCGTATGCGGCCCCGATGGATTCCGGGTTCGCGACTTCGTCGCGCCCCGGAATGACGGTTGAATATTGCCCTCCCCGCTGTCGCGGAGAGGTGGCAGATCACAGCCCCAGCACCGCCTTGGCGATGATGTTGCGCTGGATCTCGTTGGAGCCGCCGTAGATCGAGACCTTGCGGTTGTTGAAATAGCTCGGCGCGATCTGGGCGGTCCAGTCCATGGCTTCGTTCGAGCCGTCGTCGCCGTGCACGTCGTAGGGCGCGGCGAATGGGCCGATCACTTCCATCAGCAGCTCGGTGGTGGTCTGCTGGATCTCCGAGCCCTTGATCTTCAGCACCGAGGAGGCCGGATTGGGCTTGCCCTTGCCGTGCTTGCCTTCGTCGGCGACGACGCGCAGCTGGGTGAGCTCGAGCGCCTTCAGCTCGATCTCGCAGGCCGCCAGCTTCTCGCGGAAGGCGGGATCCTGGATGATCGGCTTGCCGGCGGATTCGACCTTCGAGGCCAGATCCTTGATGCGGCGGATGCGCTCCTTGGAGACGCCGACGCGGGCGATGCCGGTGCGCTCATTGCCGAGCAGGAACTTGGCGTAATCCCAACCCTTGTTCTCCTCGCCGATCAGGTTCTCGTAGGGAACCTCGACGTCGTCGAAGAAGACCTCGTTGACCTCACGGCCGCCGTCGATGGTCTGGATCGGGCGCACGGTGACGCCCTTCGACTTCATCGAGAACACGATGAAGGAGATGCCCATCTGCTTCTTGGCGTTATTGTCGGTGCGGCAGAGGCAGAAGATCATGTCGGCGTGCTGGGCGAGCGTGGTCCAGGTCTTCTGGCCGTTGATGATCCATTTGTCGCCACGGCGCTCGGCTTTGGTCTTGAGCGAGGCGAGGTCGGAGCCGGAGCCGGGCTCCGAAAAGCCCTGGCACCACCAATCGTCGACATTGGCGATGCGCGGCAGGTACTTCTTCTTCTGCTCCTCGTTGCCGAAGGTGTAGATGACGGGGCCGACCATGCTGACGCCGAAGGCGAGCGGCTGCGGCGCCGGATAGGACTGCAGCTCCTCGTTGAAGATGTAGTGCTGCACCGAGGTCCAGCCGGTGCCGCCATATTCCTTCGGCCAATGGCTGACGCCCCAGCCCTTCTTGTTGAGGATGCGCCACCACGTCACCATCTCGTCCTTGGAGAGGTGACGGCCCTCGACCAGCTTGCGCCGCGTATCCGGCGGCACATTGTCGCGGAAGAACTGCCGGACTTCGTCGCGAAACGCCTGCTCTTCTCTAGTGAATGCGAGATCCATTGGATCCTCCTGTGAAACGTTACTTCATTTTCGTCATTGCGGGGGCATCAGCAGCGCGAATCCCGGATAGCGGTTTCTGCTGCTGGCGCAATTCGTGGCGCGACAATTTCCCGACCGGCGTCCGCGGCAGGTCGTCGACGAACTCGACCGCGGCCGGCAATTCGTGCCTGCCGAGCTTGCCGGCAAGCTGCGCGCGCAGCTCGTCGAGCGTGAACGGCTTTGCCTCGGGCCTCAGCTTGATGAAGGCCTTGGCGGCTTCGCCGCGATAGGGATCGGGAATGCCGAGCACGATCACCTCATGCACGCCCGGAATGGTGTAGATCGCCTGCTCGATCATCTGCGGGTAGACGTTGAAGCCGCCGGAGATGATCATGTCCTTCTTGCGGTCGACCAGGAAGAAATAGCCGTCGCCATCGACATAGCCGATGTCGCCGGTGAGAAAGCGGCCATCGACGAAGGCCTCGGTCGATCCCTCCGGCTTGTTCCAGTAGCCCTTGGTGACGTTCGGGCCCTTGATGCGGATCTCGCCGATCTCACCCGGTGGCAGCACGCGCCTGGGATCGTCGAGCGCGACGACGTCGAGCTCGATGCCGGGCAGCGTCAGGCCGATCGAGCCCGGTTTCTCGGGGCCCTCGGGCGGATGGCCGGTGCCGGGCGAGCAGGTCTCGGTCATGCCCCAGCCGCTCTTCAGCTTCTTGCCGACCTTGCGCTCGAAGAAGCTCGCAATCTCCACCGGCAGCGGCGCGCCGCCGGAGCCGATGGTGACCAGCGAGGAGAAATCGCGTTTGTCGAGATCGGGCAGCGCGGCGATCGCGATCCACATCGTCGGCACGCCGGGGAAATAGGTGGCGCGCTTGACCTCGATGTCGCGCATCACGGCTTCGACGTCGAAGCGCTGATGCAGCGAGATCAGATTGCCGCGGCGGAGCGAGGACAGCAGCACCACCGTGAGCGCGTAGATGTGGAACAGCGGCAGCACGCAGATCACGCGCTCGATTGTCTCGCCGCGCGCGGCACGGGCCGGCTTGCCCCAGACGTCGTAGATCGACACCGCCGAGGTGAGATTGCCGTGCGTGAGCATCGCGCCCTTCGGCAGGCCGGTGGTGCCGCCGGTATATTGCAGCAGCGCGACGTCGTCGGCCGCAACGACAGGCCATTGCGCCGGCGCGATGGCGCCCTCGACGAAAGCCGCGAACGTGACGATGCGGAGATCGTCGGGGATCGCCGCCTGCGGCGTGCCGACCTTGCCCCAATGATCGTCCTCGCAGACGACCAGCTTGTCGATCAGGCCCTTCTCCAGGAATTTCAGCGCGGTCGGCAGCAGGGCCTGGAGGTTGGAGGTGACAAGCAGGCGCGAGCCGGAATCGGTGATCTTGTGCGTCAGCGCGATCTCGCCGTCGAGCGGCGACAGATGCGCGACGCGGCCCCCGGCCTTCAGCGCGCCGAAGAAGCTGACGGGATGATCGGGCGTGTTGCCGAGGAACAGCGCGACCGAGCTGTTCCTGCCGATGCCAGCGCGCAGGAACGCCGCGGCGGCGCGATCGGCCAAGCTTGCGAGCTCGGCGTAGCTGATGGGCCGGTCGCGGAATTCCAGCGCGGTGCGCGGGCCGTAATCGGCGGCGGCCTTGGCGAGAAGGTCCGGCAGCGTGCCCTGGACGATGGTGTCGTCCCACCGCACGCCCTCGGGATAAAACTGTTCGCCGGGATGGGTCATTTTCCTGATTGCTCGAGCGAACAACTAACGCAGACCGTCATTCCGGGGCGCGACGAAGTCGCGAGCCCGGAATCCATAACCACCAGCTGGGGTTATGGATTCCGTGCCTGCGCCTTGCGGCGCATCCCGGAATGACGAAGGTTGGGACGAAGCCCCGATCACGCTGCTTTAGACTCCGCAGCCAGCGACGCAAACGTCTTGCCCTCCGCGGCGAGCTTCTTCAGCAGCGGGGCGGGCTCGAGGCTCGGATCGTTGGTCTCCTTAGCGTAGAAGGCCAGACGATCGGCGATGTGCTTGAGGCCGACGCTGTCGGCCCAGAACATCGGGCCGCCACGGTAGATCGGCCAGCCATAGCCGTAGAGCCAGACCACGTCGATGTCGCTGGGACGCGCGGCGATGCCCTCTTCCAGGATCTTCGCGCCCTCGTTGATCATCGGATACATCATGCGCTCGAGGATCTCCTCGTCGCTGACGACGCGCTTCTTGCGGCCGAGACGCAGCAAGGTCTCGTCGATCAGCTTCTCGACGTCGGGGTCGGGCAGCGGCGCACGAGAACCCTGCTCGTACTTGTAATAGCCCTTGCCGGTCTTCTGGCCGAAGCGGCCGGCCTCGCACAGCGCGTCCGCGATCTCCGACTTGATGCCGCGGTCCTTACGCGAGCGCCAGCCGATATCGAGGCCGGCGAGATCGCTCATCGCGAACGGGCCCATCGGCATGCCGAACTTGGTGACGACGGCATCGACCTGCTGCGGCAGCGCGCCCTCGAACAGCAGCTTCTCGGACTGCTTGCCGCGCTGGGCCAGCATGCGGTTGCCGACGAAGCCGTCGCAGACGCCGACCACGGCCGGCACCTTCGCGATTTTTCGCGCGATCGTCACCGCAGTCACCAGCGCATCCGGCGCGGTCTTGTCGGCGCGCACGATCTCGCACAGCTTCATGACGTTCGCCGGCGAGAAGAAGTGCATGCCGAGCACGTCCTGCGGACGCTTGGTCGACTTCGCGATCTCGTCGATGTTGAGATACGAGGTGTTGGAGGCGAGCACGGCGCCCGGCTTGGCGTACTGGTCGAGCTTGCCGAACACCTCCTTCTTGACCGCCATGGTCTCGAACACGGCCTCGATGACGAGATCGGCATCGCCGACATTCTCGATGCCGACGACGCCGTTGATCAGCGCCATGCGCTTGGCGGGCGCATCGGCCGGGATGCCGCCGCGCGCGGCGGTCGCTTCCCAGTTCTTCTGCATGATGCCCATGCCGCGCTTGAGCTGCTCCTCGCCGGTCTCGATCAGGGTGACGGGAATGCCGGCATTGGCGAAGGACATCGCGATGCCGCCGCCCATGGTGCCGGCACCGAGAATGGCGACGCGGTTCACGGGCCGCGGCTTGGTGCCTTCAGGAACGCCGGCGATCTTGTTGGCCTCGCGCTCGGCGAAGAAGGCGTAACGCTGCGCCTTGGACTGGTCGCTGGCGACGAGCTTGAGGAAGCCCTCGCGCTCCTTCTTCAGGCCTTCGTCGAACGGCAGGTCGATGGCATAGCCGACGGCGTCGGCTGCGGCGAACGGC
The DNA here is from genome assembly GCF_020193585.1 of Bradyrhizobium sp. IC3195. Classification (NCBI taxonomy): domain Bacteria; kingdom Pseudomonadati; phylum Pseudomonadota; class Alphaproteobacteria; order Hyphomicrobiales; family Nitrobacteraceae; genus Bradyrhizobium; species Bradyrhizobium sp. IC3195. Next base: position 328,899 of record NZ_JADYVG010000003.1, on the reverse strand, counting down.
GCCTCGAGGCCGCGCGACTTCTTGGTCATGGCCGCGACCGCATTGGTGAAGATCGAGCGGTCGGCCTTGGCGGCTGCGAGCTTGGAATCGTCGTCGCGCAGGCGGCGCAGCGGGCGCTTCTCCGCGAGCAGCTTGCGCACGAAAGCCTCGCCGCCGGAGGCCGGGCCCTCGACGATCTCCTCGATCAGGCCGTTCTTCAGCGCCTCCGCCGCCCCGATCGGGTCGCCGCCGACGATCATCTTGACCGCAAGCTCCGGGCCCACCGCACGGGGCAGGCGCTGGGTGCCACCGGCGCCGGGCAGAAGTCCGAGCTTCACCTCGGGCAGGCCGAGCTTGGCCTCTTTCACCGCGACGCGGAAATGGCAGGCCAGCGCGACCTCGAGGCCGCCGCCGAGCGCGGTGCCGTGGATCGCGGCAACGACCGGCTTGGGCGAGTTTTCGATCTCGGACAGTACGTCGTTGAGCGCGGGCGGCTTCGGCGGCTTGCCGAACTCGGTGATGTCGGCACCGGCAATGAACGTGCGGCCGGCGCAGGTCAGCACGATGCCCTTGATGGCGGGATCGGCGATCGCGGCCTTGATGCACTCGAGGATCCCGCCGCGGACTGCGGCACTCAGCGCATTGACCGGCGGGCTGTTGACCGTGACGATCCCGACTTCATCATGACGCTCAAGCTTGACCACTTCGCTCACGGTGTCCCTCCTTGGTGGGGATTTACTTTTATTCGATTTCGCATTGCGGAATTTAATTCCGCATCTTGACGGCAGGGTTATTTTGAAGCACGGACGTTGTCAACGACTCCGCGCAAGAAGCAGATCAGGGATGAAGCGTACAGGAAAGAAGACCGCGACCGATCGGAATTTCGTCGTCGCGCTTTCCCGCGGACTGGAAGTATTGCGCGCGTTCCAACCCAATGACGGCCTGCTGGGCAATCAGGAGATTGCGTCCCGCACCAATCTGCCCAAGCCCACCGTGTCGCGACTGACCTACACGCTGACCAAGCTTGGCTATCTGACGCCGGTTCCCCGCTTCGAGAAGTACCAACTCGCCCCGGCAGCGATGTCGCTCGGCTACGCGGCGCTGGCCAATCTGGGCGTTCGGCATTTGTCCGAGCCGTTCCGCGAAGAGGTGATGCGCGCGACCGGCGGCGCCGTCGCCGTCGGCGGCCGTGACCGCCACAGCATGATCTATTTCGGGCAGAGCCGCGGCAGCGAGACCGTCGGCGTTCAACTTGACGTCGGCTCGCGCGTGCCGATTGCAACCAGCGCGATGGGCCGCGCCTATTTCTGGGCACTCGATGACGAAGGTCGCGCCGAAGTGTCGCGCATCCTGCGCGAACATTACGGCAGCCGCTGGCCGAAGATGCGCGAGGGCTTGGAACGTTCCGGCGAGACGGTCGCGAAATACGGCTTTGCGATTTCGGTCGGCGATTGGCACGACGACATCGGCGCAGCCGGCGTCGCGCTCAAGCTCAACGACGGAACCGGGCCTTACGCATTCAATTGCGGCGCGCCCGCATTCCGTTTCACGGAAGAGCGTTTGATCAACGACATTGGACCGCGTCTCTTAGCGATGGTAAGGAACATCGAGGCGGCGCTCGGGGGTCTGATGCCGCATTCAAAAAAAGACAGCAGCAAAAAGCTGAAATCAGGAGGAAAAGTTGCGCGTGTGGCCGAGGGATTCAGATAGCCTTTGTCATCATCGGGAGCGGCTCGCATCGCCCCATCGCTCACTGTACGTCGTGAGCGAGACGAGATGACGCAGGCACAGCTCGCGCAGGGTACATCGCCCCTGCTCGCGGTTCGCGACGTCAGCGTCGTGTTCGGCGGCATCGTCGCGCTCAACGGCGTGTCCTTCGACATGCACAAGGGAGCCATCCTCGGATTGATCGGCCCGAACGGCGCCGGCAAGACCACGCTCTTCAACTGCCTGTCGCGGCTGTACCAGCCGTCGTCCGGCGACATCTTGATGGACGGCGTGAGCATCCTGACGCGGCCGCCGCACCGGATCGCCGAGATCGGCATCGGCCGCACCTTCCAGAACGTGGCGCTGTTTCCCAACCTTTCGGTGATGGACAACGTCCGCGTCGGCGCCCATTCGAAGACCTCGAGCGACATTATCAGCGACTCCCTGAAGCTTGCCTGGGTCCGGCGCAGCGAGACCAGCATCAACAAGAAGGTGCACGAGATCCTTGCTTACCTCGACCTCGAGGACGTCGCCCATACCGTCGTGTCCGGCCTACCGTTCGGTACGCAGAAGCGGGTCGAGCTGGCGCGTGCGCTGGCGGCCGATCCGAAGATCCTGCTGCTCGACGAACCCGCCGGCGGCCTCAACCACGAGGAAGTTCATGTGCTCGGCGACCTCATCCGCAAAATCCGCGACGAGCGCCATATGACCGTGCTCCTGGTCGAGCATCACATGGGCCTCGTGATGTCGATCGCCGACCATGTCGTCGCGCTGAATTTCGGCAAGAAGCTCGCGGAAGGCACGCCCGCCCAGGTGCAGGCGGACCCGGACGTCATCAAGGCCTATCTCGGGAGCAAGGATCAATGACGCCACTGCTCAACGTCAAGGACCTGCGCGCTTATTACGGCCAGGTCCAGGCGCTCCATGGCCTGTCCTTCTCGCTCAACGAGGGCTCGCTCGTGACGCTGCTGGGCGCCAACGGCGCCGGCAAGACCACCACACTGCGCGCGATCTGCAACATGGTGCGCTCCACCGGCGGCGTCGAGTTCGAAGGCAAGCCGCTGAACAACCGTTCGACCGAGAGCATCGTGCGGTTCGGCATCGCCCACGTGCCGCAGGGCCGCGGCACCTTTACCAACATGACGGTGGAGGAGAATCTCCAGCTGGGGGCCATCACCCGCAAGGACCGCGCCGGCATCGTCTCCGACATCGAGCGCATGTACGCGCATTTCCCAGTGTTGAAGCAGCGCCATACCCAGCAGGCCGGCACGCTCTCCGGCGGCGAGCAGCAGATGCTCGCGGTCGCCCGCGCGCTGATGCTGCGGCCGCGGCTGATGCTGCTCGACGAGCCCTCCTTCGGCCTCGCGCCGCTGGTGGTGCGCGACCTGTTCGGCATCCTCGGCAAGATCAACCGCGAGGACAAGGTCTCGATCCTGGTGGTCGAGCAGAACGCCCAGCTCGCGCTCGAGCTCGCCGACCAGGCCTATGTGATCGAGACCGGGCGCATCGTGATGTCGGGCAAGGCCAAGGACATCGCGAACAACGAAGAAATCCGCAAATCCTATCTGGGTTACTGAGGGAGCCGGCACAATGGAGCTGTTCACCAACCAGGTCCTGGCCGGCATCGCCACGGGGGCGATCTATGCCTGCATGGCGCTCGCCGTGGTCATGATCTACCAGGCCATCGACCATCTCAACTTCGCGCAAGGCGAGATGGCGATGTTCTCGACTTTCATCTCATGGCAGCTGATGCAGTGGGGCGTGTCTTATTGGGCTGCCTTCCTGATCACGCTGGCATTTTCTTTCGTTGCCGGCATCGCGATCGAGCGCATCCTGTTCAAGCCGCTCGTCAAGGCGCCGGTGCTCACCAACGTCGCCGGCTTCATCGCGCTGTTTGCGATCATCAACTCCTCGGCGGGCCTGATCTGGGACTTCACGATCAAGCAATATCCGACCCCGTTCGGCTCCGCACCGTTCCTCGGCAGCCAGCTGATCTCGACGCACCAGGCCGGCATGATCGGCGTCACCGTGGCGCTGCTGCTCGCGCTCTATTTCTTCTTCCAGTACACGCGCATCGGCCTTGCGATGCGAGCCGCAGCGTCGGTGCCCGAATCGGCCCGCCTCGTCGGCATCAACACGAGTTGGATGATCGCGCTCGGCTGGGGCATGGCGACCGCGATCGGCTCGATCGCCGGCATGCTGATCGCGCCTGTCGTGTTCCTCGAGCCGAACATGATGGGCGGCGTGCTGATCTACGGCTTCGCCGCGGCGGTGCTCGGCGGGCTGTCGAGCCCGTTCGGCGCCGTGGTCGGCGGCTTCCTGGTCGGCGTGTTCGAGAATCTGGCCGGTACCTACATTCCCGGCGTCGGCAATGAGCTGAAACTCCCGATCGCGCTCGCGCTGATCATCTCCGTCCTGGTCGTCAAACCCGCTGGTCTGTTCGGCCGGCATATCGTCAAGCGAGTTTGATCATGAGCGCAGCAGAAGAAGTCGTCGCTGAGGGCCACGAGGCGGTCGAGGCGGTTCCGAAGCGGGCCATGACGCTGGGCACCGGCACCTCGCTGGTGGTGCTGGCCGCGCTGTTGATCGTGCCGATGTTCGTCAAGAACTTCATCATCTTCCAGATGACGATGCTCCTGATCTACGGGCTCGCGGTGCTGGCGCTGAACATCCTGACCGGCGGAAGCGGCCAGTTCTCGCTCGGCCAGAGCGCGTTCTACGCCGTCGGCGCCTATGTGTCTGCGGTGCTGATGGAACATGCCAACGTCAACTACGCGCTGACCATTCCGATCTCCGCCGTGATTTGCTTCGGATTCGGTTACCTGTTCGGCAAGCCGGCGCTGCGGCTGTCCGGCATCTATCTCGCGCTCGCGACCTTCGCGCTTGCGACTGCGATGCCGCAGCTGCTCAAGCTGAACTTCCTCGAGCACTGGACCGGCGGCGTGCAGGGCCTCGTCGTCACCAAGCCGGACGCGCCGTTCGGCCTGCCGATGTCGCAGGACATGTGGCTGTACTACTTCACGCTCGCCGTGACGGTCGCGATCTACATCTTCTCGGTGAACCTGTTGCGCTCCCGCTCGGGCCGCGCCTTCATGGCGATCCGCGACAACGAGATCGCGGCCTCCTCGATGGGAGTCAACGTCGCGCTGTACAAGACGCTGGCTTTCGGCGTGTCCGCCGGCATCACCGGCGTTGCCGGCTCGCTCGGCGCCATCGCGGTGCAGTTCGTCGCGCCCGACAGCTACACCATCACGCTCGCGATCTCGCTGTTCCTCGGCATGGTGGTCGGCGGCGTCGGCTGGCTGCCCGGCTCGTTCGTCGGTGCGGCCTTCATCATCTTCGTGCCGAACATGGCGGAGAGCATCTCCAAGGGCCTCTCCGGCGCGGTATTCGGCGTGCTGCTGTTCCTCGTCATCTACCTCGTGCCGCACGGCGCAAGGCAGGTCGCGATCCTGGGCCAGCAACTCGTCGGCAAGCTCAGGAAGAACTGAAGACCCGTTGAATTAACCAAGGAGACCGAATTGTATTTTGGAAGAACACTGCGAGCCGCCGCGCTGATCACGGCAACGGCGGCCATCACTCTCACCTCCGGCGCTGCACTCGCCCAAAAGAAATACGACACCGGCGCGTCCGATACCGAGATCAAGATCGGCAACATCATGCCGTACAGCGGTCCGGCGTCGGCCTATGGCATCATCGGCAAGACCGAAGAAGCCTATTTCAAGATGATCAACGACAAGGGCGGCATCAACGGCCGCAAGATCAACTTCGTCACCTATGACGACGGCTATTCGCCGCCGAAGGCCGTCGAGCAGGTCCGCAAGCTGGTCGAGAGCGACGAGGTGCTGGTCGTTTTCAATCCGCTCGGCACGCCCTCGAACAGTGCGATCCAGAAGTATCTGAACTCCAAGAAGATCCCGCAGCTCTTCGTCGCGACCGGCGCCACCAAGTGGAACGACCCGAAGAACTTCCCCTGGACCATGGGCTGGCAGCCCTCCTACCAGAGCGAAGCGCAGATCTACGCGAAGTGGCTGATGAAGGAGAAGCCGGACGCCAAGATCGCGATCCTCTACCAGAACGACGATTTCGGCAAAGACTACCTCAAGGGCACCAAGGACGGCCTCGGCGCCAAGGCCTCGTCCATGATCGTCATGGAGGAGAGCTACGAGGTCTCCGAGCCGTCGATCGACGGCCATATCGTCAAGATCAAGGCCGCCAATCCCGACGTGCTGCTGATCTACACCACGCCGAAGTTCGCGGCCCAGACCATCAAGAAGACCGCCGAGCTCAGCTGGAAACCGCTCCAGATCCTCACCAACGTGTCGATCTCGGTCGGCAGCGTGATGAAGCCGGCTGGCTTCGAGAACGCGCAGGGCGTGCTGTCGGCCGCCTACGCCAAGGACTCCACGGATCCGCAATGGGCCAACGACCCAGGCATGAAGAAGTGGAACGAGTTCGTCGACAAGTACATGCCGGGTGCCGACAAGTCGGACACCAGCATGGTCTACGGCTATGGCGCCGCGTCGACGCTGGCCAAGGTGCTGGAGATGTGCGGTGACGATCTCACTCGCGCCAACATCATGAAGCAGGCCGCCTCGTTGAAGGACTTTGCCCCGGATACGCTGCTGCCCGGCGTCAAGATCAACACCAGCGCCACCGACTTCGCTCCGATCGCGCAGCTGCAGATGATGCGCTTCAAGGGCGAGAAGTGGGAACTGTTCGGCGAGATCATCAGCGGTGACGTCGCCTCCGAGTGACGCGTGACGCGATGATCGAGGACGAGGAGCCCCCGCGGACAGTCGCGGGGGCTTTTTGTTGACGACAGGCGCCAATCTTGTTCAATGCGATCGATCCATCCCGGGGTAGGAGAGCAATGGCCGCCGTTCGTTCCCAGGTTGCGACGCTCTGGGCCGCGCTTGCCTTGTGCACTGCAATGAGCGGCGAGGCGCTGGCGCAGAAGAAATACGACAGCGGCGCGTCCGATACCGAGATCAAGATCGGTAACATCATGCCCTACAGCGGTCCGGCCTCCGGCTATGCTGCGATCGGCAGGACCGAGGAAGCCTACTTCAACAAGATCAATGCCGAGGGCGGCATCAACGGCCGCAAGATCAGATTCATCTCCTATGACGACGGCTATTCGCCGCCGAAGACGGTGGAACAGGCGCGAAAACTGGTCGAGAGCGACAACGTGCTGCTGATCTTCGGCTCGCTCGGCACCTCCACCAACAGCGCCATCCGCAAGTACATGAACGAGAAGAAGGTGCCGCAATTGTTCGTGGCGAGCGGCGCCTCGAAATGGAACGACCCCAAGCAATATCCCTGGACCATGGGCTGGCAGCCGAGCTACGTCAGCGAGGCCCGGATCTATGCCAAATACATCATGAAGGAGAAGCCAAACGGAAAGATCGGCGTGCTCTACCAGAACGACGATTTCGGCAAGGACTATCTAAACGGGTTGAAGGAGGGCCTCGGCGCCAAGGCTTCGATGATCGTGCGGGAGGAGGCCTACGACACGTCCGAGCCCGCAATCGACGAGCGAGTCGTGAAGCTGAAGGCGGCCGGCGCCGATATCTTCATCAGCCTCACCAACCAGAAATTCGCCGCGCAGGGAATCAAGAAAGCCGCGGAGATCAACTGGCATCCGATGCACATCATCTCCAACGTCTCGGCTTCGGTCAGCGGCGTATTGGAGCCGGCCGGCATTGAAGTCTCGCAAGGCATCCTGTCGGCGACCTACACCAAGGACGGCTCCGACCCGCAGTGGAATGCCGACGACGGCATGAAGAAGTTCTACAGTTTCCTCGCGCAATACGAGCCCAGGGCCAACAAGCTCGATGCCGGCGTCGTGTACGGCTATGCCGCCGCACAGACCATCGTGAAGGTGCTGCAGATGTGCGGCGACGATCTCACCCGCGAGAACGTCATGAAGCAGGCCGCCAGCCTGAAGGACTTCGCACCCGACACGCTGCTGCCAGGCATCAAGATCAACACCGCGCCCGACGATTTCGCCCCGATCGAGCAGCTGCAGATGATGCGCTTCAAGGGCAGGAAATGGGAGCTGTTCGGCGACATCATCTCGAGCGAGATGAGCCACTGAACGACGCAATTCAAAATAGCCGCATTCTCGTAAAGCAACTCAAGCGGTGAGTTTGCCCCGCAAAAAGAATCTCACGCGCCGGAATATTCAGCACCGCCTTCGACGAGATCGCCGCCTGCGCGAGGCCCGTGCAGGCGTTCTTCTTGCTGACGGCCGTGGATAGGTATTGAATGCGTGACGGAGCGACGCGCAACGATCGCTCCCAATAAGAACAAACGACACATTCAATCCTGTCCAGGGAGATCAAAATGCCTGCAATGCATGTGCGATTGGGGGCCTTCTCGGCTGCCCTCGTGCTAGCCGCCACGCTGTCCACGACAGCGCTCGCGCAGAAGAAATACGACACCGGCGCATCCGACACGGAGATCAAGATCGGCAACATCATGCCCTATAGCGGTCCCGCGTCCGCCTACGGCGTGATCGGCAAGACCGAAGAGGCCTATTTCCGCAAGATCAACGCAGAAGGCGGCATTAACGGCCGCAAGATCAACTTCATCACCTATGACGATGCCTATTCCCCGCCGAAGACCGTGGAGCAGGCGCGCAAGCTGGTCGAGAGCGACGAGGTGCTGCTGATCTTCAACTCGCTCGGCACCCCGCCGAACTCGGCGATCCAGAAGTACATGAACCAGAAGAAGGTTCCGCAGCTGTTCGTCGCCACCGGCGCCACGAAGTGGAACGACCCGCAGACCTTCCCGTGGACGATGGGCTGGCAACCCAACTACCAGATCGAGTCGATCATCTACGCCAAGTACATCCTGAAGAACCATCCGAACGCCAAGATCGCCGTGCTCTACCAGAACGACGATTACGGCAAGGACTATCTGAAGGGGTTCAAGGACGGGCTCGGAGCCAAGGCCGCCTCGATGATCGTCATCGAGGACAGCTACGAAGTCTCCGAGCCGACCATCGACTCCCACATCGTCAAGATGAAGTCGACCAACGCCGACGTGTTCTTCAACATCACGACGCCGAAATTCGCGGCACAGGCGATCAAGAAGAACGCCGAGATCGGCTGGAAGCCGCTGCACTTCCTCAACAACGTTTCGGCCTCGATCGGCAGCGTAATCAAGCCGGCCGGCTTCGAGAATGCGCAGGACATCATCTCGTCGCAGTACTTCAAGGATCCCACCGACGCGCAGTGGAAAAACGACAAGGCGATGATCGCCTGGAACGAATTTCTGGATAAGTACTATCCGGAAGCGAACCGCGCCGATGCCTCGGTAATGTACGGCTACATCGTCGCCCAAGGCCTCGTTCACGTGCTCAAGGCCTGCGGCGACAATCTGACCCGCGAAAACATCATGAAGCAGGCCGCCAACATCAAGGACTTCGAGCCGGCGGGCCTGTTGCCAGGCATCAAGGTCAACACCTCGGCCACCGACTTCGCGCCGCTGTCGCAGCTGCAACTGATCCGGTTCAAGGGCGAGCATTGGGTGCCATTTGGCGAGGTGCTGAGCGGCGACGTCGGCGGCTGACCATTAACCACTTGCTCAAGATGTAGCCAAATCGACTAAAGACGCAGCCCCTGCGGCCATGCCGCAGGGGCTTTTCCTTGAAGCGTTCAGGCAAATCGTATTGAATTGCGGCCGCGTCGCGAAGAAAAACGAGACAAGAAAAGGGACGCACACACAAAGAAAAAACAGGGAGATTGGAATGCCTGCTGTCACCGGCAAGCTTGCGGCCGCATCATTGGCGCTCGCGCTCATAGCGGCCTCGGCCTCAACCGCAACGGCCCAGAAGAAATACGATACCGGTGCGACCGACACCGAGATCAAGATCGGCAACATCATGCCCTACAGCGGACCGGCCTCCGCCTACGGCATCATCGGTCGCACCGAAGCCGCCTATTTCAAGAAGATCAACGAAGAGGGCGGCATCAACGGCCGCAAGATCAATTTCGTCTCCTACGACGACGCCTACTCGCCGCCGAAGACGGTGGAGCAGGCGCGCAAGCTGGTCGAGAGCGACGAGGTGCTGCTCGTCTTCAACTCGCTCGGCACGCCGCCGAACTCCGCGATCCAGAAATACATGAACTCGAAGAAGGTGCCGCAGCTGTTCGTAGCCACCGGCGCCACCAAGTGGAACGATCCGCAGAACTTCCCGTGGACCATGGGCTGGCAACCCAACTACCAGAGCGAGACGCAGATCTACGCGAAATACATCCTCAAGGCCATGCCGAACGCCAAGATCGGCGTGCTCTACCAGAACGACGATTACGGCAAGGATTACCTGAAGGGCCTGAAGGACGGCTTGGGGGCCAAGGCCGCGAGCATGATCGTGCTGGAGGAAAGCTACGAGACTTCGGAGCCGACCATCGACAACCACATCGTCAAGCTGAAAGCCACCGGCGCCGACGTCTTCATCAACATCACCACGCCGAAGTTCGCGGCGCAGGCGATCAAGAAGATCTCCGAGATCGGCTGGAAGCCGACCCACTTCCTCAACAACGTCTCGGCCTCGGTCGGCAGCGTGATCAAGCCCGCCGGCTTCGAGAATTCGCAGGACATCATCTCGGCCGCCTATCTGAAGGACGTCTCCGATCCGCAGTGGAAGGACGACGCCGGCATGAAGGCGTTCCTGGAGTTCATGACGAAGTACTTCCCCGAGGGCGACAAGCTCGACGGCGGCACCATCGTCGGCTACGGCGTCGCGCAGACGCTGGTCGAGGTGCTGAAGAAGTGCGGCGACAATCTCACGCGCGAGAACGTCATGAAGCAGGCGGCGAGCCTGAAGGACTTCCGCACCGAAGTGCTGCTGCCCGGCATCAAGATCAGTACCGGGCCGAACGACTTCGCACCGATCAGCTCGCTGCAGCTGATGAAGTTCAAGGGCGACAAGTGGGACCTGTTCGGCGAGGTGATCAGCGCCGACGCCGGCGGCTAGAAGCTTCAAAGCCCGGACGACGAGCCCCCTGCGCTGATCGCGCAGGGGGTTTCTGCTTGTGTGGCAATTGTGATCACGCGATTGCACAATCGAATGACGGCGAAGGCGCTTACGCTTTGGCACACGATGCGGTAGGCAGATGGCGGCGACCTCGTCGCCGCCAGTCCAGTCTGCGCAAGGCCATTGTCCATGACCGACCGACGTCCCCTGCTCCGCGCGCTCTACGACACTGCCGTTGCTGCCGCCCATCCGAGCGTGATGCTGGCCCCTCACCTGCGGCCTGCGCCCAGGGGGCGCGTGATCTGCCTTGCGGCCGGCAAGGGCGCCGGCGCAATGGCCGCAGCCGCGGAGCGGCATTATCTCGATGCGCTGGGATTGGCGCCGGAGCGCCTCGTCGGCATCGCCACCACGCGCCACGGCTACGGCGTGCCGACGCGCAGCATTCGCGTGGTCGAGGCCGGTCATCCCGTGCCTGACGAAGCGGGCCTGAAGGGCGCGGCCGACACGCTCGCACTCGCGGGCGAGGCCGGGCCGGACGATCTCCTGCTGGTGCTGCTCACCGGCGGCGGCTCGGCCAACTGGATCGCGCCGGTGGACGGCATCAGCTTCGCGCAGAAGCAGGCGGTCAACAAGGCGCTGCTGCGCTCGGGCGCGCCGATCGGCGAGATGAACGTCGTGCGCAAGCACCTGTCGCGGATCAAGGGCGGCCGCCTCGCCCGCGCTGGCAGCAACGCCGCGGAGATCGTGACGCTCGCGATCTCCGACGTGCCGCATGACGATCCGTCCGCGATCGCCTCCGGCCCCACCGTGCCCGATCCGACCACGCTGGCGGATGCGCGCGCGATCGTGGCGAAATACAGGCTCGACATCGACGATGCGGTGCGCCGCGCGCTCGACGATCCCAACAACGAGAGCTGCAAGCCGGGCGACGCCGCCTTTGCGCGCGCCTCGTTCGAGCTGATCGCGCGGCCCAAGCAGTCGCTGGACGCCGCGGTCAAGCTCGCGCGCGAGGCCGGCTACGAGACCATCGATCTCGGCGCCGATCTCGAAGGCGAGGCGCGCGAGGTCGCCGCCGATCACGCCAGGCTGGCGCTTCAGGCACGTAGCCAAGGCAAGCGCGTCGCGATTCTCTCCGGCGGCGAGCTCACGGTCACCGTGCGCGGCAACGGGCGCGGTGGGCCGAACCAGGAATACGCGCTGGCGCTGGCCTCGCTCTTGAAGGACACTTCCGGCATCGCGGCGCTGGCCGGCGACACCGACGGCGCCGATGGCGGCGCCGGCCACCCGACCGACCCCGCCGGCGCGCTGATCGATGCGGCGACGTTCGCGAAGATGAAGGCGCTGGGGCTCGAGCCGCAGGCCTATCTCGCCAACAACGACGCCACCACGTTTTTCGAGGCGACCGGCGACCTGCTACAGCCTGGACCGACGCTGACCAACGTGAACGACATCAGGGTGATTTTGGTGGATTGACGTTCGCTTACCCTCCCCTGGAGGGTAAGAGTCAAAACTCGTTGGCGATCTTCGCGAGCATCTCGATCAGGGCTTCGCGGTTGGCCTGGCCGAGCAAGTCGTTCAGCCGGGCCTCGTGCTTGGTGGCGACGAGCTTCTTGGCGCGCGCCAGCACGGCCTTGCCCTTGTCGGTCAAGACCAGGATGTGCGAGCGCCGGTCGTTGGTGGAGCGGATCCGCGCACAGAGGTCGCGGCTCTCCAGATTGTCGAGCATGGCTACGAAGTTCGGCCTGAGGATGCCGAGCGTGGAGGCGATCTCGGTCTGGTTACGGCCGGGGTTCTTCTCGACCAGCAGCAGCACCGAGAACTGCGCCGGCGTCAGCTGGAGCGAGGCCATGCAGCGCAGAAAATTCTCGAACACCTTGAGCTGCGCACGTTTCAGGACATAGCCGAGCTGCTCGGAAAGCTCGCCGAGCTGGAGGGCCTCCGCCTGCGGCTCGCTCGCGTCCTTGCGGCCCTTGGCCGCGTCGGCCGGCTTGTCGGAGGACTTTTCAGCGGTTTTGGAAACGGTCATCGCCTCGTGCTCGTAATCCCGCTAAATTCCGGGGCGGGTCGTTCCCACCCTTGAAGTTATATTTGATAATTGTTATGGACCATACCAAATATCGCCTGCGTTTTTCAATGGCTGTGAGCGGACCGTCCACCGCAATCGAGGGGACCGGTCCGGATTAGGGGGAGCGTCCGGTCTTGAATACCACCATCATGCTGTTCCTGGTGCAGGACGGCATCACCAATGGCGCGATCTATGCGCTGCTCGGCCTGGCGCTGGTGCTGGTGTTCGCCGTCACCCGGGTCATCCTCATTCCCCAGGGCGAATTCGTCACCTACGGCGCGCTGACCTATGCCTCGCTGGCCGCCGGCCAGATGCCGGGCACGGCAAAGCTGGCGCTGGCGCTCGGCATCGGCGCCTTCGTCTTCGACCTGTTCGTCGCGCGCAAGGCGCTGCACGGGCGGCTGGTCGTCCGCAGCTTCATCGCCAACGTCGTGCTGCCCGCGATCGTGTTGGCGCTGACCCTGTCCCTCGCCGCGCAGAAGGCGCCGGTCGCGGTCTGCATCGCGCTGTCGCTGGTGATCGTGGCGATGATCGGCCTCTATCTCTATCGCATCGCCTTCCAGCCGCTGGCGCACACTTCGGTGCTGGTGCTGCTGATCGCCTCGGTCGGCGTCCACCTCGCGCTGCAGGGCCTCGGCCTGTTGTTCTTCGGCGCCGAAGGCCAGCGCGGGCCTGCCGTGCTGTCCGGCGCCTTCACCGCCGGCGCATTGCGCTTCACCGGCCAGAGCATCACCGTCTATGCCATCACCATCGCCTTCATCGTCGCCCTCTGGCTGTTCTTCGGCCTGACGCTCTACGGCAAGGCGCTGCGCGCGACCGCGGTCAACCGGCTTGGGGCGCGGCTAGCCGGCATCCGCACCACGCTGTCGGGCCAGATCGCCTTCCTGCTAGCTTCCGTGATCGGCGCACTCTCCGGCATCCTGATCGTGCCGATCACGACGCTCTACTACGACTCCGGCTTCCTGATCGGGCTGAAGGGCTTCGTTGCCGCGATCATCGGCGGCCTCGTCAGCTATCCCCTCACCGCCGTCGCGGCGCTGGTGGTCGGCATCGTCGAGGCGTTCTCGTCCTTCTATGCCTCCAACTACAAGGAGGTGATCGTCTTCATGCTGCTGATCCCCGTGCTGCTGCTGCGCTCGCTCGCCGCGCCCGCGGTCGAGGAAGAGAAGGACTGAGCCCGATGCAGAGCCGGCTTCCCATCCTCGTCTTCGCGATCCTCATGGCGGCGATCCCGCTCATCCCGGGCGTGCCCCCGTTCTGGATCGTGCTGCTCGACAATATCGGCCTTGCCGCGCTGGTCGCGATGGGCCTCGTGCTGCTGACCGGCGTCGGCGGCCTCACCTCGTTCGGGCAGGCCGCCTTCGTCGGTTTCGGTGCCTACACCACCGCCGTGCTGACGACGGCCTATGGCCTGTCGCCCTGGCTGACGCTGCCGCTGTCGCTCGTGGTCAGCGGCTCGCTCGCGGTGCTGCTCGGGCTGATCACCGTGCGCCTCTCCGGCCATTACCTGCCGCTCGGCACGCTCGCCTGGGGGCTTGGGCTGTTCTACCTGTTCAGCAAGCTGGAGTTTCTGGGACGTAACGACGGCATCTCGGCGATCCCGCCGCTGTCGATCGGTGCCTTCAAGATGCTCTCGCCCGGCTCGATCTATTACGCGATCTGGATCGCCGTGATCCTCTCGGCCCTGCTGACGATGAACCTCTTGGACTCCCGCACCGGCCGCGCCATCCGCGCGCTGCGCCGCGGCCATGTCGCGGCCGAGGCCTTCGGCGTCCACACGCCGCGGGCAAAGCTGCTGGTGTTCATCCATGCCGCGGTGCTCGCGGGCCTGTCCGGGTGGCTCTACGCCCATCTCCAGCGCGCCGTGAACCCGACGCCGTTCGGTGCGCATATGGGCATCGAATACCTTTTCATCGCAGTGGTCGGCGGCGCCGGCTATGTCTGGGGCGGCGTGCTGGGCGCCGCGATTGTCGTGATCCTGAAAGAGGTGCTGCAGAGCTATCTGCCGCTGATCCTGCCGGGCTCCGGCCAGGTCGAGACCATCGTGTTCGGCATCATGCTGGTGGCGCTGCTGCAGCTTGCGCCCGGCGGCCTCTGGCCCTGGCTGATGTCGTTCTTCCCCGAGCGCACCGACGGCAGGAAGCCGGACACCTCGCTGAAGCTGGAGCATCGCACCCGCGCGCCCGCCGAGACCGGCGTCCTGCTTCAGGTCGAGAAGGCGCGAAAGCAGTTTGGCGGCGTGGTCGCGGTGAACAACGTGTCCTTCGACGTGCAGGCCCGCGAGATCGTCGCACTGATCGGCCCGAACGGCGCCGGCAAGAGCACGACCTTCAACCTGATTACCGGCGTGCTGTCGGCAACCTCGGGCTCGATCTCGGTGCTCGGCAGGAAGGTCGACAACGCGCCGCCACAGGAGATCGTCAAGCTCGGTATCAGCAGGACCTTCCAGCACGTCAAGCTCGTCCCCGACATGACCGTGCTGGAGAACGTCGCGATTGGCGCACATTTGCGCGGCCATTCCGGCCCAATCTCCTCGATGCTGCGGCTCGACCGCGCTGACGAGGCCAAGCTGCTCGCCGAGGCCGCCCGCCAGATCGAGCGCGTCGGCCTCGCCGAGCAGATGCACCAGCTGGCAGGCTCGCTCTCGCTCGGCCAGCAGCGCATCGTCGAGATCGCCCGCGCGCTCTGCGTCGATCCGATGCTGCTGCTGCTCGACGAGCCGGCAGCCGGACTGCGCCACATGGAAAAGCAGCGGCTGGCAACACTGCTCCGCGAGCTGCGCGACGGCGGGATGTCCGTCCTCTTGGTCGAGCACGACATGGGCTTCGTGATGAACCTTGCCGACCGCATCGTGGTGCTCGATTTCGGCACCAAGATCGCGGAGGGCACGCCGGCGACGATCAAGACCAATCCCGAAGTGATCAAGGCCTATCTCGGAGTGGCGGCATGAGCACGCTGTTGTCCGTCACCGACGCGCATGTCGCCTATGGCAAGGTCGAGGCGGTGCGTTCGGTCTCGCTCGAGGTCGGCGCCAACGAGATCGTCACCATCGTCGGCGCCAACGGCGCCGGCAAGACCACGCTGCTCTCGGCCATCATGGGTATCCTGCCGCTGAAGGGCCGCGTCGCCTTTGCCGGGCAGGATCTCGCCCGCCTCGACATCGAGGACCGTGTCGCGATGGGCCTCGGTCTCGTTCCCGAGCATCGCGAATTGTTCGTGACCATGAATGTCGAGGACAATCTCGAGCTGGGCGCGTTCCGGATCGAGCGCAGCAAGGCCAAAGCCTCGATGGAGCGGGTCTATGCGCTGTTTCCGCGGCTGAAGGAGCGGCGCAAGCAGCTCGCCGGCACGCTCTCCGGCGGCGAGCAGCAGATGCTCGCGATGGGCCGCGCGCTGATGGGCGAGCCGAAGCTCTTGATGCTGGACGAGCCGAGCCTGGGCCTGGCCCCGATCATCGTCGCCGACATCTTCCGCATCGTCACCGAGCTCCGCGCCGCCGGCGTCTCCGTGCTGCTGGTCGAGCAGAACGCGCAGGCCGCGCTGAAGATCGCGGACCACGCCTACGTCATGGAGCTCGGCGAGTTCGTGCTCAGCGGCAAGGCCAGCGACATCGCCGCCAACGAACGGGTGGCCGCGAGCTATCTCGGCTTCCAGCACGAAGGCGAGAGTGTGATTTAGCGATTCAGCGCTCTTCTTCCCTCCCCTTGTGGGAGAAGGTGGCGCGAAGCGCCGGATGAGGGGTTCTCTCCGCGCGTGAGACCGTCCGAGAGGATAGAACCCCTCACCCGGCTTCGATGCTTCGCATCGAATCCACCCTCTCCCACAAGGGGAGAGGGTGCACCGCGCAGCCTGCTTCAGCTTTCGTTAGAGGCTAAGCTCGCCGCCTACCCCTTCAGCGCCGCAACCTGCGCCTCCAGCTCTGCGATCCTCGCATCTCTCGCGGCGAGCGCGGCCGCGACATCGGCTGCATCAAACTTCTGCGGGATGTGCTGCGGGCAGTTGGTGTCCCAGGCTGCGATCTTGAAGAGGATCACCTGCTCGGGCCGGGCGCGGTAGTCTTTCGGCATCAATGACGTGGTCAGGGCTTCGTCGTCCTCGACCACGCGCGCCTCGCCCCAGATCTTCACCCGGCGGCGGTGGGCGTAGTCCATCACGAAGATGTAGGCCTTGGGATTCTCCGAGAGATTTCCTTGCGTGATGAACTGCTGGTTGCCGGCGTAGTCGGCGAAGGCGAGCGTCTGCTTGTCCAGCACCTTGAGAAAGCCCTTCGGGCCGCCGCGGTGCTGGATGTAGGGCTGGCCGTCGGCTGAAGCCGTGGCGAAATAGAAGCTGTTGGCGTCGGCCAGGAACGCGGCGAGATTGTCGTCGACCTCGGTGCGCCAGCCGCGCTGCTCGCTGCGCGCATAGGCCTCGCGCGAGCCCTTGCGCGCCTGGATCGTCTTCACCGCCGGCGAAAAGGCCACGTCGCTGGCATAGGTGTGAACTGCCGTCATCGGAACATCTCCTGAAATTCCGGCGCATTGCTGCGTCTTCCGCACCTAATCTGGACCTTTCGGCGTCTAAAACAATTGAGCAGCTTGACACTTCATCATTGCAATATATGCAATAATGGCCATGGACCGGCTCGAAGCCATGCACGTCTTCGTCACCGTGGCCGACCTGCGCGGCTTTGCGCCGGCGGCGCGCAAGCTGCGCCTGTCGCCCTCGGCGGTGACGCGGATGATCGCGGCGCTCGAGGAGCGTCTCGGCGCGCGGCTGCTGCAGCGGACCACGCGGCAGGTGGCGCTGACCGACGTCGGCACGCGCTATTTGGAACGCGCGCGGCGCATCCTCGCCGACGTCGAGGAGGCTGACGGCTCGGCGCGGGAGGAGCGCAATCGGCCGAGCGGGCGTCTCGTCGTGTCCGCGCCGGTCGGCTTCGGCCGGCTGCATGTCGGGCCTCTCATGACCGCCTATCTCAAGCGCTATCCCGAGGTCGCCGCCGAACTCAGGCTGTCCGACCATCTCGTCAACCTCGTCGAGGACGCCGTCGATGCCGCGGTGCGGATCGGCCATCTCGCTGATTCCTCGCTTGTGGCGCGCCAGGTCGGCGAGATGCGGCGGATCGTGGTGGCCGCGCCCGGTTATCTCAAGCGCAACGGCGAGCCGAAGACGCCGGAAGCGCTCGCCACGCACCAGACCATCCAGTTCGGCCCCTGGTCCGAATGGCGCTTCCTGCGCGACGGCCGCGATATCGGGCTGCCGCTGTCGCCTCGCTTCATCAGCAACAGCGCCGACGCCGCCCTGCAATATGCCGAGGCCGGCGGCGGCGTGACGCGGGTGCTGGCCTATCAGGCCGCCGAGGGCCTGAAGCGCGGGCGCCTGAAGATCGTACTGGCGCAATACGAGCAGCCGGCGCTGCCGATCCACATCGTCTACCCGACCTCGCGCCTGCTCTCGGCCAAGGTGCGCGCGTTCGTCGACCTCGTGGTGGAGACGGCGGAGTGGAGGTTTGGGTGATCTTTTCCGTCATGGCCGGGCTTGCCCCGGGCATGACGACGGAGAGAGTTGGGCCTCACCCCTTCTTCGGCACTACCCGAAACGTGCCGCTGGCCCGCGCGATCACGGCGTCGTCCGCCTTCACCAGGCACTGCGCGAAGCAGATCGTGTTCCCGGTCTTGATCGCCTCGCCCTCGACCGCCAGCCATTGGCCGATCTCGGCGGCGCCGACATAGTCGACCGACAGCGAGATGGTGACGAATGACGTGGTCCAGCCCGTCGCCTGGGCGCAGCTGTAGCCCATGGCGGCGTCAGCGAGCGCCGCGATCAGCCCGCCATGGATCAATCCGCGGGCGTTGGTGTGCGGCGTCGCCAGGCGCAGTCCGACGGTGACGCCCTTATCGGTCTTCTTCGAATAGAGCGGCTCCCAGGGATCGGTCAGCGGCGCTTTGCGGAAATGTGGCTCGTAGCCGGCGGGGATGTCGGTGCGGGTCATGGCGGTCTCGCTTCATTGCCTCGGCTGCATTGGAAGCGAATGACGCGAGGAATGCATCACCTACAAAGCTTTAAACGGAATTTGTGCAGATGTTTGAAACGAGCCCCGCCATCGCCGCAACGGCCGACGATTGCGACCTTTGTCCGCAATACATGCTGCTTCCGATCCTGTTAGGCTTTGGCCGCAGCCTGCTTGTGGCAAAGGCTCGCAGGCGATAATTATACGATATAACGTTTGCGCAAAGGGAGAGCGGTGGTCGCCCGAGCAGCGACAAATCCATGCAACATGACTGACGAAGATGGCGCGACACGGCGGGCCTCAGTTCCGGCTTGAACGCGCCGGCGAATTAGATAACATGTTAATTAACGAGACCGGGCCAACGAAGCCCGCCGTCGCAAAAGGGAGAGACGCGTGATGAGGAAAGCCTGTCTGGCCTTGCTGCTGGCAGCAAGCGTGAGCCCCGCGCTCGCGCAGGACAAGACATTTGACCTGAAGGTCTCGCACTGGGTGCCGGCATCGCATCCGCTGCAGAAATCGCTGGAAGACTGGGTGGCTGCGGTGAACAAGGATTCCGGCGGCACCATTACCGGCAAGGTGTTTCCGGCCCAGCAGCTCGGCAAGGCCTTCGACCATTACGACATGGCGCGCGACGGCATCGCCGACGTCACCTATGTCAATCCCGGCTACCAGCCCGGCCGCTTCCCGATCATCGGCGCCGGGGAATTGCCGTTCCTGATCTCGGATGCCAAGGGCGGCTCGATGGGGCTCGACGCGTGGTATCGCAAATATGCCGAGAAGGAGATGAAGGACGTCAAATACTGCCTCGCCTTCGTCCACTCGCCCTCCTCGTTCCATTCCCGCACCAAGAAGATCGTCAACCCCGAGGACGTGAAGGGCATGAAGATCCGCCCGGCGCACGCTACCATGGCGAACTTCGTCACCTCGCTTGGCGGCACCAATGTGCAGTCCTCGGCGCCGGAAGTGCGCGACATCATCGAGCGCGGCGTCGCCGACGGCGTCACCTTCCCCTGGGGCTCACTGGTGCTGTTCGGCATCGACAAGGTGACCAAATACGACATGGAGGCGCCGCTCTACACCACGACCTTCGTGTTCGTGATCAACAAGGACAAGTACAATGCGATGTCCGACAAGCAGAAGGCCGCGATCGACAAGAACTGCACGGTCGAGATGGCAGGCGCGGTCGGCGAGCATTGGGGCAAGTTCGAGGACGCCGGCATCGCCAAGGTGAAGGCGGAATCCAGCCATGAGGTCTACAAGCTGACGCCCGAGCAGATCGCCGCCTGGAAGAAGGCCGCCGAGCCGCTGGTCAAGACCTGGGGCGACGGCGCCAAGAAGGCCGGCGCCGAACCGGATGCGGCGCTCGCGGAGCTCAAAGCCTCGCTGAAGAAATACAACGCGCTGGCGGAGTGACGGCGGTGGCGAAGGAAACGCGGCGGCGGGATTGGTCCTGCCGCCGTTGCCTTGCAAGCTGAGAGCAGGTGAGGAGCGCACCGTGTCTCTTCCCCCTCTCCCCGCTTGCGGGGAGAGGGTTGGGGTGAGGGGGAGTCTCCGCAGGACGGTGACAATTGGACTCGTGGATAGTCCCCCTCACCCGCCACGCTTCGCGTGTCGGCCTCTCCCCGCAAGCGGGAGAGGCGAAGTGCCGTCGCCAGAGCCGAGAATGAGAACAGCAGTGCTTAGGAAACACCCATGAAGCGCTCCTGGATGGATCGCGTGATCGACTCGATCGAATGGATCGCGGCCGGCTTCGTCGGCATCGTCGCGCTCGACATCTTCCTGTCGGTGCTCTTGCGCAACACGCTGAACTATTCGATCCCCGACAGCTTCGACATCGGCCGAATGCTGCTCGGCATCCTCATTTTCTGGGGCATCGCGGCAACCTCCTATCGCGGCACCCACATCACCGTCGACCTGGTCTGGGGCAATGTCGGGCCGCGCCATCAGCGCTGGATCGACGTGTTCGCGACCCTGGTGCTGCTGTTCGTCGTCACCGTGCAGACCTGGACGCTGTTCGACAAGGTCCGGCTGACCTACAACGACAACGTTCAGACCTTCGACCTGCACATGCCGACATGGCCGTTCTTCCTCGTCGCGTGGATCGGTGACGTCTGCGCCGTGCTGCTGATCGCGATCCGCACGTACCGGCTGATCTTCCACCCCGAAGACATGCATGAACCCAAGATCAAGGTGACGGAGTAACCATGAGTACCGACGCCGTCGCCGTCATCGGCTTCGTCGCCCTGTTCGCCCTGATGCTGCTGCGCGTGCCGGTCGGCATGGCCATGGGCCTCGTCGGCGTGTGCGGCTTCAGCTATCTCGTGGGCTCGACACCGGCCCTGAAGATGGTCGGTCAGGTCACCATGCGCACCGTGACCGACTACACCTTCGGCGTCATCCCGATGTTCCTGCTGATGGGCTCCTTCGTCAGCAATTCCGGCATGAGCCGCGAGCTATTCCGCGCCGCCAACGGTTTCGTCGGACATTTGCGCGGCGGACTCGGCATTGCCACCGTCGGCGCCTGCGGCGGCTTTGCCGCAATCTGCGGCTCCTCGGTCGCGACCGCCGCGACCTTCTCCGCCGTCGCCTATCCCGAGATGCGCCGCTTCGGCTATCCGCAATCCTTCGCCACCGGCGTGATCGCGGCCGGCGGCACCCTGGGCGCGATGCTGCCGCCCTCCACCGTGCTCGCCGTCTACGGCATCATCACCGAGCAGGACATCGGCAAGCTGTTCATCGCCGGCATCATCCCGGGCCTGCTCGCGATGACCATGTACATGATCACGATCTCCCTGATCGGCTATTTCCGCCCCGAGTTCCTGCCCAAGGGCAAGGTGACGCCGTGGCGCGAGCGCTTTGCCGGATTGAAGGAGATCTGGGCACCGGTGCTGCTGTTCATCTTCGTCATCGGCGGCCTCTACGGCCTGCCCTTCCTGCCGCGCTTCACGCCAACCGAGGCCGGCGGCGTCGGCGCGACCGGGGCCTTCATCATCGGCGTGCTGACCGGCCGGCTCGACCGCGAGAAGGTGCTGGCCTCGCTGCTGCAGGCGACGCGCACCGCGGCTGCGGTGTTCACCGTGCTGATCGGCGCGCTGATCTTCGGCTATTTCCTCACGGTGACGCAGACGCCGCAGAAGGTGACGGAATTCCTCACCGGGCTCGGCCTCGGCCCCTACGGCGTGCTGGCGCTGATCATGGTGATGTATCTCGTGCTCGGCTGCCTGATGGATGCCATGGCGATGATCATCCTGACCGTGCCGATCATCTTCCCGGTGATCATGCATCTGGGGTTCGATCCGATCTGGTTCGGCATCATCATCGTCGTGACCGTCGAGCTCGGCCTGATCACTCCGCCCGTGGGCATGAACGTCTTCGTCATAAAAAGCGTGGTGAAGGACGTCTCCTTCTCCACCATCTTCAAGGGCGTAAGCCCGTTCGTGGCAACGGACCTCGTGCGCCTCGTGATCCTGATCGCCTTCCCGCTGCTGGCAACCTGGCTGCCGACGCGGATGATGGCGCATTAGAGGTGACAAGATTGAATGCCGCACGGCGTGGCTGCTTCCCCTCTCCCCTTGTGGGAGAGGGTGGCTCGCCGCGATAGCGGCGAGACGGGTGAGGGATCTCTCTCCGCGAGCACGCTTGTGGAGATAGACCCTTCATCCGGCGCTTCGCGCCACCTTCTCCCACAAGGGGAGAAGGGAAGGCTCGTCGATAATTGGAGGCAGAGATGACCACCCCGACCCTCGAAACAAGATACGTTTTCACCATCACCGCGCGGATCGGCGACGTCGTGACCGCGGGCGAGACCGGGATCGGCGTCCGCCGCATCATTCCGATCATCGGCGGCGAGGTGACGGGCGCGGTCAGCGGAAAGGTGCTCCCCTTCGGCGCCGATTTCCAGACCATCCGGCCCAACGAGTTGATCGATCTCGAAGCGAAATACGCCTTCGAGACCGACGACGGTGCGACCGTCTACGTCGAGAACAAGGGTATGCGCTTCGGCCCGGTCGAGCTGTTGCACAAGCTCAAGCGCGGCGAGCCGGTCGATCCGAAGCTGATCTATTTCCGCACCGTGCCGAAGTTCGAGACCGGGCACGAGACGTACCGCTGGCTGATGGAGCACATCTTCGTGGCGTCAGCGGCGCGCCATGCGGATCGCGTCGTGATCGACGTGCATCAGGTGATGTGAGGGAGAGGCCGTAGGGCCCTCACCCGGATCGCGGCAGACGATGCTGCGCATCGCCGAAGCGACCCGGGTAGAGGCGAAGACGCCTACAACGTCTCTTGCTTATGCCCGCAGTTCTTGCAGGCGAACTTGACGCGGGTCTGGCCCTTCTCCGCCTGCACCCGGTTCGGCGCTCCGCACTTGCCGCAGACAGCCTCGATGCGGGTCGTGCCCTGCTTGACCACGATGGTCTTCTTTTCCATCGATTCGCGGATCAGGCGCTCGGCCTCCTCGCGCAGGGATTGTTTCGACAAAGCTCGTCTCCGCCTCTGGAAAGCGCGAGAGCCATATCGCACCTGCACGCGAAGCACAATGCACCCTGCCTGCCGCGCGCGCCCCTGTCGCCCCAGAGCGCGCGCTGCGACCGTTCGCCTTACGCCGCCTTGGAGACCTCCATCAGCAGCCGCTCGGCCTTGGCATCCTCGATGCGGTTCACGAGGCGGCTGCTCTCATGATTGTCGCGCACGGTCTTGGTCAGGGTGACGCAGGTCTGGATCATCATCACGATGCCCATGGTGAGATAACCCTTCATCCAGAGGTCGATCGGCAGGAAGAAGATGCCGATGGCGACGAGGAAGGCGGAAGCTGCGAAGGACGCGTAGGTGAAGCTCACCCAGGCGCCGCTGTGGGGCTGGCCATTCTGGTTCATGATGGTCTCCTGTCGATTGGAATGATGATGGTGTTCGGGTTGGAACTTGAGATCAGGCCGCCGGCATGCGCCTGGACTTCAAGCGCGCCAGCACGTCGTCTGCGGTCGTCTTGAGCCGCGGGCCGAAGCCCTGCTCGGCGAGTCGTTCGGCGGTGGCGAGCGGGCCGGTGGCCGCGTCGAGCTCGACCAGGGCATCGTCGGCCGCTTGAGCCTCCATCTGCCGCTCGCGCAGACGCCTCAGCGTCCCCTCCGCCTCCGGCAATGTCGATTCATAGGGGCGCGCGGCCTCGATGCCGCTGCGGCGAAGCGAGCGCACCGCTTCCGAGGCGCGGGCGATCCGGCGACCGCGATCGAGCTCGGTGATGCGGGCCTGCGCGTTGGCGACGTGGCGCTTCAGCCTGATGATCTCGGTCGCGAACAGCGCGCGCGCCGTCATGGCCGCATCGCGATCGGCCTCCAGTGCCGCAATGGCTTCGGCGGCCTCCTTGGCGAGATCCTCGCGGCCGCCATCCAGCGCCGCAACGGCACGGGTCTCGAGATCGGCGATACGCGCATTCGTGGCCTCGAGCTTGCGGCCTTCCTGCTGGTCCTGCGCGATTGCCAGCGCCAGCGTGCGCTTGCTGCGCTCGACGGCTGCGGCTGCATCGCGCATCTGCTGATCCAGGATCAGAAGGGCGGTGCGATCTTCCAGTTCCTCGCCCGCAGCGGCGACGCTGCCGCGGAAGAGGGTCACGACGGTCTTGAACATTGGTTGCTCCCTGTCTATGAGCGCTGCTCACAGATGGTTTGTAGCAGGAACCTTGAACATCGTTCAATATTAATTTTGAGCGACGCTCAAGAATTTGGTTAAGAATGACTAACGCCTTGGAACGGCGAACGAAATTGCGTGCGGCCCTGATCCAGGCGGCCGAACAGATGATCGCCGAGCGGGGGCTGGCGGGTCTCAAGACCCGCGATTTGGCCCGCGAGATCGGCTGCGCCAATGGCGCGGTCTACAATCTCGTGGCTGATGTCGACGAACTGATCCTGCGGGTCGGCTCGCGCACGCTGCTCCGGCTCGACGAGACGCTGACTCTCGCAACAAATGCCGGCGAGCCATCGCCACGGGAATCCCTGGTCCGCATCGCCCTCGCCTATTGCGATTTCGCCGCCGAAAACCTCCAGCTCTGGCGCGCGCTGTTCGAGCACCGGATGGAGACGGGCAAGCTGGTGCCGGATTGGTCCGTGCACGACCAGATGCAGCTGTTCCGTCATATCTACCAGCCGCTGGCCGCACTGTTTCCTGGGCGCAGCCCGGAGGAACTCGGCATCACCGCACGCAGCCTGTTCTCGGCCGTGCATGGCATGGTGGCGCTCGGGCTGGAGCAGAAGCTGGTGGCCGTGCCGCTGCCGGCGCTGCGCAAGGAGATCACGGGCCTCGTGCGCGCGATGATCGACGGGCTGATCGCGCACGACGTGAAAGGAGCGGCGGCGGCTGACTAAAATTTCACCTGTCGCATCGCCAGTCGCGCGCTTAGCCTTCGAGCCGTCCCTCACCTCTCGGAGCACCTCATGCCCCTCCTCATCCGCGGCGGCACCGTCGTCAATCACGATCATTCGCGCCGCGCGGACGTGCTGATCGACGGCGAGACCATCGTCGCGATCGGCGCCTCGCTCGATGCCCCGACAGGTAGCGAGATCATCGACGCAGGCGGCGCCTACGTCATTCCGGGCGGGATCGATCCGCACACCCATCTCGAAATGCCGTTCATGGGCACCGTCACCGCCGACGACTTCGAATCCGGAACCAAGGCGGCGCTGAGCGGCGGCACCACGATGGTGGTGGATTTCTGCCTGCCCGATCCCGGCCAATCCATGCTCGCGGCGTATCAGGAGTGGCGGCACAAATCCGAGAAGGCGGCCAGCGACTACGGCTTCCACATGGCGGTGACGTCGTGGTCGAAGCAGATCCATGACGAGATGGAGATCGTGGTCAGGACCTACGGCATCAACACCTTCAAGCATTTCATGGCCTACAAGGGCGCGCTGATGGTGAACGACGACGAGCTCTACAACTCGTTCGCGCGTTGCGCCCATCTCGGCGCCATGCCTGTCGTCCATGCCGAGAACGGCGACGTCGTCGCCCTGATGCAGGACGCGCTGATTGCGCGCGGCGTCACCGGCCCGGAAGGCCACGCCTATTCACGGCCGCCGGAGGTCGAGGGCGAAGCCACCAACCGCGCCATCATGATCGCGGACATGACGGGCACGCCGGTCTATATCGTCCACACCAGCTGCCGCGAGGCGCATGAGGCCATCGCTCGCGCGCGGGCCAGTGGAAAGCGGGTCTATGGCGAACCGCTGATCCAGCATCTGCTGCTCGATGCCGGCGAATACCGGAACAAGGACTGGGACCATTCCGCACAGCGCGTGATGTCGCCGCCGTTCCGCGACAAACAGCATCAGGACAGCCTCTGGGCCGGGCTGCAAGCCGGCTCGCTCCAGGTGGTTGCGACCGATCATTGCGCCTTCACCACCGAGCAGAAGCGGTTCGGGCGCGGCGATTTCAGGAAGATCCCGAACGGCACCGGCGGCCTCGAAGATCGCCTGGCGCTGCTCTGGACCGCGGGCGTCGCCACGGGGCGGCTGACCAAAGAGGAATTCGTCGCGGTGACCTCGGCGAACATCGCCCGCATCCTCAACATCTATCCGCGCAAGGGCGCGGTCGTCATAGGCTCGGATGCCGACATCGTGGTGTGGGATCCCAAGCAGAGCAAGACCATCAGTGCCAAACGGCAGATGAGCCGGATCGATTACAACGTGTTCGAGGGCTTTGCCTGCACGGGTGGTGCGGCCGCGACCCTGTCGCGCGGCCGTATCGTCTGGACGGATGGTGATCTGCGCGCCGAGGCCGGCGATGGGCGATACGTCGAACGTCCCGCCTTTTCGCCGGTGCATGTGGCAAATTCGACCTGGAAGGAACTGACGGCTCCGCGCGCCGTCGCGCGCAGTGCGGTGACGCCGTAGCCATCGCGCTCCCTGGCAGACGTCCGGCCTCAATCTCGGAGAGACTTAGGAACGAACGGCTGGAGGTCTCGTTGTCGCGCATATTTCCCTCCAGCACGCGAGTCCCTCCATGTATCACCACGTCAAGAAGCTGATGTTCACCGTGCGCGTCGACGAACCCGATCCGCGCTTCGGCAATATGCTCCTCGAGCAGTTCGGCGGCGCCAACGGCGAACTTGCGGCTGCGATGCAATATTCGATTCAAGGGTTGAATTGCGAGGATCCCGACCGCAAGGACCTCTTGATGGATATCGGCACCGAGGAGCTCAGCCATCTCGAGGTCGTCGGTTGCCTCGCCCGGATGCATCTTGCGCCCTCGCGCAACGACCGCCAGGCGGCGGAGGCCGATCCGCTGATCGCGATTGCCGGCGGAGGCGGCGTCAATCTGTTCAACTCGCAAGGCAATCCCTGGACCGCCGACTATCTCAAGATCACCGGTGAGCTCGACGTCGATCTCCGCAGCAACATCGCCGCCGAAGCGCGTGCCAAGATCGTCTACGAGCGACTGATCAATTTCTGCGACGATGCCGGCAGCAAGGACGCGCTGCAATTCCTGATGACGCGCGAGATCACGCATATGAAGGCGTTCGCGCGCGCACTCGAGAGCCTGTCGAAGCCGGCCTTCAGCATCGGCCGGATTGCGCCGACGCCCGGCCTCGTGAACCAGTACTTCAACGATTCCACCGGCAGCGGCGACCACGGCGAAATCGATACCCGCGGTCCCTGGAACGAGGGCGAGGACTGGGTGTTCACAGAATCGCCTGCGCTGCAATCCTCCGATCCCGGCGCTGCCCCGTCGATCGTCGCGGAGAGCTCACCGCCTGTCGACGAGGCGGGCCTGACCGATCTGCTGCTGCATGAGCTGCGTGACATCCTCCATGCCGAGAAGCAGCTGACCAAGGCGCTCCCGAAGATGGCGCAGGCCGCCCGCTTCGATCAGTTGCGCGAGCTGTTCGAGCAGCATCTGGCCGAGACCGAAAATCAGGTCGAGCGCATCAACGAGTGCTTCGAGCTGCTCGGCGAGAACGCCCGCGCCAAGCCTTGCAAGGGCATGATGGGCCTGATCGAGGAAGGCCAGGAGGTCATGAAGGAAAGCCAAGAGAAGGAGGACGCTGCCGCCGACCTCGCGCTGATCTCCGCGGCGCAACGCGTCGAGCATTACGAGATGTCCGGCTATACCACCGCGCGCAACCTCGCGCAGCAGCTGCGCCACAGCGCCATCGTCGGCCTGCTCTCCAAATCCCTCGCCGAGGAAGAGAATGCCGATCTCCTGCTCAACCAGGTCGCGCGATCGCTGATGTCGGTGGCGAAGATGCCCGCCGCGCTGGAGCAGGCCGAGTAGACCTAAGCCGACGCGCAACACCTATCGATCCAAGCCGCCTCGCCTTGTCGCGGGGCGGCTTGGCGCTTCCTGACTCTGGCATACAGCTTGCCTCTCGATGCCGGACAATTCCGGAACGGGAGGCACTCTTGAGCATTTCACCCCTCGATTTGAACCGCCGCAGCGTCGTGCTCGGCGGCCTCGGTGTCGCCGGTACGGCAGCCTTTGCGCCGCGTCTTGCCTGGGCGCAGGGACGCAGCGAGACGTTGCTGGTGGTGCAGGAGCTGGGGCCGAATTCGCTGGACATGCAGGGCGTCGGCTCCAACCAGACCGTGAACGGCCTGTCCTGGAATTGCTACGACCGCCTGCTCACCTACGCCTCCAAGACACTGCCGGACGGCACGTTGTCGTATGACCGCGAGAAGCTCGCGCCCGAGCTCGCCGAGAGCTGGGAGGTCGCCGCCGACGGCATGTCCTGCACCTTCAAGCTTCGCAAGGACGCAAAATTCCACGACGGCACGCCTGTGACCGCCAAGGACGTCAAATGGTCGTTTGACCGCGCCGTGAAGGTCGGCGGCTTTCCGACCTTCCAGATGTCGGCGGGATCGCTGGAGAAGCCGGAGCAGTTCGTGGTGGTCGACGACCACACTTTCCGTATCGACTATGTCCGCAAGGACAAGATGCTGCTGTTCAACGTGGCCGTCGTCGTGCCCTTCATCGTCAATTCCGAGCTCGCCAGGAAGAACGCGACGCCGGAAGATCCGTGGGCGCTGGCCTGGCTGAAGAACAACGAGGCCGGCGGCGGCGCCTACAAGATCGAGAGCTGGAAGCCGGGCAGCGAGACCGTGCTGACGCGCTTCGACGACTGGAAGAGCGGGCCGCTGCCGAAGGTCAAGCGCGTGATCGCCCGCGACGTTCCCTCCGCCGGCACGCGGCGTGCCATGCTGGAGCGGGGCGATGCGGATATTTCCAGCGGCTTTGCCCCGCGCGATTTCGAGCAGATCATCAAGGAGGGCAAGGTCAAGGTCTCGGGCGTGCCGATCCCGAACGCGCTGTGGTACGTCGCGCTGAACACCGCCAAGCCGCCGTTCGACAATGTCAAGCTGCGCCAGGCCATCGCCTGGGCCATGCCGTACGAGCAGATTCAGACCAGCGCCTTCTTCGGCCGCGCCGTTCCCATGTATGGCGGCACCGCCGAAGTCTCAAAGCCGGTGTGGCCGCAACCGTTTCCTTACGTCACCGATCTCGACAAGGCCAAGGCTCTGCTGAAGGAAGCGGGCTTCGAAGCCGGCCTGGAAACGACGCTGTCGCTGGACACAGGCACCGCCACCGTCGGCGAGCCGACCGCGATCCTGATCCAGGAGAATCTCGCCAAGATCGGCATCAAGGCGGCAATCGAAAAGATTCCCGGCGCGAACTGGCGCACGACGCTGAACAAGAAGGAGCTGCCGCTCGCGCTCAACCGCTTCAGCGGCTGGCTCGATTATCCCGAATATTACTTCTACTGGAACTTCCACGGCAACAACTCGATCTTCAACATCTCCTCATACAAGAACAAGGAGATGGACGCCCTGATCGACAAGGCGCGCTTCACCACCGATGCCGCCGAATACGACAGGACGGTGAAGGATTTCATCGCGCTCTGTATGCGCGACGTCCCCGTGGTTCCGCTCAACCAGCCGATCCACGACGTTGCCATGCAAAAGGGCATCTCCGGCTACGAATTCTGGTTTCACCGTGAACCGGACTACCGCCAGTTCGCGAAGGGCTAATTCTGCCGGGCGACGCTGATGGCGCGTGAGGCAGCTCGTGCCTGCATGGTCGAAAAGCCGCGCTCCAGGCGCGCGGTGCTCGCATGCAGCATCGCCGCGTCGAGCCTGCCCTGTCGCGATCCTTCCAGGGCGCAGGCAAAGACACGATAGAACTGCGCGCCGTCATAGGCGACCAGCAGCAGATCGACGCCGGCATTGATCGCCTCGACCACGGCCTTGCAGACGTCGTTCTGGTAGATCGCGCCCATGATGAGGTCGTCGGTCATCACCACGCCCTGGTAACCCCACGTCCCACGAATGATCCCATCGACGACGCGCTTCGAATGCGAGGCGGCGCGATCGGGATCGACGGCTGTGAGCGTGACGTGGCCGACCATGAGGGCGCTGCGCGAATGCGACAGCACCTCGCGGAACGGGAGCCAGTCGGTTGCCTCCAGCTCCTTCACCGGCGTGTCGAGATTGGCGCTGAAGTGATGCGTGTCGGCGCGCACGCGGCCGATGCCGGGAAAATGCTTGAGCGTGGCGCCGACGCCCGTCTCTTCCAGCCCGCGCACATAGGCGCTCGCGATGGTGCTGACGACGGCGGGATCGCTCGCAATCGCGCGCTGGCCGATCAGCGTGTGAAAATCGAGACGGTTGCGCCGCGCCGGCGGCTTGAGGTCGAGCACCGGCGCGAGATTGAGGTTGACGCCGACTTCGGCGAGCTCGCGGCCGTGAATGCGGCCGAACTCCTCGGCCTTGGCCTGCTGCTCATCGGAAGCCAGTCCCGTGAGCGTCGCCAGCGCCGGCACTTTCGTCAGCGGCGGCGCAAGATGCCCGACGATGCCGCCCTCCTGATCGGCGGCGACGATCAGCGGCGGCAGGCCGGCTGTGCGCCTGAGATCCTGCAGCGCCGCGATCTCGGCCCGCAGCGTCTCGATGGCGCGGCCGCGGATGTTGTGCCGGGTGACATAGACGCCACCGATCAGGCCCTGCCTGGCGAGACGCGCGACCTCGGGAAAGGAGGAATAGCCGACCATGAAGTGCGGCCCGAGCTGCCGCGCTTCGACGGCGCCGGCGCCGAGAACGTCATGCTTGCGCAGCTCGAACTTAAGATGCGCGGCGGACATCAAGACAGGCGGCACGCACCAGAGCACGACGAGCGCCTTGCCGGCGAAGGTGCGCCAGTGACCGCTGCGCAACAAAAGAGCGACGATTGCGATGCTTGCGACGACGAGGGAGATGTTTCCGGCGCCACGCAGCACGAGCAGATAGGGATCGTTCTTGTTCGCGGCGACAAATGCAGCGAGCGGCGCGGCGAGCCAGAGCAGGGCGAGACCGATGCGGTTGAGCAATTGCATGATGCACCAGGTGCGATGGGCGATGAATGTTTCGCACCTAGCAAAGCGAATCGCGCTGCGCGAGAGGCAAAAGCGCGCCTGCACGAAAACTGCAAAAGACTCCTGAAACCGTGCAGACGATGGCCGCGGCTTCTGCGCAAGCACCGTTCAGAGTTCGTGATGCCACCATTCACGGAGACTTTCTGGACATGACGAGCCTGGCTTCGACGACGGATATCCAACCGATCAGGCCTTCTGCACTGTCGGCCAAGCTCGCAATGGCGCTGCTGCTGGCCGGGCTCGCCGACTGGCTGTTCTACGGTCAGCGGATCGGGCTGTCGCTGACGCTGTTTGCGGTCGCGACCGCCTGCGTGTCGGTGCTGTTCAATCACGCGGCCGTGGACTGGCGGCGCGCGGCGATCAGCGGCGCGATCCTCGTGCTCGGCCTTGTGCCGGCCATGGAAGAGCTCAACACGCTATCGTTCCTGATCCTCGTCGCGTCGCTGACGATTGCGCTGTTGCTTGCAACCAATCCCGATACGACCGGGCTCACCGACCGCGCCCGCGCGCTGTGCAATTTCCTCCTGCTCGGTCCCTTCAGGTTCTTCCTCGATGCGCCCCAGGCCTTCAACATGTCGGCCTTCACCCGC
The DNA here is from genome assembly GCF_020193585.1 of Bradyrhizobium sp. IC3195. Taxonomy (NCBI): domain Bacteria; kingdom Pseudomonadati; phylum Pseudomonadota; class Alphaproteobacteria; order Hyphomicrobiales; family Nitrobacteraceae; genus Bradyrhizobium; species Bradyrhizobium sp. IC3195. The sequence continues at coordinate 297,189 of NZ_JADYVG010000003.1, read as the reverse complement.
GGCATCGCGCTCTGGCTGATGCCCGCGGTGCTCGGCGCCGTCTTCATCGCATTGTTCGCCGCCGCCAATCCGGTGATCGAGCAATGGGTGTCGCTGCTCAATCCCAAGGTGATGTTCGACTATGTCAACATGTGGCGCGTCCTGTTCTGGACCTTGATGCTGGCTCTGGTCTGGCCGTTCATCCATGTGCGCTGGCGGCGCAGGGCGGTCGTCACGGCCGCCGTGGCCGAGGGCCCCGTGCCACCGCCGCTGCCGCCCATGGTCTCGGCGGAATTTCTCGGCCCCTCCACCATCCTGCGCTCGCTGATCCTGTTCAACCTGCTGTTCGCGGCACAGTCCATTCTCGACGGCATTTATCTCTGGGGCCACGTGGCGCTGCCCGACAACATGACTTATGCGACCTACTCCCATCGCGGCGCCTATCCGCTGATCGCGACCGCCCTCCTCGCCGCTGCCTTCGTGCTGGTGGCGATGCGTCCGGGCGGGCCGGCCGAGAAATCGAAGGTCATCCGGCCGCTAGTCTATCTCTGGGTCGGACAGAACGTGCTGCTGGTCGTCTCCTCCATCCGCCGGCTCGATCTCTATGTCGACATCTACATGCTGACCTATTGGCGGATTGCAGCGTTCGTCTGGATGGGACTGGTAGCGCTCGGCCTGATCCTGATCGTCGCGCGCATCGTGCTCGACAGGTCCAATCAATGGCTGATCGGCGCCAATCTCGCCGCATTGGCGATCGTGCTCTATGGCTGCTCGCTCGTGAACTTCGACGCCTTCATCGCCGACTACAATGTCGTCCACAGCCGGGAAGTTTCGGGAAAAGGCGTGCAGATCGACATCGACTATCTCCTGACGCTCGGGCCGCAGGCGGTGCCAGCCATCGACAAGGCGATCGCGCTACGGCCCGCCGTCAAAGAGGGCTGCCTTGTGTCACGCCGCGACCGCCTTGTAGAACAGCAGCGTCAGGACCTGGCCTGGCGAAGCTGGGGCTTTCGCAACTGGCGACTCCAGCGCAGGCTGGACGCCGAGGCGAAAGCTCAGGCCGGCAGCCAGCCGGCGAGTTGACGAGGACACGGAGAGTTTCTTGGCGCATCGCATTCTCATCGTCGACGACGAAGGCCACATCCGCGAGGTCATCCGCGTCGCCCTGAAGAAGGCCGGCATGGACGTGATCGAGGCCCGCGACGGCAAGGAGGCGCTTCTCCGCTTTGCCGCCGACAGGCCCGATCTCATCGTGCTGGACATCGGCATGCCCGAGTTCGACGGCCTCGACGTCTGCCGCGAGATTCGCAAAGGCTCCGACGTGCCGATCCTGTTCCTGTCGGCGCGCGACGAGGAGATCGACCGTATCCTGGGCCTCGAGATCGGCGGCGACGACTACGTCACGAAGCCGTTCAGCCCGCGCGAGCTGGTGGCGCGGGTCAATGTCATCCTGCGCCGCCTCAGCCCGCGCAACGGCGAGGCCAAGGCCGGGCCCACCGCGCTGACGCAAGGCGGGCTGCTGATCGATCCCGAACAGCATGTCGCGTCCTTTGCCGGCACGCCGCTGAAGCTGACCGCGATCGAGTTCGGCATCCTGCGCGCGTTCCTGAGCCGGCCGACATCGGTGTTCAACCGCGAGCAGCTGATGCGGGCCGCCTACCAGCTCAACATCCAGGTTTCCGACCGCACCATCGACAGCCATATCCGCAACATCCGCGCCAAGCTGGCGGCGCTTTCCTGCGACAACGTGATCGAGACCATCCACGGCGTCGGCTTCAAGCTCGGCCGCTGCGAGAAAGAGGCATGAGCTCTGCGCCCGACAAATGGCGTCCGTCGCTCACGCTCGTGATCTTCACGGTGCTGGCGACGGTCGGCATATTGCCGCTGGTCGGCCTGTTCTTCTTCCGACTCTACGACAACCAGCTGATCCGCCAGACCCAGGCCGAGCTGATCGCACAGAGCCGCGTGCTGGCGACGATCTATGCGCAGGAGGTGACGGCCCGGCTCGACAGCGGCCTCGTGCTCGGCGCCGAGGTGCCGCCGGGCGTGCTGCCCGATCCCGGCGACCAGGTCACACCGATCCGCCCCGCGCTCGACCTCACCGCGAACGATCTCCTGCGGCGGCGACCCGACGCGTTGCCCGCGCCGCAAGCACCGCAGCCAGCCTATGTCGAGATCGGGGCCAGGCTGACGCCGATCATCCGCGAGACCCAGAAGGTGACATTGGCCGGCTTTCGCATCCTCGATCCGCAAGGCGTGGTGATTGCCGGGCGGCAGGAGGTCGGGCAGTCGCTCGCCCATATCGAGGAGGTCGCGGACGCCCTGCACGGGCAATACCGCGCGACTTTACGCAACCGCGTGCCGGACAAGCCGCCGCCGCCGATCTATTCCTTCAGCCGCGGCCTCGGCGTGCACGTGTTTTCGGCCATGCCCGTCATCGTCAACAACCGCGTCGCCGGCGTGATCTACACGACGCGCACGCCGAGCAACATTTTCGACCATCTCTATCAGGAGCGGGCCAAGTTCGTGCTGGCCGGCCTTGCCGTCATCCTCGGCACCATCGCGATCGGCCTCGTGTTCTCACGCACCATCACGCTGCCGATGCGCGAGCTGATCGACCGCGCCGCCCGAATCGGCCGCGGCGACCGGGAGGCGTTCCAGCCGCTGAAGCATTACGGCACGCGCGAGTTCGCCCAGCTCTCGCACAGCTTTCTCGGCATGGCCGAGCAGCTGGCGCGGCGCTCCGACTATATCGCGACCTTTTCGGCCCATCTCACCCACGAGCTGAAATCGCCGCTGACCTCGATCAAGGGCGCAGCCGAGCTGTTGCAGGATTCGGTGCAAGGCAAGGCCGAGGGCCTGACGCCGGCCGAGCAGAACACCTTCATCGCCAACATCCTGTCGGATACCCAGCGGCTGGAGGCGATGGCGCAGCGGCTGCGGGAGCTCGCCCGCGCCGAGAGCCTGCCGCAGAACGAGCGCACCGAGCTGGCACCCGTGATCGCCGATCTCAGAAGCCGGTTTCCGGCAAGCGCGGTCGAGGCCAGCGGCAGCCTCGACCGGGCGATCGGAATGTCCTCGGAGAAGGCGCTGATCGTGCTGTCGCACATCGCCGACAATGCGGTGCGGCACAAGGCCGGCACGATCAGGCTGGAGGCGGTCGACGCACGGACGACCGTGCTTGTGACGGTCAGCAATGACGGCGAGCCGATCTCGGCGCCGAACCGCGACAGGATCTTCGATGCGTTCTTCACCACCCGCCGCGACCAGGGCGGCACCGGGATGGGGCTGGCGATCGCGCGCGCGGTGATGGCGAGCCATGGCGGCTCGATCAGGCTTAAGCCGACCGACGAGGGCGCAGCCTTCGAGCTCCAGTTTCCGGTTGCCTAGATCGCAAAGACCCAGACGGCGACGATGGTGCCGATGGTGGCGAGACCGGCGATGGTCCAGCCGGCGGCGTATTCCAACTCAGGATGACCGGTCGCCCGCATGATCTCAACCGGATCGGCGGTATGCTTCTCTGCCATGACAGCCTCGCACGTTTCTTCCCGCGTCATAGATAAGTCGCATCAGCCGCCAACAGGTTCCATCACGGAAATGCGAGGCATGACGCAGCTAGGTTTGTTCGCCGACCCGCAGAAAGGCCCGGCCGGACTTCGCTACACGGACGATTTTATCGATCGGGCCGCCGAGCAGGATCTGATCGGCCGCATCGCAGCATTGCTGCTCCAGCGCTTTCAGTTCGGCGCGTTCGAGGGCAACCGCCGGGTGGCGTCGTTCGGCTATCGCTACGACTACACGCTGCAGCGTCTGGCCGAGGCCGATCCGATCCCGGACTGGGTGCGACCGGTCGCGCGGCAGGCCGAGGCCTGGGCGGCGCTGCCGGAGGGCAGCGTCCGGCAGGTGCTGTGCACCGAATACGAGGTCGGTGTCGGCATCGGCTGGCATCGCGACAAGCCGCATTTCGACAAGGTCCTCGGCCTGTCACTGGGCTCGCCGTGCAACTTCCGCTTCCGCCGCCGCAAGGGCGAGACCTGGGAGCGCCACACGCTCACCGCCCTGCCGCGCTCGCTCTACATGATGGATGGCGAGGCGCGGTCGCAATGGGAGCACAGCATCCCGCCGGTCGCGGCGCGGCGCTATTCCATCACCTTCCGGACGATGAAGCGGGCCTGACGGACCAGGCCAAAACAAAAGGTGCGAAAACAACCCCATGCACAGTAGAAAGCCGTTTCAGGCGCGAGCCTCGGCGGCGCTGGACAACGGCCTGACGGATCGGGATAAACGGCGGCTGCGCATCCAAGGTGCCGCGAATTCGCCTCAAGGCCGGCTGACTAATGAGATGAATTGAAAAGACGGGCCAGATCAGCGAGCCGATATGGAGCCCCACAAGGCCGCCACATCCATGAAGAATTATCTGACATTTTTCCTGTTTCTGGCCATGACCGCGGCCTCCGCGCATGGACCCGTGCCGGGCCGGCTCCCGCCGCCCTCGGGTCTCGTGCAGGCGGGCCTCACCGATTCCGACACCACCGCAGGCGGCACCGCACGGCTATGCGAGCAGGTCACCTTCTCGCGCGGCCTGCGCTATGGCGAGAGCGAGGCCAATGTGCTCGATGTCGCGACCAGCGCAACCAAGGCCGACACGCCGCGGCCGGTGCTGCTGTTCGTGACGGGAGATACCTTCACCGGCGACCGCGGAGCGCCGGAGCTGTCGCGCCAGATCCAGGACCAGGCGATGTGCTTTGCCGCGCGCAACGGCATGATCGGGGTCCGCGTCGATTATCGCCTGGCGCCCGCGGCGACCTGGCCGGCCGGCGCGGCCGATGTGGCCGCGGCGCTGTCCTGGGTTCATGGCAATATCGACCTCTTCAACGGCGATGCCCGCGAGATCGTCGCGGTCGGCTACGGCGCCGGCGCCTTCCACGTCGCGACCATGCTGGCGCATCCCGAGCTGCAGACCGCCGGCGCCGACGTCGCGGGCGTGGTGCTGGTGTCCGGAATCTACCGCGTCGGCAAGGACGCGAGCGACAGCGAGAAGGCCTATCTCGGCGGTGACGCCACCCAGTACGACAAGCGCTCGGTATTCCCCGGCATCCTCAATGTCGACGTGCCGATCGTGCTGGCCTGGGCCGCGGATGATTCCGCCGGCCTCGTGGCGCAAGGCGAGACGCTGAAGAAGACGCTGTGCGGCGCCGGCCATTGCCCGCGCAGCACGCTGCTGCGCAGCCGCGACGGCATCGCGAACGCCTTCGGCCTCGATGGTTCCGGCGACAGCCTCGCGGAGCCGACGCTGCTGCTGGTGCGTCAGCTGGAAGCGCGAGGGTTGCCGTAACGCGTTGCGGCAGCACGCCTGCCGCTTTCATCGAAGCGCGACAGCCACACGATTGCCAAACGCTTGACCTAGATCAAGCGGCCTTGGTGGGGATTGAGCCGACCTCGTTGGGGGCCAACCACGAGGCATCGAACATGCGCGTCATCGGCAGGATGCTGTTCGTTTCCGTGATTGCCATCGCATCGCTGGGCGCGATGTCGCGGCAGCAGCACTCGGATCAACCCGCAAGCGATGAGGAAATCCGCATCGGCAATGTCATGCCGTATTCGGGGCCGCTCTCGGAATTCGGCGCGATCGGCCAGGCGGAAGCGGCCTATTTCGACATGGTCAACGCGCGCGGCGGCATCAATGGCCGCAAGATCCGCTTCATCACCCGCGACGACAATTCCGATCCGGCGACCGCGCTCGAGCTGACGCGCAAGCTGGTCGAGAAGGACGGCGTGCACCTGATGTTCGGCTCGTTCGGCACGCCCGGTAATCTCGTCACGCGCTCGTACCTGAACGAGAAGAAGATCCCGCAACTGTTCGTCGCCTCCGGCGACGAGGAGCTGAGCCAGCCGAGCGCGTTTCCCTGGACCATGGGCTGGCAGCCGTCGTTCCGGTCGGAAGGGCGCATCTACGCCAACTACATCCAGGCCTCTTACCCGAGGAAGAAGATCGTCGTGCTCTGGCAGAACGACCAGTTCGGGCGCATGCTCTACAAGGGCATCCAGGAGGGCCTCGGCGATCTCAACCGTCACGTCCTGGTCGACATCGCCTTCGACCTTGCCGACGAGCATCTCGACGGGCACGTCTCGATCCTCAAGCGCGCCGGTGCCGATATCTTCGTCTTCCTCGGCGTGCCCTCGACCGCATCCAAGGTGATCAAGCTGGCAGCGTCCCTGAATTGGCGTCCCGTCTTCATCGTCAACGATGCCTCCGCCTCGATCGCCAACGCGATGGCGCCCGCGGGGCTGGAAAACTCTGCCGGCGTGATTTCGGCGGCCTTTTTGAAGGATCCGAGCGATCCCACCTGGAAGGACGATCCCGGCATGAAGGACTGGTTCGCCTTCATGGACAAATACCATCGGGTCGAAAGCACCAACAACAGTGCGGCCGTCTATGGCTACGCCGCGGCCGAGGCGCTGACGCAGGTGCTGAAGCAATGCGGCGACGATTTTTCACGCGACAACATCATGCGCCAGGCGGCCTCGCTCAGGGACTATCAGCCTTCGGTCGCATTGCCCAACATCAGGATGAACACCTCGCCCAACCGCTACCTGCCGATCAGGCAGATGCGGCTGGTGCAGTTCGACGGGCGGTCGTGGCAGCCGTTTGGGGATGTGATCGAGACGGCGTTCACGGAAGGGGCGGCAAGGTGAGGTCACTTACCCTCCCCTGGAGGGGTCCGGGACGAGCGTAGCTCGCCCGTAGGTCGCTACGCATGTAGCGAAGCGGAATGCGTAGCGGGGTGGGGTGACGGTCTCTCAACATCCGACACCGCCCGAGGGGAGAGATCACCCCACCCCGCTCGCGCTACGCGCGATCGACCCTCCCCTTCCAGGGAGGGTAAGAAGCTCCCCTCACGCCGGCTTGAGCGAGGCCAGCGCGTTCTCCAGCAGCGAGCGCACGCGTGCGGCGTCGCCTGATTTCACCACGGCGGGATCGAGATAGAGCTCGAGGCCCGGCGCGCGTTCGGTGATGATGCCGCTGTTCTCCGCAGCTTTGTCGCTCAGTGCATCCACCGAATAGGGGATCACCTCGCGGCTGATGCCCTTCATCGTGATCGCCGGCAGCGCATGCGCGCGGACGATGTCGCTGACGAGGGCGAAGGTCTCGTAGCTCAAGACGATGCCGCCGGGCTCAGCGATCGATTGCAGGCGCGCGGCGAGGTTCGCCTCCGCACCGATGATGGTGTAGTCCATACGGTCGGCGCTCCCGAAATTGCCGACATTGCAATAGCCCGAGTTGATGCCCATGCGCGAGCGGAACGGCTGCTCGATGCCGGACGCCCGCCATTTCGCATTGAGCTCGGCAAGGCGCTGCTGCATGCGCCAGGCCATCTGCAGACAGGCCTGTGCATCGGCGCGATCGCCCTTGGTCTCGGGGTCGCCGAAGAAGATCAGCATGGCATCGCCAATGAACTTGTCGATGGTGCCGCCATATTCGTGGGCGATCGCCGACATTTCCGTGAAATATTCGTTGAGGAGCTGGGTCAGCTGCTCCGGCTGCAGCCGCTCGGCGGTGGCGGTGAAGTTCTGGATGTCGGAGAAGAAGATGGTGAGCTTCTTGCGCTCGGTGTGGATGGTGACGTCCTTCTGGCCCGAGAAGATGCTCTTGTAGACCTGCGGCGGGATGTAGCGCGAGATCTTCATCGACAGCGAGGCCAGGAAGTCGTTGGCGGATTCGAGCTCCTTGTTCATGTTCTTGATGCGGCGCGCCTGACGTCGCTGCAATGACAGGAACGCCAGTCCGCTCCCGGCGGCGATCACGAAATAGGCCAGCAGGAACTTGAACGAGAAGATGTTGGCGGCGATCGGCTGGGCGATGATCACCTCCTGGATGCCGCGGACATCCCCCACCTTCCAGTCCTTCTTCGGGCTCTCGGGGTGGCTGTTGTGGCAGCTGACGCAGGCCGGACCCATCGTGACGGGCGCAACCAGGCGGACCTTGTCGTTGAACAGCGAGGTCTCGGTCTCCACGACCTTCTGCTCGGGATCCCGGCGCAGCGCATCGAGCGCGTCCTTCTCGAACTTGTCGAGCTGGTGCGGAGCGCGGTTCTGGAACGGGAAGTCCGAGACGAAGCGATAGGTGATGTTCTCCTGCTGGGCGCCGATCACCCGGCCGAGCTCCAGCGACAGCGTCGCCGGGATCGGGATCGCGCCGGGCACGGATTCGTAGTTGTGAACGACCTTGGTGCTGCCGTTCGGATTGGCCAGCACGCGGCCGACCACGTTGGAGGCGTAGTAGCTGCGCACGCTCGTGATCACCGAGTTGAGATCGATCGCCTGCCGGCGCAGCGCCGTCTTGCTGAGCTCGGTCAGGTCCAGCCACACCGCGACCGGCAGGGCGAGCAGGAGGAAGACGATCACGGCGCCGGTGAGAATGCCACTCTTGCGCTGTTGTTCGGAGATCTTTTGTTTCACCCTGTGGCTCCGTTCTGTGCGATTTTGTCGCAAATCCTTCCGGAATCCGAGACAATGCATGCGGCGGCACAGAGCCAAGAATTGCCGGCCGGCGCAACCCCATTTTATGGTGGTCGCAGCAAGCGCCTTTTCGTTTGATCACGGATGCTTAAGATCGGCGCCGACCTGCATCCGCTCCGCCGGGAGAGAGCCATGACCGAGACCGTCCGCATCAAGCGCTTCCAGGCACGTCCCGTGATCGTGCCGATGAACCTGCCGCTCCAGACCGCGACCGGGGCGGTCGCCAAGGCACCGCTGGTGCTGATCGACTGCGAGACCGACCACGGCGCGGTGGGTCATTCCTATCTGTTCTCGCTCACGCCCTCGGCCTTGAAGCCGCTGGCGGCGATGGTCACGGAAATGTCGGACCTCGTCGCCGGCGACGAGCTGCTGCCGTTCGAGATCGAGCGCAAGCTGAGCCAGCGCTTCACGCTGCTGGGCCTCGCCGGCCTGCAGCGGCTGGCGCAATCCGGCATCGACATGGCGGCATGGGACGCGCTGGCGCGCTCGCGCGGCCTGCCGCTCGCCCGCCTGCTCGGCGGCAGGCCGAAGCCAGTGCGCGCCTACAACTCGAAGGGGCTCGGCATCATGCCGGCAGGCGCCGCGGTGGAGGAAGCCCACAAGCTGCTGGCCGAGGGGTTTCACGCCGCAAAGATCCGCGTCGGCCGACGCGATGCGCGGGAGGATCTCGCCGTCGTGCGCGCGGTGCGCAAGGCCGTCGGCGACGAGGTCACGCTGATGTGCGACTACAACCAGGCGCTGACGGTCACCGAAGCGATCCGCCGCGGTGAGATGCTCGACGACGAGGGCCTCAGCTGGATCGAGGAGCCGATCCGCCACGACGATCATGCCGGCTGCGCCCGCATTGCCGACGCGCTGCAGACGCCGGTCCAGATCGGCGAGAATTTTGACAGCGCGTTTTCCATGCAAGCCGCGCTCTCGGCAGAGGCCTGCGACTACGTGATGCCTGATGTCCAGCGCATCGGCGGCGTCACCGGCTGGCTCCGCGCCGCTTCGCTTGCCCATGCTGCCGGCATCGAGATGTCGTCGCACCTGTTCTCTGAAGTCAGCGCGCATCTGCTCTGCGTGACGCCGACCGCGCATTGGCTGGAATATGTCGACTGGGCCGACGCGGTGCTGGCAACGCGGCTGCAGATCAAGGACGGCTTTGCGCTGCCGAGCGAGGAGCCGGGCAACGGGATCGCGTGGGACGAAGCGGCGGTGAAGAAGTATCTGGTGGAGTGACGGGTCTCTCATCTCGCCATCGCAAGCACACGATCTCGTCCCTCGTTGCGAAAGCATGCGACACGGATTAACGATCCGCCATGACCACTTGGCGCCCACATCCCGGTATCCGCGTCGTCGCTATCGGCCTGCATTGGCGCGGCGGGCGGCTGCTGGCGGCCGAGGTGCGCGACGATGCGGGGCGGATCAAGGGGGTGCGCCCGCTCGGCGGCGAGATCGAGTTCGGCGAGAGCTGGCGCGCGGCCTTGGTGCGGGAATTCAACGAAGAGCTCGGCATCGACGTCGGCATCGTGGGTGAGCCCTTGATGCTGGAGAACATCTTTGTGCACGAGGGATCGACCGGGCACGAGGTGATGTACATCGCGGAGGTCGCGTTTCCGGCTGGCGCATTCGCCGGCCGGGAGCGCATCGACTTCCGCGAGGACAATGGAGAGCAGATCGTCGCGCGGTGGTTCGACCTTGCCGATCTCGACCTGGACGGCGGGCCGAAGCTCTATCCGACCGGACTGAAGGACTTGCTGCTGCAGCCTGCGCGTCGTGCATCAACGGAAGAGTGATGCGTGATCCATGTCGAGACGCCGACGACGTCAGTTGACAAGCATGGCGCTCTCAAGCAAATTTCGAAAGGTTGATACCGCCGGCCGCTTGCGCCCTTCGGGGTATGGTGAAGTGTATCGGACCGCCGCCCGCTTCCTTTGCTCACGCGAACGGGTCAGTAACGCAAGCCCTGACATTCTCCGTTCATGTTGCAAAGGAACAGAGTATGCGCGATTTCCGCGACGCCAAAGCCATGGCGCAGACGCTCCGAGAATCCCTCAACGCCCGATCGGTCTCCCTCACCGTCAGCGAGAGCCTCGAGCTCATCGCGAGGTTATTCGGGCTGGCCGATTGGAATGTCCTGGCGGCCCGAATCCGTTCTGCGGAGCAGGCCGGCTCGGGCCGCAGCAACGAGGAAAGCACCAAGACCGATGCTGCGGATCAGCTCCGCTCGAGAGCCAAAGAAACTCAGTTGCCGCAGGCGGTGCTGGATCGTTATGCCGGAACATACCAATTCCATAGCGCCGTCTTCACCGTGACGCGTGAACAGGATCATCTGTCTGGACGGCTGAGCGGTCAAAGCTCGGCGCAATATTACGCGGTGGGCGAAACGGAATTCGCCGCGCGGGAGATCGATGTCGAGCTACGGTTTACCCTCGGGCCGGATGGGGTGCCTACCGCCGTGATCCTGCGCCAGCACGGCAACGATCACACCATGCCACGCATCGACACGAGCACGGCGCAAGAGCTCCAACGCGCGATCGAGTCTCGTATGAGCAGCCGGTCCGCCAATCCCGGGACCGCGGCCGCGCTTCGCCGTCTGATCGAGAGCGTCGCATCGGGCCAGCCCAATTACGGCGAGATGAGCGCCGACTTGGCCGAGGCGACACGCAAGCAATTGCCGCGCCTGCAGCCGGGCCTTGCCGAAATGGGTCCGATCACCTCGATCGAATTCCTCGGTGTGAACGCACAAGGACAGGACGTCTATTCCGTCTGGCATCAGGGTGGCGCAGCCTCGCACTGGCACATCGCGCTCGGCAACGACGGCACGATCATCTCGGCCTTCGTCACGCCGGGGCCATGAGCTCGGTCAGGCTACCACACCTCCGCGCCGGGAATTCTCTTCCGCACCGCCATCCGCTGGATCCAGATGCAGCGGCGGACGGACCTGCTGGAGCGGCCGACGGCGGAGATCCCCTCGCCGGCCTGAAGCAGCGGCGCCACGTTCTGGCGCAAGCTGCGGCAGCGCTGGAGCTCGGCTTGCCAGTCGACGATCGCGGCGTCGGCGCGCGGCGCCATCAGCGCCAGCATCGCCATGGCGAGACAGATCGTCCGCATCGCTCCTCTCACTGTGATCCGCCTCCATCCCGGCGGTGGCGGAAATCGCAATGAGAGGCGCCCTGCATGATGGTCTGCGTGCGCGTGAGCCTGACGTCGGGACCGAACCCCTCCGCGGTCGCAAAGTCCGCGGTGCAGATCAGCAGGAAGCCGAGTTCGGGCTCGCCCAGGGCCTTGTAGAACTCGGCATAGGCGCAGCGCGTCACGTCGAACGCGAAGGCGTCCGCCGTCTGTTCGATCACGTCATAAGCGAGCGCATCGTCGCGGGCATAAGTTTTGAAGGCCGACGACACGGCCTTGCCGAGATTGCTCTCGTTCTTGGCCTTCCAGAACGCCTCGCCGAAGCCGCGATAGAGATCGCCGAGCGCCTTGCGCACCAGCGCATTGGCGCGCGCCTCGCCGAGCTCGGCCTGCAACGTCTTGATCAGCGGCACCAGCACCTGCGCCTGGATCTTCGCTTGCTCGATGACGGACACGGTCATGGGCGGCCTCGTGTCGGAGATGTCATTGTAGCCCGGATGGAGTGCAGGGTCATCCGGGACAGCGGCCGGGAAACTGCGGCCGGATTGCGCGTCGCTGCAACGGGCTAGAAGCTTTCGAGCAAGCCGCACCAGTCCGTCTTCGCTCTTCGAGCTACGCCGGACACGCTTCGCCGCAATCTTCCAGGCTGTGCCACGCGAAGCCGAAGGCGAAGCGTGGTGGGCACGACAGGGATCGAACCTGTGACCCCTACCATGTCAAGGTAGTGCTCTCCCGCTGAGCTACGTGCCCTAAAGTCCACTTGTGTCGGGTGGGGTCCCTATAACGGCTCAGGGGAGCCGGCGCAAGGACGGAAGGGGGCCGATTCAGGCCGCCAGCATCTTGTTCACTTCGCTGACCAATTCGCGCAGATGCACCGGCTTGGACAGGACCTTGGCGTTCTTGGGGGCGTCCGAATCCGAGTTCAGGGCGACCGCGGCAAAGCCAGTGATGAACATGATCTTGATGTCGGGGTCGAGTTCCGAGGCTCGGCGGGCGAGCTCGATGCCGTCCATTTCCGGCATGACGATGTCGGTCAACAGCATCTCGAACGGCTCTTCCCGCAGCCGCTGATAGGCGGCCATGCCGTTGTCGTGGGACGAGACCTGAAAACCGGCGTTTTCCAGCGCCTTGACCAGGAAACGGCGCATGTCGTTGTCGTCTTCGGCGAGCAGGATCTTTGGCATGGCAGGAAACGTCGAATCCCCAGAGGATATCAGCAGAGGTCACTAAGCCCGACAGAGGGTAAATTTGGGGTGAAAATCTTAACCCTGCGCCGGCCCCGCTGCCGGCTCTTTGTGGACCGGAACGAGGTCCAGATCAATCGAGCCGGACCGGCGCGTCCCCATCCCGATGCCTGCACGGTTAAGACGTGTTCCAAGGGGCCATGACATCTTTTCGCTTGGCAGAATGGTTGCGATTCCGGACAATGACGACACATAAGAGCCGCGAGATCGGCCGAATCATTGGACCCGGAGCTTGTCCGGATCGTGCGGCACGAAGGGACGAAGCCTGAGAAGATGACCCGCTTTGACGGCGACATGTCGCCAGCCTTCGAGATCTTCGAGCCTGCCGAATGGCGCGCGCCCGTCATCTTCAACTCGCCGCATTCCGGCTCGACCTATCCTGAAGAATTCCTGGCGGCGTCGCGGATCGACCTGCCCACGCTGCGACGGTCGGAAGATTCGTTCATGGATGAGCTGATCGGCCATCTGAGCGCGCGCGGCTTTCCGACGGTGCGGGTCAACTTTCCCCGCTCCTATGTCGACGTCAACCGCGAGCCCTATGAGCTCGACCCGCGCATGTTCACTGGCCGGCTGCCGAGCTTCGCCAACACCCGCTCGATGCGGGTCGCCGGCGGCCTCGGCACCATTCCGCGCGTGGTGGGCGACGGCCAGGAGATCTATCGCGACCGCCTCCTGGTCGACGATGCGCTGGGGCGGATCGAGACGCTGTACAAGCCCTACCATCGCGCGCTGCGCCGGCTGATCAACAAGGTGCACCAGATGTTCGGCACGGTGGTGCTGGTCGACTGCCACTCGATGCCCTCGGTCGGCGTCAGCAGGGACGAGCCGCGCCGGCCCGACGTCGTAATCGGCGATCGCTACGGCACCAGCTGCACGCCGCTCTTGCCCGATCGCGTCGAGGAGACCATGAGCGGGCTCGGCTATTCGATCGGCCGCAACAAGCCCTATGCCGGCGGCTTCATCACCGAGCATTACGGCAATCCCGCGAGCGGCCTGCACGCCGTGCAGCTCGAGCTCAACCGCGCGATCTACATGGACGAGCGGCGGCGCGAGCGCGGCGCTCGCTTTGCGCAAGTGGCCTCCGACTTCGGCGTTCTCGCCGACGTGCTGGCGACCACGATTCCGTTCGCCGATCTCGGCCCGTTCCAAGCCGCGGCGGAATAGGACGCAGCTTCTCTCCGAAACGACGAGGCCTTGCGCGCGACTGCGTTTTCGCTTCGCAAGCTTGCGCGCCCCAAATGAAAACGGCGGGGCTAAGAAAAAAGGGCCGCTCGCGAATGACGCAAGCGGCCCAAGTCTAGGGAGGAAACGCCCAAGGAGGGCAGCGGTAACGCGAGGCGCTACCGCACCGCAACAATATGCGACCGCGCCGCACAAAGTGCAAGGGCTTTTGCGCGGTTTCCCATGCAAATCGCACATGGCTCAGTTGCTTCTATGGAAACCCAGATTCAGTTTCTTTGATGAGGGAATTCAATGGGTTGATAGTCATTTGCATGCGAACAAGGCAAGGTCGGAACTAAGATTTCAACTCCATGATCGATATTTGGCCAGCAGATGACTGGAATGGGGCAGCCCGCCGCGGCATCCAAAATACCAGGGAGCAATATCAAGACAGCGCTGCACGCGGCAGGCGAATTGAGCTAGGCAGGAGGCAAGCTCTCCAACTTCGCTTCGAGGATTTCGCCTGTGACGGTGATCGACTTCTCCGCCTTCATCGGTCGGCTCGCCACCGCCTCCGGCGAAACCATCCTGCCGTTCTTCCGCACCTCGCTGTCGATCGACGACAAGAGCAAGACCAAGGATTTCGACCCGGTGACGGAGGCCGACCGCGCCGCGGAGGCGGTGATGCGGCGGCTGATCAAGGCCAACTTCCCCCAGCACGGCATCGTCGGCGAGGAATTCGGCAACGAGCGCGAGGACGCCGACTATGTCTGGGTGCTCGACCCCATCGACGGCACCAAATCCTTCATCGGCGGCTTTCCGATCTGGGGCACGCTGATCGCGCTGTTGCACAAGGGCACGCCGGTGTTCGGCATGATGCACCAGCCCTTCATCGGCGAGCGCTTTTCCGGCGACAACGGTTCGGCCAATTATAAAGGGCCGTCGGGCGAGCGCCGGCTCCAGGTCCGCCGCTGCGCTTCGCTGTCGGAGGCCACGACCTACACCACCAGCCCGCTGCTGATGAACGAGAGCGACCGCGCCATCTTCGGCCACATCGAGAAGAGCGCGCGGCTGTCGCGCTATGGCGGCGACTGCTACTCCTATTGCATGCTTGCCGCGGGCCACGTCGACCTCGTGGTCGAGACCGAGCTGAAGCCCTATGACATCGCGGCACTGATTCCGATCGTGACCGGCGCCGGCGGCGTCGTCACCACCTGGGAAGGCAAGCCGGCCCAAGGCGGCGGCCGCATCATCGCCGCCGGCGACGCACGGGTGCACGAGGCAGCGTTGAAGCTTTTGAACCAGTAGCGCGCGGGCGGAGGGCTTGCATCACCGACGCGGGAGCGGAGATGGCGAAGTAGGTGTCTTACCCTCCCCTGGAGGGCAGGGCTATCGCATATGAGATGCCGCTATGGCAGCGTCATGGCCGGGCTTGTCCCGGCCATCCACGCCTTTCCACGCGGCACAAAGAACGTGGATGCCCGGGACAAGCGCGGGCATGACGACCTCTGCAAAATTCAATTGCGATTGTCCTGACCCTCCAGGGGAGGGTAACAGGTCCTCACACCGCCTCGGCTCGCAAATGCTCCACCAGCAGCTTGGCCGGCCTTGGCAGCGCCTTGAAGCTGCGCGCGCAGATCACGAGACGGCGGTTGGCGAAGGCATCGCGCAGGCGGATCATGGCGAGCGGCATGGTCCTGGCGCAGCGGCGGGCGGCGGCTTCGGGCACCAGCGCCACGCCGACATCGGCCGCGACCATCTGGCAGATCGCGTCGAAGTCGCGCAGGCGCGCGCGGAAATGCGGCCGCATGCCGAGCCGCGCGGCGTGCTTCGAGATGTGCATCTGGAGCGCGGTGGCGCTGGTCAGCCCGACGAAGTCGCAAGCCCCTGCCTCCTGAAAGTCGATCTGGCGGCGGCCGGCGAACGGGCCGCGTTTCGACGTCACCAGCGTCAGGCGATCCTCGCTGAAGGGAAAGCGCTCGATATGCTCGGGCAGCGCGTGCTCGGCGGCGAAGCCGAGATCGGCGGCGCCTGCGGTGATCGCCGCCGCGATATCGGTGCTCTCGCGCTCCTCGATGTCGACGGCGACGTCGCGATGCTGGCGCAGGAAACCGGCGAGCGCTTTCGGCAGATGCTCCGACAGGCCCGACGTGTTGGCGAGAAAATGCACGCTGGCGCGCACGCCGCTGGCAAAGCCGGCGAGATCGCCGCGCATGGCGTCGATCTGGTGGATCACGAGCCTGGCATGATCGAGCAGGCTCTCGCCGGCCGCGGTCAACTCGACGCCGCGGCGGCCGCGCTTGAGCAGCGCGACGCCGAGCGCATCCTCGAGCCCCTTGATGCGCGCGCTGGCCGAGGCCAGCGCGAGGTGCGAGCGCTCCGCGCCGCGGGTGATGCTGCGCTGGTCGGCGACCGCGATGAAGAGCTGGAGATCGACCAGGTCGAAGCGCATGCGATGTCTCCTTGAGCCTTCGTTGAGGCCGAAGGCTCTCTCCGTAACCTCCAGATTGTGCGCCGGCGCGGCTTCGGTCAATGTGCAGACATGATCGACCCGCTGCTCATCCTCATCGCCGCCGTGTTCCTGCTCGCCGGATTCGTCAAGGGCGTGGTCGGGCTCGGCCTGCCGACGGTGTCGATGGGCCTGCTCGCCGTGAGCATGGCGCCGAGCCGCGCCATCGCCATCGTCATCGTGCCGGCCATCGTCACCAACATCTGGCAGACCTTCGTCGGCCCGTATTTGCGCGACATCCTGCGGCGGCTGTGGCCGCTGATGATCGGCACCGTGGTCGGCTGCTGGCTCAATGCCGGCGCGCTGACCGGGCCGCATGCGCGCTACGGCACGATCGTGCTGGGCGCCCTGCTCGTCGTCTACGCCGTGATCGGACTGAACAAGTTCCACTTCCGCGTCGCGCCCGAGAACGAGAAATGGGTCGGCGGCGTGGTCGGCGTCATCACCGGGGTGATTTCGGCCTCAACAGGCGTGCAGGTGATCCCGTCGATGCCGTTCATGCAGGCGATCGGCATGGAGAAGGACGAATTGGTGCAGGCGCTCGGGGTGTTTTTCACCACCGCAACGCTGGCGCTCGCCTTCAACCTGACCGCGGTCGGATTGCTCACGCCCGCCAATGTCGTGCCGGGCGCGATCGGACTCGCCATGGCCTTTGCCGGCATGTTCATCGGCCAATCGGTGCGGGCGCGGATGCCGGCGGAGGCGTTTCGCCGCTGGTTCCTGATCGCGATGATCCTGCTCGGCCTTTACCTCGCCGGCAGCGCGCTGGCGAAAGAATTCGCTTAAGCGCCTTACGATTTCGGCCCGTAGCCCGGCACCCATTTTTCGTGCTGGGGCAGGTCGTCCTGGATTGTCCACCACGACGCGCGCGACGAGGTGAAAACGTGGAGGCGAGGCCGGACTTCCGGGTCGTCATCGAGCAGGCCAGCGGGAATGCTGACGGTCGGGAGATAGCTCGCCTTGCCCGGCGTCGGGCAGCCGCAGGTCCTGCAACGGTAGCGGATACTGCCCGGCGAGGATTCGTAAGATGCCGTCATGTCCTCGCCCGCCACGAAGCGAAACTTGTCGGCATCGACATGCGCGTAGGTGGCGAAGGCCGCGCCGCTCAGCTTGCGGCAATTGACGCAATGGCAGTGCGTCAGCGCGCGCACCTTCTCGATCTCGAACCGCACGGTGCCACACAGACAGCTTCCACGGATCATCGAAACCTCCCGAGCGCAGCCTCGATCGGACCGCTTCTCATTCACTAGAAGGAGCTACCGTGTCTCCAGCATGGCGACGCGGATGCCGAGATAGATGAAGAGGCCGCCGAGCGCGCGGTTGACCCAGGCGATCGCGCCCTCGGACTTGCGCAGCCGGTAGGCGGCTCTGGCGGCGAACGCCGCCAGCACCAGGCACCACAGTGTCCCCGTAAAGATGAAGATCAGGCCGAGCGTCAGGAAGGCGAGCGGCTTGTGCGGGGCATCGGCTGCGACGAATTGCGGCAGAAAGGCGAGGAAGAACAGCGCGACCTTGGGATTGAGCGCGTTGGTGAAGACACCCTGGAGGAAGACCCGCTGCAATGAGCTCCGCGCCGGCTCGTCGATGCTTGCAGCCAGCGCCGGGCGCGACCACAGCATCTGGAGACCGGTCACGACCAGATAGGCTGCGCCGACCAGCTTCAGGATCGAAAAGGCCGTGGACGAGGCCATCAGCAGAGCCGAAAGCCCGATCGCCGCGCCCGCGACATGGACGAAGCAGCCGCAACTGATGCCCAGGGCGGCAGCGGCTCCCCCCCGCCAGCCCATCTGCATGCTGCGGCCGATCACGTAAACCGAATCCGGCCCCGGCGTGATGTTGAGCAGCACGCCCGAGAGGATGAAAAGCCCGATCTCGTGAATGCCCAGCATGAAGGTCCTCCGCTGCCGTCCTGGCGGTCCTGGTTCCGCTTAGTCGGTTCGCCCGTTCCCATCCACCGCCGGGATTGCGCAGGATTTACCTCGAATTTGCAATGCGGATCATGCTTCCGCTGCGGCGCATCTGCTCTATAAAGGCGGGGTTCTTGAAATGCGGGATTCGCGGCAACCGCCACGCTGTGGCCGGTCATCTGGTCCCTTGGAGCTTTGAGGATATGGAAAGACGTCTGGCCGCCATCGTCTGCGCCGATGTCGCCGGCTATTCGCGCATGATGGGCAGCGACGAGGCCGGCACCCATGCCGCCTTCAAGGCCCATCGCGCCGCGATCCATCCCATCATCCTCAATCACGGCGGCCGCGTCGTGAAGAACACCGGCGACGGCTTCCTGCTGGAATTCGCCTCGATCGTCGGCGCCGCCGAGGCGGCGATCGCGATGCAGACGCTGATGGCCGAACGCAACCGCCATCTGCCAGCCGACCGCGCCATGCAGTTCCGGCTCGGCATCCACATGGGCGACGTCATCGCCGACGAGGACGAGGTCTTCGGCGACGATGTCAACATCGCCGTCCGCCTGGAATCGGTGGCGAGCCCCGGCGGCTTCGCGATCTCGGCCAAGGCCTACCGGGAGGCGAGCAAGCATCTCACCGTGCCGCTGACCGATGCCGGCAACCATCGCTTCAAGAACATCAAGGATGCGATCGGGGTCTTTACCTGGACGCCCGAAGGGGCGCCGGCGCTTGCCCCCGAGCTCCGTGAGGCCTCGGCGCTGTCGCAGCAGTACCGCACGGCCATCGTCGGCGTGCTGCCCTTTGCCAATCTCAGCGACGCCCAGGACGAATATTTCTCCGACGGCCTCACCGAGGACCTGATCCACGCGCTGTCGCTGCAATCCTTCTACCGGGTGCTGAGCCGCAACTCGACCTTCGCCTTCAAGGGCAAGAACGTGGGCACCCGGCTGATCGCGCGCGAGATCGACGCCTCCTATCTGATCCAGGGCTCGGTGCGGCGCGCCGGCGCCAAGATCCGCGTCACCGCCGAGCTGATCGCGCCGGAGACCGGCGAGCAGCTCTGGACCGGCCGCTACGACCGCGACATCGGCGATTTGTTCGCGATGCAGGACGAGATCACCACCAACTTGTCCGCCGCCATCGCCACCGAGATCGTCCGTGCCGAGGCCTCGGCGCCGGCGCGGCTCTCGACCGACGTCACCGCCTGGGACCGCTTCCTCAAGGGGCTGTCGCATTACTATCGGCAAACCAAGGAAGATCTGGCCGTCGCGGTCGACCTATTCCGCGAGGCCATCGGGCTCGATCCCAAGCTGTCGATCGCGCATGCCTATCTCGCCACGATCCAGATCCAGAGCATTCAGTTCGGCTGGGTCAAGGGCACGCGCGAGATGTGGGCCGAGGCGATGAGCCTCGCCGAAACCAGCGTCCGGCTCGATCCGCGCTCCTCTTTCGCGTTCTCGATCCTGACCTGGGCGCACGCATTGGAGGGTCATCACGAGGCGGCAATGGACGCCGCCAAGCGCGCGGTCGCGCTCAACCCTTACGACAATGGCGCGCGCGGCGTGCTCGGCATCTGCCATTTCATGATCGGCGAGCACCGCGAGGCGATCGAGCTGTTCTCGATGGCGTCGCAGCGCGACAACAGCGACCCGCGCTATCAATGGGCGGCGCTGAACGCGTTCAGTCATTACCTTCTGCGCCAATATGACGCGACGCTGTCGTGGGCCCGCGAGCAGCTCTACATCAACCCGAATCACATGCAGGCGCTGGCGATCCGCGCCGCGGCGCTGGCGCAGCTCGGACGAAGCGACGAGGCCAGCGAAGCCGCCCGCGTGCTGATGGCAAATTATCCAACGCTGAATGTCGACAGGCACTTGCGCAACTTCCACTGGAAGCGGCCCGAGGACATCGCTCATTATCGCGAGGGGCTGCTGAAGGCCGGCGTGCCGCTCGGCAAGCTGACGCTGGTGCAGAGCGACGTGAAACGGGCCGCAGAATCCTGAGCGAAAGGGCCGCAGGCCCGACGTGGTTCCGGTGCGACCGCCTGCTCGTTGTTGACACGACAGTGAAATGGGCCACACTCGTCACACGCTGAAGTAGTATATCGTGCTGTCGGTTTGTTAGGACTTTCCGCGCTCTAACAGCGCGCCTGCTTTTTCAAGATTCGCTGCTTTCAGGATTTGGGCCATGCATCACCCCGCTTCGAAGCCGCCCCTCGATCCCTCGATTCCAGTCTCGCCGAACAATCCCTGCCCGTTCCTGCGCGGCCTCGTCGGCGAAGGCTTCGTCGAGGGCGGCACCGTCCCGCTCAACACGCTGTCGCAGACCATCGCCAATGCGACCGGTGAGACGGGGCTGAAGAAGGTCTCGGCCCGCATCCAGGTCCGCGGCGTCGCGATGATCGCCAACGGCGTCAAGCACATTCTGAAGAGCATCTTTTCGGGCGCGCAGCTCGACGCGCTGCGCGGCGGCCCGCTGGACAAGCGCGGCGCCGGCTCGCGCATCCTCGGCATCGACGGCAAGATCGACGAGGACGAGATCGCGCGGCTCGCGAGCTTCGGCCGGAACTACACCGACCCGAACACCGGCAGCAGCGAGCCCGGCCTCAACGCCGCGGAAATCAAGACCTTCATGCGTGACAACCTCGAGCGCGCCGGCAGCGCCGCTCGCTGGTACTACCCGCTGCTGATGAAGTTCGAATGGCCCATCCTTTTGAAGATCATCGGCAAGGGCAAGCAGGGTGAAGAGCGCTATCTCAGCGTGGCCGACGTGCGCACGCTGTTCGAACAGCGCCAATTCCCCGACCGCATCAATCAGCGGATCGTATCGCAGCCGCTGCTGTCGTCCTGCCAGCTCCGCTTTCGCTGGGCGGTCGCGCTCACGGCGTTCGTCATCGGCCTCGGCCTCGTCGCCCTGGTCGCGGTCGCCGAATTCCCCAACCAGGTTCGTGCCATGCTGCCGCAGAAGGGCGTGCTGGTGAATCTCCTGCCGCCGCCCCTGCCGGCGATGCCCGAAACCAAGGCTGCCTATTGGCTCGAGCAAAACTGGTCGCTCAAGGACCGACATTGGTTCCACCACGCCAGCCAGGGCACCGCGACGTTCCCGGTGCCCTATGAGTGGTTCGTGGCGCTGGAGCAGCCGCAGCTCCACCTGTTCTCCAAGCCGGGCCTGATCAAGGACAGCGCCTATCTCGAACGCTTCGGCTTCATCCCGAGCCCGCAGACGATCCAGACCGACACGGCGACGCTGCGCCGCTTCGGCTACGCCAATGTCTACGAGACCACGCAAGCGTCGGACTGGTCGACGCGCTGGACGCCGGCGGAGAACGTTGACGGCCTGCCGGTCGGCTTCGCGCGCATGACCGGCGTGGTCGATCCCGCGACGAGCCGCCGCGAGGACGACATGATCGGACTGACCTGCGCCGCCTGTCATACCGGCCAGATCCATTACCAGGGCATCGACGTCCGTTTCGACGGCGGCCCGGCGATGACCGACCTGAAGAAGCTCGAGCTCGCGACCGGCCTGTCGATCGCCTATACGCTGTACGTCCCGTTCCGCTTCCAGCGTTTCGCCGATCGCGTGCTCGGCCCCGACGCCAGCAAGGCGGACCGCGCTGCGCTCAAGCAGAAGCTGAGCACGATCGGCAGCTTCCTGATCGACTGGGCCAAGACCTACGAGAAAACGATCGAAGGCAAGACGACCTGGGACGGCAAGCAGCAGCAGGACACCGAGGAAGGGTTCGGCCGGCTCGATGCCCTCAACCGCATCGGCAACCAGGTGTTTTCGCAGGACCTCGCAATGAGCGGGGTCAAGGGATTCGAGAAGAACCTGCACGCCCAGGACGCGCCGGTCAGCTATCCCGCGATCTGGACGGTGCCCTGGTTCAAATTCGCCCAGTACGACGCCTCGATCGAGCAGCCGCTGATCCGCAACGCCGGCGAAGCCCTCGGCGTGACGGCGCTGCTCAATTTGTCCGATGCCTATCCGCAGGACAGGCTGTGGCGCTCCTCGGTGAACATCAGGACGCTCGGCTGGATCGAGGACATGCTGAGAGGCCCCGATCCATTCAAGGCGGCTGATGGTCCGAAGTTCGGCGGCCTGCTCGCACCGAAATGGCCCTCGCACATCCTCGGCGATGCCTGGAAGCTGAAGCCCGATCGGGTCGAACGCGGCCGCGCCATCTACGCGGAGATGTGCTCCGGATGCCATCTGCCTGACATCAACACCCCGGCCTTCTGGTCGTCGAAGCGCTGGGAGCCGAGCGGCGACAGCAAGGTGCTGAATGCGGTGACGATCCCGCTCGACGAGATCAAGACCGATCCCGAGCAGTCCCTCGTTCTCAGCAAGCGGACCGTCGACGTGCCCGGCTTTCTGAAAGTCAACACGGCTGACCTGCAGACGTGGTGGCAGTGCGAGATCCCGACCGCGAGCAAATCGCCCAACGAGATGGTCTATGCACTCGGGCTCATGACGGTGGTCGATCTCGTCGCCCGCAAATGGATGGACGACGAGAAGATCCCGGAGGCCGAACGGGCGCAAATGTGGAATATGGCGCGCAAGAACTGTCTCAATCCGGCGCCCGATCCGCGCTATCGCGCGCGGCCCTTGAACGGCATCTGGGCCACTGCGCCTTACCTGCACAACGGCTCGGTGCCTTCGCTGTACTGGCTGCTGAAGCCGCAGAACGATCGACCACAAAAATTCTGCATGGGCCGTCGCGACTACGACCCCGACACCGTCGGTTTCGCAGTCGCCGCCAACGAGCGCTGCAAGACCGGTGAAACGGAGTTCTCCGCGACCGGCTCCGACGGCAAGCCGATCCAGGGCAACAGCGTGCTCGGCCATTCCTTCGAGCGCAAGGACGGCGAGCCGAAGCGCCCCGGCGTCATCGGCCGCATGTTCAAGGATGACGCCGAACGCTACGACCTGATCGAGTATCTGAAGACGCTGTAAAGAATCTTGCTTCGTCATTGCGAGCGCAGCGAAGCAATCCAGGCTGTCAGCGCGGAGATAGCTGGATTGCTTCGTCGCAAGAGCTCCTCGCAATGACGGAGAATGAGGACGCTCCTCGACTCCGATTCTCACCGTCCTCGTGGAGGCTCCCGATCTCTTCTCACTTGAACAGCGGCGTGCCCGGCACGAAGGCGTCGAAGGCGGCCCAGAACTGCGCGCGGTAGCGGTCCTGCTCCTGGAGGATCTCGTGCTTGGCGCCGGCGATCACGAGATGGGAGCCGGCGCGCAAATGATAGGCGAATTCCTCGATCGCCGCGGTCGAGACCACGGTATCGTTGGAGGCCGCCAGCATCAGGATCGGCTGGCGGATCTGGGAGGGGTAGTTCACGCGCTTGAAGGTGTGCATCGCGCGGAAGGCGGTATCGGCCCAGGCGACCGTCGGCGAGGCTAGGCCAAGCGTCGGGTCTTCCTCCAGGATCGCGGCGTTGCGCGCATAGCGGACGGGATCGCTGGTCAAGGGATTGTTGATGAAGGGTTCGAGCCCGGTGAGGCGGTCGCTGCCGCCGGGGACGTAGCGGCCGCCCTGCCCGAGCAGGCGCATCGTCTTGAGCAGCGCACGCACGGGGAGCGAGGTGGTGCGCCCGGGCAGGTCGATCATCGGCGCAGACAGCACCATGCGGTCGAACCAGCGCTTGCCGGCATGCGCCACCCGCAGCAGCACCGTGCCGCCCATGGAATGGGCGAGCGCGAAGAAGGGTGGCGGGCAATCCGGCAGCACCACCTGCTGCACGAAGGTCTCGACGTCGATCTCGAAATCGGCGAAGTCGCGCACATAGCCCTTGCGCGGATCGCGCAGGCGGCGCGACGAATGGCCCTGCCCGCGCCAGTCGATCATCGCCACCGCAAAGCCGCGGTCGCGCAGGTCGCGCACGGTCTCGAAATATTTCTCGATCTGCTCGCTGCGCCCGGTGAAGACGCAGACCGTACCCTTGCGGTTCGCCGGCGGCGCCCAGCGCGCAAAGCGCAGCTCGACGCCATCAGGGGTCTTGATGGTGCCGCTGACGACGTTTTCGGGGACCGGATTGGCGGGAATCGAGACCAGCGTCATTGGGCGTGCTTGGGCGGGAAGTGCTGCAAATCAAGGGGCCAAAGCGCCGAAAAGGCGCCTGTCCCGCCCTCTTGAACGCCGTCTCGTTCCACCCATATCACCTTCGTGCAGGCCGCTACCAGTGTTTCGGAACCGGAACATCAGGCTGCACACAGACTAAAGCCCGGCCCGATTGGCGGGCGGGTTACCAACAGTCGCTCAATGGAGGACTTGACCATGCGTAGCTACGATCTCACTCCGTTCTATCGTTCCACCGTCGGCTTCGACCGTCTCTTCAACCTGCTCGACCAGGCCAGCTCGGACGGCAGCCCCGGTTATCCCCCCTACAACATCGAGCGCACCGGCGAGAATGCCTACCGCATCACCGTTGCGGTTTCGGGCTTTGCCAAGGATGAGCTCTCCATCGTCGCGAAGGAAAACACGCTGACGATCAAGGGCGAGAAGGTCGCGAACGAGAACTCGAAATCCGAAGTGCTCTACCGCGGCATCGCCGCGCGTGCCTTCGAGCGCGCCTTCCAGCTTGCCGACTTCGTGCAGGTGAAGGACGCCTCGCTCGAGAACGGGCTGCTTCATGTCGACCTCGTCCGCGAGATTCCCGAGGCCAAGAAGCCGCGCCAGATCGCGATCAACGCCGGCGCCAAGGCGCAGGTGATCGAGAACTCCGCCGCGCAGGCCGCCTGAGCCAGGCGACCAAACCCAGCGACTTCCAGGTTGCGAAAACGCCCCGGTGCCCCGGGGCGTTTTTTTCGTTGCAATGCATCACAGAGCAGTGATGGCGTAACACCGTCGCCTCGCTCTCCGTCCTTTGGGCATCGAACCAAAAACACGGAGAAGATCATGTCACTCTGGCGCAGCCTTTTCGTCGCCGCGAGCCTTTTGGCCGCTCCCCTCAACCTCGCTCATGCCCAGACACCGCAGACGGTCAAGGCGAAGAACGTCGTGCTGGTGCACGGCGCCTGGGCCGACGGCTCGAGCTGGTCGGAGGTGATCCCGATCCTGCAGGCTGCAGGCCTGCATGTGACCGCCGTGCAGAATCCGCTGTCCTCGCTCAGCGACTCCGTCGAGGCGACCAAGCGGGCGCTGGCCGAGCAGGACGGGCCGACGGTGCTGGTCGCGCATTCCTGGGGCGGCACCGTGATCAGCCAGGTCGGCACCGACCCGAAGGTCACCGGCCTCGTCTACGTCGCCGCACGCGCGCCCGATGCGAACGAGGATTTCGTGGCGCTGTCGAAGCAGTTTCCGGCCGGGCCGGCGCGCGCCGGCATCGTCGAGCGCGACGGCTACACCAAGCTCTCGGAAGAGGCCTTCCTGAAGTACTTCGCCAACGGCGTGAAGCCGGAGCAGGCCAAGGAGCTCTACGCCGTGCAATGGCCGACGGCGGCCTCGATCTTCGCCGGCCGCACCACGGAGGCGGCCTGGCGCTCCAAGCCGAGCTGGTACGCGGTGTCGAAGAACGACTACACCATCAACCCCGATTTCGAGCGCTTCCTCGCCAAGCGCATGAACGCCACCACGATCGAGCTCGATGCCGGCCACCTCTCGCTGGTGTCGCATCCAAAGGAGGTGGCGAATCTGATCCTGGATGCGGCGGGCTATCCGCGGAGCTGAGGCGCAGTCAGTTCACGCAAAAGCGCCCGAGAGATTCTCGGGCGCTTTCCGTTTGCTGAGGCCTAATCCAGCCCCAGTGCGGCTGGCATCTCCTGCGTCGGCAGGATGGTCGGGGCCGGCCTGACCTGACCGACGGTCGGCGCGGTTGCTTGCGGAGCGGCTTCGGTCGGCTTGGCTTGCACCACGGCGGCTTGCTGCGCGGGTTGGGCCTGCGCTGCCTGCGCCGCCGGCTCGGCTGGCTTGGCAACGACGACCGGCGGCTCGGCGCGCCGCGGGGCGGCCTTCGGCAGCGGCACGGCGCGGCTTGCCACATGCGGGATCGACGCCGGCGGGCGCGGCGGGCCGCCGCGGACCACGGTCGGCGGCAGTGCGGTTTGCGGCCCGTAGGGCGCGACCGCGCGCTCGTCATAGGCGGGCGCCATGCCATAGGCGTCAGGGGCGGGCATGAAGCGGATGATCCGCCCGTCCGCGGGCGTCGATCACCAGCCGGCCATCGTCGCCGTTTCTGTCGATCACCGCGATGGTGTAGACGCCGCCGCGCAGGCGCGGAATGCCGAGCGGCGAGAAGCCGTTTTCGCGCAGCACAGCGTAAACCTCGGTCGGCGGCAACAAGGCCAGCGCAGGGCCGCGCTCCTCGTAGCCATAACCGTAGCGCGGCGGCGGGGCGGCTTCCGGCGGCGCATAGGGCCCGTCGAAATCCGAGACCGCGATGACGGCCCCTCTGGCGATACCGCTCGCGGGAACCTGGGCCTGCCCCGCACTGGCACCCAGCGCCAGCACGGCGGCGGCCACACATCCTGTGAAAAACTTCATGATCCAGACGCTCCTGTCAGGCCCTCCGGTGGCCGCCCTCTTTCGCTTCTCGCGGCGTGGCGCGCCTTCCGAAGGGTTGATCCGAAGCTTCATTTGGGATTTCGGCGCCGCCGGGGCCGGATCAGGGCGTGTTTGCCTCAAAACCGGGGCTGCGCAACTTTTGGAAAGCGATCGATTGACTTCTGCGGAATCGGGACTTCCGCGCGCTTGTGTGCTAGACAAAAATTTGGCAAGGTGATGGTTAGGACAGGAAGACTGTCTCAATTTTGCCTGCGGTTCCGGCATAGGGATTGCAGCGAGAACTGGTGCTCTCGAGCGCCGGCAAGGTACCAGGCAAAGCCGTTCTCGGGGACGAAGAACGCCTAGGCCTGAATTTAAGAAAATGCGGCTCGCAGAGGACGAGCGGTGGCCCAGGAGCGGGTGCCGCGGGACGCCCAAGGTGCGCCGAAGATGGCGGTGAGGCAGCTTGCCGCATGGAGAGGACAGGAACAATGAACGGGTCGCAATTCGAGCGCGCAAACATCGTGGCAGAAGAGCTGTCGGCGACGGTCGCCTCGAAAACGACCGATCCGATCACCTCACCGATTCAAGAGCACAATTCGCGCCCCAAAGCCGAAGGCCTGTACGATCCGAGCCTGGAGAAGGACTCTTGCGGCGTCGGCTTCATCGCCAACATCAAGGGCAAGAAGTCGCACGAGATCGTCTCGGACGCGCTGAGCATCCTCTGCAACCTCGAGCATCGCGGCGCCGTCGGCGCCGACCCGCGCGCGGGTGACGGCGCCGGCATTCTGGTGCAGATCCCGCACGCCTTCTTCAGCCGTAAGGCCTCCGAACTCGGCTTCAAGCTGCCGGCGCCCGGCGAATACGCCATCGGCGCGTTGTTCATGCCGCGCGACACCGCCTGGCGCAACGTGATCAAGAGCATCGTCGCCGACCAGATCAAGGAAGAGGGTCTGACCCTGCTCGGCTGGCGCGACGTGCCGACCGACAATTCCTCGCTCGGCGTCACCGTGAAGCCGACCGAGCCCGCCTGCATGCAGGTGTTCATCGGCCGCAACGGCACCGCCAAGACCGAGGACGAGTTCGAGCGCCGGCTCTACATCCTGCGCAAGTCGATCTCGCAGGCGATCTACCAGCGCCGCGACCGCGGCCTCGCCGGCTATTACCCGTGCTCGATGTCCTGCCGCACCGTGATCTACAAGGGCATGTTCCTCGCCGACCAGCTCGGCAAGTACTATCCCGATCTGCACGAGGCTGACTTCGAGAGCGCGCTCGCGCTCGTGCACCAGCGCTTCTCGACCAACACCTTCCCGGCCTGGTCGCTGGCGCATCCCTACCGCATGATCGCGCATAACGGCGAGATCAACACGCTGCGCGGCAACGTCAACTGGATGGCGGCACGCCAGGCTTCGGTCAGCTCCGAGCTCTACGGCAAGGACATCAACCGGCTCTGGCCGATCTCCTATGAGGGACAGTCGGACACCGCCTGCTTCGACAACGCGCTCGAATTCCTGGTGCAGGGCGGCTACTCGCTGCCGCACGCCGTCATGATGATGATCCCGGAGGCGTGGGCCGGCAATCCCTTGATGGATGAGAAGCGCCGCGCCTTCTACGAATATCATGCCGCGCTGATGGAGCCGTGGGACGGCCCCGCCGCGATCGCCTTCACCGACGGCCGCCAGATCGGCGCCACGCTCGACCGCAACGGCCTCCGGCCCGCGCGCTATCTCGTCACCAAGGACGATCGCATCGTCATGGCGTCCGAGATGGGCGTGCTGACGATCCCAGAGGACCAGATCATCACCAAGTGGCGGCTGCAGCCGGGCAAGATGCTGCTGGTCGACCTCGAGCAAGGCCGCCTAATCCCGGACGACGAGATCAAGGCTTCGCTCGCCGCCAGCCATCCCTACAAGGAGTGGCTGGAGCGGACCCAGATCGTGCTGGAAGACCTGCCGAAGGTGCCGACCACGGGCGTGCGCTCAAACCTGTCGCTGCTCGACCGCCAGCAGGCGTTCGGCTACAGCCAGGAAGACATCACCCTCCTGATGACGCCGATGGCGGCCACGGGCGAGGAAGCCGCGGGCTCGATGGGCAACGACACGCCGATCTCGGCGCTGTCGGACAAGGCCAAGCCGCTGTTCACCTACTTCAAGCAGAACTTCGCGCAGGTCACCAACCCGCCGATCGACCCGATCCGCGAAGAGCTGGTGATGAGCCTCGTCTCTATCATCGGGCCGCGGCCGAACCTGTTCGACCTGCAGGGCATGGCCACGACCAAGCGCCTCGAAGTGCGCCAGCCGATCCTGACCGACGCGGACCTGGAAAAGATCCGCTCGATCTCGGAGGTGGCGGAGTCGCACTTCAAGTCGCGCACGCTGGACACCACCTTCCACGCCGGTCTCGGCGCGGCGGGCATGGACCAGGTGCTCGACGAGCTCTGCGCGCGCGCCGAAAGCGCGGTGCGCGAGGGCGTCAACATCATCATCCTGTCCGACCGCATGGTCGGCACCGACCGCGTGCCGATCCCATCGCTGCTCGCCTGCGCCGCCGTGCATCATCACCTGATCCGCACCGGCCTGCGCACCTCGGTCGGCCTCGTCGTCGAATCCGGCGAGCCGCGCGAAGTGCATCACTTCGCCTGCCTTGCCGGCTACGGCGCCGAAGCGATCAATCCGTACCTCGCGTTCGAGACCATCACCGCGATGAAGGACCGCCTGCCCGGCTCGCTCGACGACTATGAGATCGTCAAGCGCTACATCAAGTCGATCGGCAAGGGCCTGCTCAAGGTGATGTCCAAGATGGGCATCTCGACCTACCAGTCCTATTGCGGCGCGCAGATCTTCGACGCGGTCGGCCTCAAGGCCGACTTCGTCGCCAAGTTCTTCGCCGGCACGCACACCCGCGTCGAGGGCGTCGGCCTTGGGGAGATCGCGGAAGAAGCCGTGCGCCGCCATGCCGACGCGTTCGGCGAGGCGCAGGTCTACAAGACCGCGCTCGATGTCGGCGGCGAATATGCCTATCGCAGCCGCGGCGAGGACCATGCGTGGACCGCGGAGTCTGTGTCGCTGCTGCAGCACGCCGCGCGCGGCAATTCGCAGGAGCGCTACCGCGCCTTCGCCAAGATCCTCAACGAGCAGTCGGAGCGCCTGTTGACGCTGCGCGGCCTGTTCCGGATCAAGAACGCGGAGGAAGAAAAGCGCAAGCCGATCCCGCTCGACCAGGTCGAGCCGGCCAAGGAGATCGTCAAGCGTTTCGCCACCGGTGCGATGAGCTTCGGCTCGATCTCGCGCGAGGCGCACACCACGCTCGCGATCGCCATGAACCGGATCGGCGGCAAGTCGAACACCGGCGAAGGCGGCGAGGAAGCCGACCGCTTCAAGCCGATGCCGAACGGCGATTCCATGCGTTCGGCGATCAAGCAGGTCGCCTCGGGCCGCTTCGGCGTCACGACGGAGTATCTCGTCAACTCCGACATGATGCAGATCAAGATGGCGCAGGGTGCCAAGCCCGGCGAAGGTGGCCAGCTGCCCGGCCACAAGGTCGACGCGACCATCGCAAGAGTCCGGCACTCGACGCCGGGCGTCGGCCTGATCTCGCCGCCGCCGCACCACGACATCTACTCGATCGAGGACCTGGCGCAGCTCATCTACGACCTCAAGAACGTCAACCCGACGGGTGACGTCTCGGTCAAGCTCGTCTCGGAGATCGGCGTCGGCACTGTGGCCGCAGGCGTTGCCAAGGCGCGTGCCGACCATGTCACCATCGCGGGCTTCGAGGGCGGCACGGGTGCTTCGCCGCTGACCTCGATCAAGCATGCGGGATCGCCGTGGGAAATCGGGCTCGCCGAAACCCACCAGACCCTGGTGCGCGAGCGGCTGCGCAGCCGCATCGTGGTCCAGGTCGACGGCGGCTTCCGCACCGGCCGGGACGTCGTGATCGGCGCGCTGCTGGGCGCCGACGAGTTCGGCTTCGCCACCGCGCCGCTGATTGCGGCCGGCTGCATCATGATGCGCAAGTGCCATCTCAACACCTGCCCGGTCGGCGTCGCGACCCAGGACCCTGTCCTGCGCAAGCGCTTCACCGGCCAGCCCGAGCACGTGATCAACTACTTCTTCTTCGTCGCCGAGGAAGTCCGCGAGATCATGGCTTCGCTCGGCTTCCGCACCTTCAACGAGATGGTCGGCCAGGTGCAGCTGCTCGACCAGACCAAGCTGGTCGCGCATTGGAAGGCCAAGGGGCTCGACTTCTCCAAGCTCTTCGTCAAGCAGAAGGAAGAGAAGGGCCAGAAGATCTATCACTCCGAGCGCCAGAACCATCATCTGGAGGCGGTGCTCGACCGCACGCTGATCGAGAAGGCGCAGGCAGCGCTCGATCGCGGCGCGCCGGTGAAGATCGAGGCCGCCATCAACAGCACCAACCGCTCCGCAGGCGCGATGCTGTCCGGCGCGGTGGCCAAGATCTACGGCCATGCCGGCCTGCCGCACGACACCATCCATGTCAGCCTCAAGGGCACCGCGGGCCAGGCCTTCGGCGCCTGGCTCGCCCACGGCGTCACCTTCGAGCTCGAAGGTGAAGGCAACGACTATGTCGGCAAGGGCCTCTCGGGCGGCAAGATCATCGTCAAGCCGCCGAGGAACTCGGCCATCGTGCCGGAAGAGAGCATCATCGTCGGCAACACCGTGATGTACGGCGCGATCGAGGGCGAGTGCTACTTCCGCGGCATCGCCGGCGAGCGTTTTGCCGTGCGTAACTCGGGCGCGGTCGCCGTGGTCGAGGGCGCGGGCGATCATTGCTGCGAATACATGACCGGCGGCATCGTGGTCGTGCTCGGCAAGACCGGGCGCAACTTCGCGGCCGGCATGTCCGGCGGCATCGCCTACGTGCTCGACGAGGCCGGTGACTTCGACAAGCTGTGCAACCTCAGCATGGTCGAGCTCGAGCCGGTGCTGTCGGAGGAGCTGATCAACGCCGGCACCTATCACCATGCCGGCGACCTCGAGGCGCATGGCCGGGTCGACGTGTTCAGGAACCTGCTCGCCTCCGACGTCGAGCGGCTGCACGTCCTGATCTCGCGCCACGCCAAAGCCACCGGCTCCAAGCGCGCCGCCGACATCCTTGCCAATTGGAAGGACTGGCTGCCCAAATTCCGCAAGGTGATGCCGGTCGAGTACCGGCGCGCGCTGCGCGAGATGGCGGCCAACGCGGACGCCGAGCCGAAAATCGCGATCGGGGCGTAAGGCATTACACCTCGTCATTGCGAGCGAAGCGAAGCAATCCAGAATCTCTCCGCGGAAAAAAGACTGGATTGCTTCGTCGCTTCGCTCCTCGCAATGACGGTGAGGAAACAACAAGACGAATTTAAGCGGCAGGGACTTCGGGTTTAATGGGCAAGATCACGGGTTTTCTGGAAATCGAACGGCACGACCGCAAGTACACCCCGGTCGCCGAGCGCGTGAAGCATTACAAGGAATTCGTCGTTCCGCTCTCCGAGAAGGAGGTGCGCGACCAGGCCGCGCGCTGCATGAATTGCGGCATTCCCTATTGCCACGGCACCGGCTCGGTCGCGCCGGGCACGCCGGGCTGTCCGGTCAACAACCAGATTCCCGACTGGAACGACCTCGTCTACCAGGGCAATTGGGAAGAAGCCTCGCGCAACCTGCATTCGACCAACAATTTCCCGGAGTTCACGGGGCGCATTTGCCCGGCGCCGTGCGAGGCGTCCTGCACGCTCAACATCGACGACAACCCCGTCACCATCAAGACCATCGAATGCGCGATCGTCGATCGCGCCTGGGACAATGGCTGGCTCCAGCCGGAAGTCGCGACTGTGAAGACCGGCAAGAAAGTCGCGGTGATCGGCTCGGGTCCGGCCGGCATGGCCTGTGCGCAGCAGCTCGCGCGCGCCGGGCACGACGTCCACCTCTACGAGAAGTACGCCAAGGCCGGCGGCCTGCTGCGCTACGGCATCCCCGACTTCAAGATGGAGAAGGGCGTCATCGACCGCCGCGTGGCGCAGATGGAAGCCGAAGGCGTCACCTTCCACTACAACAGCCATGTCGGCGCGGACGGCAATGTCGATCCGCGCGAGATGCTCAACGAGTACGACGCCGTGGCGCTGACCGGCGGTGCGGAAGCCCCGCGCGACCTGCCGATCCCCGGCCGCGAGCTCGCCGGCATCCACTACGCCATGGACTTCCTCCCGCAGCAGAACCGCCGCGTTTCCGAGGAGCCGCTCGGCGGCGTCCAGGAGATCCTGGCCGGCGGCAAGCATGTCGTCGTCATCGGCGGCGGCGACACCGGAAGCGACTGCATCGGTACCTCGCTGCGCCAGGGCGCGCTCTCGGTGACCCAGCTCGAGATCATGCCCGCTCCCCCTGAGCGCGAGAACAAGGCGCTGACCTGGCCGAACTGGCCGCTGAAGATGCGGACCTCGTCGAGCCAGGCCGAAGGCGCGGTGCGCGAATACGCCGTGCTGACCCAGAAATTTTCCGGCGAGAACGGCCAGGTCAAGAAGCTGCACTGCGTCCGCGTCGACGACAAGTTCAAGCCGATTGCCGGCACCGAGTTCGAGCTCGATGCCGAGCTGGTCCTGCTCGCGATGGGCTTCGTCCATCCCGTGCACGAGGGCCTCTTGAAGCTGCTCGCGGTCGAGCTCGACCCGCGCGGCAACGTCAAGGCCAACACGCTGGACTACCAGACCTCGCGCCCCAACGTGTTCACCGCCGGCGACATGCGGCGTGGGCAATCGCTCGTCGTGTGGGCGATCCGCGAGGGCCGGCTGTGCGCGCG
This sequence comes from Bradyrhizobium sp. IC3195, assembly GCF_020193585.1. NCBI lineage: Bacteria > Pseudomonadati > Pseudomonadota > Alphaproteobacteria > Hyphomicrobiales > Nitrobacteraceae > Bradyrhizobium > Bradyrhizobium sp. IC3195. The sequence goes on along the minus strand of NZ_JADYVG010000003.1, from coordinate 263,481 downwards.
GTCGATCGATACGTTCCTTATGGGGAAGACGGATTTGCCGCGCTGAGATGTCATTCCGGGGCGCGCGAAGCGCGAGCTATGGTGCGCAATTGCGCACCTGAGAATCCATTCATCACCAACCCAGACGCCCGATGGATTCCGGGCTCGCGCCAAGTGGCGCGCCCCGGAATGACAATTGGAGAGAGCCGCGCCTTTCGGCTTCGTCTCGTGCGACGCGCTAACAAGCGCCTCAATTCTGCAGCCTCACCCCGAGCAGCACCACCGTGCCCTGCGAGCTCGAGCCCGGCTGGCTCGAATTCAGGATGTCGTGGCGCAGCGTGCCCTTGACCCAGATGTTGCGGTTGAGCTTGTAGATCAAATTGCTTTCGAACGAGTAGGTCTTGTCGTTGCGGTTCTGGCCCTGGTAGTCGAGCGTGCCGTAGGTGAACTTGCCGACCGCGGTGAGCCAGCGGCGGAAGTCGTGGTCGACTTGGGCGGAGTAGGTGCGCACCAGGACGCCGGATGAGCCGGGGACCGTGGTCTCCGATATCTGCGTGTCGGTGAAGAACTTCACCGTGGTGAGGCCGCTGGCGCTCCAGATCAGCGAGCCCGTGGTCAGAAACCCTGCGAGCTGGCTGAGGCGCGGATCGGTGTAGCTGCGCGCGGAATAGCCGACCGAGATCTCGCCGGTGAGGATGCGCGAGAACTCGAAGGACGAGCCGACCTTGGCATAGCCGCCGTTGGAATCGCGGAAATAGCCGTTGCGGTCGGAAGCCTGGTCGTGGACGCGGGTATCGCCCTGGATCTCGACGAAGGGTTTTAGGCCGGGCTTGAGGTCGTAGGAGAAGCGGCCGACGCCGCCATATTGGTTGAAGTTGCGGTCGTCGTTGCTGAAGGTCGAGCCGTCGGTGAGCTTGGAATCGGTGTAGGCGGTGCGATCGATGGTGGCGCCGGCCGCGACCTGGAAGCGGTTGAAGGTCTGGTCGAAGCCGAGCGTCGTGCCATAGGCGGCGTAGACCGGATATCTCTGCAGGCCGGCCTGCACGTTGGGGCTGCCGGGATTGTCGGTGGCGAGCCGCAGGCGCAGCTGCGAGGTCAGCTTGAAATCGCGGGTGACGTCGAGCCGACCATCGACATGGCCGTTGAAATCGGGACGATTGGCCTCGACCGGGGACGGCGAGGCCAAGCCGTTGATCGTCGCCGGCATGTCGTTGGTGTAGCCCGAGAACGAACCGCGCAGATCGGCAACCAGCGCGTGGCGCTCCCAATCGGACACCACGAGCAGATCGGGCGCGATGACATAGGCGGGCGAACCGACCGGCCTGTTGAGGCGCGTCGGATTGCTGTCGTAGCCGGCGGAGAGCTCGAGCCCGCCCTTGATCAGGAAGCTGCCGGCGTAATCGCCGACCGCGCCGAACGGATCGTCATCGGCCCTGAGGCGGCGGCGCAGCGGCTGGCCGGGCACGTTGCCCGCCATCGCCGCCGGTACCGGGACCTTGTGCGCGGTCTCGGAGGGCGGTGGCGCGATGCGCGGCGGGCCCAGCGTCGTGGCCGGCGTTGCGGGCGGCGGTGGCGAGCCGGGACCTGTGGCGCGCTTCGGCTTCGGCTGGCCCGGATAGAGCTTGGGCTGCTGCCGCTTGCGGTTGAGCGAATCGTAGCCGGAGCCGCTCGCGCCGGTGGCGGCCGGCAGGCCGTAGGTCGGGACCTGACCGACACGCGAGCTCGCCGGCGCCTGCTGGCGCTGGCGCGGGTCGGCGTTGGGATCAGGCAGTTTCGGCAGTGCGTCGGAGGGCGCCTGCGACACGCCGGCGGTGCGGCGGGTCGGCAGCGTGTCAGGCGAAGCAAAGGCGCCGCGGTTGGGATTGAACAGGTCGGGCGTGAGGCCCTGGGCCGCCGCCGGGCCGCTTTCAAGGGCTGTCAGCACGAGGCACGGCAAAGCGGCGCGCAGGAAATGCGCGACCTTGCTCCGGCCCCTGCCTGGAGACGACCCCACGATGGAATTACCCCAACGAAATCAAACACTTTCTCGATCACCCCCGCCGGCTGGCGAGAACCATCGTTAATGGAGTTAAAACAATTATGGTTAATGACCGGTTGAGGGCATCCGGGCGCGCGTCGCCTCGCTGGCCGGGGCGTGCTAAGCAGGCGCCAATGGGCGAACGCCCCTCCTCCCTGGACCCGACCATGCCGAGCTCGAAACCGCTGATGACCCAATCATCCGGCTCCATTCCCGATAGCGTCGAATCTGCGCTCCGCACCCTGGAGACGGAGAGCGGCGGCATCAATGCTCTCGCCGCCGCGCTGCGCGGCCCGCTGGGCGAGCCGTTCGCCAAGGCGGTCGAGCTGATCCGCAACGCCAAAGGCCGCGTCATCGTCACCGGGCTCGGCAAATCAGGCCATATGGGCCGCAAGATCGCCGCGACCCTGGCCTCGACCGGCACGCCTTCCTTCTTCGTGCACGCCGCCGAAGCCGGTCATGGCGACCTCGGCATGATCACTCCCGACGACGTCATCATGGCGCTGTCCTGGTCCGGCGAGCAGCCGGAGATGAAGAACCTCGTGAACTATTCGGCGCGCTTTGCGATCCCCATGATCGCGGTGACCTCGAGCGCGTCGTCCTCGCTCGGCCAGGCCGCCGACCTCGTGATCGAGCTGCCCAAGGCGCGCGAGGCCTGCCCGCACAATCTGGCGCCGACCACCTCGACGCTGATGCAGGCCGCGATCGGCGACGCGCTCGCGATCGCGCTGCTGGAGGGACGCGGCTTCACCGCGCTGGAGTTCGCGCATTTCCACCCCGGCGGCAAGCTGGGCGCGATGCTGAAATTCGTCCGCGACTACATGCGCACGGGCGCTGAGATTCCGCTCAAGCCGCTCGGCACCGAGATGTCGGAAGCCGTGGTCGAGATGTCGGCGAAGGGGCTCGGCTGCGTCTGCATCGTCAACGATGCGGGCGAGGCCGTCGGCATCATCACCGACGGCGATCTGCGCCGCCACATGCGGCCCGATCTGCTGACGGTGACCGTCGACGAGATCATGACGAAGCAGCCCAAGACCGTGCCGCCTTCGATGCTCGCGACCGAGATGATCGAGGTGCTGAACACCCGCAAGATCACCTCGCTGCTGGTGACGGAAGCGGGCAAGGTGGTCGGGATCGTGCATCTGCACGATCTGCTGCGCGCGGGCGTGGCGTAGGGCGCGCAGCCCGCTTCACCCGTCATTCCGGGGCGCGCCACTTGGCGCGAACCCGGAATCCATTCACCCCGAGGTCGCTGCCCGATGGATTCCGGGCTCGCGCTTCGCGCGCCCCGGAATGACGGTAAGGATGAGACGCTCCTCGCAATGACGGCCGCTAGAGCGGCGCCGGAAACCGCGCCGCGTTCTCCTCCAGCGGCAAGCGCAGCCCGTTCGCCAAATACGACACCGTGCGATAGAAGCCGCACAGCAGCATGATTTCCAGGATCTGCGCCTCGTCGTGATGCGCGGAGAGCGCGGCGAATTCATCGTCGCTCAACGTCGCGCGATGATGCAGCGCGTCGACGGCTGCGATCAGCGCCTGCTCGGCCGGCGACCAAAGGGCCGAATTCGCATCACCCAGCACCGTCGCACGCACCTCCTCCGCGGTGAGCTTCGCCGGCCCGGCGAAGATCGCGACATGCACGCCCCATTCATATTCGCATCCGTTCAGCGCGCAGGTGCGGTCGATGACGATCTCACGCTGCCGCAGCGAGAGCGGCCCCGGATCAAGCAGCCCGCCCGCGCGAAACTTGTCCCAGGCGCGGTCATGGCCCGCCACCACCCGGAACAGCACCAGCGGCGGCGCACCCCGCATGATGCGGTCGAACTGCGCCTGGATGTCCAGGGGATAAGGCGGCGAGAGCGGGGCGATGCGCGGTGAGGCCTGGGACATGAGCGATTTCCGTTGCTACATTTACCGTAGCACTATGCTACATTATCCGTAGCATGACGCAAGAGGTGACCATGGCGAAACGGGCGACAACAGCAGAACGCCGCGTCCGCGGCTCGCGCACCGGACGGCCGATCATGGCTTTGCTCGACCTGCTCGGCCGGCGCTGGGCCTTGCGGATCTTGTGGGAGTTGCGCGGAGAGCCCCTCACCTCGCGCGCCCTGCGCAGCGCCTGCGACGAGGCCTCGCCCACGGTGCTGCAGGCCCGGCTGACCGAGCTGCGCGAGGCGGGCTTCGTGGAGCTGGGCGACGGCGGAGGTTACGGACTGACACCGCTGGGCCGGGAATTGTGCGAGACGTTCATGCCGCTGCACAGGTTTGCGGAGCGATGGAGAAGGTGAGTTCGTAAGGCCGCTACGCACTCCGATCTTCCTTCTCTCCTTGCGGGAGAAGGTGGCATAGGCGGCCTTCGGCCGCCGTTCTTAAGAACGCCGAAGCGAAGCTTCGGCTATGGCGCCGGATGAGGGGTCTCTCTCCACGAACTCAGCTTAGCTATCGCGGAGAGACACCCCTCACCCGTCTCGCCGCTTTGCGGCGATCCACCCTCTCCCGCAAGGGGAGAGGGGAAAAGTCCTCACGCCGCGGCGACCGTCAGGTTCGCGCCGTCGACCTGTACCACCTTCACCCGCGTGCCGGCCGGCGTATCGGGCCCAGCCACGCGCCATACCGTGTCGCCGATGCGCACGGTGCCGGTGCCGTCGATGATCGGCTTCTCCAGCGTGAACTCACGGCCGAGCAGGGCTTCGGTACGCTTGTTGAGGAATGGACTGGCGCTGGCGTCCGGCTTCGGCTTGGCCAGGCGGCGCCAGACCGGCACGGCAGCGGCGGCAAAGATCGCGAACATCACGAGCTGGATCTGCCATGAGATTGCAGCCGCGAACGAGATCAGGCCGACCAACAGCGCAGCGAGCCCAAGCCAGAACAGGAAGATGCCGGGCGCCAGCACCTCCAGGGCCATCAGGATGAAGCCGAGGATCAGCCAGTTCCAGTTGCCGAGCGATACGAACATGTCGGTCATGACAAGACCTCTGTGAATAGTCCCGTTACTGCTGCGGCACGAACGGCGGTGTCGGGCCCGACGACGGTACCGAGCCGCCGCGGCGGGCCGCCGCCACCGCGCTCTCCCCGAACGTGGCCTTCGCAATTTCGCCGATGCCGGCGAGCGAGCCCAGCATGCTCATCGCTTCGACCGGAAGCATGATGACCTTCTGGTTCGGCGAGTCGGCCAGTTGCCCGAATGCCTTGATATACTTGTCGGCGATAAAATAGTTTAGCGCAGCGACATCGCCCTTGGCGATGGCCTCGCTGACCATTTGCGTGGCCTTGGCCTCGGCTTCCGCCGACCGCTCGCGCGCCTCGGCATCGCGGAAGGCGGCCTCGCGGCGGCCTTCCGCCTGGAGGATCTGGCCCTGCTTGGCGCCCTCGGCGCGCAGGATCTCGGACTGGCGTTGGCCTTCGGCCGCGAGAATGTCGGCGCGCTTGACCCGCTCGGCCTTCATCTGCCGCCCCATGGCTTCGACCAGGTCGGCGGGCGGCACGATGTCCTTGATCTCGATGCGGTTGACCTTGACGCCCCAGGGCGAGACCGCGGCGTCGACCACGCGGAGCAGGCGCTCGTTGATTTCGTCGCGGTGCGACAGCACCTGGTCGAGGTCCATCGAGCCCATCACCGAGCGGATGTTGGTCATGGTCAGCACCGTGATCCCCTGGTTCAGGTTGGCGACCTCGTAGCTCGCCTTGGCGGCATCGAACACCTGATAGAAGGCGACGCCGTCCACCGTCACCGTGGCGTTGTCCTTGGTGATCACCTCCTGCTCGGGAATGTCGATCACCTGCTCCATCATGTTGATCTTGCGCCCGACGCGATCGAAATAGGGCACGATCAAATTGAGCCCGGGGCTCAGCGTCTGGGTGTATTTGCCGAACCGCTCGATGGTCCAGTCATAGCCCTGCGGCACCGTCTTCACGCCGGCGACCAGCGTGACGATGACGAGCAAAACCAGAACAATCGCGAAAATGTCGAAGCCGCTCATATCTCCTCCAAGCCGGGACAAGACGTCAGGAAAAAGCCCTTTCCGGCGCTGTCATTGGTCGGGATCACGATCCTACCGGTTCAGCGGTCGCAATTCACGTCGGTATCGGAGCAATTCCACACAAGACACACAGCAAGAGAACGGTCGCGATATGTATTTGCGACAGGCTCTTGAAAGCGCGCGGGCGCAGGCCTAAAGCGCGATGCGATCAGGATGAATCGTCATCGCACTTTAGGTTATTGTTTGAGCATGATCTTTTCGGAAAACCGCTTCACACTTTTCCGGATCATGCTCTAGCAGCGGAAATTAGCGAATTCGGGCGAGGCGTCCGTCACGGACGGGTTCATTCGATCACGTCATTCGCAATTGCAAGCAGGCCCGGGGAAAGCGTGACGCCGAGCGCTCTCGCCGCCTTCAGGTTGATCACCAGCTCGAACTTGGTGGGATTCTGCACCGGCAGGTCGGCCGGCCGTGCGCCCTTCAGGATCCGATCGATATAGTCCGCGGCGCGGCGAAGCTGCTCGACGCTGTCGGTGCTGTAGGACATCAGCCCACCCTCATCGACGAACGTCCGGCTCCAGAATACCGCGGGTACACGCGCCTGTGCGATCGCCGAGAGCAGTTGCGCGCGGTTGGCCATGGTGAAGAAGTCCGGCAGGACCAGGATGGCGCCGTCTTGCCTGGAAGCCAGCGCCCCGATCGAGACGGCGTCACGGACGGGCGCGGGCTCGACCGTCAGGCGCAGCGTCCGTGCGGCGTCCTCGATGGCGCGCAACATCAGTGGCGCGAACGGCGCGGTGGCGGGATTGAAGACGACCGCAGCGCGGGACACCTTCGGCGTGACCTGCGTCAGCATCTCCAGCCATTTGCCGGCGAGCGGACCGTCGTAATCGGTAAAGCCGGTGAGGTTGCCGCCGGGATGCGCGAGGTTTTCGACAAAACCCTGGCTGACGGGATCGGTGACGACGGCGAACACGATCGGGATCGTCGTGGTGCGCCGGCGCAGCTCTTCGACCGAGGGTGTGCCGACCGCAAGCAGGATGTCGGGCTTGAGCGCGATCAGCTCGTCGGCGAACTGCGCGATGCGGGCGCGCTCGCCGCCGCCGTTGCGCCAATCGATCTTGAGATTGTCGCGCTCCTTCCAGCCTTGGCCGGCGAGCGCTTCGACCAGGGCCATGCTGCGCGTCTGGCCGATCGCATCATCAGCAGCCGTGACCGAGAGCACGCCGAGCCGCCGTGTCGCGTTCGGCTGCTGCGCCAGGGCCGGGGCCGGCAGCGCCGCGAGCATCCCAAGAAGCGCCAGGCACCGGCGGCGGTTCATGGGATGCCCATCAGATCCAGCCCTGGAGCTCGCGCAGCACCAGGGTGCGGATCACGTTCATGCCCGGTCCGCTGTCGTTGAGGCAGGGGATCGCGGAAAACTGCTCGCCGCCATTGTGCTTGAAGATCTCCGCGTTCTCCTGCGCGATCTCCTCCAGCGTCTCCAGGCAGTCGGCGGAAAAGCCCGGCGTCACCACTGCGATGCGGCGCACGCCCTCTTTGGCAAGCCGCTCCATGGTCTTGTCGGTATAGGGCTGCAGCCACTCGTCGTTGCCGAAGCGCGACTGGAAGGTCAGCAGCAGCTTGGTCTCGTCCATGCCGAGCCGGCGGCGCAGCGCCTCGGTCGTCGCGATGCAGTGCTGCTGATAGGGATCGCCCTTGTCGACATAGGCTTTCGGCATGCCGTGGAAGGATGCCACGATCAGCTCCGGCTTGAAGGACAGCGTCGCCAGATGGCCCTCGATCGAGGCGGCGAGCGCCTCGATATAGGCTTTGTCGTCATAGTAGGGCGGCGTCACCCGCAGAGTCGGCTGGTTCCGCAGCTGCGCGAGCACGCGGAAGACTTCGTCGCAGACGGTCGCCGAGGTCGAGGCCGAATATTGCGGATAGAGCGGCACGGCCAGGATACGCTCGCAGCCCTTCGCGATCAGCGCGTCGATGCCCGACTTGATCGACGGATTGCCGTAGCGCATCGCCCAATCCACGACGACGTTGTCGCGGTCCGACAAGGCGGCCGCGAGCTTGTCGCTTTGCGAGCGCGTGATGGTTTTCAGCGGCGACTCGTTCCGCTCATTGTTCCAGATCTTCTGGTAGTCGAGCGCCTTGGTGCGCGGACGGCTGCGCAGAATGATCCCGTTCAGCACCAGTTTCCAGATCAGGCCCTGGTCCTCGATGACGCGGGCGTCGCTGAGGAACTCCTTGAGGTAGATCCGCACGCCCGGAGCATCGGCCGTATCGGGCGTTCCGAGATTGATCAGGAGCACGCCGACGCGCGGTAGGGCGGATCGGGTGGCCGGTTTCGCGGTCTCGAGGGGGAGGACGCTGTTCATGACTGGTTGGGTCGCGCGTTGGTCCGAACTTGTCAAGATGAGCCGGGGTTCGCTAGGGTCGCACCCAAGCGGGGGGAGGCAGGATGACACTCGCGGAATGGTGCGTCTTCGGGGCGCTGCTGCTCTATCTGTCGACGATCGTCACGGTCAAATGGATCAGGTTTCGCCGCTTCGACAATTCCCGGCCGCGCGACCCCGCCTTCTATGAGGACGCCCTGTCGCAACGCGCGCTCGGCGCGCACCAGAACGGCATCGAGACGTTTCCGTTCTTTGCGTTCGCGGTGCTGCTCGCCGAATACAGGGAAGCGCCGCAGCGGCTGATCGACGAGCTCGCGGCGCTGTTCCTGATCGTGCGGATTGCCTATGTGCTGACGTATCTCGGCAACCGCCCGACGCTGCGCTCGATCCTCTGGAGCATCGGCTTTGCGATCAATCTCGGCATCTTCTTCATGCCGGCATTGAAGCGGTTTCTGCCGGTGTGAGCGGCTTCACGCCGAAAGATGGCGTTCTCGCGTCGCGATCAGTGCCCGCATTGATGCCGGGATCGTGACCGGACGATGGGTGTTCTGGTCCGTGTAGACCCAGACGATCTCGCCGGTTACCAGCGCCTCAGTGCCGCCCTTCCGGAAGATGGCGAGCTCGAACAGGAGGCTCGAATTGCCGATCCGCGCCACGCGCGCGCCGACGTCGAGCTCCCAGTCGAACCTAACAGGCGCCTTGTACTCGATCAGCGATTTGACGACGTGGAAATCGATGCCGCTCGCCTTTGCATCCGCATATTGGTCGAAGCCGAGCGCGCGGAAATATTCGGTGATGGTAGTGTCGAAATAGGTCAAATAATGCGCGTTGAAGACGACGCCCTGGCCGTCGATCTCGGAATAGCGCACCCGGAACGGATGGAAGAACCAGAAGTGTTCGCGCGACATCTATCGCCTCAAAAACACGTGGTCCGTTCGGCGGCGATGTAGCCGAACAGGAGGCCGATGCCGAACAGCAGGACCAGACCCGCGGCGCCGAACTCGATGCCGCGCATAAACAGCGCGCCACCGCCGTCGCGTCTGGCGCTGAGGCGGGCGGCGATGTCCTTGGCGGAGACGGCAACGACAGCAATGGCCGCCACCGTGATCGCGGTGCCCAACCCCATCAGGAAGGTCGCGGCGATCCCTGCCCAGAACAGGCCCTGCGCCAGCGCGAACACCAGGACCAGGATTGCGCCCGAGCAGGGGCGGATGCCGACGGTCAGGATCGCAGCGAAGCCGCGCCGCCAGCCGCCGGGGCCGGCGAGTTCGCTTGGCGTGGGTCCGTGGGAATGGCCGCAATGCTCGTCGTGGACGTGGTCGTGCCCGTGGTGATGGTGAGCGTGGCCGTGGCCATGGTGTTGATCATGGCCGTGATCGTGGTGATGATGATCATGCGCATCATGATGGTGGTGATCATGGTCGTGCGGCACGCCCGCCATCGCCGGCACCGGCTGGATGGCCTGAAATGCGCGGATGAAGGTGCGGCCCTTGACCCAGACCAGGCGCAGGCCGAACAGCGCGATCAGGGCGTAGCTCGCAATCTCGATCACGCCTTCCGCCTTGCACATCGTCTTGGCCGTCGCATTCAGCAGCCAGGCCGAGATGCCGACGATGAGGATCGCGACCAGCGACTGCATCAGGGCCGAGGCAAAGGACAGCGCGATGCCGCGCCGCGCCGTCTCGCGGTTGGCGACCAGATAGGAGGCGATCACCGCCTTGCCGTGGCCGGGACCGGCGGCGTGGAAGATGCCGTAGGCGAACGAGATGAACAGCAGCGTCCACACCGCCGAGCCATCGGACTTCGCGGCGCGGATCGTCGCCGACATCTGGCGATAGAATTCCGACTGCTTGGCGAGCAGCCAGCCGATGAGGCCGCTTGCTTCAGGCTGGGCCGCCTGCGCCGGTCGCGGCGCACCGAACGGGTTTTGCGCGAGAAGATCATGAAGGGCGGCATCAGTCACGGCCACGACCAGCAGCACAGCGGCAGTGGCGAGCAGCCCACGCGCAAGCGAAGAGAGTTGCGGCTTCAAGGGCAATCCACCGTGATCTTGTTGGCGAACATCATGCCGAAATTCGAGTTCTCACCGTTCAGGAAGGTCTGCTCGTTCAGCTTCTGCGCGCTCGCGGTGCCGTCGTTCGGCCGCTCCAGCTTCATCTGGCACCCCGCGGGCGCACCGACCAGCTTGACCGGACTGTCCTTGGCCATCTGGAAGTCGATGAAGAAGGAGCGGTCGAACACTTCGAGCACCAGCTGCCTGGGCTTGACCGGATTCTTCAGCGGCAAGGTGAAGTGCAGGGTCAGCACCGTGTCCTTGTAGTCGAGGAAATAGTCGACCGGCTCCTGGAACCGCTCCTTCTTCCCGTCGGCCTTGGCGAAGGTGAAGTAGGCGTATTCCTTCAAGGACTCGACGTTGGTCTGCGCCAGGGGCTTCAGCTCCTCGCTTGTGTATGCGCCCTTGGTCTTGCTCTCGAGCCCCTGCACCGCATAGGCCGAGAACATGTCGTCGAAGGTCCAGGCGTGGCGCACGCCGGTGACGCTGCCGTCGGCAGCATAGAGCAATTCGCTGGTGGCGGTGATCCAGACATGCGGATGTGCATTCGCTGCCCCGGCCGCGAGCGTCATCGCGGCGGCGAGCAGGTATCCGAACAGGGCGCGCATGCTCATCAGGCTGCCCTGGCGTCTTCGAGCAGGCCGCGGCGGCGGAGCAGCGCATCCGGCTCCGGCGGGCGGCCGCGGAACGCCTCGTAGGCGGCTTCCGGATCGACCGATCCGCCCGACGAATAGATGTCGTCGTGCAGGCGCTTGGCCACGGCGGGATCGAAGATGTCGCCGGCCTCCTCGAACGCGCCGAAGGCGTCGGCGTCCATCACCTCCGACCACATGTAGCTGTAATAGCCGGCGGCGTAATGGTCGCCGGTGAAGATGTGGCCGAACTGCGTCGGCCGGTGACGCAGCGCGATCTCCTCGGGCATGCCGATCTTCTCCAGCTCGCGTTTCTCGAAGGCGCGGACATCCTGCGCGGCGGCGGCCGGCTGGGTGTGGAATTCCAGGTCGACCAGCGCCGAGGAGACGAACTCGACCGTGGCAAAGCCCTGGTTGAATTTTCGCGCGGCGAGGAAGCGTTGCAGCAGGTCGTCCGGCAGCGGCTCGCCGGTCTGGTAGTGGCGGGCGAACTTCTGCAGCACCTCGGGCCGCTCCTGCCAGTGCTCGTAGAGCTGTGACGGCAGCTCGACGAAGTCGGTGAACACGGAGGTGCCCGACAGCGAGGGATAGGTCACGTTGGAGAGCATGCCGTGCAGGCCGTGGCCGAACTCGTGGAACAGGGTGCGGGCATCGTCGGGCGACAGCAGCGACGGCTCGCCGCCGGCGCCCTTGGCGAAATTGCAGATGTTGAGAACCAGCGGCGCGACGTCGCCGTCGAGCTTCTGCTGGTCGCGCAGCGAGGTCATCCAGGCGCCGGAGCGCTTGGACGGCCGGGCGAAGTAGTCGCCATAGAACAGCGCCTTGTGCTTGCCGCCCCTGTCCTTCATCTCCCAGACCCGGACGTCCGGGTGCCAGACCGGAACGTCCTTGCGCTCCTCGAAGGTGACGCCGAACAGGCGCGTGGCGCAGTCGAAGGCGGCGGCGATCATGTTGTCGAGACCGAGATACGGCTTGATCGCGGAATCGTCGAAATTGGCGCGCTGCAGACGCAGCTTCTCGGCGTAGAAGCGCCAGTCCCAAGGGGCGAGCTTGAAATTGCCGCCCTCCTCCGTGATCAGCGCCTGCATCTCGTCGCGGTCGGCAAGCGCGCGGGCGCGGGCCGGCTTCCAGACCCGCTCCAACAGGCCGCGCACCGCGTCCGGCGTCTTGGCCATGGAGTCCTCGAGCCGGTAGGCGGCGTAGGTCGGATAGCCCAGGAGCCCGGCGCTCTCCTCGCGCAGCTTCAGGATCTCGACAATGGTCGCATTGTTGTCATTGGCGTTGCCGTTGTCGCCGCGCGCGATGAAGGCCTTGTAGACCTTCTCGCGGAGGTCACGCCGGGCGGAGCTCTTCAGGAACGTTTCGACCGAGGAGCGCGACAGCGTGACGATGGCCTTGCCTGCCATGCCGCGCTCTTCCGCCGCAGCCTTGGCGCTGGCGACGAAGCTCTCCGGCAGGCCCTGGCGGTCGGACTCCCCGAGCTCCAGGAACCAGTCCTGCTCGTCGCCGAGCAGATGGTGGCTGAAGCCGGTGCCGAGCTGGGCCAGCCGCTCGTTGATCTCGGCCATCCGCACCTTGGCTTCTTCGGAGAGGCCGGCGCCGGCGCGGTGGAAGCGGGTGTAGGTGCGCTCCAAGAGGCGGAGCTGCTCGGGCGTGAGACCGAGACCCGCGCGGTTCTCGTGCAGATGGGCGATGCGGCCGAACAGCACGGCGTTCATCATGATCGGATTCCAGTGCCGCGCCATCCGCAAGGAGACCTCCTTGTCGATCTCCAGGATGGCCGGGTTGGAATGCGCCGAGACGAGGTCGTAGAAGACCGCCGCGACCTTGCTCAGGAGCTTGCCCGAGCGCTCCAGCGCCGTGATGGTATTGGCGAAGTCGGGCGCCGCGGGATCGTTGGTGATCGCCGCGATCTCGGCGGCGTGGTCGGCGAAGGCCTGCTCGAAGGCCGGCAGGAAATGCTCCGGCTTGATCTCGTCGAAGGGCGGGGTCGCGAACGGTGTCACCCAGGCCTTCAGCAGCGGATTGGTCTCGGCGTCCGTAGTTTGGCGGGGTTCTGACATCACAAGTCCCGGATTTCGTGGCTCGATTGTTGCGGCCAGCTATAGCACGCGTGGGGCTTTTTTGGGCCGTTTGCCCTTGCCCCCAGCCTCCTTTTCGGGGAGATTGCGGCCCTCGAAGCCAGGACTCTCTGAAACCATGAACGCGCCTTCTTCATCGCCCCGCCAGATCGTCTGGTCCAGCGTCATCACCGTCATCAGCGCCGCCATCCTGATCGGCGCGGAGGTGTTCGGCGCGGCGTTTGCCGGCGGCTGGGCGCTCGCGATCCTGTTCGGGCTCGGCGACCAGGGCGCCCATATCCTGCAGGCCGTGCTGTTCGCACTCGGCGTGCTCGTGATGACCGCCTTCATCCGCGGCGCTCAGCGCATCGAGCCCTTCACCAAGCGCGGCTGACGCGTCTCGCGCGTGGGCAGCACGCGCTGCGCGGCGAAAACTTAACGCGCGTTCATCTTCCGCGTCGCTCGCGCAACAGTGCGCAAGCAGATGTTAGGCAATCCTGTCCGCAGCCTAAAAAAATTCTTGCGAACCAGAGTCAAAACGCTTATGTGCGGACTTGCCCAATTTCGCACGTGCCTGTGGTCGTGTGTCAGTCGGTAGGTATCCGGACAAGAGGCCGGACAGCCGCCAAGGGGTGAAGAAGCCGAGGGGCTCTTCGGAAGTGCGGAAGTCGAGACTGAAACGTCGAGCGACCGAAGCAAACCCGGAGCGCCCAGCATCTCTCTCAAAGAGATGCCATGTCGAAGGTGACTTCGCTCTTTGCAACCGTGACTGGCAGCCGGAGGCGAACCGGCGCACCCCGCTCTCAACGGGGGACGCGACTTAAAGCAACGACGGATCGGGCTTTTTTGGTCTCTACCGGCAGTCCAACGCCGGCGCGGGCTACTGAAAAGGCTTGTCCTTCATTGCCAGGTGAGCGGGCGGGAAACTCTCCCAACCAATCCACGGCAGCACAGTCTGGTTTGAGTTTTTTGGCCCCAGCGCGCCTCCATCGCGCGATGCGGCCGAAGCACTCTCATCAGACGTCACGTTGATACGGCTCCCGTCGCTGGGACCGTTGGAGAGTGCCATGACCGAACGTATCCAGGAATTCCTGCGCAACCGCCGCAACGAAGGCCTCGACACCGAGCCGTGCCTCGTCGTCGACCTCGAGGTCGTGCGCGACAATTACCAGAGCTTCGCCAAGGCGCTGCCCGACAGCCGCGTGTTCTATGCCGTCAAGGCGAACCCGGCGCCGGAAGTGCTGGCCTTGCTGGCGTCCATGGGCTCCTGCTTCGACACCGCCACTGTCGCCGAGATCGAGATGGCGCTGGCTGCGGGTGCGACGCCCGACCGCATCTCCTTCGGCAACACGATCAAGAAGGAGCGCGACATCGCGCGCGCCTTCGCGCTCGGCATTCGCCTGTTCGCGGTCGATTGCGCCGCCGAGGTCGAGAAGATCGCCCGCGCCGCTCCCGGTGCGAAGGTGTTCTGCCGCATCCTCTATGACTGCGCCGGCGCCGAGTGGCCGCTGTCGCGCAAGTTCGGCTGCGACCCGGAGATGGCGGTCGAGGTGCTCGACCTCGCCAAGCGCCTGGGCCTGGAGCCGTGCGGCATCTCCTTCCATGTCGGCTCGCAACAGCGCAAGGTGAAGGCGTGGGACCGTGCACTGGCGATGGCCTCGCAGGTGTTCCGCGACTGCGCCGAACGCGGCATCAACCTGTCCATGGTCAACATGGGCGGCGGCTTCCCGACCAAGTACCTGAAGGACGTGCCGCCGGTCGTCACCTACGGCCGCTCGATCTTCCGCGCGCTGCGCAAGCACTTCGGCAACCAGATCCCGGAGACCATCATCGAGCCGGGCCGCGGCATGGTGGGCAACGCCGGCATCATCGAATCCGAGGTCGTGCTCATCTCGAAGAAGAGCGATGAGGACGAGGTGCGCTGGGTGTACCTGGACATCGGCAAGTTCGGCGGTCTCGCCGAGACCATGGACGAGTCGATCCGCTACGCCATCCGCACCCGTCACGACGGCGCGGACATGACCCCGTGCGTGCTCGCAGGTCCGACCTGCGACAGCGCCGATGTGCTGTACGAGAAGACCCCGTATCCGCTTCCGGTGACGCTCGAGATCGGCGACAAGGTGCTGATCGAAGGCACCGGGGCTTATACGTCGACCTACTCGTCGGTGGCGTTCAACGGCATTCCGCCGCTGCGGACGTACCACATCTGATCCGCCTCTCTTTTCCAGAGGCCTGACGAACCCGGGAGCCGGTCCGCCGGCTCCTCATCCAACATCTCGATTTCTGACGACGTCTTGGACAGGCGTGCTGTGCGCACGCCGGTTCAAGCGGGGACTGACGTGCCATGACTGCTCCTCGGAAGCCGCAAGTTGCCCTCACCTCGAAAGCCGCTCCGTTCGTGATCCGTGCGGAACGTGCTGGAGACGTCGCGACGCGTGAAGCGCTGCTCGATGCCTGCTTTGGCGAGAACCGCCATGGCCGCACCTGCCAGCGCCTGCGCGACGGACGCGCGCCCGCTGCAGGCCTTGCCCTGTCGGCGATGCGCGAGGGCAAGCTCGTGGGAACCGTGCGGCTGTGGCACGTCAGCGCCGGAGGCAGGCCCGCTCTGGTCCTCGGACCGCTGGCGGTCGACCCTGCCTGCCGCGAGCTCGGGATCGGCGCCGCGCTGATGCAACAAGCGCTGGCTGCCGCCCGGGCGCGCGGGCATGGCGCCGTGATCCTGCTCGGCGATGCCCCCTATTACGCCCGCTTCGGCTTCACAGCCGAGAAGACCGCCGAGCTGTCGCTGCCCGGCCCGTTCGAGCGCAACCGCCTGCTGGCGATCGAGTTCACTGATGGCGCGCTTGATGGCGCCGCCGGGATGATCGTCCCGACCGGCGCGGCCCTGCCCAAACGGAGGTCGGTTCGCGCGCCTGAGGCGCACGCGGCCTGAGGGCTCGCTCGTGTAGCGACGACCGCAGCCGCATTGAGCGGCAACGCCCTGCCGCGCCTGCGCGAGGCCCGTTCCTTTGGGGTTGCGCAGGCGCCGGAAACGCCCTTTAACCCCGCGAAACACCCCCTTCAGTCGAGGCCCATGACCATGTCCCGTCGCCTGATCTCCACCGGCTCCCCGCTCGAGAAGTCCGTCGGCTACAGCCGTGCCGTGATCGACGGCGAGTTCGCCTTCGTCGCGGGAACGACTGGCTATGACTACACCACGATGACGATGCCATCAGATGTCACGAGCCAGTCACGCAACTGCTTCAAGACCATCGCCGCCGCCCTGAAGGAGGGCGGATTCGAGATGGCCGATATCGTCCGTGCGACCTATTACGTGACCGACGCCAGCTATATCGATGCCCACTTCGCCGTCTGCGGCGAGGTCCTCGGCGACATCAGGCCGGCGGCGACCTTGCTGGTCGTCTCTGCCCTGGCGAGGCCCGAGATGAAGGTCGAGATTGAAGTCACCGCCAAGCGCCGCAGCATCTGACAAGCGCTGCAGCGCCTGATCCATCCCTCACTGCCAGCACGTTCCGGAGAATCCATCCCATGAGCCCTCCCTCGCAGATCTACGCGAAGATCACCGGCCCCATCGTCATGGTCGGCTTCGGCTCCATCGGCAAAGGCACGCTGCCCCTGATCGAGCGGCATTTGGACTACGACAAGTCGCGCATCACCGTGCTCGATCCCAAGGACGAGGGCCGCAAGGCGCTTTGCGAGAAGCACAATGTCCGCTTCATCCAGAAGGGGCTGACCAAGGATAATTACCGCGAGGTGCTGACCCCGCTGCTCACCGAGGGCGGCGGCCAGGGCTTTTGCGTCAATCTGTCGGTCGATACCGGCTCGACCGACATCATGGAGCTCTGCAACGAGCTCGGCGCGCTCTACATCGACACCGTCAACGAGCCCTGGCTTGGCTTCTATTTCGATTCCTCGAAGGGTCCGGAAGCGCGCTCCAATTACGCGCTACGCGAAACGACGCTGGCCGCCAAGAAGGCCCGTCCCGCCGGCTCGACCACGGCCGTGTCCTGCTGCGGCGCCAATCCCGGCATGGTCTCCTTCTTCGTCAAGCAGGCGCTGCTCAATGTCGCCGCCGATCTGAAGCTCAATGCACCCAGGCCGAAGACCAAGGGCGAATGGGCGGATTTGATGCGGCAGGCCGGCATCAAGGGCATCCACATCGCCGAGCGCGACACCCAGCGCTCGAAGAAGCCGAAGGAGCCGGACGTCTTCGTCAACACCTGGTCGGTGGAAGGCTTCCTGTCGGAAGGCATGCAGCCATCCGAGCTCGGCTGGGGCACCCACGAGAAATGGATGCCCGAGAATGCGCACACCCATGAAGCCGGCTGCGGCGCTGCCATCTATCTGATGCAGCCCGGCGCCAACACGCGCGTGCGCACCTGGTGCCCGACCCGCGGCGCCCAGTATGGCTTGCTCGTCACCCACAACGAGTCGATCTCGATCGCCGATTACTTCACCGTGCGCGATGCGTCGGGCAAGGCGATCTACCGGCCGACCTGCCACTATGCCTACCATCCGGCCGACGATGCCGTGCTGTCGCTGCATGAAATGTTCGGCCGCGCCGGGAAGATGCAGGGAAAGCACCACATCCTCGACGAGAACGAGATCGTCGACGGCATCGACGAGCTCGGCGTGCTGCTGTTCGGCCACGACAAGAACGCCTATTGGTTCGGCTCGCAGCTCTCCATCGAAGAGACCCGCGAGCTCGCGCCCTACCAGAACGCCACCGGCCTGCAGGTGACCTCCGCCGTGCTCGGCGGCATGGTCTGGGCGCTGGAGAACCCGAACGAAGGCATCGTCGAGGCCGACGAGATGGATTTCGAGCGCCTGCTCGAAATTCAGCTGCCCTATCTCGGCCCGGTGAAGGGCTTTTATACCGACTGGACGCCGCTGACGGATCGTCCGGGACTGTTCCCGGAGGACATCGACACCAGCGATCCCTGGCAGTTCCGGAATATTCTGGTGCGGTGAGGCGGGCTCTCTCCGCCCGTCATTCCGGGGCGCGCCACTTGGCGCGAGCCCGGAATCCATCGGGCGGCAGACTCTGCAGGTAAATGGATTCTCAGGTGCGCAATTGCGCACCGTAGTTCGCGCTTCGCGCGCCCCGGAATGACCGGAAAAACTACTTCTTCTCCATCGGCGGCGCGATCTTCTCGGCCGGGGCCGGCGGCAGCGCCGGTTTGGCCGCACCAGCCGCGCCCTGAGTCTGCGGATCCGGCCGTGCCGGCTCGGGGGCCGGCGTCGTCGGGCGATCACCGCCGGGCTTCGCCTCCGCGGGCACCTTGCTCTGTTCGTCGGACGGGGTGCCCTGGAGCGGGGGCGTCGCCTGCGCCAGCTGCATGCGGCTTTCGGCGCGGATTTGCGCCAGCGACATCACCGACACCGCAACGCCTGCTGCGAACAGCGCACCGGCGATTGTCAGGTTGAGCTTCAGTCTACGTTTGTCATCTCGGCCGGGCATGTCGATCACCGCCTTTGTTCGCGGAATCAACGAAACTGGGGCGCGCCGGTTCCGGAACCTGAAAACGCGCGGAACCCACCCGCACGCGCCAAAACGCCGCGCTACTCCGTCGTGCTGACTTCCCATGTTGCATGCCGGACGCCTGGCAGATGCTGCAGATCGGTCGCGACCGCGTTCAGCTCGTTCGGGTCGACCGCGGTCGCAACCAGCTTGGCGGCGATCTCCAGAATGCCCTCGCTGATCTCGGCGACTTCGATATCGGCCACGGCATATTTCGCCGCTTCGAGCTTGTCGACGAGGCGGTCACGCATGTCGGGCAAGGCGTCGGCCGCAACCGCGAGCTTGAAATAGTAGGTCGCCTCCAGCGCCTTCTCGTTCAGCGGGATGCGGTTGATGGCGTTGACCAGCGGGCGCAGCATGGTGTTGCCGGCGATGACGAACACGGTCAGCGCGGCCGCCTGTGCGATCATGTCGGCGCCGGCACAGGAGCCGACCGCGGCCGAGGCCCACAGCGTCGCCGCGGTGTTGAGCCCGCGCACATCCATGCCCTGCTTCATGATGACGCCGGCTCCCAGGAAGCCGATGCCGGAGACGACGTAGGCGATCACCCGGACCGCGCCGTCGGCGCCATCCAGCTGCATGGCGAGATCGACGAAGGCGGCAGCGCCCACCGCGACCAGCACGTTGGTGCGCAGCCCCGCGGTGCGCTGACGGTATTGCCGTTCGGCGCCGATCAGTGTGCCCAGCACGAAAGCCGTGATCAGGCTGACCAGGGTGTCGCCAAAGTCGGCAAGCTGGAAGGTCGTCAGAAATCGCATGGTTCCCTATACGGCGGGAACCATGACAGATTAAAGCTCGAGCAGACCGCCGTCCCCATTTTCGTCGGCAAAGGCCAGCAGCGTGCCTTTGGCGTTCCAGGCGATCGCGGCCACCGGCGGCGTGCCATTGCGGCGGACCAGGATCTCCGCGCCATCCTCCAGACGGACCATCAGCACGGTGCCATCGCTGTAACCGGCGGCGAGGATGTCGTTCTTGGGATGACAGGCGACCGCGGAGACGCGCGCCTGCAGCGGCGCGAGCATCGCGGGCTCCTTGCCCATCGGACCGTCCTTGCTCCCGAACGGCCAGATGATCACCGTGTCCGCGCCCGAGGTCGCCAGCCCCTTGCCGCCGGCGCTCCACGACATCGAGCGGACGCGGCCGGGATAGCCGGTCATGCGCATGTGCCTGTTGTCTGCGAGCCGCCAGCCGTGCAGCGCCGGCTCATGCATGGCGGTGACCAGGAATTTGTTGTCGGGGCTGAAGGTGACCGCGTGATGCGAGCCGGCCCAGGGCAGGAATTCGGCCGATACCGCCATGTTCGGAAACCACAGCGTCACGCCGTTGTAATGCGCGATTGCGAGCCGCAGGCCCTTCGGCGCGAAGGCAAGGCCGCCGACGGTCGAGGGCACGTCGATCGACTTCTCCTCGGCCTTGCCGCTCTTGACGGTCGCGGTCTTGCCGGCCGACCAGGCGAACGCGCCGTCGGCGTGCAGCGCCACCGCGTCGATCCAGCGCCGCTTGGGATCGGTGGCGAGCAGCGTCACCTCGCCCTTGGCATCGATCGAGACGACCTTGCCGTCGTCGCCGCCCATGACGAGGCGCTTGCCGTCGGAGGCGGTCGAGAGAATGCCGCCGCTATGAACGGCAACCGTGGTGATCTCGCAATTGGCACCGACGAATGCGACGTTCTCCTCGCCGCCGACGAAGGCGGCGCGATCCTTCAGGAAATGCACCGAGGTCACGGCCATGCCGAGCGCAATCGGCTGGACGCGGTCGGTGACGGAAACGATCGAAGCGGACTCGGGCGCTGGCGTAAACTCTTTCATCACGAGACGATGCAGCTCTCGAAACCCTTGCGGATCGCCTCTTCGGGCAATTCGCGGCCGATGAAGACGAGGCGGCTCTCGCGCGGCTCGCCCTCCTTCCACTTCCGCTGGTGGTTGCCCTCCAGCATCATGTGGACGCCCTGGAAGACGTAGCGATCGTCGTCGTCGTGGAAGGCGAGGATGCCCTTGGAGCGCAGGATCTTGCCGCCCTCGACCTGCACCAGGTTCTGCAGCCAGGGCATGAACACGTTGGGATCTAGCGGCTTGTCGGTCTTGAGCGAGAGCGATTGCATCTCCTCGTCGTGATAGTGCTTCAGGCCGTGGCCGTGATCATGGTGATGGTGATCGTGGCCGTGATGGTGGTGATGATCATGATCGTGGTCATGATCGTCGGCCTCCAGGAAGTCAGGCTCGATGTCGAGGATGCGGTCGAGGTCGAACGCGCCGCGGTCGAGCACGTCGGCCAGCGCCACCGCGCAGCGCTCGGTGCGATGCAGCTTCGCATAGGGATTGATGCCGCGAATGCGGGCCTCGACCTCGGCGAGCTCGCCCTTGTTGACGAGGTCGGTCTTGTTCAGAACGATGACGTCGGCAAAGGCGATCTGGTTCTTGGCCTCTGGTGCATCCTTCAAACGGTCGGACAGCCATTTGGCGTCGGCGACCGTCACGACCGCATCGAGCCGGGCGTTCTTCTGCACGTCCTCATCGACGAAGAAAGTCTGCGCGACGGGGGCGGGATCGGCAAGACCGGTGGTCTCGACGATGATGGCGTCGAACTTGCCCTTGCGCTTCATCAGGCCGTCCATGATGCGGACGAGGTCGCCTCGTACGGTGCAGCAGATGCAGCCGTTGTTCATCTCGAACACTTCCTCATCGGCGCCGATGATGAGGTCGTTGTCGATGCCGATCTCGCCGAATTCGTTGACGATGACAGCGTATTTCTTGCCGTGGTTCTCCGACAGGATACGGTTGAGCAGCGTGGTCTTGCCGGCGCCGAGATAGCCGGTCAGCACGGTCACGGGAATCTTTTGGGAGGTCGCGTCAGACATAACAACTCCGGACTTCAAGGCTTTTTCGCGCGACGCGAGGCGGGGTGGCCCCTGCCCTAATGGTCAAGCGCGCTGGTCAGGGCCTTTATATTGTGCCTGACCATGTCAATGTAAGTGGGTGCAGGGCCCTTTTCGCCGGTCAAGCCGTCCGAAACCAGGGTGCCACCGACCTTGGCGCCGGTCTCGGCGGCGATCCGCCGGATCAGGCGATCGTCGCTGATATTTTCAAGGAACACGGCGGGGATTTTCTGGGCCTTGATCTGGCCGATGATGGCGGCGATATCGCGCGCGCTCGGCTCGGTCTCCGTGGAGACGCCCCGGGGGGCGATGAATCGGATACCGTATTCGCTGGAGAAATAGCCGAAGGCGTCATGGGTGGAGATCACCTTGCGCCGCTCCGGCGGGATTTTTGCGACGGCGTCGCGGACCTCGCGATCGAGGGCTTCGAGCTTTTCCAGATAGGCCTTGGCCTGGGCGCGGAAGAACTCCGCATCGTCAGGAGCGGCCGTGGCGAGCGCGCTCGCAATGTCGGTGACGTAGATCTTGGCGTTCAGGATGGACTGCCAGGCGTGGGGATCAGCGGCCGAGCCCAGCTTCAGCGGCGCGATGCCGGTGCTCGCGGTGATCACCTTGGCCTTGCTCCCTGCGGATTGCACGAGGCGCGGCAGCCAGCCCTCCAGCCCGAGCCCGTTGACGATGACGAGCTTCGCCGCCGCGACCCGCTTGGCATCGCTAGGGGCCGGCGTATAGACGTGGACGTCGCCGTCGGGCCCGACCAGCGTCGTCAGGTTGATGCGGTCACCACCGACATTGCGGACGAAATCGCTCAGGATCGAGAAGCTCGCGACGACGTTGAGGCGCTCCGCGGCCCGCAGCGGCGAGGCGATCAGCAACAGTGCAAAGACCAGGATGAGCCGCATCGTCATGCTTCCAGATGCCGGCCGGGAAACAGCTGCCGGACGATGCCGCCGACACGGCCGAACAGGACGGAGACGATGTAGAGCACCGTCGCCACTAGGATGATCGCCGGGCCCGAGGGCACGCGGGTCTGAAATGAGAGCACGAGGCCGGCATAGCCGGACACCGCAGCAGCAGTGACGGCGATGCAGATCATCGCGGTGAGATCGCGCGACCAGAACCTTGCGATGCCCGCAGGCAGGATCATCAGCCCCACCGCCAGCAGCGTGCCCAGCGCCTGAAAGCCGTTGACGAGGTTGATGACGACCAGCGCGAGGAAGGCGAGATGGGCGGGGCCACCGGCGCGGCTCACGGTGCGCAGGAACAGGGGATCGACGCTCTCGATCACCAGCGGGCGGTAGATCACCGCGAGCACCAGCAGCGTCACCGTGGCGTTGAAGGCGACCACCAACAGCGTCTGATCGTCCATTGCGAGGATGTTGCCGAACAGCACGTGCAGGAGATCGATGTTGGTGCCCTTGATCGAGAGGATGGTGACGCCGAGCGCAAGCGAAGCGAGATAGAAGGTCGCGAGCGAGGCGTCCTCCTTCAGCCCGGTCGAGCGTGCGACCACGCCAGCGAGGATCGCGACGGCAAAGCCGGCGACCAGGCCGCCGGCCGTCATCGCGAACAGATTGAGGCCGGAGAGCAGGAAACCAACCGCCGCGCCAGGCAGGATCGCGTGCGCCATGGCGTCGCCGACGAGGCTCATCCGCCGCAGCATCAGGAACACGCCGATCGGCGCCCCCGCCAGCGCCAACGCGATCACCGCGGCGAGCGCGCGCCGCATGAACTCGAATTCGGTGAACGGACCGATCAGCGCGTCATAGAGCATCGGATATCAGGCCGCCCGCGAGCTGATATCATCGGCCGCGCAGGCCACCGCGCTGTCGTCGAAGGCCTCGCACATTCGCATCGCGACCAGCAGATTTTCCGGCGTCAGCACCTCCGCCGTCGGGCCCCACGCGACCGGGCCGCGCGCCAGCACCAGCGTTTCGGCGAAGTGGTTGCGCACCATCTCCATGTCGTGCAGCGCGGCGAGCACGGTACGGCCCTCGCCGTGCCAGCGCTTCACCAGCGCGAGCAGATCGGCGGTGGTCTTGCTGTCGATGGCGTTGAAGGGTTCGTCGAGCACGATCAGGCTGGCATCCTGGAGCAGCACACGGGCGAACAGCACGCGCTGCATCTGACCGCCGGAGAGCGTGCCGATCGGGCGGTTCTCAAAACCGCTGAGGCCAACTGCTCCGATTGCCCGGAGAATCTTGTCGCGCGCGGCCTTGCCGATGCCGCCGAACAGGCCTGTGCCACGCCACAGCCCGGTGCCGATGAAATCGAACACTGAGATCGGGAAGCTGCGATCGATCTCCGCGCTCTGCGGCAGATAGGCGATGTCGCGGGCATCGAGTCCGCCGAGATGGATCGTGCCGTCGAGCGGCTTGAGGATGCCGACGATGCCGCGCAACAGCGTCGACTTGCCGGCGCCGTTCGGGCCGATCACCGCAACCAGCGCGCCCGGCGCGACCTCGCCGCTGAGATGATGCACGGCGGGGTGCCGGTCATAGCCGAGCGTGACGTTGTGAAAGTGCAGCGCTGCCATCGTCACCTCATCGCCAGCAAGACGATGCCCCACAGCACGGCACAGACCGCGAGCGCGGCCGCGAGACGGCCCGCCATGGTCATGCGCAGGATCGACCAGGGCGCGGTCTGGGCCGGATGCGGCGAGGTCGCATCGTGGACATGGGCGTGGGCGTGATCGTGCCCGTGCGAATGTCCATGGCCGTGACCATGGGAATGGCCATGAGCATGGTCGTGCTGGTGGGCGTGGGACGCGGCGGGAGCCATTTGCGGACGTTATATTATAACATTACGCCTGTCCACGGCGGGACTGACATCGCGGCTCAGGGCTTGCCGATCACCATGGCGATGGCGGCTGCCACGAATGGGAACGGCACCGAGACGGCGCAGCGGAACCAGACGAAACGGGCGGGCATGAACGGGATCTCCCACAAGATCACCCGCTGGAAGGCGAACAGCGCCCAGGCGACGACATAGGCAACCACCTGCGGCACCCCGCCGCCCGACTTCAGCGCGACGGTGCCAATGGAGAAGCCGACCACGGGACCGCCGGGCGTGGCGGCGCCGGCGACCACGGCGGTGGCAACCCCGAGCCAGCCGCTATCAGGGCCGAGCCAGCCGGTGATCACCTCTTGCGGGATGATGGCGGCGATGTAGCCGGAGCCGATCACGCCAAGCGCAATCCGCGGCACGATGTTGACGAAATCCATCGTGCCTTCGCGCAGCGAGGCCACGAACACCGGGCGCCCACGACGAAAGGCGATCAGCCCGACGCCGAGCACCGAGCCCCACAGCAGGATGTCGATCAGAAGCGCTGCGCTCAACTCTCGTCGTCCTTCGCGAGCGGCTTCGGATAGAGCCTGACATAGACGAAGCGGCCGAGGGCGCCGGCGAGCACCGGCAGCGGCAGCGAGATCACGATCCGCCACAGCGTGAAATCGGTGCCCATGATCGGGATTTCCCAGGCGACCGCCCGGCCATAACCGATCAGCGTCCAGCTCACGACCATGGCGATGGTGGCGCCGAAATCGGCGCCGACCGCGAGCAGTGCGCTCGCCACCGGGTAGGCCGTGAAGGGACCGCCGGGCAGAATCGCGCCGAAGGCGGTGCCGATCAGCAGGCCCATCAGGCCGGATTTCGGCCCGAGCGAGCGCGAGACCTTCTCGTGCGGCAAGATCTCCGAGATGAAGGCCCCGAGCAGGCAGCCGGCGAGCACGCGCGGCAGGATGCCCGAGAACAGCGAGAGATCGTGGGTGAGGATGTCCAGAACGCCGTCGGTGCCGTCCCGCCGCCAGACCAGTGCCGCACTCACCGCCACCAGAGCTGCGATGATGATGGTCGACCAGCCGATCGGCTTGCGGACCCGGCCCGGCCGCGGCTCGGATTCCGCGTCGCCGGAAGGCGCTGGATGGTTCGGGCAAGGTTCTGACAACGGGCTAGAGTCGCTCGAGGGTGATGCCCTTCCTGATTAAGGGCGGTGTTCCCCCGATGCAAACGGTGTGACGACAGACCCATGCGCGCGCCACGCAGGGCAATTCCGCACAGCAAAAAGGCGGTCGCGCCTGCGACCGCCTTTGTTTCTGTCATTCCGGGGCGGCGCGTCAGCGCCGAACCCGGAATCCATCGGGCGTCACCCGAGCAGACAAATGGATTCCGGGCTCGCGCTTCGCGCGCCCCGGAATGACACCTGTCACGCCTTCTCGAACAGGGACTCCACGTATTCCCAGTTCACGAGGTTCTCGACGAACGCCTTGAGATAGTCGGGACGGCGATTGCGATAGTCGATGTAGTAAGAGTGCTCCCAGACGTCGCAGCCGAGGATCGGTGTGGCGCCGTGCACCAGCGGATTCTCGCCGTTCGGGGTCTTGGAGATCTCGAGCTTGCCGTTCTTGACCTGGAGCCAGCACCAGCCGGAGCCGAACTGGCCGACGCCGGCCGCCTGGAAGTCGGTCTTGAACTTCTCGAAGCCGCCGAGGTCCTCGTTGATCTTCTTCTCGAGCTTGCCCGGCAGCTTGGTGCCGCCGCCATTGGGCTTCATCCAGCTCCAGAAGTGGATGTGGTTGTAGTGCTGGCCGGCGTTGTTGAATACCGCGGGGTTCTTGCCGAACGAGCCCTTGACGATCTCTTCAAGGGACTTGCCTTCCCATTCGGTCCCCTTGAGCGCGTTGTTGCCGTTGGTGACGTAGGCCTGATGATGCTTGTCGTGGTGATATTCCAGCGTCTCCTTCGACATGTACTGGCCGAGGGCGTCATAGGCGTAAGGAAGTGGGGGCAGCGTAAAGGTCATGGCTTCTTGTCCGCAACTGGTGGGGAACGAGTTCTAACGGTCACCCCTTATAGAAGGTTCCGCGGCCATTAAATACCTCAGAATTTGCGAAAAGGCGTGACTTGGCGCGTCCTGCTTGAATGCACAAATTCGCCGCAACCCGGCCGCCGTGATCAGACCTGCGGTTCGCTGTAAAATATCATTGCCTTTGAGGCGCTTAAGACAGAACAAACGCGCGAAGAAGCGGAGCTGTGGAGGACGAGGCCATGAGCATCGAGATCGACATATTGAACGGCGACGCCTCGTGGCCGAGGGCCGAGCCGCTACTTCAGGCGGTCTGGGCACCGCAGTTGGTCGCAGGCAAGCCCTGGGCTCATGTCAAATGGGCCAATGCCGATCTCCGCGTGCTGGTCGAGACGCCCGAGGATGGTCTCGTGTGCCATGTCGGCATCTACTTCCGCACCATCACCTGGAATGGACAGAAGGTTCATATCGGCGGCATCGGCGGCGTCTCGACGCGCGAGGACCAGCGCGGCCGTGGCTATGCGACCGTGGCGATCGACGCGGCGGTGCATACCATGCGCGCCAACGAGGCGGTTCGGTTCGCCCTACTGGTCTGCGAGCCGCACAATTTCGCGTTCTACGAGGCCCGGAGCTGGCTGCCGTTCAAAGGCGAGGTCTATTGCGAACAGCCGGAAGGGCGGATTCGGTTCACCTACATGGCGCCCTATGTCTTCCACATCGTGCGCGGGCCGACGCTGGGCACCATCGACCTATGCGGCCTGCCGTGGTGAGCCCTGCGTGAGCCAGGGCTGCGCCGGCCGGCTCATTCTCTTATAATATGTCGGTCATCATTTAATTTTCCGCCCGGTGAACATGACGATCGACGCCCCCGCAGATGCCGTCCCGCCGGTTGCGCCGGTCGCCTCCCCCATCGCGAGCCTCCTGACCGCGCCGATCCTGCCGACGCTGCTGCGGCTCGCGATCCCCAACATGATCGCGATGGTCGGCAGCACGCTCGTCGCAGTGGCTGAGACCTCCTATATCGGCCGGCTCGGCACCATCCCGCTCGCCGCGATCGCGCTGGTGTTTCCGTTCGCGATGCTGACGCAGATGATGAGCGCGGGCGCGATGGGCGGCGGCGTCTCGTCCGCAATCAGCCGCGCCCTCGGCGCAGGGGATCGCGACCGCGCCGCGACGCTGGCGCTGCATGCCGCCATCATCGGCCTTTGCGGCGGGCTGTTCTTCACGGTGATGATGCTCGCCTTCGGCCGCTCCTTCTTCGCGCTGCTCGGCGGACGCGAGCGCGTGCTCGAGGAGGCCAGCGGCTATTCGCAGGTGCTGTTCTCCGGCGCGGTCGCGATCTGGCTCGTCAACACGCTGGCCTCGGTGATCCGCGGTACCGGCGACATGCGCCTGCCTTCGATGATTCTGATCGGCGCGAGCGCGCTGCAGATCGTGCTCGGCGGCACGCTGGGGCTCGGCCTGTTCGGAGTGCCGCAATTCGGCATGCCGGGCGTGGCGAGCGGGCAGCTGATCGCGTTCAGCTGCGCGGCGATCTTCTTCATCTGGTATCTGTTGTCGGGGCGCAGCCGGCTGCCGCTGGATGTCCGCGCCTTTCATTTCGAGCGCGCGATGTTCCTGGACATTCTCAAAGTCGGCGCGGTGGCCTGCCTGTCGCCGCTGCAGACCGTGCTCACCATTCTGATCTTCACGAAGATCCTCGCGACCTTCGGCACCGAGATGCTGGCGGGCTACGGTATCGGCTCGCGGCTGGAATTTCTGCTGATCCCGATCACCTTCGCCTTCGGCATCGCCTCGGTGCCGATGGTCGGCATGGCGATCGGCGCCGGGCATGTGAAGCGCGCGCGGCGTGTCGCCTGGACCGCGGCTGCCGCCTCGGGACTCACGGTGGGGCTGATCGGCCTCGTCGTTGCGCTCGCGCCGTCACTGTGGGTCGGGCTCTTCACCCGCGATCCCGGCGTCACCGCCGCCGCGCACAGCTATTTCCACTGGGCCGGTCCGGCTTTCGTGTTCTTCGGCATGGGCGTGTCGCTTTACTTCTCCTCGCAAGGCGCCGCACGCGTCGGCGGTCCGGTGCTCGCTTCCACGGCACGGCTTCTGATCGTTGCGATCGGCGGCATCGGACTGATGACCGCGCAGGCGCCGGCCTGGACCCTGTTCGCGCTGGTCGGCGGCGCCATGGTCGTGTTCGGGCTCTCGACCGCCGCCTCGGTCGCTTTCGCGCGCTGGGGCAAATGATCGCAGGCAAATAAGCGCAGGCAGATAAGCTCAGAAATGTGATTCCATCGGGCGTTGCGCGCGCTCGAATTGCTGCTATGGAGGCGCCTCCATTCCAGGGCCCCTCTCCATGACATTCAGATTCGCCGCTCTCACCGTCATTCTGGCTGCGCTGATCGGTGCGCCTTTCGCCCATGCGCAGAGCGCCGACGGGACCTGGCTCACCCAGGCGGGCGATGCGCGCGTCAAAATCAGCAAATGCGGCGGCGGCATCTGCGGCCACATCGTCTGGCTGCGCGAGCCCATGGACAGCGCGACCGGCCAGCCCGCCACCGACAGCAAGAATCCCAATCCCGCGCTGGCCAGGCGTCCGATGATCGGCCTGCCATTGTTCAGCGGCATGGAGCCGGCTGGACCGAACAAATGGTCGGGCCAGATCTACAATGCCGACGACGGCAGCACCTATGCGAGCAACATCAGCCTGACTGGCGCGGACGCGCTGCGGGTCGAAGGCTGCGTCGGCGCGCTCTGCGGCGGTGAGACCTGGACGCGCGCGGGGCGCTAACCCGCTGCCATCATCGCCTTCAACGCCGTCGCCGCCGAGGCATAGCCGCCGCGCGCGCCGTCGATGAAATGGACGTGATCGCTGCGCAGCGCCGACGGCGCGAAGCAGGTCATCATCGCAGCGTCCTGCTGGTAGAGGCCGTAGCGCACGATGCCCTCGCGCGCAGCGGCTTTGAGACGATCGTTCAACGCGCGCTCGAGCTGCGGCGTGCAGTCCAGAATCATGCGCAGGCCGTCGTCGTATTTACGGAAGTCCGAGTTCTCGACCACCTGCCGCTTGTAGAGGCTGGGCACGAAACCGCCGATCTTGATGTCGAAGCGCATGATGAAATAGGCGAACAACGTATAGGCGAGTACGCTGGCTCTGCGCGCGAGCAGCGGACCCCCGCGCCTGGTTCGGGCCTCGAATTCCACGCCCTGCGGCGGCCATTTCAGCGGCGGCCCCTGCGGCGGCACCGGCCGGCCGCCCTCCGGGCTGCGCTCGACGAGATGAATGATGTCCTCGATCACCCTGCGGAAGGCCACCTGATCGACGCCGCGCGCCGGCATCACCAGCACCGACAGGATCAGGCCGCGCGCCGCCGGCATCACCTCGAAACGACACGACAGGCCCGAAAGGTCCGGCTGCGTGCCGGCGGGCGCCTCATCGACGGCAAACTCGCCGCGCTTCATCGCTGCGTCGGCCCAGGCGAGCCCGCCGCCCGAAAACATCGCATAGGACAGGTTGGCCGACGGCCCGAACCGGGCGACGCGCACATCGAGGCCGTGTGTGCGAATGACGCTGACCGGCACCAAGGCGACGCGCAGGGTCAGATCGAGGTCTTCGCGCACCCAGGTTGCGGTCGCAGCCAGCGCCTGGCGGGCAAGCTCGACGTCGTCTGGCGCCACCGCGAAGCTGGCGCCGTCGCCGCCGAACACGAAGGGAAATTCCCGCCCCTCCAGCGCATTGGTCACCGCCGCGATCACGGCGGCACCCGCCATGTTCACGGCCTTGTAGCGCTGCGCCGCGATCGCCTTGGTCGAATCGACGATATCGGCAACACCGATGCTCCAGTCGTCCGGCAGCGGCGCATAAAGCGCAGGATCCATCAGGCTGGTGAAGCCTCGGAAGACGGGAATGCCGCCATAGAAGGACTCGCCTGAGCTCATCGGGATTGCCGGACTGTTGGAATGCGAAGCAAGATACGTGGCAGGATCGATCCGGGTTCGCTGGCTCGCGCCCCCTTTCGATCATTGGCCGAAAGTGGCCCGGACAACAAGATGCGGCCGCCTTGCAATGCCTCGGCGGGATCATTGATCGGCATCAAACGGCCATCCGGGGAGAGCGGCTATCGTCGGTCGGCTCCAAGGGGTTGCATGGGAAAATCGAGGTGTCCGACTTCAGCAGCAAGGACTCCACCTCTCCGGTCCGCCGGCGCACGGGTGTCGACCCGATCAGCGCGGTGAAGATGCCGGAAAGATTGACGGAGGCGGTCGATGCCTGGGCTGAAGCTCACCGCCTGACCCGCTCGGATGCGATCTGCAAGCTGATCGAGCTGGGGCTGAAGTTGGCACTCCCCGTCTCCGCGCCCGCGCACCCGGTCGTATCGGACGCGACCAAGATCGAAGAGATCGCAGTGCATGAGATCGAGTTACTGCTCGATCCGGCATTGCCGCCAGACGAGCGCGAGCGCCGCATTCGCCGCCTCACCGAAGGGCCGCCGGAATTTTCACACGAACGATTCGACCTGCCGAAGCAGCGGCCGTGAGCGGCTAGTGCAGCTTCTCGTCCTGACGCTTGCGCAGCTGGGATGCAGGGACGTCGTGGCAGCCGATCAGGCGCACGAATTGCTGCGGATACGCCTCGTGGCCGTGATCGCCGGAATTCTGATGCGACATCGGCGGGCAGCGGACCTCATCCGACTTCACACGCACCGGCTCTTTCAGGGCCCGGCTTGAAGCGGTCATGTCTGAAGTGGCCATCGACTGCTCCCCTTCGTTTAGGGCAGATCGATTGACGTAAACCAATCGATTGCGGGGCATCTTACGACCAAATCCGGCTGGCTGTCATTGCGCACGATCAACGCAATTGTGGCAGCCGGGTTCCGTCTACGCCGTGTTCCCGGCATCGATGGTGAACACGGTGCCGGTGACGTTGCGGCCGCCTTCGCCCAGGAGGTATTCCACCATGCGCGCGACGTCATCCGTCTCCGGCAGCCGGCGCAGCGCGCTGCGGCCCGCAATGCGCTTGCGGCCTTCCTCAGACAGATTGTGGGTGAGCTCGGTGTCGATGAAGCCCGGCGCGATCGCGTTCACGGTGATGCCGAGCTTGCCGATCTCACGGGCCAGCGAGCGGGTGAAGCCGGTCGCGGCGGCCTTGGTCGCGCCGTAGACGGAGAGGCCGTTATAGCCTGTCGTCGCGATGATCGAGGAGATGTTGATGATGCGGCCGGCGCCGTCGGCCATCATCTGGCGCGCCACATATTTGGTGAGGATGATCGGCGACAGCACGTTGAGCTGCACCAGCGCCTCGATCTCGGAATTGTGCATGGTGGCCAGCAGGCCTTCGGTGCCGAGACCGGCATTGTTGACGAGGCCGTAGATCGGGCCGAATTCGTCGCGCACGAGCTTTGCGAAGGCCGGGATTGCATCGATCACGGCAAGATCGCAGGCACGGAAATGCAGGCGCCCGTCGGCGGCTGCGATGGCCGTCTTGAGCTCTTCGCTTTCGCGCCGCGCCGCCGCGATGACGTTGAAGCCGGCCGCGACAAGGCGCTTGCCGATCGCAAGCCCGATGCCGCGGCTGCCGCCGGTGACGAGAACATTATGCATCGGTGCGCGCCAGTTTTCCGGCCGGGGTGACGTCGAGCGCCTCGACGAAGCGGAGGACCGCCGGCACCTTGTGGGATGCGAGCTGGGCGCGGCACAGATCCAGGATTTGGTCGCGGATCTCTTTCGCGCGCGCCGGATCGGTGCCCTCGGTGAGGATCACGTCCGCGACGACGATGCCGCCGGTGATCGGGCTCTTGCGCGACTTCGCGCGCGACATCCGCACATCCGGATGGCGGTTGATCACCGCCTCGATCTCCTCGGGGTGGACCTTCAGCCCGCCGATATTGATGATGCCGCCGCGCCGGCCGACGAAATAATAGCGGTTGCCGCGCAGCTCGACGATGTCGCCGCTGTCGACAAAGCCGTCGTCGTCGGTGAGCGCGGAGGCGTTGCGGCCGATATAGGCATGAGCCGTGCGCGTCGAGCGGATGCGCAGCGAGCCGTCGACGACTTTCATCTCGACGCCGTTGCGGTTGCCGAGATAGTCGGCCGGAAAGCCTTCCAGCCCGTCATTGACGGCGAACCCGACGCCGGCCTCGGTCGAGGCATAGGCATGGCCGACGGACGCATGGGGGAATGCCGCCTTCAGGCCGTCGAGCACGGCTTGGTCGGCGATCTCGCCGGAGAGACGGACGTAAGCCGGGGCGAACTGGGCGGCCGAGCCGCTCATCAGAAGCTTGCGCCAATGCGAAGGCGTGCCGGAGATATGCGAGACACCGCGCGCCTTCAGCCGCGCGACGTGATCGGCGAGCGCCTCATGGGGATCGGACAGCACCAACGAGCCGCCGGAGAGGATGGCACGGAGAAAGATTTGCAGGCCGCCATAGCGGCGGATGTCGTAGAACGTTGCCCAGACCGGTGCAGGTCGGCGCGATGGGCCTTCGGCGACGATCGCGCCGGTCAGCGCTTCCAGCGTATGGCCGGCGATCTTTGGCACCCCCGAGGTGCCCGAGGTGAGCATCAGCCATTCGGTGCCGCGCGCGGTCTTGGCCGGCGCGGCGGCTTGCGGCGGCAATTGCGCGGTGACGACCAGCGGCACGCCGGACGCCGCCCAGAGTTCGGGCTCGTCGGTGACGACGGCATCGATCCCGGCATCCGCGATCAAGGCGTCGAGATGCGCCGGGTTGAGGTCCGGCGGACACAACAGCATGCGGCGGGCGATACCGTCGAGCTCGATCATGGCAAGGCCGGACCGGAGCTGGTCCGACAGCTTGAGCAGCACGGCACGGCCAGAGAGCTCGTGCAGCCGCCCGCCCAGAACAGTGTGCGACAGGATGCCCGTCAGCGATACGACATCATGCGCATCGGAGATGGTGCGGCCTTTCAGCTCCGCGCCAAGATGGTCGCGAAGTGCAAAGATCTCACGCGGGGACATTTTCGTAGGCCCGCACGAAATCGCCCACCGTGGCGGGGAACGCTGCGTCCTCGGAAATGGTGAAGGGATCGACGCCGGTCTCGTCCTCGAGGCGGGCGACCAGGATGGCGAAGGCGAGCGAGTCGAAGCCCGTCTCATGCAGGGACAGATCGTCCGAGAGGGCGGGAAGCGTGACGTGCTGCTCCTTGGCGATCTGCTGAATCGCTTCAATGACCTTTGACCTTACCGACATGGCTGGCTCGCTTTGTTATCGATCTCGTTGTTGCGGCGGCTCTTGCTGACCGCCTCCCCATCGCGGTCTGTTTACCCGACAGAAGTAAATGGCTTCTTGGACAATTCAGATAAAATTGGACCTATCTCTCGATTTTGGTTGCCCTACAGCCTGATCGTACCGCCCGAGATGGCCGCATATGTCTCCGCGTCCAGCGCGACGTAGACGCCGGATATCGGGTCGAGCATGAACAGCGGATCGGCGACCGCGGCCGGGTCAAATCCCTCGCGGGCGAGCTCGCCCTTCTTCTGCTTGAAGGTCTCGGTGGCGTCGAGCTCGCGCGAGATGCGGATGAAGAGCGGGCGGGCGTAGACCGGCAGGCGTTGCGCGAGATGGGCGGGCAGCGCGCTGATGTCAAAGCCCTCGTTCACGACGATCGCGCTCATCCCGGCCCGGCCGTCGGCGCCGGGAATGCTGACGCCATAGGTGGCGGCATCGACGACGCCAATGAAATCGCGCACGGCATCGTTCACCTCGGAGGTCGCGACATTCTCGCCCTTCCAGCGGAACGTGTCGCCGATACGGTCGACGAAATGGAAAAATCCCTTGTCGTCCATCCGCATCAGATCGCCGGTGCGGAACCAGGCATCGCCCTTGACGAAGACGTCACGCAAGACTTTTTTCTCGGTCTCACCGGCATCGGTGTAGCCCTCGAAGCGCCCACCGCCCTCGTCCGCGGTGCCGATGCGGCCGATCGCTTCGCCGGCCTCGCCGCGGCTGCAGGCGATGCAGAAGCCCTCTTCATTGCGCAGCGGCGCGCCGCTATCGGGGTCAAGCTTGACGAGCCTGGCAGGAAAGCGGTGCGCGAGCAGCGCCGGGACGCGGCCGATCGCACCCGGCTGGCCCTCGACGTTGAACAGCGAGAAATTGCCTTCGGTCGCGGCGTAGAATTCGAGGATGCGCGGAATGGCGAAGCGCGCCTGGAAATCCTCCCAGATATCGCCGCGCAGCCCGTTGCCGCAGGCGAGCCGCAGGCGATGCCGATTCTCGTATTCCGAGGGTGCGGCCTTGAGCAGGTAACGGCAGAGCTCGCCGATATATTGAAACAGCGTGCAGTCGTGCCGGACGATGTCGGACCAGAAATGCGAGGCCGAGAATTTCTCGGCGATCACTACCGAACCGCCGGCGGCCAGAATGCTGCACGGCGCGACGATGCCGCCGACCGAATGGAACAGCGGCAGACAATCGTAGAGCCGATCCTGCGGCGTCGCGCCGGTGAGGCCAGCGAACCAAAACCCCCAATTCAGGATGCGGCGGTGGCTGATGCTGGCCGCTTTCGGCAGGCCGGTGGTGCCGGAGGTGTAGATCAGCAGCGCACGGTCGTCGATGGTGACCTCGCCATGCTCCTCCGGCGATAGCGGGCCGTCGTCGAGAACGGCAAGCGCGACGTCGATCGCACGTTCGCTGCGGCTATCGCCATGCGTCCAGACTTTTGCCGCCGTCTTCAGATGAGGTGCCGCGCTGTCCAGCATCCCCGCTAGCTCATGCGCAACGATGACATGCATCGGCTTCGCGACATCAAGGCAGTGCGCGAGCGATTGCCCGACGAGCTTGGTGTTGATCAGTGCGACCACGCCGCCGACGCGGCTGATGCCGAGCCAGGCCGCGATATAATCGATGCCGTTCGGCATGATCAGCGCAACGGTATCGCCCTTGGACAGGCCGAGCGAGCGCGCCCAGCGGGCGTAGCGATTGATCCTCTTCGAGAGGCCTTCGTAATCGAGGCTTGCCTCGTCCGCCACCAGAGCAACGCGGTTAGGCTGGCGCTGCGCCCAATCGTCGACGACGTCGGCGAACAGGCGGCCCGGCAGCGTTTCGATCTGCGCGGTGAGCTCGATCGCCCTCAACCAGATCTTGGAAGCCGACGGTGCGCGCGCGGCTTTCGGCTTCTCGATGACGCCGGTGGTCATATTGTTTACTCTTTCGGGCGGTCTGCGGTTTCCGGCAGTTTAGCCCGCGCGCCCTGACCCAGGCGTTAAGAGACAAGGTAAAACCCGGTTAGGGCGCGATTAACTGTCGGCAGCGCGCAGCCAAGGTCGCACCCGCCGGCAGCGCGCCGACGGGTGTGACCAGGTCGAAAGAGCGATGAATGCAGAAGTCCCGGGCTTGGTCCCGTTCGCCTCAGTGCACCTTCTTGGGACGCCGGCGCGGCGGCGGCGATTCGTTGAAGGCGTAATAGGGATTGAGGTCGCAGGTCGCGGCAAGGCCCGACGCCGTGGCGCGGCACTGCTCCAACGAGGTGAACGAGCAGTCGAAATAGTCACTGCCTCCGCCACCAGGGCCGCCACCGACGTAGCGGTGCATGCAGACGGGATAGGCCGGATCGTATCGCTGCGCGCTGGCATCCGCTGCGCCCAGCAGCGTGAAGACCGCGGTAAGAGTGAGGAATGACAAGCGCATGGGAAATCCTCGAACTGGTGACGTCGCTTCATATGACACAACATCTCGCCGTCCGCGACTGTTCCTGAGACCTGATGACGTCAAGGTGAGTGAGACGCGCAGCGCCAGAGGCGTTGCGCGATGAGCGATCTGACAACCTGGCGGTCCGAATGATGCTGCGAGGCAGCGCTAGCCGCCGAGCCCCTGCAACACCAGCCGGTTCAGCCGTGCCGCGAACGCCGCCGGGTCTTCCGGCAATTCGCCGTCCAGGATCTGCGCCTGCTCGAGCAGAAGCAGGCTGATATCGTCGACGACTGTCGAGCCAGCCTGCGCCTTGGTGACCGCGGTGACCACCGGATGGCGCAAATTGATCTCGAGGATCGGCTTGGTCTTCATGCCGCGGTTCTGCTGCGACAAGATGCGCTCGAGCTCGCGGCTCGGACCCTGGCTGTCGGCGACGAGGCAGGAGGCCGAGCTGGTCAGGCGCGTCGAGACCTTGACGTCGCTGACGCGCTCGCCCAGCGCGGCCTTGATCACGGCGATGGTGGCTGCTTCGTCCGCAGCCGGCTCGTCCCTCTTCGCCTCGTCCTTATCGTCGATACGCGGAATCAAATCGAGATTGAGATCGCCCTGGCTCAGCGACTTAAGCGGCTTGCCTTCGAAATCCGAGGGCATCGAGGTCCAGAACGCGTCGACGGGATCCGACAGCAGCAGCACCTCGATGCCGCGCGCGGTCGCAGCTTCCAGCCGCGGATTGGACTTCAGCCGCTCAATGCTGTCGCCGACGAGATAATAGATCTCGGTCTGGTTCGGTTTGAAATCGGCGATGACCTGCTTCAGCGACCGCTTCTCGCCCGACGTGGTGGTGAAGCGCGACAGTGCGAGCAGCTTTTCGCGCCGCTCGAAATCCTCGTAGATGCCTTCCTTCAGCACCGGGCCGAAGGCGTCCCAGATCTTGGCAAAATTCTCGGGGTCCTTGTCGGCAAGGCTTTCGAGCTCGGACACCACACGCGTCGCCACCGCCTTGCGGATCTGCGCCAGCTGCGGATTGTTCTGGAGCATCTCGCGCGAAATGTTGAGCGGAAGATCCTCGCTGTCGACCACGCCGCGGATGAAGCGCAGGTACCCCGGCAAGAGGTCGGCATCGTCGGTGATGAAGACGCGCCGGACGTAGAGCTTCACGCGGCCCTTGCGGTTCGGCTCGAACAGGTCGAACGGCTTGGTCGAGGGCGCGAACAGCAGCACGGCGTAGGAGTAACGTCCTTCCGCGCGGTAGTGCAGCGTCATCGCGGGATCGTCGAAGGCAGAGGCGATCTGCTGATAGGCCTTCTTGTAATCGTCAGCCGTGAGCTCGGATTTGGAGCGCTGCCACAACGCGCTCGCCGAATTGATCTGTCGCGGCTCGCCGTCTTCGGGCACGAGCTCGATCGGAAACAGGATGTTGTCGGAATAGGCGGTGACGATACGCTCGATCTCGTAGGTCTCGAGATATTTCTTGGAATCGTCCTTCAGGTGCAGGACGATCTCGGTGCCGCGCGTCAGGCGCGCCGCTTCCTCGTCGCTGGCACGGGCGATCTCGAAGCCGGAGCCGCCGGAGGACGTCCAGGTCCACACATCGCTCTCGCCGGCGCGGCGGCTGATCACGACGATCTTCTCGGCGACCATGAAGGCGGAATAGAAACCGACGCCGAACTGGCCGATCAGGCCGAGCCCGTCCTTGGCCTCTTTCAATTTGGACACGAACGCCTTGGTGCCGGAGCGGGCGATGGTGCCGAGATGGTCGATCAGCTCCTGCCGCTCCATGCCGATGCCGTTGTCGGCGATCGTGAGCGTCTTGGCCGTCTTGTTCGGGACGATGCGGATCTTGAGTGCGTCGCCTTCGCCCAGCAGGGCGGGACTGGCGATGGCCTCGTAGCGCAGCTTGTCGCAGGCATCGGAGGCGTTGGAGATGAGTTCGCGGAGGAAGATGTCGGTTTCCGAATAGACGGAGTGCACCATCAGGTGCAGCAGTTCGGAAACTTCGGCCTGGAAAGGCTGCGTATGCACAGCCGTATCTGACGTCGTCATGCGCTTACCCGGTCAAACAAAAGGGAGGGAACCCGGATATAGCGCGAGGCAATGGCGGATCAAGAGGATGTGAAGTCTGAGTCCGCCAAACCCCCCTCGCGGAGAGGGGGTCAGGTCACGCAGCGGCCGGGCTGGAGCAGCCTTGCGACCTCGGTCAGGGAGCTGACCATCGGCTCACAGGCGATCGTCGGCTTGTTGCGAGGCTTCTTCTGGTTCTGGAGCAGCACCGGCGTCTTGGCATTGCCGGTCTCGATCACGGCGGGGACCCGCAGCAGCACCGACGTATCGGCGAGGTCGTTCAGCCGCATGGAGACGGTACGGGTGGGCACGGCTGCCGGCTTGATCTCGGCGAGCCGGTCTGTCTTGGCGACGCGGTTGACGTTGTGGCCCACCGCGGCTGTGGAGCTATGGCTGGGGATGTCGGCGACCGCCTGCCAGCGGTCCGCAAGATCGTGGCCGGAGGCCAGTTGCACGGCACCGAGGGTGGCGACGACCGCAATTGCGCTCAAAAAAACCTTTTGAATCTGTGACATGGCTGTCGATCCCTCGCCCCATGGCGGGCACGGGAACAACGCCGCCGCAGGATCGGGGGTTCTCGACAGCTACGATCACTTAACCGTGTGCGAAAAAAGCAGCAGACGGCAAAATATTTCGCGCGCCGTGGAACGACTTTCGCGCACAGGAGTCGTCTCAGCAGCCGGCTATTCCCCCCTGCCCCATAAGCCGGCGACGTAGGGCGCGACTGTGGTGATGCCAGTCGCGCCTTACTTTTATCTGGGGCCTACTTCGCCTTTCCTGCCAGCCACTCCCGGCCCTCGCCATAGAGCTTCTCGACCTCGGGGCCGATCAGGCCCGGCATGTCGCGCTTCACCTTGTAGCCGATCAGCTCCTGCATGTAGGCGAGGTGGCGGTAGCCCTCGGGGAGTGCAGCCAGCGCATCCTGGTCGAGCCGAAGCGTCGCGGCGGGATCGACCGGGTCGATGCGGTCCTTCTCGTAGATGGGCTGGCGGCGGACGATGCCCCATTTGCCGATACCTGATGGGTCGTCCCGCTTCTCCAGGAAATCATAGAAGCGTCCGGTGCAGACGACGTCGCAGAGCACGTCGTGCACGAGGCCGCGCTGCGAGATGGTCATCTTGGTCTGCGCGATCGCTCGCGCACCCGCAAGATCGATGCTGGTGCCGCCGAGGAAATGCAGGATGCGCACGCCGCTGGCAAAACCCTCCTGGCTGACCCGCATGAAATCCCGCGCCGGCCCCTGAAACCAGGTCGCGGACATCCAGCCTTCTTCGTGCCAAACCGTGGCAAAGCGCTCCCAGTCGCCGGCATCGCGCCACACCGCCCAGTTCTCGACGAGATCGCGGATGGCGAGACGATCGAGGAGTTGCTGGTCCATGGGCACGTCTCCGATTGGCGTGGTCGCACGCGCAGCTGCTACATGAGCTATGGGCGGCGAATTCAGCGCCCGTCAAGCGGGCCGGCGGCATGAAAAAATCCGGCGTGCCTTGGGCACGCCGGACTTCGCTATTGGGACGGCCGCAGGCGCCTTGTTACGCCGCAGGCGCTTTGGGCGTGCGATTGCGCGAGTTGCGCTGGAAGAACAGGGCCTGGCTCGCCACCGCCGATACCATCGCGGGCTGGAACGGCTTTGAGATCAGGAACGCCGGCTCGGGACGCTCGCCGGTGAGGAAGCGCTCCGGATAGGCGGTGATGAACACCACCGGCACCTCAAAGGTGCGCAGGAGCTCGTTGACGGCGTCCAGGCCGGACGAGCCGTCGGCAAGCTGGATATCGGCAAGGATCAGGCCGGGCCGCTTGTTCTTGGCCAGCGCCACCGCATCGGCATGGGTGCGCGCGACGCCGACGACGTTGTGGCCGAGATTCTTCACCAGGCTCTCGAGGTCCATGGCGATGAAGGTCTCGTCCTCGATGATCAGCACGTCGGTGGCGATCTCGGCGGCCATCTCGCGTCCGGCTGCGTCCGCAAGACGGCGCGTCTCGGCAACATCGGTGCCGAGAATGAAGGCGACTTCCTCTTCCGAAAAGCCCTCGAGCGAGAGCAGCAGGAAGGCTTGGCGCGGCAGCGGGGTGATGTTCGACAGCCGCCGTTCCGGCGGCATCGGCAAGGTCGTCACCTCGGCATCGTCGTTGATCGAGACTGAATTCCAGATCTGGGTGAAGAGCCGGAACAGGCCGGCCCGGGGCCCATGGTTCTCGTCGAGCACCGACGGATCGCCCAGCATGGCTTCCAACATGGCGGCGACATAGGCGTCACCGGAGGCCTGGCTGCCTGTCAGAGCCCGCGCGTACCTGCGCAACAACGGCAAGTGTTCAGCAACTACCTGTGAACGGGACATCCCCACTCCATTCGTCTTCGGGCCAACCTTGAGGTCCAATCCTGAGGTCAGGCATCACGCGGGGGGCCCAGGTTCCCCTGCTGGGCTGTCTACGCCTCACGACAACAAAAGTTCCGCCAAGCTGGGAACTTTTTGGCGCAGCTGGAATTGTGCCTATCCAGGGAACGGCTCCCGGTTGAGAAAACTTCTCGATTTTACAGTCACTTAACTCGGGGAAACGTGGAACAGGTCATGAAAGATCTCAAGTCTCAAGCCAGCAGAAGCACGACCCCCGGCAAGGGAGGCCTGACTCCGGAGATTCAATCCCGGATCGGGCACCAGTTGCGCGCCATGTACGACGATGTCGTGCGACAGGGGGTTCCGGATCGGTTCGCAGAACTGATCAAGAAGCTTGATGCGCCGGGAGCGTCACCCCACGTAGAAAATGAGGGCGGATCCAACGACAACAACAATGGGAGGGATTAATGCCTCTCACGGACTCCCTGCGTAACGACATCTTGGCGGCCGTGCCCAGTCTGCGCGCCTTCGCCATCTCGCTCAGCGGCAATGCGGACCGCGCCGACGATTTGGTCCAGGAGACGCTGCTGCGTGCGCTCGCCAACATCGACTCGTTCCAGCCCGGCTCCAACCTGCCGGCGTGGCTATTCACGATCCTGCGCAATTTGTTCCGGTCCGACTATCGCAAGCGGCGGCGCGAGGTCGAAGATGCCGAGGGCAATTACGCCAAGACGCTGAAGACCCAGCCCTCGCAGAATGCGCACCTCGAATTCGAGGAGTTTCGCACCGCGCTCGACAAGCTCCCGCAGGATCAGCGTGAAGCCTTGATCCTGGTCGGCGCGTCCGGCTTCTCCTATGAGGACGCGGCCTCGATCTGCGGCTGTGCGGTCGGCACCATCAAGAGCCGCGTGAACCGCGCCCGCTCGAAGCTCGCCGCGCTGCTCTATGTCGACGGCGCCGAGGATTTTGGGCCTGACGAGACCGTGCGGGCCGTGATCGGCGGCAGCGGCGGCTGACCGCCGCCGTCAATCGCACCGGAACGAGACGAAGACGGCCGCTTCCACGGCTGTCTTCGCGCGCGCGTCTGACGCCGATGATGCGTCCGGCTCACGTCGCGATCACACATCCACGAAGGTTGCGGTCTCGGCCACGCTCGCGCGCGAGGTGCGGTAGCTGTTGACCTTGTGCGCATGGTCCGCATAGCCGAACGAGATGCCGCAGACGACGCGGCGGTCATCGGGCAGATCGAAGTGGCGGCGGATCAGGCCGGAATGCCGCGCCAGCGCGGCCTGCGGAATGGTGCCGAGCCCGAGCGCCTGCGCCGCCAGCACGAAGTTGGAGACATAGGCGCCGCAATCGATCGCACCGTAGATGCCGAGCGGCTCGTTGGTGTGGATGATGGCGACATGCGGTGCGCCGAAGAAATTGTAGTTCTCCAGCGCCTGCTTGGCATAGGCCGCCTTGTCGCCGCGGGCGATGCCGAGCGTGTTGTAGAGCTGGAAGCCGCTCTCGCGGCGGCGATCGAGATAGACCCCGACATATTCGCGCGGTGGCGTGAAGTCGTAGTCATCGCCGAGGCCTTTCGAGGCCTCCGCGTAGATCGCCTTGCGAAAGCGCTCCTTGGCCTCGCCGCTGGCGATGATGACCTGCCAGGGCTGGCTGTTGCACCAGGACGCCGTGCGCTGCGCGGTCGCCAGCACATGCTCGATGGTGGCGCGATCGACCTCCTTGGGGAGAAATGCGCGAACGGAGTAGCGCTCGTTGAGGAGCTCTTCGAGCACCTCGA
The DNA here is from genome assembly GCF_020193585.1 of Bradyrhizobium sp. IC3195. NCBI lineage: Bacteria > Pseudomonadati > Pseudomonadota > Alphaproteobacteria > Hyphomicrobiales > Nitrobacteraceae > Bradyrhizobium > Bradyrhizobium sp. IC3195. Next base: position 221,349 of record NZ_JADYVG010000003.1, on the reverse strand, counting down.
TGCGGTCGTTCTGTCTCACTTGTGCGTCCATCACTCAGCTCGCCCTTTTTTCTTTTGGTTGGGCAGAGGCGCCAAGCGCCGTCCCACCACCATACTTACCTCGATGCACCTGCATATGGTAGGCATGCAATGTTTTGCCCACCCTGCACGAGCGGTGACCGTGACGACTACTTGGTCAGCAGGGCATAGGCGCCGGTCCAGCCCTCCGGCGGCGGATCGATCTGGAAATCCTTGATCCGCGCCTCGTAAAGCCTGAACAGCTTCTCCAGCGTGTCGGCGTCCTCGCTCTTGCGGCCGCGCTCGATGGCATCCAGGGCGCCCTGCCAGTCGCGGCTGCGGTAGCAGCCGAGCATCTCGATGGTGATGTTGCGCAGGCGCTGGAACGCGGCCGAATGCATCACGTCCTCGCGGCCGGCGATGGCGTAGATCACTTCCGGCTCGGTCTTGCCCTTGACCATGATGAAGTCGAGCTCGAGGATCGCGAATTTCTCCTTGGCAGCGAGTGCCGTGCGCGAGCCCACGATGATCGGAAATCCGTATGCCTTCGACTGGCCCTCGAGGCGCGAGGCCAGGTTCACGCTGTCGCCGAGCACCGAATAGTTCTTCTTCAGGTCGGACCCCATGTTGCCGACCACGCCGATGCCGGTGTTGAGACCGATGCCGACATTGAGCGGGATATAGACGTGGCCGCCGTCGGCGGCCTCCTGCTCGCGCTCCTTGTTGACCTCGTCGATCTGCTCGAGCATCTGGATCGCGGCTTCGCAGGCGTTGATCTCGTGCTCGGCGTCGTCGAGCGGCGCGTTCCAGAACGCCATGATGGCGTCGCCCATGTACTTGTCGATATAGCCCTTGCGGTCGATGATGACGTCGGTCAGCGGCGTCAGGAAGCGGTTCATCAGCTCGATCAGCCCCTGCGGATCGTGCTTGTAGCTCTCGGAGATCGTGGTGAAGCCGCGCACGTCGGAGAACATGATCGTCATCTCGCGTTCCTCGCCGCCGAGCACGAGCTTTTCCGGCGACTGCGCCAGCTGCTCGACCAGCACAGGCGACATGTATTGCGCGAATTGCCCGCGGATCTGCACGCGCTGACGCTGCTCGCGCACGAAGCTCGCAAAGATCAGCGTCAGGTAGACTGCGGTCGTCGACAGCAGCGGATAGGTGAAGTCGATGAGATAGCGGTGCTGCGTGTAGGAGAACCAGGACACGCCGATCAGGATGGCCGCGAAGGCCGCGCCCACCAGCACGAGGCGGACGGGGCCGAGATTCGGCGTGAAGATGATGACGAGCAGGCCGATGATCAGCGCCGCGATCAGCTCGACGCCCAGGGCATAGTTCGGCTGCGAGATCACCGCGCGGCTCAGCACGCCCTCCAGCACCTGGGCATGGATCTCGACACCCGGCATGGCCCGGGACACCGGCGTGGTCTTGATGTCGTTCAAGCCGCCCGCGGAAGTGCCGACCAGCACCAGCTTGCCGGCAAACCTCGTGGGCGGCACCGCATTGTCGAGCACGTCGACCGCGGAGACGTAGATCGAAGGATCCCGGCGGGCATAGTGCACCCAGAGCTGACCGTTCTTGTCGGTCGGAACCTCCAAACCCTTGAGGCGGATCGACTTGATGCCCGTCTTATCGGTACGGACCAGCAGGGTCGGCGTGCCCGTGACGACGCGCAGGATCTCGAGGCTGAGCGAGGGCATGATGTTGCCCTGGGCGCGCATGATCATCGGCACGCGGCGGATCAATCCGTCACGCTCGGTCCGGATCGAGAACAGGCCGCGGCCGGCCGCGGCCCTCTCGATGACCGGCACGTTGCGGAGCAAGCCGGGGAATTCGAACAGGAAACGCTCGGCCCCGTCCTCCCCCACCGTTGCAACCCCCGTGAACGGCAGCGACTTGTCGAGCTCGGACAAGACCTCCGGAAGCCCGGTCTCGCCCAGCACGACGTGCGAGCGCTTGATCGCGTCGGCGAGGATCTGATCGTTGCTCGGCAGCTCACGCAGCTTGGCGCGGGTCGCGTCGTCGAGATAGCGCATCTGGCTCGCGACCTGCTCCGGGTTGAGCCGGTCGGCTTCGGAGAAGACCATGTCGAAGCCGATCGCCACCGCGCCGTTGTTGGTGAGGTTCTGGACCATGTCGGCGATGCGCGTGCGCGGCCACGGCCACTGTCCGAGTCTGGTGAGGCTCTTGTCGTCGATATCGACGATGACGACCGGCCGCGCCGCCTTCTCGCGCGGATCGATCAATTGAAACATGTCGAAGGTGCGCAGCCGCAATTCCTGGATCGGCGGCGGATCCCACAGGCGCGCGCCCGCGAACAAGACCAGCAGCGCAAGGCAGATCAGTCGCGCAAGGCCGAACTTCTGCGCAAACCACCGCCGCAGGATTTTGAGACGTTTCATGGTGGTGGAATATCACGCTTTCGTGGCAAACGGCAGCACGGATCGGATGAGCAGACGCCCGCGGCCGATCTCGCCGCGATCAGGCATGGAGTATGTCGCTCGCCTGAAGACTGCTGACGCACTTCAGGAGAACCGTGTTTGCCGCGTCGATCGTGATCAGGGTGTCCGCCGTCCCCGACGCGGACACATGTTGATCCATCCACGCCTCGATGTCGCTGATCGTCCCCAAGGCCGTCAGGTCGATCTTGTCCGTACCCGAGGTGAAGTTTAGGATCGTGTCCTGGTTCGAATTGGCCGCGAACTTGAACTGGTCCTGATAACCGGTCCCGAACAGCACGTCCTTGCCGGTCGTGCTGGCGAGCGTCACCGGACCTTGTTCGCTCAAATTGAAGATCAGGTTGACCGTATCGGTCGCGCCATGACCGTCGGTGACGGCAATAGCCACTTTGTCCGTGGCAGCCGTGCTTTGGCCGGGCTCGGTGTATGCCAGCCCCTGGAGTGCTGAATTGACGCTGTCCAAGGTATCGGACATCGGTGCAGGCTCCACATAAGTGCCCGAGTCCGCCACCGCGGTGAGTGCAAAGGTTTCATCGAGAGCAGCGTCGGCGTCGGTGACCGTGATGCCCTGAACGAAGACCAGGACGCCTTCCTGCGATACGCTGATCCGGTTGACGTCGATCACCGGTGCGACGTTCTCGTCGTCCGCGCCGGTCACGTCCACCGTGAGCATTGCCGTGCCGGTCGCACCATGCGCATCTTTAGTCTGGACGGTGAATATATCGGTATAGGCCCCATCCGAAAGGGCGTTGATAGCCGCTGCGTTGGGAACGTAGCTGTAGCTGCCGTTGGAATTGACCGTCAGCGAGCCGTAGAGTCCCGCGACCGTCGTGGCCGCCTGGTGATCTGAATTGAGGACGGCATAGGTCAGCGTCGCCGTCTCACCGCTGTCGGCGTCGGTCCCCGCCAGTTGCCCGGTGAGATTGGAGAAGCTGTCGTCGTCAGCGGTGTCCGTGAGCGGGCCGATGTGGAGATCGGACAGCGTCGGTGCGTCGTTCGTGCCGGTGATGTTGATGGTCACGACCGCGCTAGTTCCAAAGCCCTGAGCATCCGACGGAACGATGGTGTATTGCAGCGATAGCGTCTGACCGGCGGCGAGGAAGTCGAAGGCCTGGCCGGCCGAGTTGAATTGCCAGGTAAACTGGGCGTGGGTCGCCGTGCCGTTGAGAATGTCGCCGGACGGCACGGTCAGATAGTTCAGGAGATCGGCATGCGACAGCCCGCCGACGCTGCCCGTTTGCAACACGTTGTCGAGCTTAACCTGCACCGCATCGACCGATACCGTGACGTGATCGGTCGCGTCGACGTCGGAGACCGCCAGCACGCCATGCGAGAGCTGGCCGCCATTGGTCTCCGTCAGATCGGCAAATGCGCCGCCCGGCCCGGAGGTCCCGCTGGCCCAATCCGCATCACCTTCAATGGCGAGGCTCTTGGTTGGGTTGACCGTGTTGGAGGCCGTGCTCCCGCTGCCGTCGCCAAGCGTATAATAGGCGGCCAGATTGGCCTCGTTGCCGGTGAGCGCGGTGAAGTCGTACGACTGGATTTGCGCCTGCGTGAGTGCGGTGGTCCAGACGCTGACATCGGCGATCGAGCCGGTGAAGCCTTGCGTACCGAAGCCCGGAGCGTACCTGCCGCTCGCCGCTCCGATCATCATGTAGGACGGCTCCTGAGCGCCAGCGATCGCGTTGACGCCGCCACTGTGGGAATAGACGGCGTTGCCATCGACATAAAGCGTGAAGATGCCGTCGTCACGCGTCAAGGCGAGGTTATGCCATTGCCCCGCAGTAAGCGCGAAGCCGGTATCCTGGATCTCGACGCCGCCCTCGAGAATCGCGATCTCCAGCTTGCCGCTGATGACAGTGCCCATGAGGCCGAAACCGGTGGTCGAGGTATTGCCATTGTAGAACAAGACCTGGCTGGCGGAGGCAGCGTCTCCGTTCCAGTTCACCCAGCCGTCCAGCGTCACGTCGTCGGTGGCGACGGTCGGTACGTCGCCGACCGCGATGGTCGCACCGTCGAAGTTCATGTAGTCGGACGTCACATAGGAGACGGTCGGCGCATCGTTGGTGCCGGTGATGGTGACGGTGACGTCTTGCGTGACAGTCGCGTTGTGATTGTCCTTGAAGGTGACGGTGTAGACCTGAGTTATGGTCTGCCCTTCCGCCAGCGACTGCAGCACGGGATCGTTGTTGTCGAGCGTGAAGTGCCAGTCGAGCGTCGCGCCGGTGCTGGTGTCGGCGTTGGATTCGGACACCGCGCCGATGGAGAAGGTGCCGATGTTCGTGCTGTCGTCCTCGAATCCCGGCAGAGCCGAACTGACGGACGATGACTTGAACTGCACCTGCGCCGTATGGGTGTCGATCAGGTCAACGTCCTGGATCGCCAGCGTACCGCTGGTCGTCAGCGAGGCGCCGTCATCCTCGGTAACCGCACCCGTTGCCGCCTCGGGATCGCTCGTGATCGTCGGCGCGTCGTTGGCGCCGTTGATCGTGACAGTGACGTCCTGGGAGACCTGCGCACCGTGATCGTCAGTAAAGGTGACGGTGTAGACCTGGGTGATGGTCTGGCCATGCGCCAGCGATTGCAGCACCGCATTGTCGTTGTCGAGGCTGAAGTGCCAGCCCAGCGTCGCGCTGTTGTCGGTATCGGTGTTGAACTCCGCGACCTCGCAATCGATCGTGAAGGTGCCGAGCGGCGCATTACCATCGAAGCCCGGCAGATGCGCGTTCGACGTCGCCGACTTGAATGCGGCCTGCGCGGTGTGGGTGTCGATCAGATCGAGATCCTGAATCGCAAGCGTGCCCTCGATCGACAGCGTCGCGCAGGCATCCTCGGTGACGCTGCCCTTTGCAGCGTCTGCATCACTCGTGATGGTCGGCGTGTCATTGGTGCCGGTGATGGTGACCGTGACGTCCCGGGTGACGGTGCCACCGTGATGGTCGTCGACGGTCACGGTGTAGACTTGGGTGATGGTCTGGCCTTCGGCCAGCGACTGCAGCACCGGATCGTTGTCGTTGAGCGTGAAGGTCCAACCCACTGATCCGCGCGTGCTGACACCCGGACTCTCGCTCACCGCGGTCAGCGCGAAGGTCCCGATATGCGAGGTGCCGCTGCCGAAGCCGGGCAGATGCGCGTTCGACGTCGTCGACTTCAGGACGTAACTGGCAGTGTGCGTATCCGTGAGATCGGGGTCGTTGAAGGCGACGCTGCCGTTCGCCGTCAGGGTTGCCGCCGTATCCTCTGTCACTTCTCCGGTGGGCGTCGTCGAGTCCTCGACGATCGTCGGCACGTCGTTGGTGCCCTCGACATTGACGTCCGCACCGTCGATGGACACGGTGATCGGCGTGCTGACGACGCCGCCGTGCCCGTCATCGACCTGCACCACGTAGTTGAGGATCAGCTTCTCGTCCTCGGCCAGGAAGTCGAAGAGCTGATCGGGAACGCTGTAGGTCCAGGTGGCCGTGCCGTTGTTGCTGTTTCCGGCACCCTGAACCACGGTCAGCGGCACTTTGACGGCAGCGATCGCCGCGAGTTGCTCCGGCGTCAGGGACGCAGTGATATCGTTGCCTTCGGCATCGAGATATTTGAACGGCTCGACGGACGAGAGCGCCGCGCTCACGATCGGCCGGTCCGTCAGATCGACGTCGGTGAAGGTGACCGTGCCCGTGATGATGTCCAGCGCCTCGTTGCCGGTCCCGACCTGTTCGACGACGGTGCCGCCTGACGTCGCAACGGTAGGCTTGTCGTTCGTTCCCGTGATCGTGATGGTGATCGGGATGAACCTGGACTCGGGGTTCACCGTGAAATTGGTGTCGACGCGGACCATGTAGGTCAGCGTCAGGGTTTCGCCGGCCGCGAGGAAGTCGAAAACGTGGTCGGGGATCGTGTAGGTCCAGACCGCCGAGCCGTTGTTGTTGTTGGCGGGGTCGGGGACGACGCTGATCTGGATCTGCGTCGCCGCGATGCCCTGCTTCTGGAGCTCCGAGAGGGAGCCGGTGACGTCGTTCTGGCCCGCAGTTTTGTAGACGTAGTTCGGCGCCTCGGCGAGGCTGATGCTCACCGTCGGCCGGTCGCCGAGGTTCTGATCGACGAACCTGATCACGCCGGAAATCGTGTCGGCGCGCGTGTCGCCGGTCGTGTCCGCACGCTCCGTCAACGCGAACGCCGTCTTCACGTTGCCGCTCGCGTCGAAGCTCTGCGCGATCGGCTGGCCGGGAATGCGTACGATGAGCGGCGTGGAGGTGGTGGGCGTCTCCGATCCCTGCGGATTGAGATTGACGAATGTTGCGGTGGCGCTAGGGCCGGACGACGATTTGAGTAACACCTCATAGCCGAACGGCGTGATCGTATCGGTGTAGTTCGTGGTCAGCTTGGTGTTGGTGTTGTTGTCGGTAAACTTCAGCGTGAACACGTCCGTGATCAGCTTCTGCACCTCCGGCGACATCAGTGCATTGGTGATCGAGACGTTGCCGCCGCTGATCTGGATCATCTGGCCGGCCTGGTTGACCGTCGCGATCGGCAGCAGCGTGACCTTGTCGAACAGGATGTAGGAGCCGGTCGTGCCGTTCGGCTCGACCAGCACCTGGAAGCTCGCCTGCGGCTGCGGATCGCCGCCGCCGGCGGGAACGACGAAGTTGATCTGGGTCAGCACCGCCGTGCCGCGGATGCCCATGGTGGCGACCGGCGTGTCGACCTTCATGTCGCCGCGCTTGGCGGTTTCGCCGGCGACGAAGGTGATGGTGCCCGCGACGAGGCTGAGCAGCGAGGAATTGTTCGACCCGTTGGGGTCGTAGACCATCTCGTTCAGCACCATCCGCGCGTTGGAGGACAGGCCGAACACGGTGCCGTCAATGAAGGTGATGCCGAGCGTCGAGTCGGCGCCGGTCGAGACCACGTCGCCCTTCTCGACGTTGTCGCCATTGTTCAGGATGACCGAGACGCCGTTGCGGATCGCGGTCGCGCTTCCCACGAGCTTGGTGACGTGACCGATGACCTGGCCCGCACCGGCACTGGGCGCGGCCTGGGCAACCTGGACATGGCCGGTGAGGGCGTTGACGACGTCGCCGCTGAGGTGGGCGCCGTCGGGCGAAGCGAGCGCGGCGCGCTTGTCGCCCCTGAAATAATCGTGAACGACGAACTCATGGCCGTCGTGGGACAGCACAAGGTCGAGCCCGGCACGCTTGAACTCGCCGTTGAAGATCAGATTGGGGTCGGGAACGACGAACGCGCCGTCGGGCGCGTGACCGTTCGCCTTCGCGGTAAAAGAATCGATATTTGCCCCGACGGGCGAGCGGGAACCCTGGCCGTCCAAAGAAATCGCGCCGTCAAATTGGCCAGCGTAATTCAACCGGGCACCGTAAAAAGGGTTAAAATCTAAGTAAGTATCGACCGCCTAAGCTTGCATAGCATTAGCAAGTCCTTAGCGATACCATCTATTGCTTGTGTGATTTCGCATCACTTGGCCCCGGGAGGCCCCACGGCGTGGCGCCGCGACAGAGGAGTGAAAGTAATTCCTCAAATATTCGTATGTCGAATTCAGCCTGTTTCCACGCATTTCCAGTCATCCAAAGTAACCTGCTGTATAGTTACGAAGCAGATACTTTCATCATCTTTCCGTCGCGAGCTCCCGCAGCATCCTGCGGCAAATACGGAGTTAAATCTGTGACCTATCTAACAGAACCCCATGAAATGGGGGTTGTTAGCCATAGGACCCAGATTCGGCACTGCCACAACCTGGGTCTGCAATTGGCTCCATTTCGCGGCAACGCGACACCTCCTAGCCGGCGAATCGTAGAATTTTACGCAATTTCGGTAGGCCCATTTCAGCCTGTCACCCGGTTTTGGAACCCCTGCCGGGCGCGTTAAGCAGAACAAAACGGCCCGTCTCGCACTATCTCCGCGAAAGCAACAAAGCCCGGCACGTCGAGATCGAGGGGGATCTCGTGAAGCCTGGGAAGGGGATGTCAGATGGAGACCGCTGCTCGCTCGCGCGCCTGGCGCGCAATCCTTGTCATGTGCGGCTTGATCCTGCTCGGATCGGCCGCCGAGCTTCGCGCCGGCACGCTGCTGTCGCCCGGAGCCGGCGTCCTAGTGCGCAAATCCGCCGAACCGTTCGGCGTGTTCGCCTTCGCCATCTCGTCCGGTAGCCTGCAGCAGAGATGGTCCGTGCTGAAGGACAAGCTCGACGACGACATGGTGCAGCTCGCGCTGTGCGACGGCGACCGGGACAATTGCGCTTCACCGGCAGCGCTCGAGCTGCTCGCCATAGTCGACCACGCCCGCGCCCGCGACGGTCGCGCGCGGCTCGGCGAGGTCAACCGCGCCATCAATCTCGCCATCCATGCCGCCAATGATGGCACCGACGACGTCTGGAGCTCGCCGCTTTCGACCTTCGCGCGCGGGACCGGCGATTGCGAGGACTATGCCATCGCCAAGCTGGCCGCGTTGCGGCTGGCGGGAATTGCCTCTGAGGACCTCCGCATCGTTGTGGTGCGAGACGTCAGGGCCGGCGAGGCGCACGCAATTGCCGCGGCAAAGCTCGACGGGCAATGGCTGATGCTGGACAATCGCCGCATGGCGATGGTCAAGGATGACGCGACGCGGAGCTATCAGCCACTGTTCGTGCTCCACCAGTCGGCCGTGCTGAAATATGTCGACGAGCCGGTGCAGGTCTCGATGGCGGCCGCCGAGGCACGTTGATTGTTCGTAGCTGGATAGAGCGCAGCAAAATCCGGGACTCTTACCACTCGCACCGGCCCCGGATTAAGCTTGCGCTCCATCCGGGCTACAGACCTTCCACTGCTCGTCCCCACAAACCCATTTCACCGCGCAAGACCAGACGCTAGCATGGCGCCTTCCGTGCGGGGGCGACTTGGAATGCGATTCATCGTGCTGTCTGTGCTTGCGCTGCTGGCATTGCCGGCGGTGCCCGCGTCCGCGCAATCCGACCGCGCGATCGCCGACAGGCTGCCGCTGTTTGCCAGGAACAAGTGCCAGCCGATTCGCGACCCCGGCAACCAATTGTTCTGCGGTGATGCCGCGCTTGCCGCCGCCGCCGAGAAGCTGAGCATCGCGATCGAGGAGCGGCTCGCCCGCCTGCCGGATCGCCTGCCCGCTATCGAGGAGAATGCGATCTGGGTCCGCCAACGCAACCTCAGCTGCGGCATCGTCGGCCAGACCGCGATCCGCCCCGACCAATTCGAGACCGTCAAGGCGTGCCTGCTCAAGGTCACCGAGGAGCGCGCCGCGATCGTTCGCGATCCGGATTTCGACTGCCTTGCGGCCAACACTGCTGCGGGCGCGGTGATCTGCGCAGACCCCTCGCTGACGCTTGCCGAAACCGAGCTCAACGGCCAGGTGCTCGGCCTGATCGGCAAATTGGACCCGACTGCGGCACGCTTTGCCTTCGCCGAATATGGACGGTGGACGCGCGAGCGCGACCGCAAATGCAATCTGGTCGGCAAGGAGAACGTGCCGCTGCAGGAGCTGGAATCCGCGGAGGACTGTCTCGCCGACCATTTGAAGCGCAAGACAGATGAAATCCGCGCCGCGAAGGGCGATCCCAAAAAAGTGTTCGGCCGGCAGGTCGCGGCCCGCATTCCCGACGCCGACGCCGTCGATTTCTGCGCCGCGCGGATTCATGCGGCCAATTCCTGCGGCAACTTCCTGCGCATCAACCGCGTCTATGCGCTCGACAGCCAGGTGACCGACCAGGAGGCACAGGTCACGGGCGAAATCGAGATGGCCGTGCTCGCTCCCTTCACCGTGTGCAGCAGGATCGCCTCCATCTGCACCGGCACCTGCTGGGACGCCACGACGGGTCGGCCGCAGCAGGGAGCCGGCAACAAGACGCGCCCAGCAGACGTCTTCAACGTCACGCGCCGGCTGAGGGTCCAGCGAACCTTCGCCTTCGTTAAAGCCGCCGACGGCTGGCGCTGCCGGGAAGACGAGCTCGCCCCGGTGAATTCGGGCACCGCGGGCGGAGGATCGTAGGGTTCTCTCTTCCTTCTCCCCTTGTGGGAGAAAGTGGCGCGCGCAAGCGCGCCGGATGAGGGGTTCTCTCCGCACGCAAGACGTGCGTGAAGGATAGAGACCCCTCACCCGGCTCGCCGCTTCGCGGCGATCCACCCTCTCCCACAAGGGGAGAGGGTGCACTGAGCTCGACGCAAGAGAGCCCGCATCAGAACATCAGATTGTCCTTCACCAGGACCCAGCGGCCGCCCTTGACCTGCTGCACCTGGGTGATGGTGTTGGCGAGGTGGTCGGTCTTGGAGAACTTGGTGGGGGGCGAGTTGAAGATGTCGAGGAATTTCTCGCCCGACTCGAGCGCATCGAGCATCTTCTGCCCGGTGAGATCCTTGCCGGCCTTGTTGGCATAGAACGCAAAAGTCATCATGGCATTGTAGCCGATGATGGCTTGCGTGTTGGCGTCGGCGTTGAACATCTTCTTGTAGTTGACGAGCCAATCCTTCACCTTGCCCTTGGCGGTGTCCTCATAAGGAATCTCGAAGCCACTGGCAGCATAGAGACCCTCGACGGCGTCCTTGCCCAGCGCAGGAACCTCCATCACGTTCGTGGGGGTGGCCCCGAGGAAGGTGACGTCCCAGCCGAGCTTCTTGGCTTCGGTCATCGCCCCGATGGTCTCGCGCAGCACGGTGCCGAGCACGACGAGGTCGCAGCCATCTGACTTCATCTTGGCGATCTGCGCGCTGAAATCGGAGGCGCCGCGCTTGTAGCTCGTGATCGAGGCCGGCTGCGCCTTCATGGCAGTGAGCTGCTGATTGAAGCCATCGAGCACGTTCTTACCGTACTCGTCGTCCTGATGCATGATGCAGGGCTTCTTGAAGCCCTTCCACTCGATCATGTATTTCACCGCAGCCCGCGTGCTCTCGACATAAGGCAGCAAATTGTTGAACTTCAGACGCTCCTGCGGCTTGGCCGGATCGAACTTGAAGGTGAATTCGGCCGCCGTCAGCGGGAACAGCTGCAGGACACCGGCATCGAACAGGATGTCTTGCGCGGCGAGCACCGTCGGTGATCCCATCGGCCCCACCATCGCGAAGATCTTGTCGCGCTCGATCAGCTTTTGCGACGCCAGCACGGCCTTCTTCGGATCGTAGCCGCTGTCCTCGACGACCAGCCGGATCTTGCGGCCGTGAATTCCGCCGGCCGCATTGATCTCCTCGGCCGCCATCTTCATGCCGTTCGCGACCGGAACGCCCCACCCCTTGATCGGGCCTGACAGGTCCTGGTGAGTGCCGATGACGATCTCGGTTGCCGAGATGCCCTCGTTCGTGACCTTGGTTTGCGCTGCGGCCGGCAGACAGGTGAGCACCACGGCACCCACAGCAAGGCCGAATGCGCTGAACGATTTCGACATTGACGTCTCCTCTCCTAAAGGCCCGTATTGCACGAAGGGCGGGGCCACAGCTCCTTCGCTTTCTCGAAATGGACCGGCTCGTCACGCCACCGCACGCTCGCGATACATCGCCTCGATCTCGGCGGCGTAGCGCTTGTTCACGAAGCCGCGCTTCAGCTTCATGGTCGGCGTCAGCTCCTCGTCCTCGGGCGTGAGCTGGCGCTCGATCAGGTAGAACCTCTTGATGGTCTCGACGCGGGCAAAATTGCCGTTGACATGCTCGATCTCGCGCCCGATCAGGTCCTGGATCTCCCTCGCCCGGCACAGGCTGGCATAATTGGTGAAGGGGATGTCGTGATCCTGGGCGAACTTCTCAACATTCTCCTGGTCGATCATCACGAGGCAGGTGAGATAGGGCCGCTTGTCGCCGATCACGACCGCGTCGGAGATGTAGGGCGAGAACTTGAGCTGGTTCTCGATCTCGGACGGCGTGATGTTCTTGCCGCCCGAGGTGATGATGATGTCCTTCATCCGGTCGGTGATGCGCACGAAGCCCTCATTGTCGATGGTGCCGACGTCACCGGTGTGCAGCCAGCCGCGGGAATCGATCGTCTCTGCGGTCTTCTCCGGCTGGTTCAGATAGCCCATGAACAGGAAGTCGCCCTTGATCAGGATCTCGCCGGCGGGCGACAGCGCGACCTCGCCCCAGGGCACCGCGGTGCCGACCGAGCCGAGCTTGATCTTGTCCGCGGGCATCATGGTTGCGACCCCGCAATTCTCGGTCTGACCGTAGACCTCGTGCATGTCGATGCCGAGCGCCAGATACCAGCGGATCAGCTCCGGTGCGATCGGGGCTGCGCCGGTGAACGCGATGCGGCAGCGGTCGAGTCCGATCATGCGGCGGATGTTGCGGAACGCGACCAGGTAGGCGATGCGGTTGGCGATGCGCAGCGATAGCGGCGGCGCCCTGCCCTCGAGCCGGCAATCGACCATGCGGTAGCCGATGCCGATGGCGCGGCGATAGACCCATTGCTGCAGCGGCGTTGCATCCTTCAGCGCGATGGTGATGGCGGAATAGAACTTCTCCCAGACGCGCGGCACGGCCAGAAAGGCGGTCGGCTGCACCTCGCGCAGATTGTCAGGCACGGTTTCCGGGCTCTCGGCAAAATTCATCACCGAGCCGAGCGCGACCGAGATGTAATAGCCGCCGATACGCTCTGCGACGTGGCAGAGCGGCAGGAAGACCAGCCGGTTCTCGTCCTCTCGCGCAGGTATGAAGTCGTTGGCGTGCCGCATCTGGTGGGTGACGCTGCGATTGGCGTGCATCGCGCCTTTCGGCGGGCCGGTCGTGCCGGACGTATAGACGAGGACCGCGAGATCGCCGGCACTGCGGCTGTCGATCATCTCCTGCCACAGCGCTTCGCGGCCGACCATGTGGTTGCGGCCGAGCGCGCGAAACTCGTCCAGCGACATCACCATGTCATCCGAGAAGCCGCTGAGGCCTTCCATGTCGAACACGATGATCTTCTGCAAGCTGGGGCATCGCGCGCGGCAGGTGAGAATCTTGTCGAGCTGCTCCTCGTCCTCGGCGAAGATCACCTTCGTGGCGGAGTCGTTGACGAGATACTCGACCTGGGACGAAGAATCGGTCGGATAGATTCCGCTAGAGACGCCGCCGGCGCACAATATGCCCATGTCGGCATAAACCCATTCGGGCACAGCATTGGCGATGATGGAGGCGACCTCGCCGGGCATGAAGCCGACGGCGCGGAGCGCGTAGGCGATCTCTTTGGAGATCTCCAGCCATTCTCGCCAGCTCGTCGGCTGCCAGATGCCGAACTTCTTCTCGCGGATCGCCGGCCTGTCGCCCCGCGTCTCGGCGGCGCGCAAGAAGCTCTTCGCGATCGTATCAGCGACCGTCAGCACCGCCGGTCGGGCCATGCACCTCTCCTCCTTGTCGCCTTCCCTCCGCTGCCTGCCTTGCCGGCCGGTCTTTGCTCAACGTTGGGCAAGCTCATCTTACTGCCAGCTCGTCCTCACCGCCACGTCTTCTTCTTTTTCCAGCGCCGCTCGCCGCGCGCGCCGGCTTCCTTGGCGCCAAGGTAGAATTCCTGGATGTCCTGGGAATGCATCAAGCGGTCGCAGGTATCGTTCATCACGATACGGCCGATCTCCAGCACATAGCCGTAATGGGCGGTTTCCAGCGCCACCTTGGCATTCTGCTCGACCAGCAAGATCGACATGCCCTGCTCCTCGTTGACCCGGCGGATGATGGTGAATATCTCCTTCACCAGGAGCGGCGACAGGCCGAGCGATGGCTCGTCGAGCAAGAGCAGCGTCGGCCGGTTCATCAGCGCGCGCCCGATCGCGAGCATCTGCTGCTCGCCGCCGGAGAGCTGGCCCGCCGGCTGGTTAATGCGCTCCTTCAGGCGCGGGAAATAGCCGTAGACGCGATCCATGTCTTCCGCGACGCCGTCCCGGTCCTTGCGCGGATAGGCACCCATCATCAGGTTCTCGCGCACCGAGAGGAACGGGAACACCTCGCGCCCCTCGGGCACGTGGCTGAGGCCGAGCCGCACGATGCGGTCGGCCTCCATGCGCTGGATCGGCTTGCCCATGAACTCGATCGCGCCCTTCTGCGGATCGAGGATGCCGGAGATGGTCTTCAGCACCGTGGTCTTGCCGGCCCCGTTGGCCCCGAGCAGCGTGACGATGCGCCCGCGCGGCACCTCCAGCGAGATGCCGCGGATCGCCATGATCGGCCCGTAATAGCTCTCGATGTTGGAGAGCTTGAGGATGATATCCTGGGGCGCAGCGGCATCCATCGATCAGGCTCCCAGATACGCGGCAACGACGTCGGGGTGCTGCTGCACTTCAGCGGGCGAGCCCATCGCCAGCACCCTTCCGTAGTTCAGTGCGATGACGCGATCGGAGACCCGGTTGACCAGCGACATGTCGTGCTCGACCATCAGCACCGTGATGCCGAGCTCGGTTCTCATGTCCCGAATCCAGAACGACATATCGCCGGTCTCCTCCACGTTGAGACCCGAGGACGGCTCGTCCAGCAGGATCAGCTTCGGCTCCGAGCATAGCGCGCGCGCCAGCTCGATCACCTTGCGCACGCCGTAAGGCAGGCCCGAGATCAGCTTGTCGCGATAGGGTTCGAGGTCGAGGAATTCGATGACCTGCTCGACCCGGCGGCGGTGAACCTTTTCGTTGGCCCGCACGCTCGGCAGGAACAAGAGCTCCTGCCACAGCTGCGTGGTCGAATGGCGGTGGCGGCCGACCAGAAGGTTCGACAGCACGGTCGCGTTCTCGAATAGCTCGATGTTCTGGAAGGTACGGGCGATGCCGAGCTTGGCGATGTCGTAGGGTGGTTGCTCGGTGATGTCCTGGTCCTCGAAGAAGATACGGCCCGAGGTCGGCCGGTAGATCCGCGAGATCAGGTTGAAGATCGAGCTCTTGCCGGCTCCGTTCGGCCCGATGATCGAGAGGATCTCGCCCTTCTCCACCGCGAACGAGACCGCATCGACCGCCTTGAGGCCGCCGAAATGCAGCGACAGGTTCTCGGCGCGGAAATAGCTCATCGATTGCGCTCCGACTTCACGTAGATCTTCTGCCGCTTGAAGGTGGCGCGCTTGTAGAGCGGGAACAGCTGGAAGAAGAGCTTGATCTTGAGCCAGCGGCCGTAGAGCCCGAGCGGCTCGAACAGCACGAACAGCACGATGATGATGCCGTAGATCGCGCCCTTCAGGCCGTTGAGCGAGGCGAAGGCCGCGACTTTCGCCTGGATATTGCCCGCAGTCGCCGTGCCGGCGCCGAATGTCGCGGCAATGCCGGCGATGATGCCGGGCATGTCGTCCTTGAGATAGGTGAGGAACGGGTCGATCATCACGATGAAGATCGCGCCGAGCACGGCGCCGTGCAGGCTGAAGGTGCCGCCGATCAGGATGACGATGATGAACTCGATCGAGAGCTGAAGCGTGAACATCTCCGGCGAGATGAAGGAGAGCTTGTGCGCGAACAGGACGCCGGCAAAGCCGGTGATCGCGGCCGAGATCGCGAACGACTTCACCTTGTAGAGCGCGACATTGACGCCCATGCTGCGCGCCGCCGTCTCGGAATCGCGGATCGCGACGAAGGCGCGGCCCGTCGGTGAACGCAGCAGATTGAGCGTGCCGACGATGGTCAGCACCAGCACGGCGAGGCAGAGATAATAGAAGGTCGGGCTGTCGCGCGGCACGGCGACGCCGAGCAGCGACAGCGTCTTGACCCGCATGCCCTCGTTACCGTGGGTAACGCTTTCCCACCGCGCCAGGATCTCCTCCACGATCAGGGCAAACGAGATGGTGGCGATGACGAGATAGATGCCGGTGAGGCGCAGCGCCGGAAAGCCGACCATCGCGCCGATGATGCCGGTCAACAGCCCGGCGGCGAGGAAGTAGACGGGGAACGGCACGTTGTATTTCTGCAAGTACGCCGCCGTGTAGGCGCCGATCGCGAGGAACGCCGCGTGCCCAAGCGAGGCCTGGCCGGTGAAGCCGGTCAGAATCAGCAGCGCCACGCCGACGATCGCATAGATGCAGACGAAGACGAGCTGGCTCATCAGATAGCTGGAGAGCACGTGGGGCGCGATCAGCAGCAGCGCAAGCAGGACGCCGTAGGTGACGACGTAGCCCGAATGCGGGAACAGCTTGATGTCGTCCTCGTAGTCGGTCTTGAACAGGAAGCGCATGGCGTTCAGACCTTCTTGCGGACGTGGAGGCCGAACAGGCCCTCGGGCTTCAGCAGCAGCACGGTGAGCAGCACGATGTAAGGCGCGGCGTCCTTCCAGCCCTCGGGCAGGTAAAAGCCGGCCATGCTCTCGATCACGCCGATCAGGACGCCGCCGACCACCGCGCCCGGGATCGAGCCGAAACCGCCGAGCACGGCGGCGGGAAACGCCTTCAGGCCGAGCACGAGGCCGACATTGGAGTGGATGAAGGTGATCGGCGCCAGCAGCACGCCGGCGCAGGTCGCGACCGCCGCGCTGATCGCCCAGACCACCGACACCACACGCTTGACCGGAATGCCCATGTAATAGGCTGCCAGCATGTTCTCGGAGCTGGCGCGCATCGCGGTGCCGAGCGTAGTCTTGTTGAAGAACAGCCACAGCAGGGTGCACAGGATCATCGTCGCTGCGATCACCGAGAGCTTGTCGTAGGCGAGCACCAGCGAGCCCATGCGCAGCACGCCCTGGCTGAACGGCGTCTCGATCTTCAGGTCGTCGGTGCCCCAGATCATCCCCGCGACCGAACGCAGAAAATAGCCGAGACCGATCGTGACCATGATGATGGAGAACTGCGGATAGCCGAGAATCGGCCGCACAACCACGCGCTCGGCCAGCATGCCGAACAGCGCCATGGCGGCGACCGCACCGGCGAAGCCGATCCAGTAGTTCAGGCCCATCATGCCGATGAAGGTGAAGGCGAAGAAACCGCCCAGCATCATCAGATCGCCCTGGGCAAAATTGACGACTTCGGTGGCCTTGTAGACGAGCACGAAGCCGAGCGCGATCAGGCCGTAGACGCAGCCGAGCGCAACACCGCTGACCAGCTGCTGAACGAAATCCAGCATTGACGCGCGTCCTCCCCGATGCAACCGGCGTTCTTCGAGGCCGCCTTGCCGCATCTTGTGTCCAGTCGCTACGCAGTCGTTTCGCCGCGTTAGCGCCATTTGTCCGGAATCAATTCAGCCTGAACGCCCGCGCGCTGTCAACAAACGGTGACTTGTCGGGATGCCTTGCCTTTAGTCCAATCCGGTTGGCGGAATTTGCGGCAGTGCGATTCACGGTGCCGAAACATCTTCGGGTCATGGTCGCGGGCGATGCAAACCGGATGGTGTGGCCGTCATGAAGCCGGACAACTCGGCCCTGGAAGTCCGAGGGTTAACGAAGCGTTTTGACCGTCTGGCGGTCGACAGCCTCGATCTCACCATTCACGCCGGCGAATTCTACGTGCTGGTCGGCCCCAATGGCGCCGGCAAGACCACCACTTTACGCATGGTTGCGGGCCTGCTCAGGCCCGATGCCGGCGCCGTCTCGATCTTCGGCATCGATGCGCTCCAGGACCCCGTCGCCGCCAAGCAGGTGATGGCCTGGGTCTCCGACGAGCCCATGATCTACGACAAGCTCACCCCGCTCGAATATCTCGAATTCGTCGCCGGCCTCTGGGGCATCGCGCCGTCGATCTCGCAACCGGCCGCCGAGGAACTGCTCGATTCGCTCGGCCTCGAGGCGCACCGCCACGAGCGCTGCGAGGGCTTTTCCAAGGGCATGCGCCAGAAGGTCGCTCTCGCAGGGGCGCTGGTGCACGATCCCCGCCTCATCATTCTCGATGAACCCTTGACGGGGCTCGATGCGGTTTCCGCCCGCCATGTGAAGGGCCTGCTCAGCGCGCGTGTCCGCGCCGGCTGCACCGTCATCATGACCACGCATATCCTCGAAGTCGCCGAGCGCATGGCCGACCGCATCGGCGTGATCGCCTCCGGCCGCCTGGTCGCGGAAGGCACGCTCACCGAGCTGCGCCACCAGAACGGCCATGCCGACACCAGCCTGGAAGATCTCTTCATCGCGCTGGTGACGCTTCAGGAAGCGGCATGAGCTCGGCCACCGCGCTGTCCTGGTTTGCCCGCCACGAGCTGCGGCTCGCCTGGCGCGAATGGCTCGCCATGATGACGGGCGGGCGGCGCAAACGGGCGCGCGCGGCAATGATCGGCCTCATGTGCTTCGCCGCGCTGCTCCACCTGCCGGCCTGGGCGGTGATCGGCCGTTTCGCCGACCTGCAGTTGCCGCTCGACAAATCCTCTCTGATCGTGATTTCGGCGACGATCTTTCTCGCCTGGACCTTGATGCTGTCGCAGGCGATCGAATCCGTGACGCGGGTATTCTACGCCCGCGCCGATCTCGACCTGATCATGTCCTCGCCGGCGCGGCTGGCCAATCTGTTCTCGGTCCGCATCGCCGCGATCGCGCTGACCGTCACCGTGCTGGCGCTGCTGTTCTCGACGCCCTTCATCGACGTTCTGGTGATCGGCGGCGGCGCGCGCTGGCTGGCGGCCTTCGGCGTCGTCATTGCGATGGGCCTGTCCGCGGCGGCGATCGCGATCGCCGTCACCATTCTCCTGTTCCGGTTGATCGGCCCGGCGCGGACGCGCCTGATCGCACAGATCCTCGCCGCCATCATCGGTGCGGGTTTCGTGATCGCGCTTCAGGTCGCCGCGATCATGTCCTACGGCACGCTGTCGCGCTTCACCATCCTGACCTCGGGCAGCGTTGCCGCCTACGCCCCCGACGTCGACAGCATCTGGTGGTGGCCGGCGCGGGCAGCGATGGGCGACAGCGAGGCGCTGGCGCTGCTTCTCGCGCTCGCTCTGGTCATGCTCGGCGGCGTGATGGCGATCTTCTCGCACCGCTTTGCCGACACCGCGATCGATGCGGCGGCCTACGCCACGTCCGGCCGCGTCCGTGCCAAGGAGCGCCCGTTCCGCGGCGGATCGCGCCAGCAGGCGCTGCGTCGCAAGGAATTCATGCTGCTGTGGCGCGATCCATGGCTGATCTCGCAGACCTTGATGCAGCTGCTCTATCTGGTGCCGCCGGCGCTGCTGCTCTGGCGTAATTTCGCCGACAGCTCCGCGGCGCTGACACTGATCACACCCGTCATCGTGATGGCGGCCGGACAGCTCGCCGGCGGGCTCGCCTGGCTGACGATCTCGGGCGAGGACGCGCCCGACTTGGTCGCGACCGCGCCCTTGATGCCGTCCGGCATCATCCGTGCCAAGATCGAGGTGGTGCTGATCGCGATTGCCGCAATCTTCGCTCCGCTGCTCGCGGCGCTGGCCTTTGCCTCGCCATCCCAGGCCGCAATCAGCGCGGGTGCGATCATCATCAGCGCGGCCTCGGCGACCGCGATCCAGCTCTGGTTCCGGGTGCAGGCAAGGCGCAGCCAATTCCGGCGCCGTCAGACGTCTTCGCGGCTTGCAACCTTCGCCGAGGCCTTTTCCTCGATCGGCTGGGCCGCCACCGCCGCACTGCTGCTCGCCCTTCCCGTGGCCGGCCTCATCAGCGGCCTAATCACCGCAGGCCTCGTCGCGGTCACCTGGAAGTTCAGCCCGAAGCGCGAGCAATAGGTGCGACACTGACGCGCTGTTGATCGCACCCCATTGGCGATGCTCCGAATTGCACGCTAGACTTCGCCGCGAAGTCATCGGGGACGGATCCATGCGGCGACTGGTTTTGGCGGCTATCGCGCTGTTCGGCGCATTCCTGACCCCTGCCCTGGCCCAGCAGCCACTGCGCAGCGAATGCCTGGCGATGGCCAATGCGGCGCCGCGAATCATGCCGGTCGTCTTCAGGCAGGCTGCAGCTGCGCCCGAGGTCGAGATCACCTATGCCGGCCATTCCACCTATTTCATCGACACGCCCGCCGGCTTGCGCATCGCCACCGATTATAGCGGCGCCTACCAGGTCGGGCGACTGC
This sequence comes from Bradyrhizobium sp. IC3195, assembly GCF_020193585.1. Classification (NCBI taxonomy): domain Bacteria; kingdom Pseudomonadati; phylum Pseudomonadota; class Alphaproteobacteria; order Hyphomicrobiales; family Nitrobacteraceae; genus Bradyrhizobium; species Bradyrhizobium sp. IC3195. The sequence continues at coordinate 201,019 of NZ_JADYVG010000003.1, read as the reverse complement.
CCGATGTCGTCACCATGAACCGGGCGCACAGCACCCATTACACTCTCTTTCCGGACAAGCGCATTCCCCACGTGCTGCATGGCTGGAGCGAGGACGGCAAGCCGGCGATCGTGTCGCAGCGCATCAGCGACACCTTCATCCGCAACGTCACGACCGACATCCGCCGTTATTACGGCGACGATGCCGGCAGCAACATGATCCGCGACGGCAATTCCATCTTCATCTTCGAGGCGGCCGGCCTCTGCATCGGCCATCTCGGCCACCTCCATCACAAGCTCGACGACAGCCATTTCGCCCAGATCGGACGGCTCGACATCGTGATGGTGCCGATCGACGGCACTTATACCATGACGCTCGACGGCATCTCCGAGATCACCAAGCGGCTGCGCGCCTCGGTGGTACTGCCGATGCACCGCTTCGCCACTCCGCTCGACGACTTCATGCGCCGGATCGGCCAGCAATTCGAGATCGACCGGCGCGTCGAGCGCTCCTTCCGGATGTCGCGGGATACGCTGCCGACCAAGCCGACGGTGATCATCCTCGACGGGGTCTGACTCAGAGCCGGAACGCATCACCCGTCAACGACTTGGTTGCTCCAAGACCCACCTCAGTCGGAGCAATCATGAGCAGACGGTTCCTGGTCATCGGCTCGTTTGCGGCCATCTATCTCCTGTGGGGTTCCACCTATTTCGCCATCACGCTGGGCTTGCAATCGATACCGCCGTTTCTGCTGATGGCAGTTCGATCGTTATGCGGCGGCATGATCTTGCTCGCCTTCAGCGGCAGGCATGTCGCGAATACCCCGGGCCGGACATGGTTGCAGGCAGGCCTTTGCGGGCTGCTTTTCTTCGTCGGCTGTCACGGCGTTCTCGCCTTCGCACAACAATCGGTTCCGTCCGGCGTGGCCGCCATCGTGCTCGCCACGATTCCGTTCTGGATCCTTCTGGCGGACACGCTCTTTCCGGGCGATCAGCGCCCGCGGCCGATCGCGCTGCTCGCGCTCATCCCCGGCTTCGTGGGCGTCGGGCTCGTGGCATGGCAAAATGCCGAGCAGGCCGGCATCAGCATGCTTCCGATCGTCTGGCTGCTCGCGGCGGCGCTGTCGTGGTCGATCGGCACCGTGCTGTCGCGCAGCATGTCGCATCAAGCATCCGCCATCGCGCTGTCTGGCATGCAACTGTCGATCGGGGGCGCCGTGTTGTTCGCGATCAGCTGGCTGACGGGCGAGCTGGAGAGTTTTAGACCGAGCGAGGTCTCGATGACGTCCGTTGCAGCAGCTCTTTGGCTGATCGTCTCCGGCAGCGTCATCGGCTTCGCCGCCTACAATTGGCTGCTCGAGAATGTCTCGACCTCCCTGGTCTCGACCTACACATTCGTCAATCCGGTCATCGCGGTGCTGCTCGGCACCTTCGTGCTCGGAGAGCCGTTCTCTCGCATGATGCTCGTGGGCGCGAGTCTCGTCATTGTCGCCGTTGTCGCCATCTGGCGTGCTGAGAGCTCGAGCAATCGGTCGACGCAGGCGGAGGCCGATCGTCCCATGAGACATCTGTCGCTGCGCAAGACCTGACGACCGACGGCAATTTTCTCCAAGTCGCCCGCGGCTCATCCGTGCTGAATCCTCCGCAGCAGGAGAGCAACATGAACGACTTTGCGAGACTTCTTCACGCCAGCGCACCGCATCCCGAGCACGCGGCCGCGCTCCGGCTCTACGGCCGTTTCGTCGGCGACTGGGACACCGAGATCACCGCCTTTGGACCGGACGGCAGAAGCCACACCGCGCCGGGCGAAATCCATTTCGGCTGGGTGCTGGAAGGCCGTGCGGTGCAGGACGTCTGGATCATTCCCCGGCCGGCGGGCAGCGCAGCCTTTCCGATCGCCGGCAACTGGTACGGCACCACGCTGCGCGTCTACGATCCGGCCATGGATGCGTGGCGGATTTCCTGGTTCGATCCGGGCCGCCGCGTGTTCCGGCAGCAGATCGGCCGTCCCCGCGGCGAGGACATCGTGCAGGAAGGCACGACCGAATCCGGCGAGCTGACGCGCTGGAGCTTTACTGAGATTACCGGGGACTCCTTCCGTTGGCGTGGGGAGGTCAAGCCGGCCACGACAGTGGACTGGCGGCTGATGGTCGAAGTAAGAGCAAGACGGCGGACGGGCTGACGAGCATATCGCATTGCTCGTGATGATGGGTGCGGTTGCGCAAGGCGCGCTGCTACATGCGGAAATGAGGTGCTAGGCTCCCGACACAAAACATCAGGGAGCGAAGGCCGATGGCAGCAAGCGGTGTACCCGCCAACACGAGCGGGCTGTTCGTCGATCCGCGTGAGGACTGGCTCGCGCTGCATCGGGAGGAGATCATCGATCCCTTGCGGCCGATCGTCGATCCCCATCATCATCTGTGGAATCGCGGGCACCGCTATCTGATCGAGGAGATGGCCGCCGACATCGCCTCCGGTCACAACGTCATCGCCACCGTTTATGTCGACTGCCGTTCGATGTACCGCGCGCATGGGCCCGAGGCGTTCCGGCCCGTTGGCGAGGTCGAGTTTGCCAACGGCGTCGCCGCCATGAGTGCGAGCGGTGGCTACGGCAAGGCCGCGATCTGCGCCGGCATCGTCAGCCATGCCAATCTGCTGCTCGGCGACGCTGCAAAGGGCGTGCTGGAAGCCGAGATCGCCGCAGGCAACGGCCGCTTTCGCGGCATCAGGCATTCCTCGGCCTGGGATGAAGATCCTGTCGTCGCCGGCATGTATGCGAACAGGCCGAAGAGATTGTTGCAGGACCCGACCTTCCGCAAAGGCTTTGCCTGCCTCGCCCCCCTCAAGCTCAGCTTCGATGCCTGGCTGTTCCATCCGCAGATCGGCGAGCTCACGGCGCTGGCGCGCGCCTTCCCCGACACCAGGATTGTGCTCGACCATTGCGGCGGCCCGGTCGGAACCGGCCGCTTCGCGGGCCGGCGCGAGGAGGTGTTTGCGCAATGGCGCGCCTCGATCCGGGAGATCGCGACATGCGAAAATGTGGTGGTGAAGCTCGGTGGTCTCGCGATGTGCCTGCTTGGCTACGACTTCCATTTGCGCGAGAGGCCGCCGACATCCGAGGAGCTTGCCGCGGCCTGGCGGCCCTATGTCGAGACCTGCATCGAGGCGTTCGGCCCGAAGCGCGCGATGTTCGAAAGCAATTTCCCCCCGGACAAGGGCCAGTGCAGCTACCAGGTGATCTTCAACGCCTTCAAGCGTATCGCCTCAAAGCTGAGCGAGGCCGACAAGACGGCGTTGTTCTCGCAGACCGCGATCGACGTCTACCGGCTCGAGCTGCCGTAATGACGAAAAGAGGGGCCGGGACATGGATCCCGACCCCTCTTCGTCGTGGCCGCTGGGAAGCGTCCTTGAAACCTTTGGGTGTCCGCTTAGCCAGTGCCCATCAGCGAGGCGGGACGCGGCGCGGCGGTGGAGGTGAAGATCTTCTTTAGCTTGTTGATGACGCGGATCAGGAAACCGATCATCACCGGATTGGTCTTGCGGCAGAAGGCGATCTTCTTGACGTGGCCTTCGACATGCCATTTGGCATGCGCGCCGTCGCGGAAGAAAATGACGTCGCCGGGGCCGTAGCGCTTGGGCGGCATGCCGTCGCTCTCGAGCACGATCGATCCTTCCATGATCATGATCGTCTCGTCGATGTCGTAGTACCAGTTGAAGCGGCCTTCGGTGCAGTGCCAGATGATTGTCTGCGCGGTGCCATCGGCGCTGGTCGACAGCACCCGGGAGCGGGATACCGGATTGCCCTCGATGATCCAGGACGGCTCGATCGGCCGCAGCTCGAGGTCCACATTGCAACTACCGATTTCAATCAATGTGCGCGACATCTGCTTCCCCAGAAGATTTAAATATGAATGGCCGGGTCTCGGCCCGGATTGCTTCGAAAGAAGTTGGGACGCTAGTAGGCTGCTTTTAATTCTTTCTTACATGGCACTCGACAATCAGCCCCGAGTTGCGGGTGCGATACGGTTAACGTCACGATTTCCTCTGCGAATTCGCACATATGAACCTAGCTTGTCCGGGGTGCGACAAAGTGCGCGAAGTCTTGGGAAGGAGCCGCACCGATGCCCCTCACGCCGGAGATGCTGACAGCCAACAGCGAGGTCGTCGCCAGGCTCCGCAGTCTCGACGTCTCCTTCGCACCGGACGAGGAGCCCTGGTTCACCATCGACGGCGTCGAAAGCCCGCGGCACATCGGCAGTGACAGCTCCGGCAGCGCGTTCGTGCTGCTGCCGTCGCAGAATGTGCTCTATGTCTCGTCAGAGGGCCGCGCAGGCATCATCGCGGAAAGTTTCGATGCATTGATCCAGCTTGTCGTTGCCCGTCCCTACTGGCGCGACATCCTCAAATTCTCCGGGGGCGGCGACCTTGCAGAGATGCGCCGCGCGGCGGATGCGCTGGAGGCAAGGCTCCAAGACGAGGATGACGTCAGCGAGGCCCGCGAACAGATCCGCGGCGCGCTCGCGCTGGCGGACGCGGACGATCCGGTTGGCGCGCTCTACGAGGCGGTGGCGGCGTCCGACGCGATCGTGCGGGCCACCGACGGCAGCCCGTTCACGACGCTGTTCAACCGCTTCAGCATCGACAACAGCCCGACCCTGCGCAACGCGGCGGCGTGAGGGGGAAGACTGACGCGAGGACGTTCACCTCTCCCCAGCGGGGAGAGGTTGAGCACGTCCTGGGCTGCCTATTTGGACCAAAATCTAGATTACGACTTCGCCCATTCGCCCTTGCGGAAGACGGGCACCTTGCTGCCGTCGGCCAAGATGCCGTCGATGTCGGTCTCGGCCGAGCCGATCATCCAATCAATATGGATCAGGCTCTGGTTGCCGCCTTGCGCCGCGATCTGCTGCGGCGTGAGCTGGGCACCGTTGACGAAGCATTTCGAATAGCACTGGCCGAGCGCGATGTGCGAGGCCGCGTTCTCGTCGAACAGCGTGTTGTAGAACAACAGCCCGCTCTGCGAGATCGGCGAGGAATGCGGCACCAAGGCCACCTCGCCGAGGCGCCGCGCGCCCTCGTCGGTATCGAGCACCTTGTTCAGCACCTCGGCGCCGCGCGAGGCCTTGGCGTCGACGATCTTGCCGTCCTCGAACCGCACCGCGATGTTGTCGATCAGCGTGCCCTGATAGGACAGCGGCTTCGAGCTCACGACGTGGCCGTAGACGCGGCGGCAATGCGGCGTGGTGAAGACCTCTTCGGTCGGGATATTGGCGTTGCAGCTGATGCCGTTCTTGGACAGCGAGGCGCCGCCTTCCCATTCGTGGCCGTCGGCAAGGCCGATGGTGAGATCGGTGCCGGGACCCGAGTACTGAAGCGCGCGGAAACGCTGGCCGTTGAGCCAGTTGGTGCGCTCGCGCAGCACCGCATTGTGGCTCGCCCAATTGCTGATCGCGTCCTCGCGATCGACACGGGACGCGGCGAAAATCGCGTCTGCGAGCTTGCCGACCGCAACGTCCTCGGGATCGTTCGGGAACACCAGCTTCGCCCAGGACGCGCTCGGATAGGCGATGATATTCCAGTTGGTGTCGAAATTGACGATCTTCTCCAGCGCGGGCTGATAGGCCATCGAATTGGCCTTGCTGGCGCGCGCCACCTTGGAAGGATCCTCGCCCGACAGCAACATCGGGTTGTCGCCGACGATGGCGAGCCGTGCAGTGTTGTCGGAGAACGCCTTGGCCATGCCCTCGTAGAGCCAGCCGGCGGCACGATCGAAACTGTTGTCGTGGCCGTGGCGGTAGCGCGCCAGCGTCATCTCCTCGTCCGACAGGATCGGCGTCACGAGGCCGGCGCCGGCCTTGTAGGCGTGCACGGCGATCCGCCGCACCAGCGGCAGCGCCATCGCGGGCGCCGTCAGAAGCAGATCCTGTCCCGGCCGCAAGCCCAGGCCCACTTTCACCGCCACCTCGGCCAGTCGGTCGAGCTTCGCCGGATCGATGGGAGTGGAAGGATTGCGTTGATCAGTCATGCCGGGCCCTCTGCCGAAAGTCGCTCACTCAATTTAAGTCTAGCATCGCGGGGCACAAGTATGCGAGCGTCTTGCGCCCTTGGAAAGATACGCAGTTTCACGCATTTTGGTTTTCAACGCGTTGCCGATGCCAGCACCCGGTCGACCATGGCGGGCGCAAGGCCGAGGTAATTTTTCGGTGAAGTGAGCGCCTCGATTGTGGCACGATCGATGTGGCTCGATATCCGTGAATCTGCGGATAGCGCGTCAGCAAGGGTCATTCCCTTCTCGTTGGCCTGACGGCAGGCGTCATAGACGACGTCGTGCGCCTCCTGCCGGCCGATCTGCGGGGCGAGGCCCATCATGACCGCTTCGGCCACAATCAGGCCGCGGCTGATGGCGAGATTGTCGTTCATCTTCGCCTCGTCTACGATGAGGCCCGCGAGCGCGAACTTCGCCTGGTGCAGCGCGCCGGCGGCCAGCACGAAGCTTTCGGGAATCGCCATCCATTCCGCGTGCCAGGGGCCGGTGGCACGCTCGAAATCCTGCACCATGGCGTCGAGCATCAGGCCGGCGTGCTGGCGCACCGCCTTGGAGGCCGCAAGCATCAATTCCGAGGAGATCGGGTTGCGCTTCTGCGGCATGGTCGAGGAGGCGCCGCGCCCCTTGACGAAGGGCTCGTAGACCTCGGCGAATTCGGTCGAGGCCATGATCATGATGTCGAGCGCGATCTTGCCGAGAGAGCCGGTGACGAGAGCAAGGAAGTTCACGGCTTCGGCGAAGCCGTCGCGCGCTACGTGCCAGGTCGAGGCGGGAACGCCGAGCTTCAGCTCGTTGCAGAGCGCCTCCTGCACCTCGAACCCCCTGTCGCCGAGCGACGCCAGCGTACCGGCCGCGCCGGCGAACTGACCGACCAGCACGCGCGGCTTCAGCTGCGCCAGCCGCTCGGCGTGGCGGTCGAACATCGCGAGCCAGATCGCGCTCTTGTAGCCGAAGGTCACCGGCAGCGCCTGTTGCAGATGGGTGCGGCCCGCCATCGCCGTGTCGCGATGGCGCTTCGACAGATCGGCGAGGATCTTGCGCAGCTCGGCGATGTCACGTTCGACGATCTCGAGCGCGGCGCGCAGTTGCAGCACCACGGCGGTGTCCATAATGTCCTGCGTGGTGGCGCCCCAATGCACGTAGCGGCCCGCCTCGCCGCATTGCTTCACCATTTGATGCACCAAAGGCAGGATCGGGTAGCCGACGACATCGGTCTCCTGCCTGAGCAGATCGAAGTCGAGCGCGCCGATGTCGGTCCGCGCCGCGATCGCTGCGGCCGCCTCGTGTGGGATCACACCGCACTTCGCCTCCGCCTTCGCCAGCGCCACCTCGACCTCGGCATAGCGTGCGACCGTCGCGACGTCCGAGAACACCTCGCGCATCTCAGGCGTACCGAAGGCGTCGCGAAACAGCAGGGAGTCGAGCACAGTGGTGGCGGCGGGGAAAGCAGGCATGGACACTTCTTCTGGGTTGGTGTTTTCTGTCGGTGTACCTTACGTACGCAGGGCAGATCGGCAAAGGACATTCCCCGTTGTGCGCGACACTAAAACGGCATTCCCGCGCAATGGCGAAGCCGTTGTCGCTGAGAGGGCCTGCGCTACGCTCCCGCGCTCCAGGATGACGGTGCTGGAGGGGCGCCTGATCTCGTCGCCAGATTTACACCGCAACATTCTAGCTGCGGATGTATTCCCCTCGGAAAACCACATGGCTGCCATCACGCGATTGCGATGAACCAAACGCCCCCTTCGGCAGACACACGATCTTTCGACCCAAATTTCATTTTGTTTGTTTGCCCGATTTCGCAATGAGGCCCGAGTTTTCGACGTGCAGTTTCTGTTCCGGGACCACCTTCTCGATACCGACCGGCGCGAGCTGAGCCGCGAGCAGGTTCCCATTGCCGTGGAGCCGCAGGTTTTCGACCTCGTCGTCCACCTCATGCAGAACCGCGACCGGGTCGTCAGCAAGGACGAGCTGATCGACAAGATCTGGCACGGGCGCAGCGTCTCCGAATCCACCCTGACCAGCCGGATCAACGCGGCGCGCAAGGCGATCGGCGACGATGGCGCGAGCCAGTCGCTGATCCGCACCATCACCCGCAAGGGTTTTCGCTTCGTCGGCGACGTCCAGACGCAAATCGGCGCGGTCGCGCCGGAGCCGGTCCGGATCGCCCCGTCCCAGGCCACCTTCGCTCTGCCGGAGCGGCCCGCGATCGCTGTGCTGCCCTTCACCAATATGAGCGGCGAGGTCCAGCAGGATTATTTCTCCGACGGTATCAGCGAGGACATCATCACGGCGCTGTCGAAGCTGCGCTGGTTCTTCGTCATCGCGCGCAACTCCTCCTTCGTCTACAAGGGCCGCGCCGTGCACATCCACGAGGTCGCGCGGGAGCTCGGGGTGCGCTACGTGGTCGAGGGCAGCGTGCGGCGGAGCGGCGAACGGGTGCGCATCTCGGCCCAGCTCAACGACGTCTCGACCGGCAGCCATCTCTGGGCCGAACGCTACGACCGCGAGCTCGCCGACATCTTCGCCGTGCAGGACGAGATCACGGAAGCGATCGTCGCCGCCATCGAGCCGCAGCTCTATGCTGCCGAAAGCTTCCGGGCCCAGCAGAAGCCGCCGGGCAGCCTGGATGCATGGGACCTCGTGATGCGCGCGTTGTCGCATTATTGGCGCATCACCCGCGAGGACAATGCCGCCGCGCAGAAGTTGCTGGAAGAAGCGGTCGCGGTCGATCCCGCCTATGGCAAGGCGCTCGGCCTGCTCGCCACCAGCCATATCTTCGGCGCGCATATGGGCTGGGCCGACATGGCTGCCACCATGCCGGTCGCCGAGCGTGCGGCGCTCGCGGCGGTGGAGGCCGACCGCGAGGATGCCTGGGCCCATCACGGCCTTGCTTACACCTACCTGTTCCGCCGCCGCTTCGACGACGCGCTGGCTGAATTCGAGCTGGCCTTGCGGCTCAATCCGAATTTCGCGATGGCGCATGCCTTCCACGGCGTGACGCTGTGCTATGCCGGACGTTGGCAGGACGGCGATGCCGCCGCCCGCCGCGCGCTGCGGCTGAGCCCGCGCGACCCGCTCGCGGCGATCTATTGCGGGGTTGCGGCCTATGCCCGGTTCGTCGGCCGCGACTACGCGGGCGCCGTGCAGATGGCTCGGGAATCGATGCGCCAGCGCGGGGATTTCGTCGGCGCCCACCGCGTGCTGACGGCCGCCGCCGGCATGCTCGGCGATCCCGCCCTCGCGGCATCCGCCCTGGAAGGCCTGCGCCGCACCCAGCCCGAGGTCTCGCTGGCCTGGATCACGCGCGAGCTGCCGATGCTGCGGGAAGAGGATCGTACGCACTATCTCGAGGGGTTGCGGCGCGCCGGAATGACGTGACGGTCGCTGGCGCGACCGCTCCGCTTGATCCCCGTGTCAGGTGCTAATCGTCGTCAGGCCCGAACAGCCTGATCTGCGGGAAGCCGCTGCGCGACCGCCCCGCGTAATCGCGCGCATCGGAATCCTCGCGGATGTTGCGCGCGACGTCATCCCAATCGGTGCGGTCGCGCAGGCCGCGCGGCTCGCGGGACTCGTAATAATAGCGGCGCTCGGCCCAGCGCTCGCGACGCTCGGCTCGGCGCCGTTCGGACGCGGCGCGCTTCACATCGGAATCCCTTGCCTTGGCATAGGCGTTATTCGGTGAGGACGACGGCTCGGTCGAGGCCTGCTGCTCGGCAGGCCTTGCGGCCTGTGGCGCAGCGGCGGGCTTGGGTGGCTCGACTGCAGCGGCTTGCGAGGGTTGCGGCGCCGGTGCGACATTCGCCTGCGTGGTTGGCGTGTCGGGTTTTGCGGGTTCAGACTTTGCTTCGGCCTGTGCGGGCGCGGCGATCATCGCACCGAAGGCTTGCGAGCCGGTGAGATAGTTCACGCGCTCGGAGGGAGCGTTGGTGCTGACCGGCGTGGGACTTGCCGCGCGCTGCGCCATCTTGCTGGTGTCCGGCCCCTGTTTTGACGCAACCGGATTCATGATGTTGCCGGCGACGATGCCGCCACCGAGACCAATGGCGATGGCCGCGACGATGGTTCCGGCACCGACAAAATAGGCTGTCGAGGCGCGCATTTGTCCACTCCCTCTTTCGGAGCGGGCAACGCGTGGGGATTGCCAGATGTTCCTGATAAGCCGCGGCTCCTCGACGAGGAACCGCGTGCGTCAGATCTGCTGCGCGACCTTCTCAAGCCCGATGAGGCGAGCGAGCTTGCGCACTTCTTCCTTCTGGTCGTCGCGAAGCTGGAATAACAGCGGCATCGCGGCCGACTTCAGCTGCTGCACCTCGTCGCAATTCGGATCGATCTGTGCGCTGGGCGGTGCATTCGGATTCGACAGCCTGTTCGCCTGGATCTTGCGCGCGACGTTGCGCAGCGCGGTCTCGACCGAGGGCCAGTAATATTCCTGAGACGAGGAGAGTTTCAGGCGATCCCTGATGCCTGCGATCTGCACGTCGGACAGCAGCGAGTAGGATTTTTGCGGCTGCGGCTTGGCGACGACTTTCGGCTTGGCCGGAACTTCGACGGCCGGAACCTCGGTCGCGGCGGGCGCCTCGTGCGCGCTCGGCTTCGGCATCGGAAAATCGGAGGGGGTGGCGGCGGCGAAGGCCTGACGCAGCGGCTCGGTCAGGACCGGTGCCTGCGCCAGCTTGTCGGCGGCAACCTGGACCGGCTCAATCGCGGCCGAGGCCAGCGCGAGCGTCGGAACCAGACGGTCGGCCTTGGCGGCGCGGTTGGTTGCGAGCGGCTTGGCTGGGGGCGTCTCGGCGATCATCGCGGCGCTGACGCTGGGAACGCTGTCGCGGCCGAGGATGGCGGTGGTGGCGGCGCCGAGGACGAGGAAACAGGTCAGCGCGACGATGGTGATGGCTTTGGACAAACGTCTCTCCGCGTCCGACTTCAAGTCCACGTGATCACTGCCCGGAAACTGGGCGATAATTAAGGCTGAACCGTGCTATTGCGGCGGCAATCGCGCGGACTAAGGCGACATCGCCCGGAAACCCCCAACGAAATCAGGCTGCTGCCGCAAGGTCATAGGCATCCTGGATGTCGGCGACGATCTCCGAGGCTTCCCAGACCGCGCGCGGCTCGACCGATTGCAGCGTCACCGTCCAATTGCCGCCGCGGCGGGTCCGGGGGATGCTGACGATGTCAAACCGGACGTTGCGGCACAGCGGGTGGCGGGCCAGCGCATGGGCGACGCGGACGCGGATCTCGTCCAGGGTCGCGGCCGTTTTGCCGTTGAGATAATTGAAGTCCATCGCCTGTCCCTCTCGTCCTGATTGGCGGCCACAAGAGGGATTCTTGGCTGGCGATGGTTAATCCGCCGTTAAGTGGGATGGGCCGGAGGCATACGGGATTAACCCTGCCCGATCCGCTGTGGAAGAGGCGACGACGCTACCGCCCACCCGCTTCCCGATATTCGGCGATCGTCTGCGTAACGAGATCCTCGACCGCGAGCACATCGGTGACACCCGAGGTCGAATGCCCGCCGCTCCAGATATCGCGCCAGCGCTTGGGGCGGCTGTCGCGGGCGGCGACGTCGATATCCTCAGTGATATTGATCGCGCCGCGCGCCGGCAGATTGTCGGGATCGAGCCCGGCGGCCGCGATCGATGGCCTCAGCATGCTGGTCTGCAAGCCCGTGAACGCGGTGGTGAGCAAGATGTCGTCGGCGCTGCTCTCGACCAGCATCTGCTTGTGACGCTCGTCCGCCATGCTCTCACGCGTCGCGATGAACTTCGTGCCCATATAGGCGAGATCGCAGCCGAGCACTTCGGCGGCACGCAGCGCGCGACCGTCGCTAATTCCGCCCGCGAGCACGATGATGCCGTCGTAGAATGCGCGCACCGCACGGACGAAGGCGAACGGGTTGAGCCAGCCGGTCTGGCCGCCAGCACCGGCAGTGAGCAGGACCAGCCCGTCCGCCCCCGCTTCCGCGGCGCGTTCGGCATGGCGGATCGAGGCCACGTCCGCCAGCACCAGCGCGCCGGCGTCGTGCAGCAGCTTCAAGACTGGCGCCGGCGAGCCGACCGACGTAATGACGATCTCCGGCTTGTGCCGCAGCAGCACGGCGAGATCCTGCTCCAGCCGCGCATTGGAGCGGTGGACGATCAAGTTCGGGCAAAGTGGCGCTGCCTTTCGCCCGGTTTGATCTTCATGCTGCCGCAGCCGCAGCTTGATTTCGGTCAGCCATTCATCGAGCTGTTCCGCGCCACGGCAATTCGCGGTGGGAAAGCTGCCGATCACCCCGTTGCCGCAGGCTGCGACCATGAGCTCGACGCCCGATACCAGAAACATCGGCGCCGCGATCAGCGGCAGAGCAAGACGATCGCGGAAGCGTTGCAGTCGATCCGATGGCATGCATGCCTCCCTCGCGCGGGCTTTGTGGTTTCCTCCCGCAGTCTCTGTGCTAGCGTCGTCAGCAACATTGGCACGCCATAAGCCGGTGACAAAGCAACGAGGAAACATATGCCTGATCCGCTCCACGCATCATCCCCGGCTTGTGCGCAGACGCTACGGGCGCTGTCGCGCTATCCCGACCGCATTGCTTTCGCCTGGCCCGAGGGATCGCTGAGCTATCGGGGTGCCATCGACCTGATCGGACGGATCCAGGGCGTGTTCATGCGGCTCGGCTTGGAGCCCGGCGCCCGCGTAGCCTTCCTCACCGCGAACCGCGCCGACAGCTGGTGCGCCGGCGTCGCCGCCCAATTGGCCCGCCTCTGCATCACCTGGCTCCACCCTCTGGGCTCGCTGGAGGACCAGCTGTTTCAGCTCGAGGATTCCGAAGCCGAGATGCTGGTGGTGGATGCGGCCGCCTTCCGCGACCGCGGCGGCGAGCTCGCCGCGAAGGCCGGCCGGCTCAAGGCGGTCTTCAACATGGGACCGGCCGGCTACGGCGTCGATCTGCTGGCGGCGGTCGAGAGTGCGGGGCACGCCAGCGCACAGTGCCTCGCCAGCTCCGACGATCTCGCCACACTGAACTACACCGGCGGCACCACCGGAAAATCCAAGGGCGCGCTGCGCTATCACCGCGAAAATGCCGGCGCCGCCGGCGCGATCCTGGCCGACTTCGAGATCCCCGAGGCTGCGCGCTACCTCACGGTCGCGCCGATCAGCCATGTCGCGGGCACGAAGGTGCTGCCGACCCTGATGCGCGGCGGCACCGTGCACATGCTGAAAGGCTTCGATCCCGAAGCCGTGCTGTCAACGATCGCACGCGAGCGCATCAACTTCACGCTGTTCGTTCCGACCATGATCTATGTGCTGCTCGATCAGCCCGCGCTCGGCAAGACCGACCTCTCCTCGCTCGAGCTCGTGCTCTATGGCGCCTCCGCGATGTCGCCGAGCCGACTGCTGGAGGGCATCGAACGCATCGGCCCTGTGTTCTCGCAGCTCTACGGACAGACCGAATGCTATCCCGTCTCGGTGCTGCGCAAGGCCGATCACGATCCCAAGCGGCCGGAGCTGTTCCTGTCCTGCGGCTTCCCGATCGCGGCCTGCGAAGTCAAGATCCTCGACGACAACGACCAGGAGGTGAAGACGGGCGAGGCCGGCGAGATCTGCGTGCGCGCGCCGCATGTGATGGCGGAGTACTGGAAGCGGCCCGATATCACCGCCGAGACGCTGAAGAACGGCTGGGTCCACACCGGCGACATCGCACGTCAGGACGAGCGCGGCTACATGTTCATCCTCGACCGCAAGAAGGACATGATCGTCACAGGCGGCTTCAACATCTTCCCCCGCGAGGTCGAGGACGTCCTGTCGCAGCACGCGGACGTGGCGATGGTCGCGGTCGTCGGCATTCCCGACGAGAAATGGGGCGAAGCCGTCACCGCCATCGTCGTCCCGCGCGAAGGGACGAACCCCAATCCGGACGAGCTGATCAACCTGGTGAAGACGCGAAAGGGCTCGGCGCATGCGCCCAAGCAGATCCAGTTCGTCAAGCAATTGCCGATGACCGGCGTCGGCAAGGTCGACAAGAAGGTGCTGCGCGCGGGCTTTTGGAGCGGGCGAGACCGGATGGTGGGGTAAATACTCCGGAATTCTACGGTGTCGTTGTTGCTTCGGCACCACAGCCCGCAACGGAGTCTGCGACGGCGATGCCCGCGCAATTGCCGGCGAATCAGGGAATCAACTAGACCGCTGACGGGGCTGGGAAGCGGAGAGTGAAATGAGAGTCGCTTCCCTGGAAAGTGCAGTCGCCGCGATCACGTTGATCACGGCCATCATCGTGGTGCTGTGGGGGATCAAGATCTTCTACGGTGTGTGAACTGGCAGGATGTCCTGGTCGAACACGACCTTGCATCCCTTCCGCGGCGGCGGAAGTCTGCCGTTCAATCCCGCGATACGCGAGAGAGCTCTCACACGATCGGTGTCATCGCCCGGCTGATCGCACATAGCGCCTCTCACCGCTTCTCGATCACGAGGCTCTGCACCGCGCGGCCGAAATAGCCTTGGCGGTCGGCGAGGCGTGACATCGCAAGGCCCGCGCCGTCGGGGCCGATCCAGGAATCGCCGTCGAGCAGGATCCACTCGCCGACCGGCTGGCGTGCAAAGCTCACGGTGAGGTCGGCGTTGATGTAGGTCCAGGCACGGAAGTCGAGCGTCGAGGCGGTGCCGTTGGAGAAATCGGCGGCGACCACGGCGCGCATCGCCTGCGAGACGGCCTCGCCTTCGATCAGCGGATGGTCGACACGAAACCAGATCGCGCCGGCGCCGGCCTGGCCGAAGCGGCCGCGCGCGGCGCGCATCGAGACCGATCGCACGAACGGGCTGGTGGCGGCGTGACCGTCCTCGACCAATGAATCCTCCGGCGACGGCAACGTGACCGGAAGTTCCTCGACCTCGTCGGGCAGCGTCAGCGCCTGGCGCCTGATCTTGAGCACGGTGGCGCCGACCACCTGCACGCCGTCGGCGACCAGCTTGATCCCGCAGAGCTGGATCTTGCGGCCCTCGCGCAAGATTTCGGTGGCGATCGTGAGCGGCGCCACCGGTACCGGGCGCATCAGATCGATGGTCACGCGCGCGACATCCATCGGCACCGCCGCAGGGATGCGCTCAGCCGCCCATGTCACCAGCGATGCCGGTGCCGAGCCGTGCTGCATGCGCCGGTCCCAGGGGCCGGCTGCATCGGGGCTGGTGACGACGTCGTTGCCGTCGACGCGGTAAATGGGGGGCATGCAGCACTCGATCTGGGTGCGATCACAACGGCGGATCGATCGCTTCGTCGTATTCCTTCTTGAAGCGCGCGATCAGCTCGGCCGCCGGCACGACCTTGTCGATGCTGCCGATGCCCTGGCCGCTTCCCCAGATCTCCTTCCAGGCCTTCGGCTTGGCGCGCTCGCCGGAGGCGTCGGTGCCGAAGTTCATCTTGGAGGGATCGGACGTCGGCAGATTTTCGGGGTCCATACCCGCCGCCAGGATCGAGGGCTTCAGATAATTGCCATGCACGCCGGTGAAGAGATTGGAATAGACGATGTCGTCGGCGCTCGAGCCCGCGATCATCTCCTTGTACTTCTCGACCGCATTGGCCTCCTTGGTCGCGATGAAGGCCGAACCGATATAGGCGAAGTCGGCCCCCAGGATGCGCGCTGCGCGGATTGCGTTGCCGTTGCCGATCGCACCCGACAGCGCGATCGGACCGTCGAACCATTTTCGTGTCTCGGCCACGAAGGCCAGCGGCGAGATGGTGCCGGCATGGCCGCCGGCGCCGGCCGCGACCAGGATCAGGCCGTCGGCGCCCTTCTCGATCGCCTTGTGCGCGAATTTCTGGTTGATCACGTCGTGGAAGACGATGCCGCCCCAGCCGTGCACGGCCTGGTTCAGCTCCTCGCGGGCGCCGAGCGACGAGATGATCATCGGCACCTTGTACTTGGCGCAGAGCTGCATGTCGTGGTCGAGCCGGTTGTTCGACTTGTGCACGATCTGGTTGACCGCGAACGGCGCCGACGGCCTGTCGGGATGGGCGCGGTCATAGGCCGCGAGCTCTTCGGTGATCCGCGCCAGCCATTCGTCCAGCAGCTCCGGCGGCCGCGCATTCAGCGCCGGAAACGAGCCGACCACACCCGCCTTGCACTGCGCGATCACGAGATCGGGCACCGAGATGATGAAGAGCGGCGAGCCGATCACGGGGATCGACAGGCGGCCCTTGAACAAGGCAGGCATGGACATTGCGGTACGATCCTCTCAGCCGGTCAAATTGAAGTTGGGAGCCATACCAACAAGGCAATCTTTCCACTGTCAAGTATTGCGTTTTGGCGCCGCAGCGGAGGCCATTGCCGCAATTCCAAGCAGCGGAATTCCTTCACCCCTTATTCCGGGGCGAGGCGGAGCATCGAGCTATGATGCGCGATTGCGCATCAGAGAATCCATCGGGCGTCAGCACGCGTGGCGAAATGGATTCCGGGCTCGCGCTTCGCGCGCCCGGAATGACAGCGACCGCCTACCCGATCAAATCCGGGTTGATCAGCCGCTCGAACGAGAACATCTCGTCCCACTTCTCCTGCGTCAGCAGCTTGCGTTCGGTCACGACGATCTGGTGCAGCGACTTGCCGGTCTTGTAGCCTTCGCGCGCGATCTCGGCGCATTGCTTGTAGCCGAGCAGCGGCTTCAGCACCGTGACGATGCCGAGCGAGTTCAGCACCATGTTGCGGGTGTGCTCCTCGTTGGCGGTGATGCCGACGACGCAATTCTCGCGCAGGCTGTTGACCGCGCGCTCCATGGTGCGGATCGAGAAGAACAGCGCGAAAGAGATCACCGGCTCCATCACGTTGAGCTGGAGCTGGCCGGCGCTTGCCGCCAGCGTCACCGTGGTATCGAGGCCGATGACGAGGAAGCTGGTCTGGTTGACGACTTCGGGAATGACCGGATTGACCTTGCCGGGCATGATCGAGGAGCCTGGCTGAAGCTGCGGCAGGTTGATCTCGTTCAAGCCCGCGCGCGGACCGGAAGCGAGCAGGCGGATGTCGTTGCAGATTTTCGTCAGCTTGCTGGCCGTGCGCTTGAGAACGCCGGAGAGCTGCACATAGGCGCCGGTGTCGGAGGTCGCCTCGACGAGATCGCCGGCGAGGATGAAATCGACGCCTGTGAGCGCGCTGAGGTGCCGGACGGCGAGCTTGGGATAACCGACCGCCGCCGTGACGGAGGTGCCGATCGCGGTGGCGCCGAGATTGATCTCGCGCAGCAGCGCGCGCGCTTCCGAGATGCGGTCGACCTCCTCGCCGATCGTGGTGCCCCAGCCCCGGAATTCCGCGCCGAGCGACATCGGCACCGCGTCCTGCAGATGCGTGCGGCCCATCTTCAGCACCCGCTCGAACTCGCGTCCCTTGGCGAAGAAGGCTTCCTGGAGCTGACGCAACGCCGTCATGTAGCTCTCGAGCCGCAGGATCAGGGCCAGCCGAAAGGCGGTCGGATAGGTGTCGTTGGTGGACTGGCCGTAATTGACGTGATCGTTCGGACTGACGTGCTGGTAGTCACCCTTGGCAAAGCCGAGCGATTCCAGCGCGAGGTTCGCGATCACCTCGTTGGCGTTCATGTTGGTCGACGTGCCGGCACCGCCCTGGATGAAATCGGTGACGAACTGATCCATCATGTCGCCCGCGATGACGCGGTCGCAGCCGAGGATGATGGCGTCCGCGACCTTGGCGTCGATCGCGCCGAGGTCGCGATTGGCCATCGCGGCGGCCTTCTTGACGTAACCGAGCGCCTTCACGAAGTAAGGCTCCTGGTTCATCGGAATGCCGGTGATGTGGAAGTTCTCCTTACCCCGGATGGTCTGGACGCCGTAATAGATGTCGTCGGCGATCTCACGCTGTCCGAGGAAGTCCTGCTCCGTGCGGCTCATGGGCGCTCCTTGGTTCTCGCGCGCCGGCCTTCAGTTCTGGCACAGCGCGCTGGTCACGAAAGTGTCGGTGCGGCAGTCGTCCGGTTTACGTTGCCGGCCCGGGATCAGGACCTTGGCCGAGCATTTTTCCGCGGAGTCGGCGTTCAGACTCTTGCCTTCCTTGTAGCCCTTGCCCTGGCAGAGCTGGTCGGCCGCCTGCTTGCAGTCGGGCGCGCCGTTCGCAGAGACCGGGCAGATCACGCGCCCCGACACCATGGTCGAAGGCTTGGCCAGCCGCGACAGGTCGTCCATGGTTTCACTGGGGCTTTTGATCGGCGGCAGGATCGAAGGCAGCTTGTCGAACAGCTTGCCCATTTCGTTGATCAGCCCGGGATTCTCCTCGCGCGCCGGCGGCGCCGAGGGAGCGGGCGTCGATGGCGACGGGCCGGCCTGCGCTCCCTGCTGCTGAAGGCCGAGCGCCGGCGGGGCGGATTGCGGCCGGGCCGTCCCTCCGGCAGCGAGCAGCAGCAGCAGCGCTGTCGACATCAGCGTCCCATGCCGTGCCGCCGGATTGCCGGATCGAACCATCATGACGACAACCGTAGCCGAAGCCGGCGCGGCGGCAAAGCGCCGCGGCTCTAGATCAGCTTGATGGCGATAACGAAGCCGAGCACCAGCACGATCGCGCCGAGCGCGACCCACAATCCGAGATGCCGCTCGATCCTGACCCGGATCCAGTCACCGTAGCGGTTGAGCAGGATCGCGACGACGAAGAAGCGTCCGCCGCGCGCGACGATCGAGCACAGGACGAACAGGAGGATGTTGTAGCCGGCAAAGCCCGAGGTGATGGTGACGAGCTTGTAGGGGATCGGCGTCAGTCCTTTGAGCAGGATGATGACCGCACCCCATTCCGCATAGGAGGCGCGGAAGGCGTCAACCTTGTCGGCGAGGCCGTAGACCTGGATCAGCCACTGGCCGACCGAGTCGAACAGCAGCGCGCCGATGGCGTAGCCGACGACGCCGCCGAGCACCGAGGTCACGGTGCAGATCGCGGCATAGAACCAGGCGCGCTGCGGCCGCGCCAGGGACATCGGAATCAGCATCACATCCGGCGGGACCGGAAAGAAGGAGCTTTCGGCGAAGGACACGATGCCCATGATCCAGAGCGCATAGGGCTTGTGGGCGGCGTCGATGCACCAGTCGTACATTCGTTTCAGCATGGCGCCGCGATGAAGCACCATGGGACGGATTTGTCCATCGCCAGTTTTTGAGCGATTTGTGACGCTTCTAGTGGCGCTTGCGCGCGGCACGGCCGTCGAGCGCGACAATAGGCCGCCGCGAGGCTATGCGCGGTGACGCGACTTTGGGCAATTTCGGCGGCGACTTCGGCAGTTTCTCGGCAATTCCGAGCATGTCCTCCCGCCGCGTCATTTCCCGCCAGACGTCCTCGGGGCGCACTCCGGCCGAAGCCCACAGCACGGTGAGATTGTAGAGCAGGTCGGCGCTTTCCCGGATCACGGCCTCGCTATCGCCATTGACCGCATCGATGACGACTTCGATGGCCTCTTCGGCGAGCTTCTTTGCCATTTTTGAGGGCCCACGCTGAAACAGCCGGGCCGTGCGCGATGTTGCCGGATCAAGGTCTCTGGCCGCGAGCACAGCGAGATATAGCCGCTCAAGCGAATCACTCATGGTACGCAAAACTACTCGAAACAAATGGCCGGCGTGTTAACACGCGGCAATGTAAGCAAAAAACAGGCCGCCGCGGCAAGCGCGACGGCCTGTTCGTCGATCAGAATGGCCGATCCGTCAATAGCAGCTGTAGCCGGAATAGCCGTGGGCGCAGGGGTTCTTGTAGCCGCCATAGGTGTAGCGGCGGCCCGAGTCGTAATAATAAGAACCATAGCCGGGGCCGCCGTAATAGGCCGGGCCGCCCTCGTAATAGTAAACCGGACCCGGATCATAGGCGTAGGCATTGCGGCTGGCTGCGATCGCGAGGCCGGTCGCGGCGAGGCCGAACATCGCGGCAGCAGCGGCGCCGCCGCCACCGCCATGCCAATGACGACCGCCCGCGTAAGAGGCGCTGGGTGCAGCGGCAGTCAGGGCCACCACGGCGGCCGTGGCCAGAACGGCCTTGCGGCCGACGAACTTCGAAAGGCTGTCAAACATGATCTGGACCCTCCTTGGGACCTCGGATTGTGCCTGACGACAGGCTGATGTCAGTCAAACACTCACCACCTAAGTAGGTTCCCCAACCCCAACACAAGCTGAACGGGGTTGCGTAACGATGCCGCAAGCCCGCTCATCCGCCGTTCATGTTCGCGCGCGCACGTTCGTCGCGGGCCGGCGCTTGCCAAGCGTCACGAAACCATAACAATGCGGGGCCGGCGCGACCGATGTCCGGATTCAAGACGATCGCCCTTCAGTGCCTGCTGGCCCTTGCAATCTCGTTCGCCGCATCGACGGTGCGCGAATGCATTGCGGCCGAGAGCGGCACTCCCTCGACCGCCATCCATTTCACCTTCGACCGTCCTATCGATGCGAGCATGGCGCCATTCTTCCTTGCGGCGAAGGACGGCAGGTTCGGCGCCGAGCATCTCAACGTGTCCTTCAACAGCGCGAGCGGATCGCCAGAGGCGCTCGCACGGCTCGCCAAAGGCGACAGCGAGCTCGCGCTCGTCGACATCAACGAGCTGATACGCTTTCGTGACAAGGACGACGCGGCGCCGGTCAAGGCCGTGTTCGTGCTGTTCGACCGCGCGCCTTACGCGATC
The DNA here is from genome assembly GCF_020193585.1 of Bradyrhizobium sp. IC3195. Lineage (NCBI taxonomy): Bacteria > Pseudomonadati > Pseudomonadota > Alphaproteobacteria > Hyphomicrobiales > Nitrobacteraceae > Bradyrhizobium > Bradyrhizobium sp. IC3195. Next base: position 180,370 of record NZ_JADYVG010000003.1, on the reverse strand, counting down.
GTCGCGCGCAAAAGCCGCGGCATCCGTCTCCTGCCCGACCTCGACGGCAAGACCGTCGGCGTTGCCGACGGCGATCTGTCGATGCGGCTGTGGCCGGCGCTGGCGCAGCAGAACGGCATCAAGGCATCGCACGTCAAATTCCACAAGATCAGTGCCGCGGTGCGCGAGCCGATCCTGTCAGCAGGACAGGTCGATGCCGTCGCCGGGTTCAGCTATCTCTCGGCGGTGAACCTACGCGATCGCGGCGTACCCGAAGCCGATCTCGTCGTGCTGCGCTATGCGGACTACGGCTGTGAGGCCTACGGCTTTGCCGTGGTCGCCAACACCGCCTTCGCCGCAGCGAAGCCGGATGCCGTGAAAGGCTTCGTCCGCGCCTTGATCGCGGGCATCACCGCGACGGCCAGGGAGCCGGCGCGTGCGGCGGAGGAGGCCGCGAGCCGCATCGACGACGGCGACCGCAATTTGGAGCTGAAGCGCCTGCACGCGGTCCTTGCCGACAATATCCTGACCGACGAGGTCAAGCGCAACGGCCTCGGCGGCGTCGAGCCGGCGCGCCTGGAACGTTCGATCGATCAGATCGCGCGGGACTTCAAATTCCGCAAACGGCCGACGGCTCGCGACGTCTTCGACGGCCAGTTCCTGCCGCCGCTGGCAGAGCGGCTGATCAAATGAGCAAAACTGAAAGCTTGCGCTGTATCTCGCGGCGGTCCCTGCTTAGAATGTGAGCTCCGTCGTCACCGAGTCCCCCGCCCGCATGTCCATTCTCCGACTCTACACCCGCGTTCTCGAGTTGCTCGGCAAGGAGGCGCGGCTGGGCTGGCTGCTCGCGGTCGCCAACCTCCTGCTGGCGGGATCCCAGTTCGCCGAGCCCGTGCTGTTCGGCCGGATCGTCGACGTGCTCTCGGGCAAGACCGTGGCCGGCTCGAGCTCGGCCTGGCCGTTCCTGGTCGCCTGGGTCGCGTTCGGACTGTTCACCATCGTCTGCAGCGCGCTGGTGGCCTTGCAGGCCGACCGGCTCTCGCATCGTCAGCGCCAGGCGGTGCTGACCGACTATTTCGAGCACATCCTGCAGCTGCCCTTGACCTTCCACTCCGGCACCCATTCCGGCCGGCTGATGAAGGTCATGCTCAACGGCACGGACGCGCTGTGGCGGCTGTGGCTCGGCTTTTTCCGCGAGCATTTTGCCGCGATCCTTTCGGTCCTGGTGCTGCTGCCGTTGTCGCTCTACCTGAACTGGCGGCTGGCGATCCTCCTGTTCGTGCTCTGCATCGTTTTCACGGCGCTGACCACCTTCGTGGTGCGCAGGACCTTCGGCATGCAGATGGCGGTCGAGGAGCACTACAGCGAGCTCTCCGCGCGCGCGTCTGATGCGCTCGGCAACGTCGCGCTGGTGCAGAGCTTCGTGCGCGTCGAATCCGAGGTCAAGGGGCTGCGCTCGGTCGCCGACGAGCTGCTGGCCGCGCAGATGCCGGTGTTGTCGTGGTGGGCGCTGGTCACGGTGATCACGCGCGCCTCCACCACCATCACGGTGCTCGCGATCTTCACCCTCGGCATCGCGTTGCACGACCAGGGCCTGACCTCGGTCGGCGAGATCGTGATGTTCGTGAGCTTCGCGACGCTGCTGATCCAGAAGCTCGAGCAGGTGGTCAGCTTCATCAACAACGTGTTCATGGAAGCTCCGCGGCTGCGCGAGTTCTTCAATGTGCTCGACGCCGTGCCCGCGGTGCACGACCGGCCCGACGCAATCGATGCCGGCAGGCTGTCGGGCCTCGTCGAGTTCCACGACGTCACGTTCTCCTATGACGGCAAGCGGCCGGCGATCGAGGACCTCACCTTCACCGCGCTGCCGGGCCAGACCATTGCGCTGGTCGGCCCGACCGGAGCCGGCAAGTCCACCGCGATTGCGCTCCTGCACCGGGCCTTCGATCCGCAATCCGGCGTCATCAAGATCGACGGCATGGACGTGCGCGGCGTCACGTTGACCTCGCTGCGGCGGAACATCGGTGTCGTGTTCCAGGAAGCGCTGCTGTTCAACCGCTCGATCGCGGAGAACTTGCGCGTCGGCAAGCCGGATGCGACCGAGGCCGAGATGCGTAAGGCGGCGGAGCGCGCGCAGGCGCTGGAATTCATCGAACGCAGCGGCGGCTTCGAGACCAATGCCGGCGAGCGCGGCCGCATGCTCTCCGGCGGCGAACGGCAGCGGCTCTCGATCGCCCGCGCCCTGCTGAAGGACCCGCCGATCCTGATCCTGGACGAGGCGACCTCCGCGCTCGACGCGGTCACCGAGGTCAAGGTGAACGCCGCTCTCGACGAAGTGATGAGGGGCCGCACCACCTTCGTGATCGCCCATCGCCTCTCCACCATCCGCAACGCCACGCGGATCCTGGTGTTCGAGAATGGACGGGTGATCGAAACCGGAACTTTCGATGAACTCGTGGCCAAAGGCGGCCATTTTGCCGAGATGGCCAAGGCCCAGTTCATGGTGCAGGAGAACGCACGGGCCAGCGTGACGGCCGCCGAGGCTGCCGCGACAGCTGTCAAATCCCCCTAGCAAGTCCCGAGAGGACCGTCGAAATTCGGCCTACTTCGTTGCGGAATACCGCGCCGATCCCCCTATTCTCGACGCACCAGCCGGTATAGGTTTGCGACGCCGCAAGCGGCGGCGCTGGATTTCAGAACCGACAATCAGATCACGAGAACCGGCCGTATCAGGCGGATCTCCAAGGACCGGAATCGGATAGTGCACGCCCTTCGCCCGCTGCTTCGCAAATCCCTGTTCAACCTGTTCGCTGCGACGCTCGCCTGTACCGCGATGCTCGCGCCGCGCACGGCGAGCGCCGAAGCGCTCCTGCTGATCGAGGCCGACAGCGGCAAGGTGCTGCAGGCCGAAAACGCGACCCTTCCCTGGTACCCGGCCTCCGTCACCAAGATCATGACCGCCTATGTGACGCTGAAGGCGGTCAAGGACGGCAGGCTGACGCTTGACACGCTGCTCACGGTGTCGCCGACCGCGGCCTCGCAATCGCCATCGAAGATGGGGTTCCGCCCGGGAACCCAAGTCACCGTCGACAACGCGCTGAAGATGATGATGGTCAAGTCGGCGAACGACATGGCCGTGGTGCTCGCCGAAGGCGTCAGCGGCTCGGTCGACGGCTTCTCCGCGGTGATGAACGACACCGCGAGGAAGCTCGGCATGGCGCAGACGAGCTATGTCAATCCGAACGGCCTGCCCGCCGAAGGCCAGATCACCTCTGCGCGCGACCTCGGCATCTTGGCGCGGTCTTTCCTGCGCGACCTGCCGGAATACGAGTACTACATGCATATCCCGGCGATCCGCTTCGGCAAGCGCGTCACCGGCAATTTCAACAAGCTGATCGGCCGCTATCCCGGCGCCGACGGGTTCAAGACCGGCTTCATCTGCGCCTCCGGCTACAACCTCGTCGCCTCGGCCACGCGCAACGGCCGCCGGCTGATCGCGGTGGTGCTCGGTGCAAACTCCGGCACGGCACGCGCGGTGAAGGCGGCGCAGCTGCTGGAGCGTGGCTTCGCTCCGGACAACCTCACCTGGCTGCGCCCCTCGCTCGGCACGGTCGACAATCTCGTGCCGGTCGATGCCACGCCGCCGAACCTGCGCGACGAGATGTGCGGACCCAACCGCAAGCGGCCGGCCAGCGACGACGACGATGCGCTGATTGCGGCCAGTGGCGGCGCGACCGGATCGGGCTCCGCCACCGGCGGCGCGGCCCAGTTCACCTTCTTCACGGCAGGCCTGCAGCCGCCGCTGATGAAAGCTTCCGAGCTGATGGCCTCGGCTGCGGCTCCGACCGAGCCCGTGCTGGTCTATACCGGCCCGACCCGCACCGGCACCGCCCTGATTGCCGCTGTGGCAGCCGATGCCGACCAGCAGGCCGCGTCCAAGCCGCGCGCCAAGAAGCCGCGCGTCGCCAAGAAGCCAGACGCCGCCGACAAGCCGGCCGATAAGCCCAAGGACACCAAGACCGCGGCGGCCAAGCCGGATGCCAAGCCGACTGACGGCAAGGCGGCCAAGCCGGCCACGCCCCAACCGGCCGCAACCAAGCCGGCTGGCGCCAAGCATGCCGCGACCAAGCCGGATGCGGTGGCGAAGCCCGCCGAGAAGCCTTCGGCCGGCGGCGATCAGGCGGCGAAGCCCGCAAAGCCCAAGGCAGCGACGACCCCCGCTGCGACGAAGCCTCCCGCCGCGGCCAAGCCGGCCAACAACAGTTAACGCCGCTCGGCACTAAACCGCAGCCCCGCTTCGCACCTGCGGCAGCACCGTTTTGCGACGATTCCAGTAGCGACGGCCCGACCTTTGCCCTAAGCCACGACGGCTTGCCACCCGTTCCGGCAAGCTGGATACTGGCGACAACGAGGCAAGCCCGAGAACAACGGGCCCTGGTCAATGAGGGGAGTCTTCCATGGAGCGCATCTGGCTCAAGCAATATCCGCCCGGCGTGCCTGCCGATATCGAGCCGACGCAATACGCATCGCTGGTCGACCTGCTGGAGGAGAGCTTCACCAAGTTCGCCGACCGCAAGGCATTCATCTGCATGGACAAGTCGATCAGCTATCGCGACCTCGACCAGATGTCGGTCGCGCTTGCCGCTTACTTGCAGGGCCGCGGGCTGCAGCGCGGCGCGCGTATCGCCATCATGATGCCGAACGTGCTGCAATACCCGGTCGCGACGGCCGCCGTGCTGCGCGCCGGTTTCGCGGTGGTCAACGTCAACCCGCTCTATACGCCGCGCGAGCTCGAGCACCAGCTGAAGGATTCGGGCGCCGAAGCGATCATCGTGCTGGAGAACTTCGCCCACACCGTCGAGCAGGTGATCGCGAAGACGCAGGTGAAGCACGTCATCGTCGCCAGCATGGGAGACCTGCTCGGCTTCAAGGGCGTGATCGTCAACCTCGTCGTCCGCCGGGTCAAAAAGATGGTACCGGCCTGGTCGTTGCCGGGCTCGGTCTCCTTCAACGACGCGCTGTCCGCCGGCCGCGGCATGACGTTCAACAAGCCGAAGCTGTCGCCCGGTGACGTCGCCTTCCTGCAATATACCGGCGGCACCACCGGCGTCTCCAAGGGCGCCACGTTGCTTCATCGCAACATCGTCGCCAACGTCTTGCAGAACGATGCCTGGCTGCAGCCGGCGCTCGCTTCGCCGCCGCATGTCGAGCAGCTCATGATCGTCTGCGCGCTGCCGCTCTATCACATCTTCGCGCTGACGGCCTGTTATCTGCTGGCTGTGCGCGCCGGCGGCTGCAACCTGCTGATCCCGAACCCGCGCGACATACCCGGCTTTATCAAGGAGCTGGCGAAATACCAGGTCAACACCTTCCCGGCCGTGAACACGCTCTACAACGCCTTGATGAACCATCCCGACTTCAAGAAGCTCGACTTCTCCAAGCTGAAGATCTCGAACGGCGGCGGCATGGCGGTGCAGCGCCCCGTTGCCGAGCAATGGAAGAACATCACGGGCTGCAGCATCGCCGAGGGCTACGGCCTGTCGGAGACGTCGCCTGTCCTGACCTGCAATCCGCCCACGGCGACCGAGTTCGCCGGCTCGATCGGCATCCCCGTGCCGTCGACTTACATCTCGATCCGGGACGACGAGGGCAACGAGGTCCCGCTCGGCCAGGCGGGCGAGATCTGCGCCAAGGGCCCGCAGGTGATGTCCGGCTACTGGAACAGGCCGGAAGAGACCGCCAAGGTGATGACCGCGGACGGCTATTTCCGCACCGGCGACATCGGCGTGATGGACGAGAGGGGCTATATCAAGATCGTCGACCGCAAGAAGGACATGATCCTGGTCTCCGGCTTCAACGTCTATCCGAACGAGGTCGAGGAAGTCATCGCGAGCCATCCAGGCGTGCTCGAATGCGCCGTGATCGGCATCCCCGATTCCAAGTCGGGCGAAGCGGTGAAGGCCTTCGTGGTGAAGAAGGACCCGAACCTCACGGCGGATGCCGTGATCAAGTTCTGTCACGACCAGCTCACCGGCTACAAGGTGCCCAAGCACGTCGAATTCCGCAATGACCTGCCGAAGACCAATGTCGGCAAGATCCTGCGTCGGCAGCTGCGCGACGAGAAGAAGGCGGAGGCGGCGTAAGGCGCCCTCCGTTCATGGCTGACGCCCGCGACATCACGCCATCAGGCGTTCTCGCCTTCTGGCGAGAGGCCGGGCGCCAACGCTGGTACGAGCGCAGCGATGATTTCGATGCGGAGATACGACGCCGCTTTCTCTCGCTGTGGCAGAAGGCGGCCGCCGGCGAGCTTGCCTCATGGGAGACAAGCGACGACGGCGTGCTGGCACTCGTCATCGTGCTCGACCAGTTTCCCCGCAACATGTTTCGCGGCACGCCGCAGGCCTTTGCCAGCGACGCACAGGCGCGCGACGTCGCCCGCCGCGCCATCGCGCGCGGCGTCGATCGCAGGGTCGATCCCCTCCTGCTCGAATTCCTCTATTTGCCCTTCATGCATTCCGAGCACCTAGCCGACCAGTTGCACTGCGTCGCGCTGTTTCAGAACACCGACAATACCGAAAGCCTGAAATACGCGCGCGACCACGCCGATATCATCGCGCGGTTCGGCCGCTTTCCCCACCGCAACCGTCTCCTCGGCCGCGACACCACCGAGGAGGAGCAGGCCTTCCTCGACGGCGGCGGTTTTGCCGGCTGATGACATCACGGTGAACGGCCGCCATCCTCGCCGCTTCCGCCACTGGCAATATTGTGCAGGCCCGCCGCCCGGTCTAAAAAGCGGGACCGATTTTCAGGGAGACTGACGATGGCGATCCAGATTGGCGACAAGCTGCCCGAGGCGAAATTCCGCGTGATGACGGCGGAAGGCCCGCAGGTGAAGACCACCGACGACATCTTCAAGGGCAAGAAGGTGGCGCTGTTCGCGGTCCCCGGCGCCTATACCGGCACCTGCCACAAGATGCATCTGCCGAGCATCTTCCTCAACGCCTATGCCATGAAGGACAAGGGTGTCGACACCATCGCCATCGTCTCCGTCAACGACGCCTTCGTCATGAACGCCTGGAAGCGCGACACCGACCAGCGCGACGAGGCCGTCTTCCTCGCCGACGGCAATGCCGACTTCACCAAGGCGATCGGCATGGAGCTGGACGCCTCCGCCAACGGCCTCGGCATCCGCTCCAAGCGCTATTCGATGCTGATCGAGGACGGCGTGGTCAAGAAGCTGAACCTCGAGGCGATGCCCGGCAAGGTCGAGGTCTCCGGCGGCGATACGCTGCTCGGGCAGCTGTGAGGCGCCACCGGTCTTAGCCACACATGACGCTGTCATGCCCCGCGAAGGCGGGGCATCCAGTACGCCGAGGCTTCTCGGTTGAATCAGAAACGTATCGGAGTACTGGATCGCCCGGTCAAGCCGGGCGATGACAGTGGTGAATGAGGCGACGATGGCGCCCCCTACTCCCTCACCCGCTGCTGCAACCGCGCCATGACGATGCCGTCGCGCGCCAGCTGGTCGGCGCGCTCGTTCTCGGGGTGGCCGGCGTGGCCCTTGACCCAGTGCCAGCGGACCTCGTGCTGCTTCAGCGCTGCGTCGAGGCGCTGCCATAGCTCGACATTCTTCACCGGCTTCTTGTCGGCGGTGCGCCAGCCGTTGCGCTTCCAGCCGAAGATCCAGCCGGTGATGCCCTGCCGGACATACTGGCTGTCGGTGTAGAGGTCGACCGTGCACGGCCGCTTCAGCGCTTCGAGCGCCGAAATCGCCGCCATCAATTCCATCTGGTTGTTGGTGGTGTGCGGCTGGCCGCCGTTCAGCTCTTTCTCCTTGTCGCCGAACTTCAGGATCGCGCCCCAGCCGCCCGGCCCGGGATTTCCGGAGCAGGCGCCGTCGGTATAGATCGTGACATTGGGTAGCTCGCTCACGCCACCAGCCCCGACGGCATCAGCCCATAATCGCGCACGCTCGTCACGCTCTGATGGAAGCGCAGCTTGCGGACATACTCGAGCGGATCCTTCGGCTTGACCAGCGCGCCTGCGGGCACGTTGAGCCAGTCGACCAGCCGCGTCAGCAGGAAGCGGATCGCCGCGCCCCGCGCCAGCAGCGGCAGCGCGGCCTCTTCGGCTTCGCTCAGCTTGCGCACCCGGCCATAGGCGTTGAGGAAGGCACGCGCCTTGGTGACGTTGAAGGAATGATCCGGCTCGAAGCACCAGGCGTTGAGGCAGATCGCGACGTCATAGGCCAGCATGTCGTTGCAGGCGAAGGTGAAGTCGATGATCCCCGAGAGCTTGTCGCCGAGGAAAAAGACGTTGTCGTTGAAAAGGTCGGCGTGGATCACGCCTTCGGGCAGGTTGCTCGGCCAGACGCCGCTCGAGAGATAATCAAGTTCGGCGGCAAGAAAATCGCGCAGACCGGGCTGCACCTCGTCGGCGCGGCTTGAAGCTGCGTCGAACAGCGGTCGCCAGCCGGAAACCGAGAGCGCATTGGTGCGCTTGATCGCAAAATTCGCGCCTGCCAGATGCATCTTCGCCAGCCCCTCGCCGACCCCGGCGCAATGGGTCGCGTTCGGCTTGCGCGGCCAGACGCCTTCGAGGAAGGTGATGATCGCTGCGGGCCGGCCTGCCAGCTCGCGCAGCGCCTCGCCGTCTCTTGCCTTCACAGGCAGCGGACAATTGACGCCGTGCTCGGCCAGATGCGTCATCAGCGCGAGAAAGAACGGCAGATCGTTCCTTGCCACGCGCTTTTCGTACAGCGTGAGGATGAACGAGCCTTTGCTTGTGTGCAGCAGGAAGTTGGAATTTTCGACGCCCTCGGCGATGCCCTTGTAGGAGAGCAATTCGCCGAGATCGTATTGCTTCAGGAAATCCGCAAGCTCGTCGGCGGCGACGTCGGTGTAGACCGCCATCAAGGTCTACTCGGCGGCAGCTTCGGGGCGCACCTGACGCGGCAACGGGAAGAACTCGTTCTCTTCCGCGGCCGAGACCGTCTCCACGTGCAGCGTGTAGCGCTCGGCGAAGGCGTCCATGATCTCCTCGACGATCACCTCAGGCGCGGACGCGCCAGCGGTGATGCCAAGGCTCTTGATGTTGCCGAACCTGCTCCAGTCGAGGTCCGCGGCGCGCTGCGCCAGCACCGCGATCTTGCAGCCCTCGCGCTCGGCAACCTCGCGCAGGCGCTGCGAGTTCGACGAGTTGGGAGCACCGACCACGATGAGCGCGTCCACCACCGGCGCCACCTTCTTCACCGCGAGCTGGCGGTTGGTGGTGGCGTAGCAGATGTCTTCCTTGTGCGGCCCGTTGATGTTGGGGAAGCGTTCCTTGAGCAACGCGACGATCTCCGCGGTGTCGTCGATCGACAGTGTGGTCTGCGTCACGAAGGCGAGGTTGTTGGGGTCCTTCGGCGTGATGGTCTTGGCATCCTCGGCGGTCTCGATCAGGGTCACTGCGCCGGGCGGCAGCTGGCCGAGCGTGCCGACTACCTCGGGATGGTGGGAATGGCCGATCAGGAAGATCTCGCGGCCGCGCTTGAAATGGATCGCGGCCTCGCGATGCACCTTGGTCACCAGCGGGCAAGTCGCATCCAGCGAGAACAGGTTGCGGGACTGGGCGTCGGCCGGAACCGATTTCGGTACGCCATGGGCCGAGAACACCACCGGGGCGGTGGTATTCTCGGGGATTTCGGCGAGCTCCTCGACGAAGATGGCGCCCTTCTTCTTCAACCCATCGACGACGTACTTGTTGTGCACAATCTCGTGGCGAACATAGACGGGGGCGCCGTACTTATCGAGCGCCCGTTCCACGGTGTCGATCGCCCGGACCACCCCGGCACAGAAGCCGCGGGGAGAACAAAGCACGATCTTGAGGTCTGGTTTGGCTGACATTGAGCGATCTCGGGACCGAATCACCCGATCGCGTTCTGCCGGGGCGGTCGATGGATGGGAATTTGGCTTAAAACTGTCGGCTTGAACCTTACAGCGGTTCAAAGGGAATTGGGCCCCCTTTCGGGCGGTGTCAAGGCACTATCTATAGCAGAACCATTGCATGGCTACCCCCTCCGGGCTTATATAGCGCGAATTCCCTGTCATCGCTGATGACCACCGGTTTCGCCTCCAGAGGGGTGGGCGAAGCACAAAGGAGATTTGCCATGAGCAACGCACCTCTGATGCCCAAGGCGACCGCCGTTTGGCTGCTCGACAACACCGCGCTGACCTTCGACCAGGTCGCCGATTTCACCAAGATGCATCCCCTCGAGGTGCGCGCCATCGCCGACGGCGACGCCGCCCAGGGCATCAAGGGCATGGATCCCCTCTCCAATGGCCAGCTGACCCGCGAGGAAATCGAGAAGGGCGAGAAGAACCCGGACTACCGGCTCCGCCTCCAGGAGAGCAAGGTGGTGCTGCCGCCCCAGCCCAAGCGCAAGGGCCCGCGTTATACCCCGGTCTCGCGCCGCCATGAGCGCCCGAGCGCCATCCTCTGGCTGCTGCGCAACCATGCGGAGCTCAAGGACGCCCAGATCATGCGCCTGGTCGGCACCACCAAGAGCACGATCGCGAGCGTGCGCGACCGTACCCACTGGAACACCTCGGCGCTGACCCCGATCGACCCGGTCACGCTCGGCCTGTGCTCGCAGATCGAGCTCGATTTCGAGGTGCAGCGCGCGGCGAAGGAGAAGCCGATCGACGCAGCCTATGGCGGCGCCACCCTGCTGCCGGCCTCCGAGACCACCCGCAAGGACGAGTACGAGCCCGCGGAGAAGTCCAGCGACGACCTCAACGTCGACGCCGTGTTCGCCAAGCTGAAGACGCTCGGCGGCAAGAAGCACGAGGACGAGGAGGAGTAATTCCTCCCGTTCATCCACCATCAACGCAAACGCGGCAGGAAAACCTGCCGCGTTTTGTTTGTACGCCCGAGCTGGGCTTCAGGTCAGAACTTGTAGGTCACACCCGCGCCGACCAGCCACGGATCGATATGCGCGGTGCCGGTGACCGGCAGGCCGGAGACGATGGCGCTGTAGTTCGGGCGCAGCCAGAGCTTCTTGACGTCGACATTGAGACCCCAGTGCCGGTCGATCATGTAGTCGAAGCCGAACTGGACGGCGCCGCCCCAGGCGTTGCTGACGTGCAGGTTGGTGGTGGTGGCGACGATCGCGGGCGGACCGGCGATCGCGGAAGGCGCATTGGCCGCGGAATTGTTGAAGAACACGGTGTAGTTCACGCCCGCGCCGACATACGGCTTGAACGCGCCGAACTGGTCGAAGTGATATTGCAGCGTCAGCGTCGGCGGCAGCAGCGTGGTCTTGCCGATCGGCAGATTCGCGAGCGAGCCGGTGCCGCTGATCGAATGCCTGGTCACGCCCAGGATCAATTCGGCAGCGATGTTCTTGGTGAAGAAATAGCTGATGTCGAGCTCGGGGACGACCTGGTCGCTGATCGACAGGCCTGAATTCGGCGACGACAGCGAAGGCACGCCCGCGACATTGACGGTGCTCCCGCCCGCATCCGGCAATACGCCGAGCACCCGCAGGCGGATCATCCACGGATTGAACGCCTCCACCGGCACCGGCGCCTTGTAGACCGGCAGATCTGCCGCCTGCACTGATGCAAAAGTGCCCACGAGCATCGCGCCGAGCGTCGCGACCCGCGCCAAGTTTCTTATCGTTCCATCCATTTTCAATCCCCTTCAACCATGTCGACGCGTCGTTGCGCGACATCAGCGTCAGAGCAGAAAGAGAATGGTGAAGGATTTGATGCCGATCAAACCAGGACTATCGCGACGCGATTTGGCCCCGGCGTTGCAGATGTGTCACGGAAACCGCGAATGCAAAGCGGGTGGCGCGGCAGCATAGTGCCGCAGCTCACATCACGGGCGCACGGGGTTGTTCAGCATGTACTCGCCGAGATCGCGCTGGCGGCGGTCGGCGCGCGCGGTGGCCGCGTTGCGCTGGACGTCGCGGTCCTTGCGGCAAGCCACGTAATCCGGCGAGCCCTGCGCATAGCCGCGGCTCTGGCAGACGGCGTCGTCATCATCGCCGCTCGCCGCCACCGGATTCTGGTAGCGTGCCGAGCAGGCGGAGAGAGCGACGGCGAGAGCTAAGGCGGTCAGCAGGCGTGGCGCGGCGGCAAGTGGCATACGAGGTTCCCTATCGGCCGGCCCTGTTTAGCGCGGAATGCGGAGATTGTAAGTCCCTGGACGCCGTTCCACGCTCGCTGTCGTTCCCCGCGAAGGCGGGCGATGACAGTGGAGAGCGGTGAGCAACGCCCTTCCCGCCCCGGGATGAGGCTTCGCCTCACATCCGTCCCTTCAGCGCCTCGCCGATCTCCTCGAGTGCCTTGGGATCCTCGATCGTCGCCGGCATGGTCCAGGAGTCTCCGTCGGCGATCTTCTTGATAGTGCCGCGCAGAATCTTTCCGGAGCGCGTCTTGGGCAGGCGGCCGACGGTGATGGCGAGCTTGAACGCGGCAACCGGGCCGAGCTTGTCGCGCACCAGCGCGACGATCTCCTTCTCGATCTCGGCGGGCGGGCGCTTCACGCCTGCCTTCAGCACCAGGAAGCCGCACGGCACCTCGCCCTTGATCGCATCCTTGACGCCGAGCACGGCGCATTCGGCGACATCGGGATGCGAGGCCAGGATCTCCTCCATGCCGCCGGTGGAGAGGCGATGCCCGGCGACGTTGATGATGTCGTCGGTGCGGCCCATCACGAAGATATAGCCGTCCTCGTCCTTGTAGCCGGCGTCGGAGGTTTTGTAATAGCCGGGGAATTCGCTCAGGTAAGCCTCCTTGAAGCGCGCGTCCTGATTCCACAGCGTCGGCAGGCAGCCCGGCGGCATCGGCAGCCTGATGACGATCGAGCCCATGGTGTTGGGGCCGACCGGCTTTGCCGCTTCGTCGACGACATCGACCTGATAGCCCGGCATCGGCACCGTCGGCGAGCCGTGCTTCACCGGCAGCATGCCGAGGCCGACCGGATTGCCGGCGATGCACCAGCCGGTCTCGGTCTGCCACCAATGGTCGATCACCGGTACCTTCAGCTGCTGCTCCGCCCATTCCACGGTCGGCGGATCGGCGCGCTCGCCGGCGAGGAACAGGGTACGTAATTTCGAGAGGTCGTACTGCCGGATGAATTTCCCTTCCGGGTCTTCCTTGCGGATGGCGCGGAAGGCCGTCGGCGCGGTGAAGAAGGCCACCGCCTTGTGCTCGGAGATCACGCGCCAGAACGCGCCGGCGTCGGGCGTGCCGACCGGCTTGCCCTCGTACATGATCGTGGTCGCGCCATGCAGCAGCGGGCCGTAAACGATGTAGCTGTGGCCGACCACCCAGCCGATGTCGGAGCCGCACCACCAGACCTCGCCCGGCTTGACGCCATAGAGGTTGAACATCGACCATTTCACCGCGACGAGATGCCCGCCATTGTCGCGCACGACGCCCTTCGGCACGCCTGTTGTGCCCGAGGTATAGAGGATGTAGAGCGGGTCTGTCGCGGCGACAGGCACGCAAGCCGCGCGCTTGCCGTCGTTCAGCGCCTTGCGGCGCAGGCTGGCCCAGTCGTAATCGCGGCTCGGCGTCATCTCGCAGGTGAGCTGCGGACGCTGCAGCACGATGCAGGCCTTCGGCTTGCTGCTGGCAAGCTTGATCGCCTCGTCGAGCAGCGGCTTGTACTGCACGATGCGGCCGGGCTCGATGCCGCAGCTGGCGGACAGGATCAGCTTGGGCTGCGCATCGTCGATGCGGGTGGCAAGCTCCTTCGCGGCAAAGCCGCCGAACACCACCGAGTGCACCGCACCGAGCCGCGCGCAGGCGAGCATCGCGACCACCGCCTCCGGCACCATCGGCATATAGAGGATGACACGATCGCCTTTGGCGACACCGAAATCCTGCATGATTGCGGCGAGCGCCTGGACCTCGTTCAGCAGTTCAGCATAGGTGAACTTGGTGACCGAGCCCGTCAGCGGCGAATCATGGATCAGCGCGACCTGGTCGGCGCGCCCCCGTTCGACGTGGCGGTCGAGGGCGTTGTAGCAGGTGTTGACGACGCCGCCGGCGAACCAGCGGCCGTAGGTTCCTTGCGAGGGATCGAAGACCTTGGTCGCAGGCTCGATCCAGTCGATCTCCTTCGCCGCCTCGGCCCAGAAGCCCTCGGGATCGGCCAGCGAGCGCGCATGGACTTCATGATAGCTGCTTTTGCCCTGGATATTCATTCCCGCGCTCCCGTTCCCTTTATTCACCTGGCTTGAACCTCGTGGCAGGACAGGCGCCCCGCCATGACCAGGATCAATTGCCGGCCTTGTTTGGAGCCATTTTCCCGGGAACGGGCCGCGGTTCAAGCTGAAAAGGATGGGTTTTTTTGGCGGAGGCGCGCGGCTGCGGCACGGGCGGTGCGCTCCCTCTCCCCGTTCTTACGGGGAGAGGGTTGGGGTGAGGGGCTGCATCCGCAATCATCGTGCAAATTGGACTCGCAGAGAGTCCCCTCACCCGGAATTTGCTGACGCAAATTCCGGCCTCTCCCCGCAGGCGGGGAGAGGCGAAGAAGAGCCTCTCAGCTCTCCATCGCGTTCAGCCGCTGCAAGCGGTCCTGCATGATCCTCTTCAGATCGTATCCGGGGCGGCGGAAGCTCGCATTGCGCGTCGTGAGGAACTCGCGCTGGGTCTTGCGCAGGTCGCTAGCGGAACGTCCTTTGGAAGCCCTCAGCACGCGTTCATAGGTCTCGGCGATCTGACGGTCGAGCACGCCGAGCTGCGGATCGGCGCAGATCACTTTCTCGACCTCACGCTTGGCGGTGGCGCACTTGAAGGACGGACCGCTATCGTCGGCCGAGCGCGCATGCATTGGGCCCGGCGACGCCGCGCCGAACCTGGCGATCTCGGCAATCATGCTGCGGCGGCCGTTCGCTGCATTCTCATTGCCGGGATCCAGCTTCAGCGCCGTCTCATAATCGGCAAGCGCCTTCTTGCGCTCGCCCATCTTCTTGTAGAGCACCGCGCGGTTGTTGTAGGTCTTGGCGAAATTCGGATCGAGCTTCAGCGCAGCCTCGTAGTCGCTCAGCGCCGCCCCGAGCTCGCCTTTGAACTGGTAGGAGTCGCCGCGGTTTGTCAGGAAGTTGGCGCGCTGCTCCCGCCGGATCGCCTGGTCGTAATCGGCAATCGCCTTGTCGTACTCGCCCATCGCAGCATAGGTCAGGCCGCGGTTGTCGTAATATTCCGGCACCTTCGGGTCGAGCCTGATCGCCTCGCCGTCGTCGGCGACCGCCTTGTCGAGCTGGCCGAGCTTCTTGTAGGCCGCGCCGCGATTGGTGTAGGTGCGCGCGCGGTCGGGATCGAGCCGCAGCGCCTCGTCGAAATTTCTGATCGCCTTCTCGTTGTCGCCGCCGAGATAATAGGCCACACCACGGTCGGACCAGGCTTGCGCATCGTCCGGCTTCAGCTTGATCGCCTGGTCGTAATCGGCGAGTGCGCGGTCGAGGCGGCGCTGATTGGTGTAGACGACGCCGCGCAGCTCGTAAGCTTCGGCATCCTGCGGGTCGAGCTCGATCGCCTTGGTCAGATCCGCCGCGGCGCGGTTGAGATCGCCGCCGGCCTCGCGCAGGAGATCGCCGCGCACGCGCCAAGCCTTCGCGTTCTTGCCGTCGAGCGCGATGGCGCGGTCGAGATCCCGCAGCGCCTGTGACTGGCCTCCAAGGGTCTGCGCATTGGCTTCGGCGCGGACGACGAGGGCCGCGCTGCGTTCGGCGGCCGAATTGGCGGTCTGGTCGATGATGGCGCTGCACGCGGAGATCAACTCGACCGGGGCGGCCTTGCTTCCCAGCACGCACTCGGTGCTCGCCGCGGCGGGAGCCGCGAGAACGAAACTCATGGCCGCGCCGAGAAAGAGGGCGCGAAGCGAGATTTTGGCAGGCGAAAGCGCTTGCGCGGAGGCGTGAGTGCCGCACATGACATAGGGCTCCGTGACGTCGGGTTCTCACCGTTGTCGCAGCTGGCAAGCGATGGGTTCAAACCGGGCCTGGGAGGGACGGAGCGCTGCCGGCTCTCCCTCGCCCTGCTTGGGCAGGACTATCGCATATGAGATGTGGCTATGGGCACCGGCTGCTTCCACAGCGTCATGGCCGGGCTCGTCCCGGCCATCCACGCCTTTTCACACGGCACAAAGAACGTGGATGCCCGGGACAAGCCCGGGCATGACGACCCCTGCAATATTCAAATGCGATTGCCCTGCCGCTTGCGGGGAGAGGCGAAAATCTCAATATCCATCCACACCGTTCAGCCGCTGCAAGCGCTGCTGCATCGCCTTCTTCAGGTCGTATCCCGGCCGGCCGAAATCGGCATTGCGGTGCGCGACGAACTCGAGCTGCTCGCGCTGGAGCGCTTTGACCTCGGCCGCATTGCGCGCCTCCCGGATCGCACGGGCATTGGAGGCAAAGACCTCGCGATCGAGATCGGCGAGCTCGCGATTGCCGCAGATCGCCCGTTCCACCGCCCGACGCGCTCGCCCGCAATTGAAGCTGGGCTTGCCGGCGACCGCCATCTGCGCGCCGATCCGCTCGATCTCGCGCGCCATCGCCTTGTGATTGGCTTTGGCCTTCTCGTGGTTCGGATCGATCCTGAGCGCTGCGCCGAAATCCTGCACCGCCTTCGGCTTGTCACACTTCTTCAGCCAGAGTTCGCCGCGCGCATTGAAGACGTCGGCAAGGCCGGGATCGAGCAGAAGAGCACGGCTGTCGTCGGCGATGGCATGGTCCACCTGATTGTGCCGCGCATAGAGCGCACCGCGCGCGATCAGAGCCTTGATCAGATCGGCCTTCGTCGTCTTCTCGTTGTCGATCACTTCGGCGCAGGCAGTGGCGGCCTTGTCCATGTCATCGGCTGCGGCCGCGGCGAGGCAGGGCGCGACATCGACCTGCGTCACAGCCACCGGCTCGCCGCCGGTCGCGGCATCGGCCGGGGCGAACGATAGCGCATAGAGCAGTCCGGCGCCGATCAGCTGAATGAGAAAACGCATGCGTTGCAGTCGAAGCCTTGTCGTCGATGTTAAGCTCTTGCCTTGAAGCCGCACTATCCATCATACGGCCGGATTGGTGCTAGCTTGTGGCGCCGCTGAAATCGGCTTCGGGGATCATCGTGTCGACATTCGAATGGATCATTGTGTTGCTGCTCGGCGCGGTTGGCTTATCGGCGCTGGCGCGGCGGATCAAGGTGCCCTACCCGACCTTTCTCGCCATCGGCGGCGCGCTGATCGCCTTCGTGCCGTCGAGCCCGTCCTGGACGCTGGAGCCGGACCTCGCCCTTGCCCTTTTTGTCGCGCCGGTCCTGCTCGATGCCGCCTTCGACACGTCGCTGCGCGACCTTCGCAAGAACTGGGTTCCGGTCTCGACCCTGGTGGTGGCCGCGGTCGGCCTCACCACGGCCGCCGTGGCCTATGTCGCGCACCGGCTGATGCCCGACATGCCCTGGGCCGCCGCGGTCGCGCTCGGCGCCATCGTGGCGCCGCCGGATGCGGCCGCTGCGGTTGCGATCCTGAGCCAGGTCAAGCTGCCCCACCGCATGGTCAAGGTGCTGGAGGGCGAAAGCCTGCTCAACGATGCCAGCGCGCTGCTGATCTATCGCATCGCCGTCGGCGCGGTCGCCACCGAGCATCTGACCTGGAGCCAGGTCGCCCCGACCATGGCGCTGGCGCTGGTCGGCAGCGTCATCGCTGGTCTGGCCGCAGGCCGCATCATTCCGCTGTTCATGGAGCGGGTGACGGAGGCGCCGAGCGCCATCATCGTGCAGTTCGCCACCACCTTCATGGTCTGGATCGCCGCCGAGCATCTCGGTCTCTCCGGCATCCTCACCATCGTGGTCTACGCCATCACGGTCGCGCGCACCGCACCGGCGCGCATCCCGGCGCGGCTGCGGGTGCCGTCCTATGCGGTGTGGGAGACGACCGTGTTCGTGCTCAACGTGCTCGCCTTCATGCTGATCGGCATGCAGATGCGGCCGATCTGGACGCGGCTGGATGCGGACGTGCGCTGGGAATATTGCGTGGCCGCCGCCTGGATCCTGCTTACGGTGATCCTGGTACGCCTGTTCTGGGTGACGTTCTATCGCACGAGCCTGCGGGTGCTGATCGCGCAGGGGCTCTATCATCCCAAGGATCCGCAGCAGGTGGCCTCGCCCAAGGGCGGGCTCATCATCTCCTGGTGCGGCATGCGCGGCCTCGTCACGCTCGCCACCGCCTTTGCCCTGCCGGAAAACTTTCCCTATCGTGACTTCATCGTCTTCATCGCGTTTGCGGTGGTGCTGGGATCGCTGGTGATCCAGGGCCTGACGCTGCGGCCGCTGATCCTCGCTTTCAACCTCAAGGACGACGATCCCGTCGGCATCGAGGTCGCCCGCGGCCGCGCCGTGGCCTATCGCGCCGCGCTCGATGCGATCGAGAGCGATCCGTCGGAGGAGGCGGAAATCCTGCGGCTCGAATATCGCGCCATCCTGATGCAGGCCGAGACCGATCCCAACGGCGGCATCAGCAACGGCGAACTGCCCGCCGATCCCCTGCGCCGCCGCGCTATCGAGGCCGCGCGCAAGGCGATCTTCGACCTGCGCGCCACCGAGGTGATCGGCGACGATGCGTTTCATCGGCTCGAGGAGGAGCTCGATCGCGCAGAATTGAGCGCGGGCGGATGATGTCTCTCCGCTGTCGTCCCGACAAGAGTTTGGGCGCTCTGCAATGTGCGCCGAGTCACACACAGCATCCCGCAGCTTGAACCAAACCCCGCCTCTCCAGACTCACCCCTGATGACGACCCTGATTGACGACCGTCGTGTACGCGCGCGTGATGCGTCGCCTGCACGATATTTTTATCTCCACATGGCGCTCGCCTGCGCCGCCACTGCCTTTCTCGGCTTCGCACCGACCTATTGGGTGCCGCTCGCTCACCGGACATTGTCCGCAAGCCCGGTGATCCATTTTCACGGACTCTTGTTCTTCACCTGGTCGCTTTATTTCGTGCTCCAGACCTGGCTCGCGGCCTCCGGCCGCGTGGTCAATCACCGCTCGTTCGGCATCGTCGGCGTCTCGCTTGCGACCGCGATGGTCATTTCTGGCTTCTTCGCGTCCGTGACCTCGATGAAGAACGCCGCGGCGCTCGGACAGGCCGATGCAGGCATCGCCTTCTCGATCGTGCCGCTGAGCGGCATCACATTCTTTGCCGTGGTGTTCGCGCTCGCCATCATGAACACGCGCAGGCTCGAGGTTCACAAGCGCCTGATGCTGCTCGCGGCGGTCTCGATCCTCGACGCCGCGATCGCGCGCTGGTTCCTGACCTTCCTCGCACCATCAGGACCGTCCGGCCCGCCGCCGGTGCCCGTGACGATCGCGCCTGCTGTGGTCGCCTCCCTTCTGCTCGTCGTCGCCATGGTGCGCGACTGGCGCGCCGAGGGCCGCATGCATCCGGTGTACATCACGGGCACGCTCGCGCTTCTGGCGGTGAAGGTGCTCAACTGGCCGGTCAGCGAAACGGCGGCGTGGCACGCATTTGCCGGCGGCATCCTGGCGCTGGCGCAGTAGGCGACCAACATGCCGCTGTCGTCCCGAGCATCAAATCCGTCATGCTGGGAGAGGTTGCACCCGTCACGGTGGAGCCTAGAACCGCGGCAAATCCGGGAACGCCAGCTTGCCCGCGTGGACGTGCATGCGGCCGAGCTCGGCGCAGCGGTGCAGGGTCGGAAATACTTTTCCGGGATTGAGCAGGCCCTGCGCATCGAAGGCGCATTTCAGGCGCTGCTGCTGGTTGAGGTCGATCTCGCTGAACATGTCGGGCATGAGGTCGCGCTTCTCGATGCCGACGCCGTGCTCGCCGGTGAGCACGCCGCCGAACTCGACGCAGGCGCGCAGGATATCGGCGCCGAAGGCTTCGGCGCGCTCGATCTCGCCGGGCTTGTTGGCATCGTAGAGGATCAGGGGGTGCAGATTGCCGTCGCCGGCATGGAACACGTTGGCGCAGCCGAGCTGGTACTTTTCCGAGAGCTCGCGGATGCGCGCCAGCGCCTTCGGCAGCGCGCCGCGCGGAATGGTGCCGTCCATGCAGAGATAATCGGGCGAGATGCGGCCCACGGCGGGGAACGCGGCCTTGCGGCCGGCCCAGAACAGGTTGCGCTCGGCCTCGGAATTGGAGATCTGCAGCGTCACCGAGCCGCAGCCTCTCGCGATGGTCTCGACACGCGTGATCAGCTCGTCGACCTCGATCTTGGGCCCGTCGAGCTCGATGATGAGCAGCGCTTCGACATCGAGCGGGTAGCCGGCATGGACGAAGGCCTCCGCGGCGTGGATCGCGGGCTTGTCCATCATCTCCATGCCGCCGGGGATGATGCCGGCGCCGATGATGCGGGCCACGCATTCGCCGGCCGCCTCGACTTGCGCAAAGCCGACCATCAGCGCGCGCGCCGTTTCCGGCTTCTGCAGGATGCGCACCGTGATCTCCGTGATGACGCCGAGCAGGCCTTCCGAACCGGTGATGACGCCCATCAGATCATAGCCGGGATTCTCGCAGCCCTTGCCGCCGATGCGCAGGATCTCGCCGCTCATCAGCACGATCTCGCAGCCGAGCACGTTGTTGGTGGTCATGCCGTATTTCAAGCAGTGCACGCCGCCGGAATTTTCCGCCACGTTGCCGCCGATCGAGCAGGCGATCTGCGAGGACGGATCGGGCGCGTAATAGAAGCCGGCATCGGCGACCGCCTGGCTGATTGCGAGGTTGGTGACGCCGGGCTCGGTGACGACGACGCGGTTGTCGAAATCGATCTCGCGGATGCGCTTGAACTTGCCGAGGCCGAGCAGCACGCCGTCCTCGAGGGGCAGCGCGCCACCGGACAGCGAGGTGCCGGAGCCGCGCGGAACCACCTTGATGCCTTGCGCGGCACAATATTTCAGGACGAGCGAGACCTGCTCGGTCGTATCGGGCAGCACCACGACCATCGGCGGCTGCCGATAGGCGGTCAGCCCGTCGGATTCATAGGCCCGCATCTCGGCGAGGCTGTCGATCACGCCCTCGCCCGGCACGATTGCGCGCAAGGCGGCGACGATTTCGCTGCGACGCGCCAGCACGGCCTGGTCGCTTGCGGGCATCATGATGGCCATTTTAAGAAGCCTTCGTCCGACGGATGGAATTATCTCGGCAAATCAATCACGTCTTGCGGACTTTGGGTAGGTCCTCCGAAGGTCGCATTGCTTTGTTGCAGCGCAAGTTCTCTCTGGGGCAAGTCTGCTAGCAGGAAACCTGTCAGAGTTTCGCGGCTTGTCCACTTGCACCGGACCTGCCAAAACCACGACCCTCCATCTGACCCGGGAAGAGACGAAGAGCACACTTATGACAAAACTGACTTTCGGCGCGGTGACAATCCTCACCGTCATTGCCACCGCACCCGCCGCGATGGCGCAGGATGTCGCGGCCGGCAAGACATCGTTCAACAAGTGCCTGGCCTGCCACGCGATCGGCGAAGGCGCTAAGAACAAGGTTGGCCCGGAGCTCAACGGCCTCAACGGCCGCAAGTCGGGCGCGGTTGAGGGCTATAGCTACACGGACGCCAACAAGAATTCCGGCATCACCTGGGACGAGGCCACGTTTAAGGAATACATCAAGGATCCCAAGGCCAAGATCCCCGGCACCAAGATGGCGTTCGCCGGCATCAAGAACGAGACCGAGATCAACAATCTCTGGGCCTTCCTTGCCCAATACGACAAGGACGGGAAGATCAAGCAGTAAGCGCGCACGAGGCGGACGCTAGAGCTTCGGTTCTGATCGGACCAGAATCGAAGCTCTGGCTTTCTTGTTCTGACGCGTTTCTTCGCGCGAACCGGTTTCCACTTCGCTCGAAAAACGCTTTAGTCGGCGACCGCCTGCGCCGGGGCGATGTTTCCGATCATCGTCTCGATCTCCGCCTTCACGAGATCCGGCACGGCGTTCTGCACCATGTGGCCGAGATCGGGCAGCACGATCAGCTTTGCATTCGACACAGCCGCGGCGAACGGACGCGCGTGGATATTGGTTCTCACTGTCTTGTCGGGCTCGCCGGCGATGATCGTAACAGGCGCCGTAATCGCGCCATAGCGCGCGACTTGCGCGGCGACCGACTCCTTCAGCGTCACCAGATCATAGGCATTGGCGATGAACTCGCGCGGGCGCAGTAAGAGCGGTGTCGCGGAGTCCTGCACGAAACCATCCGGCATGATCTGCGGCAGGAACACGTTGCGGGCCCCGGCTTCGGTGATGAAATAGCCGAGCGGCAGCGTGATGGTGTAGGCGAGCAGCGGGCCGATCACGGGCGTTGCGATGATCTCGTTGTAGCGCCCGACACCGCCGCGCCAGGGATGCGTGACGGGCGCGAGCATCACGAGACCTGCCACGCGGCGCGGGTGATCGAGCGCGATCCGCGCGCCGAGGGCGCCGCTCCAGGAATGCACCACGAAGACCGCGCGATCGATCCCGAGCTTGCCGAGCGCCTCGTCGATCATGCGCGCCTGAATCTGCGGCGTCGAATCCTGCCGGCTTGCGCGCGTGCTCCAGCCATGGCCGGGGCGGTCGATCAGAATCACGCGATGATCCCGGGCGAGGAGATCGCCGAGCGGCCGCCGCATCGCTTCGAGGTTGGAGCTCGCGCCGTGCAGCATCACGATCGGCGGGGCGGCCTCGCGCGGGCCGATCTCGACGACGTGAAGCGCGGCGCCCTCGACCTCGACCATGCGCCCCTGCGGCGGAAAGGCCCGCTGCACGGCGACGATTCCGGCCTGCGTGAGCAGCGCCAGCAGGACCAGCGCCGTCACGACTGACATCACGATCATGGAGAGAATCCGGGTGATCCTGGGCACGGGGCAGTTACGGGTCTGCTCGGCCGGCAGTTTCGCCGCCGGCGGTGCGCGCTTCCACCAAAAATGCTGGGGCTGTGGATATGTGCATAATTGCTGATCGAGAAAACTCAATGAAATCAGAGCCATTCTAAGCCGCACGCAAGCTTCGGACCAGCTTCATGCGGGCGTCATCGCAGCTTCCATATAATCGCCATGGTCGGTTCCGCCATCTAGGCGCGGGTGGGCGCCGATCCTCCCCGCAACATCAGGGGGATGCGGGAAAGACCGGCAGGATTGTCCTGGTTTGAACCGGAGAATTTCGATGAGCTTCAGATCGAACGATACTGCAATCGACGAAATCGTCGCGAGCTGCAACGGCGACCTGCGCGGTGCGGTGCGGGCGCTGCTCCTGATCAACGAGCATCTCGAGACCGAGCTGGCAAAGGCCTACGCCGCAGCCGCCGACCGCGGCCTGGTCGAGCGCGGCAGCAGCGTGCTGCATTAAGCGCAGCCTAGTTCGCCCCCTCCTCCTGCTTTTCTTCCTCGGGCGTGACCGGGGGACAGACGCGAATCGTCGAGCGCGCAAGCTTGGCATCGGCCCTGGACTTGTAGGGACCGTCGCCGAACCAGATGTCGCCAATGATGACTGGATTGCTGGTCACGATGGCGCATTTGCCGGTGGCACGGTTGCCGACCACCCAGAACAGTCCGTCGGCGAAGCTCACCGTTCCCGACGCGAGCAGCAATGTCGCTGCGACCATCAAACGCTTCATGGCTTTCGCTCCTGCCATGCAGGTAGGCCTGCAACAGGCCTTGCAATAGTCCTTGCAACGTCCCGGCTCGGATCGTGGTTAATCCGCGGCGGCCGCGATCGCTCAAGATATGATCGAGTTATAGCTAGATGTCGCGGCCTTCGACCTTTTCGGTCAGCGCCTTGACCTGGTCGGGGATCTTTTCCAGGTGCGGATTGACGGCGAGCGCGTTGCGGTAGGCCTCGAGCGCGCGCCTCTCGTCCCCGACCTCCTGCATGATCATGCCGAGGCCGGCGAGCGCGCCGAAATGGCGGGGCTCCCGGATCAGCACTTGCTGAATGTCCGCGAGCGAGCGGCCATAATCGTTCTGCATGTAATAGAGCGTCGCACGCCGGTTCCAGGCTTCGATGTAATCGGGCCTGAGCTTGATGATCGAATCCAGGAGCTTGATCGCGACGTCGATCTTCTTCGCATCGACGGCGGTCTTGGCGCGCGACATCAGGAGCGCGGCGGTGTCGCTCGGGGTCTGCAGCCAGATCGCCCAGATCCGCGCCTCGACATGCTTGGCGCTGGCCTCGTCGGGCGCCGCCTTCAGCGCGCCGAATAGGAAATCGAGATTCTTGCTGCGGTCGACCTTCGGCAGCTTTGACGGCGCCTCCGGCAGTTTCTTCTGCTTGCCGGGCGGCTCGACCTGCTGGGCCAGGGCCGCCGGCGCAAGGCCGGCGGTTCCCAGCACGAGGGCCAGACACAGGGTGCGCGCGAAACGGAATCTCACTGCCATGGTGGAAGTCTAAACGCGCAAAGCCGCCCTTGCAAAGCAAAGGCGGCGTCAAACTCGTGTGAGACCGTGGTCTTGCGGGGCGCGCGAAGGCTCCCGGCAGGGCGTGATCAGCCGCTCAGATCAGCCCTGGCGCGCCTTGAAGCGGCGCTGCACCTTGTTGATCACATAGACCCGGCCCTTGCGGCGGACCAGGCGGTTGGCGCGATGGCGACCGCGCAGCGATTTCAGCGAGTTACGGACCTTCATGGCAGAATCCTGAACGTTCGAAAGGCCGTGTTCGGCACTACCGTTTCGGCACGCGCGAATGTGGCAAAATGAGATTTTTCCCGCTGGCGGACCGACCGCCCGGGACAGAGCGGTTCTTAAGGCATGGCGGGAGGTCATGTCAATGTTAACTGCCCGCCTCCCAACGAGCAAAACCGTGAAAACAACCCCATGCACAGTAGAAGCGGCCGGATCGGCCCGATCCGGCGCATGGGAGGTCAGGCCCGGCAAAGACTGTCGCGGCCTGCGCTTTCGCCGCCACCAGCGCCTTGCCAAATTCGTTATATCCTATAATCAATTCGGCAACCCGTCGGGAGGACACCCATGCCGAAGCTGAAGCTGCCTGATATCGACAAAGTCGTCGCCATCGACATCCACACCCATGCCGAGGAGCCCTGCGGCACCCATCCCGACGACGGCTATGACGATTTCCAGGCGCAGATGGCGGAGTATTTCAAGTCGCCGCACAAGCATCCGCCGACCGTGCCGGAGACCGCGGCCTATTACCGCTCCAAGAACATCGCCGCGGTGATCTTCCCGGTCGATGCCGAGCGCGAGACCGGCTTCCGCCGCTACAAGAACGAGGAGATGCTGGAGATCGCCTCCGAGCATCTCGACGTGCTCATCCCCTTCGTCTCGATCGACCCGCACAAGGGCAAGCTCGGGGCCCGCGAGGCGCGCAAGCTGATCGAGGAATACGGCGTACGCGGCTTCAAATTCCATCCGACCATGCAGGGCTTCTACGCCAACGACCGCATGGCCTATCCGCTCTATGAGGAGATCAACAATGGCGGCGCGATCGCGCTGTTCCACACCGGCCAGACCGGCGTCGGCTCCGGCATGCCCGGCGGCATGGGCATGCGGCTGAAATATTCCAACCCGATGTACATGGACGATGTCGCGGCCGATTTCCCCGACCTCAAGATCATTCTCGCCCACCCCTCCTTCCCCTGGCAGGAAGAGGCGCTGTCGGTCGCGACCCACAAGCCGAACGTCTACATCGATCTGTCGGGCTGGTCGCCGAAATACTTCCCGCCGATCTTGGTGCGCTACATCAACTCGATTCTGCAGGACAAGATGCTGTTCGGCTCGGACTGGCCGGTGATCACGCCGGACCGCTGGCTGTCGGATTTCGCCAAGATCGAGATTCGCGACGAGATCCGGCCGAAGGTGCTGAAGGCGAACGCGCGCAAGCTGCTGGGAATCTAGACGATCCGCTTCCATGAAACCGGCATGCAACTAGGTTTGGCCACGGGGTACACATCTCGGCTGGCGTAGCCTGGCGTAGCCTAGCATATCCTTCCATATCTGGTCCGGATTCGGACGGCGCGTAGAGTACCTCGAACACGACGCGCGCCGCCTGCTCCGGATCCTCTGGGTACGTCAGAGCGACCGACATCGTACCCACAGTTCTTTCAGGCTGGCGGCCGGGCCGCGGTCCACATCGACCTCACGACGTTGTGTGATTCCACCCGATTCAAGCTTGGGCGGCTCACCAGCGGCGTCGAAGTAGGTGGATGGGGCGCGTGATACTCCGGCGATCCAGGACGCAAAAGCAGGTTGGAGGGAAACTTTCGGGTACCCGGGTCGTTCGCTAAGACACGTTGAGCAGCGAATGCCATGTCTCGCCCCACCGTCCTGATCACCGGCAGCAGCGGCTTTCTCGGCCAGGCGATCGCGCGCGGCTTGATGGATCGTTACCAGGTCATCGGCCTCGATGTCAGCCGCCCTAAGAAGCCGTTGTCCGGCATCGAGACGATTGAGATCGACCTCACCTCGGATGCAATCGTGGCGAAGGCGCTGGACCAGGTTCGTGCGCGAACAGGCCGTCGGATCGCCTCGGTCATTCACCTTGCCGCCTATTACGACACGACCGGCGAGGACAACCCGAGATACGATGCCGTCACCGTTCAGGGAACGCGCCGACTGCTGGCGGCCCTTCAGGCATTCGACACGGAGCAGTTCGTCTTCTCGAGCACGCTGCTCGTGCATGCTCCTAGCTCGGCAAAGGGAAGAAAGATCGATGAAGATTCGCCGATCGAACCAGCTTGGGCCTATCCGCAGTCAAAGGCGAAGACCGAGACCCTGATCCTGAACGAGCATGGCAACATCAAGGTCGCGATCCTGAGGCTTGCAGGTGTCTATGACGAGGATTGCCGTGCGGCATTCATCGCGCAGCAGATCGCCCGCATCTTCGAGCGCTTGCCGACCGCTTATCTCTTCACCGGCGACATCACCACTGGCCAGCCCTATCTCCACAAGAACGACCTCGTCGAGGCCGTGGTACGCGTGGTCGATCGACGCAATGATCTTGCTGATGAAACGACACTGCTCATTGGCGAAGAGGAAACGCCGAGTTACGATGAGATGCAGAGGCGGATTGGCCAGCTTGTGCATGGGGAGAGATGGCGGACGATGTCCCTCCCGAAAGAGATGACGAAGCTCGGCACTTGGATGCAGGAGAACGTTCTCGATCAGGATACCGACATCAAGTCGTGGATGATCGAGAATGCCGACGACCATTATGAGATCGATACTTCGCGAGCGAGGAGCCTCTTGGGGTGGAAACCCCGACACAGTCTGACCGCCACGCTGCCCGAAATGATCCGGCGGCTTAAGGTCGACCCGACGGACTGGTACGAGACGAACAAACTTCATCCTGCGACGGTCGCCGCTTCCGAACCCGAGCTCGACCAGGCCGCGGAGAGACTGCGGCAATCGGTGGAGCCTTCGAAAGATGAGGTTGAGGCCGAGACGGAACGGCATCGGGCGCGCACGCTCTGGGCGCCGCTGACCAATGCAGCGATTGGACTGTGGCTCGTCGCCTCGCCTGTCACGCTTGGTCTCTTCGATCCATCCGCGGCGCCAATTCCACCGGCGCTGGGACATGAGATCGCTTCGCCCGAGACACGTGACGGCAGGCTCGGCATCAGCGAGATCGTGTCCGGCATTCTTGTCGTCGCGTTCGCACTCATCGGCATGCGTCGGCGCTGGCGCTGGTTGCAGTGGCTCACCGCTGCCGTCGGCATATGGGTCATGTTCGCACCTCTCGTGTTCTGGACCACGAGCGCTGGAGCCTACGCCACCGATACGCTTGCTGGCATGCTGATCGTGACGCTCGCGGTGATGGTTCCTCCAACACCGGGCATCAGCCGCCAAGCCCTCGCCGCCGACGATGATCGCCCCCTCGGCTGGACCTACTCGCCATCCACATTCAGCCAGCGCCTCCACATCATTGCTCTGGCCTTTGTCGGCCTGTTCGTCTCGCGCTATCTCGCCGCCTATCAACTCGGTCATATCGACGGCTTGTGGGATCCTTTCTTCGGCCCAGGTGATGCAGCGGTCGCCAATGGCAGCGAGGCGGTGGTGACCTCCTGGGTCTCGAAGGGCTTTCCGGTCGCCGATGCCGGGTTTGGCGCCTTCGCCTACGCGCTAGATGCCCTGGCAGGCGCGATCGGCGACCGTCGCCGCTGGCGCACAATGCCATGGATGGTGATTCTGTTCGGCCTACTGGTTATCCCGCTCGGGCTCGTGAGCGTCAGCTTCATCATTATCCAGCCCCCTTTGATCGGTGCACTGTGTACGCTCTGCATCATCCAGGCCGCGATCACGATAGTGCTCATCCCCTATTCGATAGATGAGGTACTGGCGAGCTGTCAGTATCTTTGGGGCGCGAAGCAGGCGGGCCAGCCGTTCTGGCGCACTTTCTGGCGCGGTGGCCCGGCGCTCTCCGAGAAGCAGACGCCGACGCCCGATCTCGACCGCCCGTTATCGGCGGTGCTGCGCGACATAGTCACCGGCGGCGTCAATTTTCCCTGGACGCTGGTCGCGAGCTCTTTCCTTGGAATGCTGCTGATGATCACGCCGCTTGCCTTCGGCACGAGCCCGATCCTCTACTTCAGCGACCATATCACCGGCTGCCTTGTCATCCTCGTCGCCGTTACGGCGATGGCGGAGGTGGCGCGTGCCGCGCGGTTCGCCAACGTCGCGCTCGGAGCATGGGTGGCAATCTCCCCCTTTGTCCTCGACGGCGCCACGACAATCGCGACGATAGCCAACGTTGCAACCGGTGTCCTCCTCATCGGGCTGAGCCTGCCACGCGGCACCCGTAGCGCCGCGCATTACGGCGGATGGGACCACGCAATAGTATGACGCAACGGCGGGCTCTGCGTGGGCGCCACCGAAGATGATGCGGGGAGCTTTCTCATGACGCATCTGATCGGACAGCGGCATCACGTATGGCTCGCCGAGTGCTTGATCGCTGCAACAACAGAGGTGCCCTCTCTCCCGCAGGCTTGCGGGAGCGAGTCGGGAGAGGGTGCTTCCGCAATGGGACAATTCCCAAGAGGACAAAGCCCTCACCCGGCGCCATAGCCGATGCGAAGCATCGGCGTCTTAGAGAACGGCGGCCAGAGGCCGCCTATGCCTCTCCGCAAGCGGGAGAGGTGAACGAGCCCCACCGATCAATTCAACCTAAAGCCATTTCGCTCTAATCGTATCCTCATCGCAGCGCATGAGGGCTTCGATCCCATTGACCAAAGCCCTCGCACTCAGACGAAGGCTTCAGACTTGAGCCAAGCCTCCATCGACAAAGACCTCGCCGCCGGTCATGTAGCTGCTGTCCGAGGACGCCAGGAATGCGGCCACTGCCCCGGTCTCGCTGGGGTCAGCGACGCGCCCGATGGGCGTCGCGCTGCCGAGCGCGTCGAAGGCTTCCTCGCCCACGACCTCCAGCGCCAGCTCCGTCTTGGTCGGCCCCGGCGACAGAACGTTGACGCGGATGCCGGTGCCGCGCAGGTCCAGCGCCCAGCTGCGCGCCAGATTGCGGATCGCGGCCTTGGTCGCGCTGTAGATGCTGAATTGCGGCGTTCCCATCACGCCCGTGCTCGAGCCGGTCAGGATGATCGACGATCCCCTGCGCATCAGCGGCAGGGCTTTCTGCACGGTGAACACCAGCCCCCTCACATTGACATCGAAGATCTGATCGTAGTGCTCGGGGGTGATCTGGCCGAGCGGCGCAAACGCGCCGGTCCCGGCATTGGCGAACAGGACGTCGACATTGCCGCGTTCGGCCTTCACCGTCGCATACAGTCGGTCGAGGTCGGACAAGTCGGTGACCGATCCCCTGACTGCGCGCGCCGAGGACCCCAGCTGCGCGAGCGCGGCGTCGAGTGGCTCCTGCCGTCGCCCGAAGATATAGACGAATGCGCCCTCATCGACGAACCGTTTCGCGGCTCCGAGCCCGATGCCCGTTCCACCGCCCGTCACCACCGCCGTCTTGCCTTGTAGTCTGCTCATGATGTGCTCCTTCATTGAGGTTGCACTGAGCTGGCGGCCTACCTACCTGACCACAAGTATGCACCTTTTGGTAAGTACCCAAAAAATGTCGTCAGATCGTACAGACCTCATCTCCCCGCCGGCGCAAGCCCAAGCGGACGTCCAACGTTGCACGCCGAACCTGCCCGGCTTCACCTGCGGCTTGGATGCGACCTTGCGGGTCGTCTCGGGCAAGTGGAAGCCGCTGATCCTGTACTTTGTCGCCCAGGACGGACCGACCCGTTACGGCGAGCTCCGGCGCGCCATACGCGACGTCAGCGACAAGGTGTTGATCCAGCAGCTCAAGGAGCTGGAGGCCGATGGCCTCGTGAAGCGGACCGACTACAAGGAGGTGCCGCCGCGGGTGGACTACAGCCTCACGCCTCTGGGCCAGAGCCTCGCCGAAGCGCTGGTGCCGCTCTGCACGTGGGGCACCGAGCACATGGCGGAGGTCAGCCGGGTGTTCGCAGAGCGGGCGACCTGGACGCGGCCAGGACGTCAGCCGACCGGCTAGCTTCCGCTGCACTTCGTCCGCCCCTGATCGCAGCGTTGGCGCAATTCGCCTTGAGTCCCCGTGAGCCGTTTGCCGACGCCGACTGCGGAAGAGAGTTTGTTCACTCGATACTTGCTGGATGCACGGTCCCTTCCCGCTTGCCTGTGTCCGACGTTGATTGGCTCCGGCGCATCAGGCTCAACCTTCTTCCCCAAGAGAGGATTGGCGCTTCAATGAGGACGTGCAAGACAATGGCAAGACCGACAGAGAGCAGGATGAGTGCGATAACTGTCCCGGCGACTGACAGCAGCCACGGCCTGTCAAAATTGGCGATCCATTTCACCAACGGGTAGTGGACCATGTACAGCGAGTACGAAATCTTGCCCAGGTATTGCAGGACGGGCGAGAAGGATTGCCCTTCGATCTCGGCAGATACCACCGCATACATGAGCAATCCCGCGCCTAAGCCATAGGTCGGTACGCGGGCAAACTGTGGATCGGTCGCTCCCTGCACAAAAATCCAGTACCAGCCGGCAAAGAACAGGCCCGCTGAACAAGCTATGAGACGGGGCGAAAAGCGCAATCCGCGTTCTTTCAAGAGATAGGCGATGCCAACGCCGGCACCGAATTCCAGCACCAGCGGGTGGGAGTAGATGCCGAGCTGAATTTGGAAGAAGGATGCGACGACGACCATGCCGAGCCACGCGAAAAGGATCTCGAATAGACGGTTCGGCTTAATCGCAAGGATGATTGCGACTGCAGCATAGAAGTGCAGCTCGAAAGCGAGTGACCATGCTGGCCCTATGTACCAGTTCGGATATGTCCACGCGAAGATCGTTCCGGCGTCGAGTGCCGGACGTTCCCCCGGCGCCAGTATGATCCAGTAGGAGCTGGCGAACGCCGCCAGCAACACGAGCCAATAGACCGGATAAATTCGAAGGGCTCGTCTGAACGCAAAATTGAAAGGGTTGTGTTGTGCCGCCGCTGTTGTTGCGATGATGAAGCCGGAGATAACGAAGAAAATGTCGACACCGCTCGCAAGAATGGTCATCGCTCCTTCGGCAAGCTCCGGGCCCACCATATCGGGTCTCGCACTGACTGCATGCCCGCAGACTACCGACAGCGCCGCAATGCCGCGCATTGCCTGTATACCCGCGAACACCTGCGGCGTTTTAGAAGCTTGGCGTCTGGCCGAACCATCGCAGTAAGTCTCGCCCTGCGGCGGGAGTTCTGCCGCTACGAGGGAGTGACGGGGACGTTGCATCTGGTGATCTGCTAGGTGCAGAAAAGACTGGTCACGCATGGGCCGCCGCCGCGGTCGTGAGCGGCAGCGGTGCCGGCTTCGCCATCTTATGGTTGCGGGACAAGCGACGTCCAAGCCAATGAACGGCAACTATTGTCAGCAAAGCGATGACGGCCCCGGCAATGACATCGACGAAGAAATGACCGCCTCCGATCGGCGTCGCAGCCAGCATGACCGCGTTCCACAGCGCGCCCGGAATTCTCAACCACCGGATCGGCCACATCGCCCACACATAGAGGACAGCTAAAACGGCGTGAAAACTGGGAAAGGTCAGAACGGGAGCCAAGGCGTACACATCGATCACCCTGGTGACGCCCTGCCGGATCAATGGCAACTCGCGCAAAGTCGCGTAATAGCAAACCGGCTCGAAGTTCGGGTGGTCGGAGAGATCAAGTCCTGCGGCTTCATACGCTCCCGTCGCAGGAACGAGCGTCGAGATGAAGGTGGTTCCGATGAGAGCTACGGCCAAGCCGAGCACCAACTCCGTCCCCCGCTGATGGAATCCGAACAGCGGCAGGAGGATAATCAACAGAAGCATCTGCTTATTGATGGAATCATAGGTGAGCGCGAACGCATGCAGCAAGCCCGGCCTCTCGTTCACAAAGTGAACATAGGCCCGGAAGTCCAATCCCAGCATGCGATCGAACGCCAGCAGCCTGGCTTCCTGCATTGGCAGATTCGCGGAGGCGGCAATGTAGCCGAGGGATACGAGAAGGATGAGAAATAGGACGGTCTGCGCTGGCAGCAGAAGCGTTGCATAGACCCTGGGACTGGCGGTCGAGGATCTGGCGTTGAATTGCCCCACAAGTCCGTAAACCGCTGCCACCCCACCTACTGTGAGATATCCGCCCCATTTGATGCTGAAGCCTGTCAGGAGAACGCCAGCGCCGAATAGTGCGGCAAGTGCAGCGATAAGCGCCCAATTCAGCCGAAGTAACGACAGTGACGGGTCAAACTGCGGCGGTTCGACCAGCGCAGAGGGAAGCGATTGCGAAAGAGCCTCATCGCTTTCTTTCATTGGGCATTCTCACATTCCAGGAGAGTGCTTCTGCCAGAACAACTCTTAAGAGATTCACAATTTCAGGATGTGCAATTCGTCGATACGTCCCCTAATAGAAATTCGGGAAAACTTGGCAGGCAATTTGGCAGCGGAAGTGGCCTATGAACAAGGCTGCGAATGACCAACGAACGCGCCGTGAGGAATATGCGGAAGCAACCCGGCAAGCGCTGCTTGCTGCGGGGCGGGAAATATTCGCCCGGGACGGGCAGTGGCAGACGTCCGCAGTGATTTGGTAAGCTGACATGATGAGCACTCCCCGATCGGAGTTCTCAACGGGCCGAAAGGACAATTCATGCCCATCAAAGCCGTCGTCTTCGACGCCTATGGCACGCTCTATGACATCCAGTCGGTCGCTGACGTCACTGAGGATGCGTTTCCCGGCTACGGCGCGATCATCACGCAGGTCTGGCGCATCAAGCAGCTCGAATACACCTGGCTGCGCTCGCTGATGCGGCGCTACCAGGATTTTGACGCGGTCACGCGCGACTCCCTCGTCTATACGCTGCGCGTGCTCGGGCTCGCCTATGAGAGCGAGGCATTCGAGCGCGTCATCGAGAAATATCTGCATCTCGATCTCTATCCGGATGTGGCCGAAACGCTCGCGGCCCTGAGACCGCGCAAGCTCGCCATCCTCTCCAACGGCAGCCCGGACATGCTCAATGCGCTGGTACGCAATTCCGGGCTCGACCGCCTGCTCGATGCCACCATCAGCGTCGACGCGAAAAAGATCTTCAAGCCGAGCCCACAGGCCTATGAGCTGATCGGCGAGGTGCTCGGCACCGCGCCTGATGAGGTTCTGTTCGTCTCCTCCAATCCCTGGGACGCCGCCGGGGCAAAATCGTTCGGACTGAAGGTTGCCTGGATCGAGCGGGTGACGCCCGAAGCGATGGCGCTGGCTTGCGTCGAGAACGAACTCGTGGCACCGCTCACCATGTTCAAGGCGATCCGCACCCAGATGGATGAGCTCGGCTTTGCGCCGGATCATCGCGTCCGCGCCCTCTCCGAGCTGCCGGGAATCGCTTAGGGGTCGTCGCCCGCCTGTAAGATTGGAATGAGCTGCCCGGAATGAGCCTGGAATCCGTTCGCGCCTTCTTCGCCGAGAAAGCCCCCGACATCTCCGTCATTGAATCCCCGATCAGCTCCGCGACCGTGGCGCTGGCGGCCGAAGCCTATGGCGTCGAGCCGGGAATGATCGCCAAGACGCTGAGCTTGCGGATCGGCGAGCGCGTGATCCTGATCGTCGCGAGCGGCACCTCGCGCATGGACAACAAGAAGGTGAAGGCGCAGTTCGGCGGCAAGCCGAAGATGCTGGGTCTGGAGGAAGTCGCCGACATCACCGGACACGAGGTCGGCGGCGTCTGCCCGTTCGGCCTGAAGTCGCCGCTGCCGATCTATTGCGACATCTCGCTGAAGGCATTCGACGTCGTCGTGCCGGCTGCCGGCTCGACCCATAGCGCGGTGCGCATCACACCGGAGCGGATGGCCGAGCTGACCGCGGCTGAATGGGTCGACGTCTGCGAGCACAGGCCCTGAGCGGCGCTATTCGTCCTCGTCGTAAGGCCGCTGTGGAGGCGGCGGAGCAATGTAGCGTGGTGGCGGTGCGGCCCGGCCGCGCGGAACCTGTTGCTGCGGCGGCATCTGGTTGCTGGACTGGAACACCGCACGGCAGCCGCTCGAAAGCTGTGGCGTATTCTGCTGCAAGCAGGCCACGATGCGGTTCACGTCGGGAATCTGATCGCTGCACAGGCGCCACACATCAGGTGTGCAGGCCATCTGCTGTTCCATCGTGCCGCGGTATTCCTGCGCGGATGCAGCGCTGTGCGCCATGATGCCGCCGACCGCAAGCGCCACACCTAGCGCGATCCGCTCTGTTCGCATGTCCAGATCCTTCCCAAGTCTCTCGAATTCTCTTCAATCAATGAGACGCGAGCTTGTTCTGGACCAACAACAAAATGTGAAAAGCGCGACTGGAACCATGGCAGCTCCCGCTGACGCCTTGGTCCGTGGCGCCCCAGCAACAGGGCAGAAGCAAACCGGCCTCTTGCGCCTTTCGCCATAAGGCATTTCGCCTGACGCCAAGAATCATCACGGCGCTCCCGCTAGCAATGGGCTGCAATGAGGGGAATGTCGATGCCGACTGCAAGACCGGTCTGTGCGCAAAACGTCGCCACGGCCGCAATCTTTCGCCGCAAGCTGCTGGTCACCACCGCGCTGGCGCCCCTCGTGCTGGCCTTCCCGGTCCTGACGTCCAGCCCGGCGCGCGCCGCCTGCACCGTGGCCGGCACCGGCACGATCGGCGCACTCAATTCGGGCGATGTCGCAACCTGCACCGGCCTCGGCAACACCGATCACATCAACGCCACCGGCGGCAGCAACGTGACGGTGAATGTCGGTGACGGCATCATGACGTCGCTGCTGCCGGGCGCAGGCATACCTGCGGTCGTTTTCGACGGCACCATCGGCTCGCATGTCACCGTCAACAATCAGGCGACAGTCTCGACCTCCAGCGGAGCGGTTCTGCTCTCCAACGGATCGACCCACAACAATGTGACGGTCGCCGCCGGTGCGATCGCGGAGGGTACGGGCAACGCCGAAGCAGCCATCGTCATCGACAATTCGAACGACAACCTCCTCAACATTCGCGGGACGGCCGTCGGCACCGGAGGAAACACGACGGGACTGCGGATCAGCGGGACGTCGAGCGGCAATGTCGTCCTCGTCTATGACAGCGGATCGATCGGCGGCGGCCATACCGGCGTGCAATTCATCGCCGGCGGCAATTCGCTCGTCAATGGCGGCACGATCTCCGGCGGCTTCTTCATCGCCATCCAGGGCTCTTCCGGCAGCGACACCATCTTCAACGCCGGCACCATCTCGGGCGGCGGCAGCGGAGCGATCGAGCTGAATGGCGGCGATGATCAGCTCGGCCTCGCTCCGGGGGCGACGATCACCGGGAATGTTCGCGGCGGGAGCGGTACCGACACGCTGAACTTCGGCAGCATTGGCAGCGCCACGTTCGACCTCGGCAATCTCGGCCCCGGCCTGCAATATGACGAGTTCGAGCAACTGAAGAAGAACGGCAACTCCGTCTGGACGCTGACCGGCACCACCGCCTTCAACGGCGCGACGACAGTGGACGCGGGCGGGCTGATCGTGAACGGCACATTGCCCTCGGTCGTCACGATCAATGGCGGCTATCTCGGCGGCACCGGCACCGTCGGCGGAATCGTCGTCAACAATGGCGGCATGGTCGCGCCCGGCAATTCGATCGGGACGCTCAACGTCAACGGCAACGTCGCCTTCAATGCCGGCTCGACCTTTCAGGTCGAGATCAACCCCGGCGGCCAGTCCGACAGGATCGCAGCGACCGGGACCGCGACGCTCAACGGCGGCACGGTGCAGATCGTGCCGCTCGGCGCGGGCTTTATCGCCAATACGCAATACACCATCCTCTCGGCGGCCGGCGGCGTCAGCGGCACGTTCGCGGCGCTCACGAGCTCTGGCAGCCCGCTAGTCACAGGGCAGCTCAGCTATGACGCCAACAACGTCTACTTCCTGCTGCAGCAGATCGGCGGCTTCGGAACGTTGTCGGGGCTGACGCCGAACCAGGCTGCGGTGGCCGGCGCACTCGACCAGGCACAGCTCGGCGGCGCATCGGGACCGCTGGCTACTGCGATCAACACGCTCGCCGCGCTCAATACGCCAGGCATCAAGGCCAGCCTCGACGACCTGGCCGGTCAAATCCACGCCGATGGGCGCCGCTTCGTTGCGGATCAGGCCGACATGTTCCAGAGCTTCATGTGGAATGCCGGGACGCAGTCGCGCGGCGAGACCGTTCGGATGACCGCGTCCGCCTACGCGCCGGAGCCCAGGGACCCGATCGGCAAGGCGCTGAACCGCCGCCGCGCGGCGCCGATGCAGAGCGTCTGGTTTGGTGGCTATGGCAATTGGGACAAGGTGGCCGCGAGCGACATTGCCTTCGGAACCAACACGACCATCGCCGGCGCCGCGCTCGGTGCCGACCTCTGGCACATGCCGGGCTTTACGGCAGGCCTCGCGGTCGGCGCATCGACCGGCCAACTGCGAATGACCGGCCGCGCCGACCGTATCGAGGCCAATGCCGGGCATGCCGGCGTCTACGCGCGCGGCGAAGCCGGCGGCTTCAATCTCGCATCGGCGATCAGCTATTCCTTTGCGGCGCTCGACTCCTCGCGCACGATCGCGTTCCTCGGCGAGACGGCAACTGCCGCCTCGCGCGCAAACACCTTTGCCGCTTCGCTGGGCATCTCGCGGCCGTTCCAGACAGGATGGGGTCTTGTCGCCGAGCCCTTTGCCAAGGCTGACTGGTACGCGACACGCCAGGGCAGTCTCTCAGAGGCCGGTGCGCCGGGGGTGAATCAGCTGGTGCGAAACGGCAGCTTCGACCTCGGCTATGGCACGGTCGGCTTGCGCGGCAGTCACCGCATGATGATGCCGAATGGCCACGCGGCACAGTTCGGCGCGACCATTGCCGTTCGTCATGAGTTTACCGGCAGCGCGGCAACCACGACGGCGGCGCTGGAAGGCGCACCCGGCATTCCGTTCGCGATCACCGGCGTCGAGCGCGCGCGCACGGTGGCGCTTGCCGGCGCCGAAATCCGGTGGGACCTGACGACCGCGACATCGTTCAAGGCCTCGTACGAGGGCGCGTTCGCGCCGGGATACGACCGTCACACGCTGCGCGGCCTGGTCCGCAGCGAATTCTGAACGGCCCTACTCCACCTTGCCGATCTTCTTCACCGCCGCGATCAGCCGCTTGCTGTCGGTCGCGACGAACTCAGAGAAGGCCGGCGCGTCCTGATAGGCGACGAGGCTGCCCGAGGTCTCGAATGCCTTGAGCACATCAGGGCTCGTCATCACTTGCGTCATCGCCTCGCGCAGGCGAATCGCGATCGGCGCAGGAAGAGCGCTCTGCGCGAACAGCCCGGCCCAGATGTAAAACTCGACGTCCTTGTAGCCGAGCTCCTGGAAGGTCGGCACATCAGGGAAGCTTGCGATGCGCTGCGCGCCGCAATTGCCGAGCACGCGCAGCCTGCCGTCGTCGACCTGCGGTTTCAGCGTGCCGGGTGCAGCGGTGATCGCCTGCACGGTGCCGCCGAGGATCGCGGTCAGCGCAGGACCTGCACCGCGGAACGGCACGTGCAGCAGTTTGATGCCGGCGCTGCTCGCGAACATCTCCATGGCCACATGCAGCGTGCCGTACGGCCCGGACGAGCCATAGGCGATCTGGCCCGGCCGCTTCTTCGCATCCTCGACGAAATCCTGCGCGGTTCTCCAGGGCGCCGAGGCCGGCACCGCGAGCAGCGTGGGATCGGCGAGCACGCGCGCGATCGGCATGAACTGCGAGACCTCGTAGGCGACGGGTCGGTCGAACAGCCGGTCGGCCTCGGGGAGCACCGCGAGCGAGGACAGCGTCATCAGCAGCGTGTAACCGTCGGGCTCGGCACGCGCGGCCGCGGCATTGCCGACCGATCCGCCGCCGCCTCCCGCCCGGTTGTCGACGATCACGGGCTTGCCGAGAATTCGCTCCAACGCCGTCGCGACCGGTCGCGCAGCGAGATCGGCCTGTCCGCCGGCCGGGAACGGCACGATCAGGGTGATGTTACGCGCCGGATAGGCTTGCGCAGCGGCCTTGTCCGGCCAAGCAGCCCGCAGCAACGGCAATGCCGCAGCGGCGCGCAGGAGATCGCGTCGATCCATGCTGGTCCCTCCCCTGATTTTCTTGTTTCGCCAGCCTAGCGTGGCGACCGGCAAGGACAAGTCGTTTACCAAACGTTAGCCATGTCCGGGGTGGCCAGGAACGCCGGCCTGGAGCCGCCGTTGGCCTTCCAGGGAGTGAGTGATGCACAATCTTGGAACCATCGACGTCGCCTTGGACGAGATGCTGGTGAATCTCGCGGCGATCGTGTTGCGGCTTTCGACGCCCGAATTGACGCGAACGCCCGAAGCGCGGCGCGCGCTGGCGCGATCCGTCCATCAATATGGTGTGTGTGCGGCGCGGTCGAGCGACCCACGCGTTCACGAATTGAAGGCGCAATTGGAGGGGACGCTGAAGCCAAGCCTGCGCGTCGTCGCGATCCATGGCGTGAAGGTGTCGTAGTTCGTCATTGCGAGGAGCTCTTGCGACGAAGCAATCCAGAATCTCTCCGAGGAGACATGCTGGATTGCTTCGCTGCGCTCGCAATGACGGAGAGCGTTGAAGCCGCGCGCGCTCCTACGACGCTTTGCTTTTCCCGCGCGGCCGGCGCTTGCACGTGCCCGGCAGCTTGGCTGCGAGGAAATCGGCGAGCGCTTCGACGCGCGCGGGGCGGGGGCCGCCGGGCGGGGTCACGAGGTGCACGGCGCCTTCGGCCTGCTTCCAGTCCTTCAGGATGACTTCGACCTCGCCCGACGAGATCGCCTCGCCGACGATGAATTCCGGCAGCTCGGCGATGCCGAGCCCCGCGATCAACGCCGGCATCACGGCTTCGCCGTTGTTGACGCGAAGCTGGCCGCCCGGGCGCACGCTGGCCTGCTCGCCGGCCGAATTGGTGTAGTGCCACGCGTTGGGCGTGGAGAGATAGGCGTAGCTGAAGCATTTGTGCGCGGCGAGATGCATCGGGTGCGTCGGCCGGCCGTGCTTCTTGAGATAGGACGGCGCGGCGACCGTGTAGCGCGGCATGGTGAAGAGACGCCGCGCGATCAGCGAAGAGTCCGGCAGCCGCGCGATCCGAACCGCCATGTCGAAACCTTCGCCGATCAGGTCGACGGTCGCATCGCTCAAATGCAGATCGACGGAGACTTCCGGATAGGCCTGGAAGAACTCGGGCAGCAGCGGCGCCACCGCCTTGATGCCGAACGTCATGGGGACGGCGAGCCGCACCAGGCCGCGCGGCGCCACCGACTGCGCCAAGGCCTCGTTCTCGGCGGCCTCGCCGTCGGCCAAGAGGCGCGTCGCGCGTTCGGCCAGCTTGTGTCCGGCATCGGTCAGCGCGAGCCGGCGCGAGGTGCGGTTAAACAGCCGCGCGCCGAGCCGCTCCTCCAATCGCGTGACCGCCTTGGACACCGTGGCCTTTGACATCCCGAGCTCGCTCGCAGCCCCCGCAAATGATCGCAGCTCCACGACTTTGGCGAAGATCGCGAGCGCTTCGAAATCTGGAAGTTTTGCCATGGCAGCCGGTCCCGATGGGGCATTTAAGGAAACAATGCGTTTCGACAGTTTCTATTTCTATACCACAGGCGAAGGCTTATCCAACAGGTCAATCCGACATCAAGGAATTGCACAGATGATCGAACTCAGACCTTTCGCGAAGCTCGGCGGCGCCGATCACGGCTGGCTCAAGGCCAAGCATCATTTCTCGTTCGCTGGCCATTACGACCCGAACAATATGGGCCACGGCGCCTTGCGGGTGTGGAATGACGACGAGATCGCGCCGAACACCGGCTTTCCCGCCCATCCCCACGCCAACATGGAGATCATCACCTATGTGCGCGAGGGCGCGATCACCCATCAGGACAGCCTCGGCAACGAGGGCCGCACCGAAGCGGGCGACGTGCAGGTGATGAGCGCCGGCAGCGGCATCCGCCACTCCGAGTACAATCTCGAGCCGACCAGGACGCGGATCTTCCAGATCTGGATCGAGCCGGCGATGCGCGGCGGACAGCCGACCTGGGGCTCGAAGCCGTTTCCGAAGGCAGACCGCTCCGGCAGGCTCGTCACCATCGCGAGCGGCTTTGCGGGCGACACGGACGCACTGCCGATCCGCGCCGATGCCCGGGTGCTCGCCACCACGCTGAAGGCGGGCGAGAGCGCGGAGTATGAGCCGCAGACGTCGCGGCATCTCTACCTGGTGCCGGCGGCAGGCGTTGTCGAGATCAACGGCGTCCGCGTCAATGCCCGCGACGGCGCCGCGATCCGCGACGAGGCCAAGCTGAAGATCACGGCGCTCGAAGATTCCGAGCTCGTGCTCGTCGACGCGGCGTGACGATCAAGCAACCAATCACCCTCACCCAATCCCAACGGAGACCACCATGACCAAAGTTCTCGTCCTCTATTATTCCGCCTATGGCCATATCGAGGCGATGGCCAATGCCGTCGCCGAAGGCGCGCGCGAGGCCGGCGCGACCGTTGACATCAAGCGCGTGCCCGAGCTGGTGCCGGCCGAGGTCGCGAAAGCCTCTTACTACAAGCTCGACCAGGCCGCGCCGGTCGCCAAGATCGAGGACCTCGCCAATTACGACGCGATCATCGTCGGCACCGGCACCCGCTTCGGCCGCATGGCCTCGCAGATGGCGAACTTCCTCGACCAGGCCGGCGGGCTCTGGGCCAAGGGCGCGCTGCACGGCAAGGTCGGCGGTGCCTTCACGGCCACCGCGACCCAGCACGGCGGCCAGGAGACCACGCTGTTCTCGATCATCACCAACCTGCTGCATCTCGGCATGGTCGTGGTCGGCATGAACTACGGCTTTGCCGGCCAGATGAAGCTCGACGAGGTCACGGGCGGTGCGCCCTATGGCGCCACCACGATCACCGGCGGCGACGGCAGCCGCCAGCCCAGCGCCAACGAGCTCGCCGGCGCGCGCTATCAGGGCCGCCAGATCGCGGAGACCGCCAAAAAGCTGCATGGATGATGCGACCCTGGGCGGCATTCTCAGCCGGGAATGCCGCCCCAATCCCGGATCGGGATACGGTCACCATTAAATCTGCGTGATGTCGGCGTGAGGCCGAACCGGCTCCGTCGGTAGAGGTGCGGGCGCCGTCGAAAGCCACCAGCCCTCGCCGGCAAACCAGCATGTCTCGTCGGGGACGCCCTCTCTCCGCAACGACTGCACCCCTTCCCAACCTTTCGTGAACG
This sequence comes from Bradyrhizobium sp. IC3195, assembly GCF_020193585.1. Taxonomy (NCBI): domain Bacteria; kingdom Pseudomonadati; phylum Pseudomonadota; class Alphaproteobacteria; order Hyphomicrobiales; family Nitrobacteraceae; genus Bradyrhizobium; species Bradyrhizobium sp. IC3195. The sequence continues at coordinate 138,729 of NZ_JADYVG010000003.1, read as the reverse complement.
CCTCGCCCAATCGCCGGCCGGCCTCGGCATCCTGCAATCCCGCGCAGCCGATGAATTGGGCGCGACTGAGGAATTTCGCCGGCCAGATTTCACCGTCATCCGGCCGCGTGATCATCAACATGCCGCCGTACATGCCTTCGGGCGCGAGCGGAACACCAGCCGCCCGCCGGGCCGCAGCGCATCGAGCCATTCCGCCGCCGGCTGCGCCGCGCCCGCGCAGACATAGATCACGTCGGCCTCCGGCAGATCCGCCGCGATGCCCGAGCGTCCGCGCACGTCCACATGGGCGATGTCCTTCAGATTGTCGCGCGCAAGTCCCGCCAGACGTTCATCGATCTCATAGGCGTGAACGCGGCCGCCGGGACCGACGAGATGCGCGAGAATTGCGGTGTAATAGCCGCTGCCGGCGCCGATCTGGACCACAGTCTCGCCTTCCTTCACGGCGCAGGCGCTGAGCCAATAGGCGTGCGCTCCGGGCATGCCGATGTTGAGACCGCGCGCCGGGTCCAGCGCCAACAGCGCGTTCTGATAGAGGAAGGCGGGATCATCGTCAGGCGTGACCACATAGGGATGACCGCCGAGACAGATCGACCACGGCCCGGGCCCGGCGAACGGCTCGCGCCTGACGGTCCGAAAGGCCTGCTCGAGGCGAGGGTCCGCAGCCTTCGCCGCCGCGCAGATCAACTGCGCATAGAATGCACGATATTTTGCCGAACGGTCTTCCATGTCGCCTCCGCGGAATGGAAGCGACGATAACACAACGAGGACGATCATCGGAAGGCTTGCGCAATCGCGGCCTTTTGTGACGGCGCCGTGACGTAGCCACGCCTCAACTCCGTTCCATTTTCTTCCTGACGAGGTCCTTGCCGATCGGCCGCACGGGTTCGCTCCGTAGCACCAGCGAGGTCGTCACAGCCCCGAAACCTGCAATGCGATCCACGATGGTCTCGAGATCCTCCGGCGCCGGAACGAGCACCTTGAGCACGAAACAGTCATCGCCCGTGACGCGATGGACTTCGATGATGTGAGGGATTTCGCTGAACCGCTTGAGGCAGGTCTTGATGTGCTCGTGCGAGGTGCGCAGGCGCACCAGCGCCATCAGGCCGAGCCCGAGAGCGCGCGGGTTGATGCGGGCGCCATAGCCCTCGATGATGCCGGCTTCCTCGAGCCGCTTGACGCGTTCGGACACGGCCGGCTGGGACAGCCCGACGGAACGGCCGAGCTCGGACAACGGCACGCGCGCATTGGCCTGCAGCGCCTCGAGGATCTTCAAATCCTTGGCATCGATGCTCCCGAAGCGATCCAAACTCAATTCTCCGTTCCACCTTGAGATCATCGGCAGATGATCGATTTCGCCGATGACTTGCCATGTGATGCAGGACCGCGATCGGTCACACTGCGGTCACCTCAGATATCACGGGACGTTCATGCACGACATCATCACATTGCCCGGGCTCGGCGGCTCCGGAGATACCCACTGGCAGACGCTATGGGAGCGCGCTGACGCGCGCTTCACGCGATTCCAGCCGGCGAGCTGGGACCAGCCGGAGCTCGACGACTGGGAGCAAGCCCTGGAGCACGTGGTCGCGCGCTGCGCCAGGCCGCCCCTCCTGGTCGCACACAGCCTCGCCTGCCTTTTGGTGGCGCACTGGGCCGCGCGCTTCCCTTCCGCGATTGCGGGCGCCTTTCTGGTCGCCGTGCCCGATCCCGATGGCGGCCATTTTCCCGCGGAGGCCGCAGCGTTCAAGCCGGTCCCCGGCGGCGCGTTGCGCTTTCCCGCGCTGATCATCGCGAGCACGAATGATCCATATGGAGCGCTCGAGGTGACACGGCGGCGGGCGCAGGACTGGCAGTCCGGCCTGATCGTGCCGGGCGCGCTCGGCCACATCAATGCCGCGAGCGGGCTCGGCGACTGGCCGCAAGGACGCGCGTTGCTGGATGCTTTCCGGGCGGGCCTTCCGAGGTGATGGCGAAACAGACGGCGCCCGTCAGCGCGCTCCCTTGCCCATCGCCCTCGCCGCGAGGGAGGCGAGCTTCGGATAACGCCGAAGGCCCTGCGCGGCGTGATCGCGCCAGGCGAAGGGCAGACCGCGCCAGGACAGCGCGACGCTGACATCGGTCAGCGGCACCCTCTCGGCGCCGAGGCGCCGCTTGTAGTCCTGATTGCCGATGCTGAGGTCGAAACGGCGCAGGCCTTGCGCATGCAGCGCCGCCAGGGTGCGCTCGGTGACGAGCAGACCCGGCGAGCAGCTCGACCATTGATCGCCGCCATGGCTGATGCGCAGCAGGACATAGGTCGCGCCATGCTTGACGCCGAGCGCGGTGGCGACAATGCCTTCCTCGCACACCAGTGCCGAGACCATGGCATGACCTCCCGCGAGGCCCCGGCGGACGACCTCGCGATAGAATCGCGCATGAGTCTCGTCGTTGAGAACGAACCGCGAGCCGAGCTTTTGCATGCGTGCCTGCTGCTGGAGATCCATCACGTCCAACAGCTCGTGCGCACGCCCGACATCGGCGGCGATCTCGAACCGCGCACCGGCAAGACGGCTGAAGACCCGCCAGCAGCGCGGCATCTGCAGGCGCTTGATCGCGGCCTGATAGCCGCCATAGTCGTCGCCCATCAACACGAGATTGCCGTTGAGCGAGGAGGATCCGATCCGGCCGAGCGATACCAGCGGGTTCGGCTTGCCGCCGACCTCTGCCGGCATCTTCTTCAGGCGGAGCAGATCGAGACGATCGGGCAGCGCGCGCAACGCGCCGATCAGCGCCGTGTTGATCGCGTCCGCCGTTCCCGCATCCAACGCGGCATCGAGCGCCAGGATCGGTGCGTTGTTGTCGGAGACGCCGAGGTCCGCGAACTCGACGATGCGGGTGCCGCGCCTGACATGGCTGATCATCGGCACGACCGCGATGTCCTTACCGGTGGTAGCATCGGAGATCACGGCGATCAGTGGCGCGACGTCGTGAAACGACTCGTACCAGGCGCCGAGCCAGTCAGCATGCTGGAAGGCGGTGCGGTGCCCGGCGCTCAGGCGCGAGGCCGCGTGCCGCCAGTCACGCAGGAAATCGACCGCGATGGCCGACGCGCTGGACGCAAGATCGTCGGGCTGATCAACGCTGAGGAAGGTCATGCGCGGGGCTCGGTCTGCTCGATGCATTGGAACCTCGCCAGGAAGTGCAGGCCGGCCACCGCCAGCGCGAACATGAACCAGATCGGATTCTGTCGTTCGAGCAGGAAGGTCTCGGTGGCACCGTAGTACAGGCCGAACAGCCACACGGTCAGGAACAGCTTGGCCAGTGCGCCACTGCGGCTGTGAGCCTGCGCCGTCTGGAAATTGCGGAGCGGGGCGAGCACGAAGATGAGGATGACCAGCAGCAGCCCCGGCAAACCGATCGTGACCGCGAGATCGAGGTAGCTATTGTGGCTGTGCGCCGCCGATGTCGCCCATTCGGCTCCTTCCGCGGTGGCCCGCGCACTCACGTCGTCCCAGAACGCAGAATAGCCGTGGCCGATGATCGGCTTCTCGGCGACGGCCGCGAGCGCGAAGTCCCAGATCGCGGAGCGTCCGGTGAAGGTGGGATCGAGCGGAAGCAGCCGTGTCATCGCCGCCAGCACCGGACTGACGACACTGCCGACGGTCAACAGGTTCATCGCAATCAGCGGCACGAAGCAGATGAGCCGCTTCAGCCACAGGCTTGGCGTGACATAGACCAGCGAAGCGAGCACGTAGATCGCAAGGCACAGCACCGAGGACGTCTTGCCGCCGGTGAAGATCAGGAAGGTGCCGGCCAGCACGGCGATCACAGGCCCCATCACGAACGAGCCGACGGCGGACAGGTAGACGCCGACATAGACCAGGATGGTCATCACGGCGGAGGCGATGTTCTTGTGGCCGAAGCTGCCGCGCCAGTCGCCGGCAAGCTGCGGCTCGGTGACGTCGAGCGCCGTGTGGACCGCATATTGCGGCGCGAGGAAGACGCCGAGATAGCACAGCGCGAGCAGCACGAGCGCGGCGCCGCCCAGGCAAAGGTTGAAGCTGCGCCGAGTCGGCGGCAGCAATGGCAACACGATGGCGAGCGACGTCACGCTGACCGTGAGCACGAATCGCTGCATCGAAACGCCGCGGCTTTCCGAGAACACGATGTTGATCACAAGCCAGCCCAGCAGGCAGAGATGCAGCGGCGTCACCAGGCTCTTCAGCGCGAGCGCATCGGTGGCAGCGACACACAGGATAGCGACCGCAGCCAGCAGGCCCCAGGCGATATAGGTCAGCGCCATTCGTCCGCCGACGATCATGGTGACGTCGGGATTGCGCAGGTCCGGGAACGGATCGAGTGTCACCAGCACCAGCAGCAGCGCCCCGACCGCGACGAGGCAGCGCGCCACCTGCACGGCATCGAGCCCTGCGAGGCGATCACGCAGGATATGGCCGAACGATCGGGCCTCGACGTCGGTCATGTTGGCGGCACTGCGGTCCATGGCTCAAGACATTCGGTAACGCCAGTGAAGCTTGGGGTCGCGGCTCAACCCTTCCGAGGCTTCGTCAACGGGTCTTGCGGAGGTCTGCGACATCGCGGGCTGCCGCATGACGCTCCGCGCGATCTCGTAATATTGCAGCGCCCGTTGCTCCAGCGTGAGATTGTCCAGGATGTAGCCGCGCGGATCGAACGCGCCCGCGGTGCACCCGGCCCAGAAATTGTCCCAGCCCGTCTCGAAACCGGCGATGTCGGTGAACTTGACCCCGCAGCGTTCGTCCCAGTACGGCACCGACGACACCGGCGCGAACTGCACGCGATGCGGATAATAGTCGGGGTCGCGCCATGGCCCGCCCGGATCCCAGGCAAAGACCGGCACGCCGCAGGACAAGGCCTGCTGATAGGCGATGCCCTGGCTCTCGCTTTGGCACAGGAAGATCATCGCGCGCGAACGCGCGAGCGCCGCCTGAAAATCGGCTTCCTTGTAGCTGCCGTAGCGCAGCTCCGTGAACGAGCGGCCTTCCTTAACGAGCCGGGCGCGCACGGGCTCAATCATCTCCGACGCGTAGCGCTCGCGGTCCCAGTGGACCTTGTCGTAGATCAGAACATCGACGGTCTTTTGCGCTCGAGCCGACGGCGCCCAGAGATTCGTGTCGATGCCGACAGGCCAGGCCTCGGTCTCGGGCCAATATGACCGGTACATGTCGACGTACCAGGGACCGGGCACCACGACCTTCTTCACCGGTAGGCGCTTGAATAGATCAGGGTCGTCGAGCGGATGATTGTGGACGGCAGCGCCGAGCAGGATCGGGTTCTTCCATAGGAACTTGTCGAGCAGGAACGTGCGCCCGACGATACAGGCAAGCTCGTGGGGATGTTCCGCGATGTAACCGTAATCGTTGACGCGGTAGCGGATGCCGAGCCGGTCGAGCCCCGCACAGAGATTGAGGAACACGCGCAGCTGGCCACTCATGCGCGGCTCGCCGAGCAACAACCGGCGGGCGATGCGACGCAGATGCCTGTCGCCCGGAAACCAGCGGTCATCCTTGTCCTCGTAAAAGAGGTTCAGGATCATCGTATCGGGGGCGTGTTCGAACGTGTTTGCGGGCACGGGATTCCATCCGCGGCAGTCCGATGCGCATTCTCGCACGAGGCAGTCCGCCGCACTCTTCCAAATTTGCCACAGGCTTAATGCCAGCGGCTTAACGTTATTCTACGAAACCGGCGGCACACGAGCCTTCTCGGCAACGGTTCGAGCGGAATGCGAGTATCATGCGCGCACGCCGGACTTGCAGATCGCCAGCATTACCAGCGCGGCACATGGGGTCCTGGTTAACGGATCATTAAAGGCGAGCCGTAGCTTGATCACCGCCGAAGAGGTTCTCGAACTGCCAGCCGCCTCCCGCGCGGCAGCGCCGGCGCGCTTGCCGCTTCAGGTCGGCTCGACCACACCGGTATCGGTCGTCATTCCGGCCAAGAACGTTGCGGCCTATGTCGGCGAAACGCTTGCCAGCGCTCTGGCGCAGCGCGAGGTGACCGAGGTGATCGTCGTGGACGACGGCTCGGACGACGAAACCGTTGCGATCGTCCGCGGCATGCGTGACCCGCGGCTGCACTTGTTCCACAACGATTCCGCGGGCGTATCGGCCGCACGCAATCTCGGCGCAAGACAGGCAAGCGGCGAGTGGTTGCTCTTCCTCGATGCCGACGACCGCCTGCGCCCAGGCGCGGTGGCGGCGCTGCTCGCTGCTGCGCGTGGCGCGCCGCGCGCCGTCCTCGTCTATGGCGATTACAACACGATCGACAGCGAAGGCCGCCAGATCGGCCGGCGCGGCCTCTTGAAGGGGCGCCGGAAGCCGTCCGGAGACGTGCTGACGCGGCTCGCCGCCGGCAATTTCATCGTCAATGGCGGCATCGCGCTCGCACGCGCGGAAGCTTTCCGCGCCATCGGCGGCTTCGATACGTCCCTCAAATATTGCGAGGACTGGCATTGCTGGTGCCGCCTCGCTGCGATCGGGGAGTTCGCGTTCGCGCCAGAGCTGTTGCTCGATTATCGTCTTCACACCGCCAACACCATGAACGCCGCGGTCCGGACGCCGAAGGACTTCCTCCCGGCCGTCGCGCGGGTGTTCGATGACGGATTGATCCTGGCGAGATTGCCCGAGCACATGACAGCCGGGCTGCGCCTTGCCGCCGAGATTCATCTCGTTACCTACTCGGCGATGCAAGCGGTCCGCTTCGGCAGGTATCGCCAGGCGTTCGCTTATCTCGCGATGATCGGCCGGCAGTCGCTCAAATCGCTGCCACGCTCGGCAATCCGGGTCGCCCTCGCCCGTTTCGGTATCTAATCCTCGCCGCGTCAGGACGCGATCTTCGAGGCCTCGTAAGGCTTCGGCTCGAGGCCGAGGGCCGCCAGGGCGGCGCCAAACGCAACCATCACGGGATGCATCGCGACGACGGCTTTCGACGACGGCAACAAGGCGGCGGCGCGAAGCAGCGACAGCGGCAAGCGGCCCAGCATCTGCGCAAACACCCGCGCCCGCGCTGCTGCGCTCGGGGCGGCTTTGTACTGCACACGATAATTGATCGCGCCGATGCGCAAGCCGCGCTTTGCGATCCAGCCGAGGCTGGTGCGGCTACGCGGCACGGTCTCGGTGATGACGGCCTCCGCCGTCCAGTGGAACAGCATACCGGCGTCACGGCACCGCACGAAGAAATCACAATCGCCGCCGCCAAGAAAATTGAAGCGCAGGTCGAACGCGGGACGGTCGAACCGCTCGAAGGCGGCCCGCGTGATCAGGCAATTGCCGCAGCCGTAGATCAGCGGCACCGCACCGCTGTAGTCGTAGGCGGGACAGAAGGCGGGATGACGCGAAAGCCAGGGCTTGCTGTCGTCGTCGAAGACCGGCAGCACCGGCCCGCCAACCACTTCGGCGCCGGTCGCCTCCGCGGTGCGGACCATCAGTTCGAGCCAGTCGCTTGATGCGATCTCGTCGTCGTCGATCATCAGGAAACGGGTGGCGGCGGGAAACAGCTGCTGCGCCGTCTCGAAGGCAGCATTGATCGCCTGGCAGTTCCCCTGCCGCTTCTCGATGAGGCAGACGCCCTGGAGCCTTCCACGGGCCAGAAACTCCACGGCAACCGGCGCGCTTTCACGCCGCACCGCATCGTTCTCGACCATGACGACGGCAAAGGAGCGCGGGGTGCGCTGGTTCGCGAGCGACTCCAGCGTCAGGCGCAGGTGTTGCGGACGACGGAAGCATGGAACGCAGACGACGATGCCGACCGACAGGTCGATGACGCGAGAGCTCGCCACGATCTCGCGGTTGGGATCGCGCACGGCATCCGAGATGCGCGCCGCAGACAAGTCTGTCGGGATCAATGTCATGAGGTCTAGATGTCCGAGATGTATTGAAAAAGCCCTGCTTCGATCGCGCGTCCCACGACGGCACATCGCCGCGGGACAGATGCGTCTCAAAATGAACGGCTGCCGCGCGGTACATAGCCACCAAGTTCGCCGCGCGTCATGCTGCAATTGGCGGTCCATGCGCCGACAACGCTCCAACATGAACAATACCGTAGTTAATGCGCATGCGCATTAACCGGGCCGTAAGCACTGCGACCGGTGAGACGGTGCGGCATCCGATTTGCTCTTCGGGCAGGCGCATTTTTTCCTGTAAATTTGAATAGAACAAGCGCGGTCAGAATCCATGAACAAGCCAGCCCCGATCGATTTCGCGACAGCCACGGCGATCCAATTCCCCGCGGCTGCACCATATGCCGAGGCGCTCCATGATCTCGTTCCGGGCGAAGCCCGCGACAGCCTGCTCGCCGTCCACGACGTGCTGGGCCGCGAGCTCCCGCAGGGCCGCCTCGCGATCTATGAGGCGGGCGGCGGCTCGTGCAGCGTTCTGCCACCGGAATTGCTGAGCCGCAGCAAGGTCACCGTGGTCGACATCGACGAGGACCAGGTCCGCAACAACACCTACGCCGACGAGGCGATCCTCGGCGACGTCCAGACCTACAGCTTCGCCCGCGAGACCTTCGATCTCGTGATCTGCTACAACGTGATCGAGCACTTGCCCCATGTCGACGCCGCGCTCTTGAACTTCCGCGATGCGCTGAGGCGCGGCGGGATGATCCTGATCGGCGCACCGAATCCGCGCTCGCTCTCCGGGTTCGTCACCAAATATTCGCCGCACTGGTTTCACGTCTGGTTCTACCGGCACATCCGCGGCATCAAGGACGCCGGCCTGCCGGGCGAGCCGCCGTTCCCGACGTTCTTCCATCCCTTGGTGACGTTGCCGCGGCTGGAAGCATTCGCGGCCGCCAACGGCCTTGAGATGATCTATCGTCGTGAGGTCGAGAGTCCGCGCTATCCCGAGATGCGCCGGCGCAAGCCGCTGTTTGCGGCCCTGGTCGACGCCGGGGCCGCGGTGCTCAACGCCGTGCTGCCGCGCGGCACCGACGTCCGCCGCGGCGACTATCACGTCATCCTTCGGAGGATCTGACGGCGATGGCACGTGCGCGGCCCATCAACGGACGAACGACGGCTCGCGGCCATGCTGCGCGCGGTAACGAACCGTTAAGGAGCGGGTATCGCGAGGTTCACAGGAAGGCGCCGAGGGATGGCATGCGCTTAAACGCTTTGTTTGCCATTTCGGTGAATAGTCCCACAATGAGTATGGTTAATTTTCCCTGTTGCGTTGATTGGGCACCTATATCCCGGGTGCGTGGCGTAAAGCGAAGAGTAACCCCTCAGCCCGCGGCACTTGGAATGAAAGCTGGGGATCATGCTTGATTATAGCCAGCCGATCGATCGAGCCAGACCGGAGGCCGCGCAACGGAAGCCTCAGGCCGGCTTCAACGTGCTGGAGCTCGCCAATCTGCTCTGGCGGCGGAAGGTCGCGATCGCCGCGGCCGCCCTGCTCGGTGCGGCGCTTGCCGTCACGATCGGCAAGAGCGTGACGCCCCGCTACACCGCCACCGCTCAGCTCTATGTCGACCCGCGCGAGCTTCAGCTCGTCGACCGCGAGCTCACGCCCCGGGCCCAGGACGTCACCGGCATGGCCATGGTGGTGGAGAGCCAGGCGCGCCTGATCACCTCCAACAGCGTGCTGCTCCAGGTGATCCAGCAGGCCGGCCTCGACAAGGATCCGGAATTCGGAGGCGGCGAGGCTGGGAGCCTGATGTCGTCGCTGCTCGGCCTGATCGGCCTGCAACCGCGCGCGCCCTCCGCTGCGGAGAAGAGGGAAGTGGAGCTCGCGGCGCTCGATGCGTTGAACAAGCACATCGCGATCCGCAAAACCGAGAAGAGCTTCATCGTCGACATCGAGGTCTGGTCGACGGATCCCGCCAAGGCTGCGATGCTCGCCAACACGCTGACCAATGCCTATCTCTCCGAATCCCGCAAGTCGCAGGCTTCGGCGGCACGGCGCGCCACCAACGATCTCTCCAGCCGCCTGAAGGAGCTGCGCGACCGGCTGCGTAACGCCGAGACCGCGCTGGCGACCTACAAGGGCCAGAACAATTTCGTCGGCACGCAGGATGCGCTGATCAGCGATCAGCAGCTCTCCGCCAGCAACCAGCGGCTTTCCGCGGCCCGCGCGGCGACGATGGACGCGCAGGCGCGGCTCGACCAGATCGAGGCGAGCCGCCGCACCGCTGCCGATGCCGGCGCGATTCCGGAGGCGCTGCAATCGCCGACCATTGCGAATTTGCGCGCGCAATATGCCGACGCCCGGAAGAAATATGCGGAGCAGGCCGGTGAGCTCGGGCCGCGCCATCCGGCGCTGCGCCAGACCGAGAAGCAGGTCGAGGACCTCAAGCGCACCATCAACGAGGAGATCGACCGCTTCGCCCAGTCCGCCAAGAACGATCTGACGCGCGCCCGCGACTTCGAGGCCTCGCTCAACCGCGCGCTGGAAGCGCAGAAGCGGCAGAGCGTCCAGCTCAGCCAGGCCGCCGTGCGCCTGCGCGAGCTCGAGCGCGAGGCCGACGCAAGCCGTGACGTCTATCAATCCTTTCTCAAGCGCTCCCGCGAGACCGAGGAGCAGGAGAGCCTGAACACCTCGGCCGCCCGCGTCATCGGCGAGGCGACGGTGCCGCAGCGGCGCTCGTTCCCGCCGGCCATGAGCCTGTTCGCCATGATCGGCTTCATCTTCGGGGCGATCGCGGCGTCGAGCTGGTTCGTCGTGGCAGATTTGCTTTTCGCCGGTGCAGCCGCGCCCGCGACGCCGACACCCGCCCGGCGTGAGCGCTCGCCGGCGCCGCAGGCGTCCCGAGCACCGGAGCTCCCGCGCGCTGCGGAGGTTGCTCAGCCGCGCCAGGCCCCGCGCGCTCCTGAAGCTGCGCCGTCGATGCCGGAGCTCGCCGCGCCCCCGCTGCAGCCTTCGATGGTCGAGCAGCCAATGATCGAGAAGCCGCTGATCGCACGCTTCCAGGAGGCCGACGTCATCCATACGCTCGGCGCCATACTTCCCACCGGCGGCGGCGTCGATCTCACGCGGCTGGGTTGGCCGACGCTGCGCCCCGGCTTTCCCATGACGAGCTTGCTCAACGCCTGGCGCGACATGCGCGCCGCGGTGACGCGGCGCGCCGGCGGCAAGGCGATGCCGGTCGTCGCGCTCGTCGGCACCGGCAAGACCAGCGGCCGCAGCGTGGCCGCGCTGAACTTCGCGCTGGCGGCCGCACGCGACGGCGCCCGCGTGCTGATGATCGATGCCGACCATCAGGCGCGCTCGCTCACGAACAGGGTCATCCGTCCCGGCAAGAGCGAGCCGAGCAGGCTCGGCTGGCTCTCGATCGGCAGCAAGGACGCGCGCGAGATCAAGACGGTCAACGGCATCTCGGTGCTGCCGGCCGCCGAAGGCGACGCCGGCAAAGCCGCCGATGCCATCCACAAGGCGATTGCGCAGGCCCGTTCCGCGGGAGGCTATGATCTCGTGATCCTCGACGGCCCGGCCATTCCGCTCGCGGCCGGCGGCCGCAAGCTGCTCGAGGACATCGACTCGCTGGTGGCCGTGCTGCCGACCAGCCTCGACGTCAACGATAGCCTGGAAGAGATCCTGGCCGCGCTCGGCCCGGCCGAGCGCAAGCTCGTCGGCGTCGTGCTCGACGAGCTCACCCCTGCAATGCAAACGCGCCAGCGAGGCAGACAATATGCTTGAGCGCCGCGTCAACCTCGACGGACGGGCAGCAACTGCCGAGGTGCCGAGAATCACCGTCGGCGGACTTCGCATGGCCGCGATCGACCTGGAAGAGACCGCCGATTTCATGATCGAGGCGACGAATCCCGACCATCGCATCGGCCGTCCGCTGTTCCTGACCTCGGCCAATGGCGAGGTGCTGGCGCGCTGCTCGACCGAGCCGCAGACCGAGCAGCTGTTCCGTGCCGCCGATTTGATCAACGCCGACGGACAGCCGCTGGTCGCCGCTTCAAAGCTGCAATCCTGGTTCCCGCTGCCGGAGCGCGTCGCAACCACGGACCTGTTCCACGTCGTCGCGCGCAAGGCCGAAGCCGCCGGCCGCACCTTCTACATGTTCGGCGCAAGCGAGGCCGAGAACGCCGCGGCGGTCGCGAACGTCCAGAAAATGTATCCACATCTCAAGATCGTCGGGCACAGCCACGGCTATCTGCGCGGCGAGGCGCTGCGTGCCAAGGTCGAGGAGATCAACGCCCTGGCACCGGACTATCTGTGGGTCGCGCTCGGTGTGCCCAACGAACAGGCATTCGTGAAGGAATTCACGCCGCACCTGACCAATGTTGGCGTCATCAAGACATCCGGCGGATTGTTCAACTTCTTGTCAGGCAGTCGTTCCCGCGCGCCGCAATGGATGCAGAAGATCGGGCTCGAATGGGCCTGGCGCACCTTGCTCGAGCCGCGCCGTCTGCTCTGGCGTTATTTGACCACCAACCCCCGCGCGCTCTATCTTCTCTTCAGCCGCAACCGGCCCCTCCGTTAAGAGAAGAGCAGAATACGACATGACCGACCGACCGACCGTCCTCGTCACCGGGGGCGCTGGCTATATTGGCTCGCATGCCTGCCGTGCATTGTCCGCCGCCGGCTATCAGCCCGTCGTTTATGACAATCTCTCGACAGGTCATCGCAGCTTCGTATCCGGCCCGCTGGTGACGGGCGATCTGCTCGACGGCGCGGCGCTGGCGCGCGCCTTCGCCGACCACAAGATCGCGGCGGTGATGCATTTCGCGGCGGCGAGCCTCGTCGGGGAATCCATGACCGACCCGCAGAAATATTACATCAACAACGTTCAGGGCACGCTGTCGCTGCTGCAGGCGATGCGCAACGCGGGCTGCCATCGCATCGTGTTCTCCTCGACCGGCGCCGTCTACGGTAACGCCGATTCCAAGGCGCTGCCGGAAGACTTTCCTTGCGCGCCGATCAATCCTTACGGCGCGTCGAAATTGATGATCGAGCGCATGCTCGCCGATTACCGCACGGCCTATGGCTTCGGCGCGTTCTGCCTGCGCTATTTCAACGCCAGCGGCGCCGATCCGGCCGGTGGCATCGGCGAGCTGCGCGACAACGAAACCCACCTCATTCCCCGCGCGATGATGGCGCTTCAGGGCCATGTCGAGTTCGCGGTGTTCGGCGACGATTACGACACGCCCGACGGCACCGCGATCCGCGACTACATCCATGTCACGGACCTTGCGGCGGCGCATGTGGCGGCCTTGAGGCTCTTGGAGCAAGGCCATGCCGGCGGCAGCTTCAATCTCGGCACCGGCTCCGGCTTTTCCGTGCGCGAGATCCTCGACGCGATCAAGCAGGAGACCGGGCGCGAGGTGCCGCACACGATCAAGCCGCGCCGCGCCGGCGATCCCACCTTTCTGGTCGCCGATCCCTCTGCTGCAAGAAAGGTGCTGAACTTCGTTCCGCGTCACTCCGACCTACCGACGATCGTCCGCACGGCCTGGGCCTGGCATCAGAAGGCGCATCCGTTCAGGCCGCGTTAGGCAATCGCGGCTCCAATCGCTTGCTTGCCGTGCCCTGCAGCGGCTAGAATGACTTGTCGCGGCTGCGTCGGCACATTGCCGGCAGCCGCACGTTCCGCATTGCCGACGACGACGTCGGCCTGCATGGTTCGGCTCGCTTGCACGAGCCGATTTTTCCGAACGACGTGACGATCAAGTCAGCGTGTCGACCCGTCGTCGGACGCGATTCTGGGAGCATCGACCACATGCATCAGGCTGTCCGCCTGGAATTCGAGCGCGTGATGGAGGAGTTCGTCTGCTGGCATGTGGTGCCGGAGGACGAGCGTTCGCCCGCGCCCGCCTGGTGGTGGGGGCCCGCGATGGCCGTGGTCGACGACCAGGAGCCGATGAGCGCAACAAGCTGCTGCGCGTTGAACGTGAGCGAAGGGACGAGCTTCGCCGAGGGCGCACGCGCCATTCTCGCGCTGTTCACCGAGCAGACGTCACTGACCGGTCCCCAGGACTTTCCGAGCAAGGCCGAGGGGGAAGAGCACGAGGTGCGCGAGCTGCACCCGCAGCCGTCAGACGACAGCGCGTTTCAGCCCTGAGGCTGCGTCTTCGTCGGCCGCTTCCGGCTGGAGCGGCGGCGCGACGGGCAGCGCCATGGGCCGCAGCAGCTCGCCCATCTGCCGCGCCGGCAGCGGCTTGGAGATCAGGAAGCCCTGCATCTCGTCGCAGCCATGGGCGCGCAGGAATGCCTCCTGCTCGGCGTTCTCGACGCCTTCGGCGACGACGGTCATGCCGAGGGCCTTGCCCATGCTGATGATCGCCTGCGCGATGGCCTGATCCTCCGAATCCTGCGGCAGGTCGCGCACGAAGGAGCGGTCGATCTTGATGGTGTCGATCGGGAAGTGCTTCATCAGCGACATCGACGAATAGCCGGTGCCGAAATCGTCGATGGCGAGACGGATGCCGCGGCTCTGGATGGAGTCGAGCACCTTGAGCGCGCGACCGACATTGCGCATCATCATGCTCTCGGTGACCTCGAGCTGGAGCAGCACCGGCGACATGCCGGAGGCCGCCAGCGCCTCGTCGACGTCCTGCAACAGATGCTCGTCGGCAAACTGCCGCGGCGACAGGTTGACCGCCATCGACAGCGGCAGCAGGCCGCGGCGCTGCCAGGCCATGGCCTGCGCGCAGGCCTCTTTCAGCACCCAGCGGCCGATTGGCACGATCAGCCCGGTTTCCTCCGCGAGCGGAATGAACTGTGCCGGCGAGACGTTGCCGAGATCAGGATGCGTCCAGCGCAGTAGCGCCTCGACGCCCGTGATCTGACCCGTCGCCATGTCCACCTTGGGCTGGTAGTTGAGCGAGAACTGCTCGCGCTCCAGCGCGCGGCGCAGCGCGCTCTCCAGCGACAGCCGCTCGATCGACTGCGTCTTCACCTCGTTGGAGAAGAAGCGATAGCCGTTCTTGCCGTCCTCCTTGGCGAGGTACATCGCCATGTCGGCGTTCTTGGTCAGCGTCTGCGCGTCGGAGCCGTTGGCTGGATACATCGCGATGCCGATCGAGGCGGTGGAATGGCACTCGTGGCCGGCCAGCTGCATGGGCTCGGCGAGCGCGGCGAGCAGCCCGGTGGCGATGCGCTGGACGTCCTCGATCTCGCCGCACTGGTCGAGGATCACCACGAACTCGTCGCCGCCGAGCCGCGCGACCACGTCGCTCGCCCGCAGGGCGCCGCGCAGACGGTTCGCCACCTCGAGCAGGAGCAGGTCGCCCGCCTCGTGACCCAGCGAATCGTTGATGACCTTGAAGCGGTCGAGGTCGATGAACAGCACCGCAAAGCGGTGATCGTGGCGTTGCGCCGCATCGATCGCCTCGCGCAGCAGGGCGTTGAAGGTCTCGCGGTTCGGCAGATCGGTCAGGCTGTCGTGCGAGGCGAGGTATTCGATGCGCTCGTCGGCCTTGTTCTTCTCGTCGGCGCGATCGAAATTCTCCATCGCGAAGGAGACGTTGTCGGCGAGGCGCTGCAGCAGGTCGACGAATTCGGGCGTGAAGGTCGCCGGTTCGGTGGACATGTAGATCATGACGCCGACCGCGTGGTCATGCGCGATCAGCGGAAACGCGGCCCCCGACCGCGCGCCGTCGCCGCGCACGATGGCGTGGAAGGCGCTCACGCGGTCGTCGTTGAGATAGTCGTTGCTGATGCAGGGCTGGCGCGTGCGGAACGCCGTGCCGCTCATCCCACGTCCTTCGGGCCGCTCCGGATCGACGGAGAGCCGCACATTACGGGTGGTGTCGGCGGACGGGCCCGCGCTCGCTACGATTTCCAGCCGATCACTGCCGGCCCTTGCCAGCGCGATCGTGGTCGAGGTGAACTTGGCGCCGTTCGACGCCGCAAGGCAGACGAGGTCGAACAGCTCGGCCCGCGACTTCGCGCGCATGATCGCCTCGTTGGTCGCGCTCAGCGCCGCGAACATGCGCGTCAGGCGCTCCTTCTGCGCTTCGGTGCGGGCCTTCTCCTCGGCGCGCTCGAAATTGTCGAGTGCGAAGGAGACGTTCTCCGCGAGCCGCCCGAGCAGCTCGACCAGATCGGGCGTGAACGTATTCTCTTCCGGTGCGAGGAAGAGCAGAATGCCGACCGGTTCCCGTCCCGCTCTCAGAAGCGGGAAGCTCGCCGCAGCCCGCGTTCCATCCTCGATGGCCTGCGCGCGCCAATATGCGGAGCGCGGCTCGTTCAGATAATCGTTCATCACACTGGGCCGGCACGTCCGCAGCGAGGTGCCGATGATGCCCTGGCCCTCGGGATGGTCGGCGGAAATGATGCAGGTACGCCCGCTCATGCGCTCCTGCAAGCGTCCCTTGACGGCAACGACGCGGACGAGCTCGCGTGCTTCGTCGATGATGCCGATCGTCGCCGAGGCGAACAGATCGCCGAGCACGGCCGCCTGGCAGGCCGCGTCGAACAACTCCTCGCGCGTCTTGGCGCGCATGATGGCTTCGTTGGTCGCGCTCAGCGCCTCGAACATTCCGCTCAGACGATTGCGCTGCTTGTCCGCCCGCGCCTTCTCATCGGCACGGTCGAAGCTTTCGAGCGCGAAGGCGACGTTGGCCTGAAGCTTGCGCAGCAGCTCGACGAGCTCCGGCGTGAAGGTGCCGCGCTCCGGGGAGTTGAACAGAAAGACGCCCTCGACCCGGTCGCCGTTGAACAGCGGCAAGGCCGCGGAGGATGCGATGCCGGTGCGGCGGGCGCTGGCCTGCCAGGGCGCAATGCGGTCGTCGGCGAGCACGTCGTTGCTGACGGCGGGCTGGCGCGTGCGAAACGCGGTGCCGGTCAAGCCGCGCCCTTCGGGCACCTGGTCGGAGGTGGAGAACGTGAAGTTGCGAACCTGATCCGCATTCGGGCCGTAGCAGGCGACAACGCGCAGCAGCCCGGTCCGATCGTCGACCAGCGCGACGGTGGCTGAGGTGAACTTTGCTCCCGTTGCGGTCGCCTCGCAGACGAGGTCGAACAGCTCAGCCCGCGACCGTGCCCGCAGGATCGCCTCGTTGGTGGCGCTGAGCGCCGCATACATGCGCGCCAGGCACTCTTCTTCGGCGGAGATCCGGGCTTTCTCGGCCTCGCGGCCGAAATTCTCGATCGCGAAGGAGACGTTCTCGGCCATGCGCAGCAGCAGCGCGACGATCTCCTCGTCTTTGGCCCAGGACCGGCTGATGAAGAACAGCAGCACGCCGACGCTCTCGCCGTGCCTGATCAACGGCGCGACCACGCAGGCGGCGACGCCGGTGTTGACGTTGGCCTGCTCCCACGGCGTGCCCCTGGTGCGGCTGGCGAGATCGTCCTCGACAATGGCTTTCTGCGTCCGGAACACCTCGCCCGAGATACCCTTGCCGTAAGGATTGTCCGGATCGACCGAATAGCGTGCCTGGGTGACGAGATCGAGGTTCTGCCCGGTGGCGGCGACAGGCTTCATCCAGTGCGAGTCCGGCTCGCGAAGCAGCACGATGGTCGCCAGCGACTTGCCGCTGTGGACCGAAGCGTCGCACACGAGCTGGTATAGCTCCCGCTCGGTCTTGGCGCGCAGGATAGCTTCGTTGGTGGCGCTGATGGCGCCGAACATGCGGTTGAGGCGCCGTGTCGCCCGCTCGCTGGTCTGCCGCGCGGTCTCACGGGCGAAATTGTCCAACGCGTAGGAAATGTTCGCCGACATGCGCTCGAACAGTGACACCATCTGCTCGTTCAGCGAGTTGGCCTCGCTCCGCGTCACATACAATACGCCGACGCTCTTGCCATTGCAGAGCAGCGGCAGCGCCGCGGCCGCACCGATATGCGCCTTGGCGGCGCCCTCGCGCCACGCCAGCGAGCGCGGATCGTTCAGATAGTCGTTGCTGACGCAGAGCTTCTGATCGCGAAACGCCTCGCCGCCGACGCCGGCTCCTTCTGGCGTGCCGGCTTCCGTCGTGATCACGATCGAGCGGAGCCGCGCAACGTCATCGCCACAACCGGCCGCGTAGCGCAGCCTTCGGCCGTCCGGCTCGACCAGGAAAACGGCAACGGCCAGAAAATCCCCGCTCGAAAACCCGGCGTCGCAGACCTTCTGGTACAGCTCCTCCGGCGATCTTGCGTACAGGATCGCTTCATTGATGGCGCTCAACGCCGCAAAGGTGCGCGCGAGTGTCGTCGGCACGATCTCAGCTCCCAGGCATTTCTGCCTATTTATCCCGGGACCTTTATGCGCGGCGATCGCCTAAGTGGTCGTTATTGCGCGGCGCAAACCGTCGATCAAAGTGAACGAGCTGCGAACGAGCGCGACAAAACTGACCGGAATACCGCTGCGACGCCGAACCGCCTACGAATGGCATGTTCAGTTACCACTTTGCAGCCTGTGTTGGTTTACGGGAGGTTGATATCGCGGTGCCGTAGCACCTCCTTCAAAACGGCAGCGCCACGCTGGTCTTGATCTCCTTCAGCACCACGTTGCTGCGGACGTAGCGGATGCCGGGGATGCGGAACATGAACTCGTCGAGGAAGCGGTTGTAGGCCGCCATGTCCTGCACGACGACGCGCAAATGATAATCGGCGTCCCCGGTGGTCGCAAAACACTCCAGCACCTCGCGGCGCTTGGTGACCCTCGCCACGAATTCATCGACGAACTTTGCATCGTGCCGCTCCAGCGAGACGTGGAGGATGGCGGACATCGCAAAGCCTGCCCGTTCGCGCGCGACCAGCGCCGCATAGCCCTGGATGACGCCGCTCTCCTCCAGCGCGCGCACCCGCCGCCAGCAGGCCGAGGTGGACATGCCGACCCCGTCGGCGAGTTGCTGGTTGGTGGCGCGGCCATCTCGCTGGAGATGGGCGAGAATGCGGGTGTCCTGCTCTTCGATCATGGGAGGCTCCAATTCGAGCAGATCTACCAGATTGGGCGCCTGCATGCAAAATTCTACCGGATTTCCATAACAGAAGGGATAAATAGGTAAGACCTACCAGCGGCCCGGGCATAACCTTCCAGCACTGGGCAGGATGCCGCGCGAGGTCCGCCATGGACGCCATTCCGTCACTCGACACGTACGAGCTCTCCGATCGCTATGAGCGCGAGGAGGGCCGCGTCTTCCTCACGGGCACGCAGACCATCGTCCGCATCGCGCTCGACCAGGCGCGACGAGACCGTGCGGCCGGGCTCAACACCGCCGGCTTCATCTCCGGCTATCGCGGCTCGCCGCTCGGTGGCATCGATCTCGAGCTCTGGCGCATCCAGCAGCGGCTCAAGCGGGATCACATCGAATTCCTTCCCGCCGTGAACGAGGACCTCGCGGCGACAGCTGTACTCGGCTCGCAACAGGTCGAGACGCAAGGCGACCGCGAGGTCGATGGCGTGTTCGGGCTCTGGTACGGCAAGGGCCCGGGCGTCGATCGGTCCGGCGATGCGCTCAAGCACGGCAATGCCTATGGCTCCTCGCCGCATGGCGGCGTGCTGGTGGTCGCCGGCGACGACCATGGCTGCGTCTCCTCCTCGATGCCGCACCAGTCCGACGTCGCCTTCATGAGCTGGTTCATGCCGACGTTGCACCCCTCGGACGTCGGCGAATATCTGGCGTTCGGCGAATATGGCTACGCGCTGAGCCGCTTCTCCGGCATGTGGGTCGGCTTCAAGGCGATCTCCGAGATCGTGGAATCAGGCGCATCCATCGCGCTACGCCCGCCGCGCGTCTTCCGCACGCCAGACTTCACGCCGCCGCCGGGCGGCCTGCACTATCGCTGGCCCGATTTGCCGGGCCCGCAGATCGAGGAACGGCTGGAAGCGAAGAAGCACGCGGTCTACGCCTTTGCCAAGGCCAACCCGATCGACCGGCACATCTACGATATCCCCAGCGCCACCTACGGCATCGTCACCACCGGCAAGGCGCATCTCGACCTGATGGAAGCGCTGCGGCTGATGGGCCTCGATGAAGCGGCCTGTCGCCGCATCGGCATCGACGTCTACAAGGTCGGCATGGTCTGGCCGCTGGCGCTGCACGACGCGATGGAGTTCGTGAGAGGCAAGCGCGAGATCCTGGTGGTCGAGGAGAAGCGCGGCATCATCGAGAGCCAGTTCAAGGAGTATTTTTACGATTATCCCGGCAGCAAGCCCGAGCGCATGGTCGGCAAGCACGACGAAACCGGCGCACGGCTGATCTCCTGGATCGGCGAATTGTCGCCTCGCGCGCTCGCGAACGTGCTCGCGCGCCGGCTCGATCCGATGTTTCCGGGTCTCAATCTCGCCGCGCGCGCGGCCGCCCTGATGCCGGAAGCCGCGCGCACGATCAATGTCAGCGGCGCGACGCGCACGCCCTATTTCTGCTCGGGATGTCCGCACAACACCTCGACCAAAGTGCCGGAAGGATCGAAGGCGCTCGCCGGCATCGGCTGTCACTTCATGGCGAGCTGGATGGACCGCGAGACTTCCTCACTGATCCAGATGGGCGGCGAGGGCGTGAACTGGGCTGCTTCATCGCGATTCACCGGCCGCAAGCACGTGTTCCAGAATCTCGGCGAAGGCACCTACTACCATTCCGGCTCGATGGCGATCCGGCAGGCGATCGCGGCCAGGGCCAACATCACCTACAAGGTCCTGTTCAACGACGCGGTCGCCATGACCGGCGGCCAGCCGGTCGATGGGCCCGTCAGCGTCCATGCCATCGCCCACAGCGTCCGCGCCGAAGGTGTCGAGCGCATCGCCCTGGTGTCGGACGATCCCGCGCAATTCAGGCCGGCCGACCTGCCATCCGGCGTGACCATCCATCCGCGTGAGGAGATGGATGCCGTGCAGCGCGAGCTGCGCGAGGTTCCCGGCGTCTCGGTGCTGATCTACCAGCAGACCTGCGCCACCGAGAAGCGGCGCCGGCGCAAGCGCGGGCAGATGGCCGATCCCAAGCGCTTCGCTTACATCAACGACCTCGTCTGCGAAGGCTGCGGCGACTGCTCGGTCGAATCCAATTGCCTCAGCGTCGAGCCGAAGGAGACGCCGTTCGGGCGCAAGCGGCAGATCAATCTGTCGGCCTGCAACAAGGATTTTTCCTGCCTCAACGGCTTCTGTCCGAGCTTTGTCACGGTCGAAGGCGCGACGCGGCGGAAGAAGAGCGCGAGCCGGATCGATGCCGCCGGCCGCGCCGCCACGCTACCCCTGCCCGCGCCCGCAACGCTCGAGCGGCCCTACGATCTCTTGGTGACCGGCGTCGGCGGCACCGGCGTGATCACCGTCGGCGCGCTGATCGGCATGGCCGCGCATCTGGAACGCCGCGGCGTTTCGGTGCTCGACTTCACCGGCTTTGCGCAGAAATTCGGGCCTGTGCTGAGCTACATTCGCCTGGCCGCGAGCCCCGAGGCGCTGCACCAGGTTCGCATCGACCAGGGCGCGGCCGATGCGCTGATCGGCTGCGACCTCGTCGTCAGCTCCTCGCCCAAAGCCTCAGGCACATATCGCCGCGGCACCCGTGCCGCCGTCAACACCGCGGAAATGCCGACCGGCGACGTGGTCCGCTTCCGCGACGCCGATCTCGCTGCGCCAAGCCGCCTGCGCGCAATCGGTCAGGTCATCGGCGAGCACAATCTCGACACGTTCAATGCCAATGCGCTGGCCGAACGCCTGCTCGGCGATGCCGTCTACGCCAATATCATCATGCTGGGCTTTGCCTGGCAGCGCGGTCTCGTCCCTGTTTCGCTGCAGGCGCTGCTCCGCGCGATCGAGCTCAACGGCGTCGCGGTCGAGCGCAACAAGCAGGCCTTTGCCTGGGGCCGGATCGCCGCTGCCGATCCGGATTTTCTGCCGACCTCGGACAAGGCACCTGAAGCCGAGACGCTCGACCAGATCATTGCCCGGCGCGCCGAGTTCCTCACGGCCTATCAGAACGACGCCTACGCGGCGCGCTATCGGGCGATGGTCGGAAAGGTCCGCAATGCCGAGGCCAAGCTGAACAGTGAGGCGCTGACCGAGGCGGTCGCTCGCGGCCTGTTCAAGCTGATGGCCTACAAGGACGAGTACGAGGTGGCGCGGCTGCACATGCGAAGCGGCTTTCTCGACGAGCTGAAGCGTGAATTCGAGGACGGCTTCAGCATCCAATACTACCTCGCCCCGCCGTTCCTGAAGTCGCGGCGCGATGCACGGGGACGTCCGCGCAAACGCGCCTTCGGCCAGTGGATTCAGGTGCCTCTGGCCATGCTCGCGCGCTTGAAAGCACTGCGTGGAACGCCGTTCGATCCGTTCGGCTACACTGCGGAACGGCGCGCCGAGCGTGAACTGATCGCCTGGTATGAAGGCCTGATCGAGCGGATGCTGGGCGAGCTCGATGCGGCGCATCTGCCAAATCTCGTGGCGATCGCCAAAGGCCCGATGGATATCCGCGGCTATGGCCCGGTGAAGGACATCGCGATTGTGAAGGTGAAGGCCGACGTCGAGCGGCTGCTCGCCGAACTGGACACGCCGTCGCCGGCAAGGATGCACGCCACCGGTTGACGCGGCGCCGCGGACGCTTCAGCCTCTGCTCCTTAAGGGACGCTCTGATGGCCTCCTGCGATCGGGTGATGCATCATGGATTTCGACCAGTTGACACTGACCGAGGCCGCGGCCGGCCTCGCCGCCGGGACATTCACGAGCACCGCACTCACCCGGGAAGCCCTGGCCCGCGCCAAGGCCAACGCCGAACTCAATGTCTTTGTCACCCTGGACGAAGCCGGCGCCTTGAAGGCCGCGGCCGCGTTCGACGCGGCAGGCGACAAGACAAAGCCGCTCGGCGGCGTACCCATCGTGATCAAGGACAATATCGAGGTCGCGGGACTGCCCTGTAGTGCCGGCACACCGGCGCTGAAGGATTACATTCCGAAGGCCGACGCGCCTGTCGTGACAAAGCTGCGCGATGCCGGGGCGGTCATCATCGGCAAGACCAGCATGCACGAGCTCGCCTTCGGCATCTCCGGCTACAACACCGCGTTCAAGACCGGCGCCGAGTACGGCGTGCGCAACGCCTATGATCGCACTTTGATCGCCGGCGGCTCCTCGTCAGGCACGGGCGCGGCGATTGGCGCACGGATCGTCGCCGGCGGGCTCGGCACGGACACCGGCGGATCGGTGCGGGTGCCTGCCGCCCTGAACGGATGCGCCTCGCTGCGCCCGACGGTCGGCCGCTACCCGCAAGACGGCATCGCACCGATCTCGCACACCCGCGATACCGCAGGCCCGATGGCTGCGACCATGGCGGATGTCGCGCTGCTCGACCGCGTCATCGCCGGTGGCGATGCGCTTGCGCCGGCGGATCTGACGCAGGTCCGCGTCGGCCTCGCGAGATCGATGCTGGCCAATCTCGATGCCGACACCGAGGCCGCGTTCCAGGAAGCCGTCGCGAAAATGAAGGTGCAAGGCGTCACGGTCGTCGGGATCGAGATGCCGCAACTGGCAGAGCTCGACGCCCAGGTCAGCTTTCCCGTCGCGCTGTACGAGGCCTATGACGATCTGGTCGCCTATCTCAGGCACACCGGCACCGGCCTCTCCATCGCGGCATTGGCGGAGCAGATCGCCAGCGCCGATGTGAAGGGCACCTATGACGGCTTGGTGATCCCGCGCAAGCTGCCTGGTCCCGACGGCACCCTGGTCGACGCCAAGCCGATCTACGACGCCGCGATCGAGATTGCGCGCCCCGCGCTGCAGGCGCTGTACGCCAGGAGCTTTGCCGACAACCGGCTCGATGCGATCGCCTTCCCGACCACGCCGCGCGTCGCCATTCCCTCCAATCCGGAGTCCAGCAGCCTCGAGAATTTCGGCCTGTTCATTCAGAACACGGACCCAGGCAGCAATGCCGGGATTCCCGGCATCCAGATCCCGATCGCGCTCGGCGCCAGCAGCAGATTGCCGATCGGGCTTGAGCTCGATGGCCCCGCCGGCAGCGATCCCCGCCTGCTCGCGATCGGCATGGCGCTCGAGGCTGCGTTCGGGCGCTTGCCGCCACCGGCTCGCTGACGGACTCCCTCCGGAAATGCTGGAAGGTGGCGCCTCTTTCGTTCGACCGGCTGGACAAGGCGGGGAGGTCCGATCCCGTTCATCGTGGTATTTCGATGGGGGTGGGCGTACCTTCCTTATCGCTGTCGAATACGATCAGGACCCGCAGTCCGGCGGAAGTCGCGCCCAACGGCAGCAGTCCCTCCGGCTTTCGCTTTGGATCGAACGGGAGTTCCTTCAATAGCCGTACGGTCTCGGACGCTCCGTCCCAAGAATATATTGCGTAGGCTCCCGGCCCGTCCGCAACAGGACCGGCCAGGATGAGGGTGCGATCGCCGAACGCGGCGAGATCGCGTACACCCCTGTTGTCACCGAGCGGAAGTCGGAACAGCCGGTGAGTCGTGCTTTTTCGATCACCGAACAGCGCGTCTATCTCTACCGAGAGGACGACGGCGCGATTGTCGTTCAAGACGGGGCCCCGGAATCCTGCGAGCAACGTCCGATCGTCCTTGATCGCCACGCCCTCGATGGTCAAGCCGTTCTTCTCCAGCCTGATATCCATGAACTCGAGAAGCGCAGGTTCGGCCGCGATGACCTCTCGCAATTGCCCCGTACGCTCAAGGCCCGACGCATTGCCATCTGCCCCCGTCGTGCGGAACCGAACGATCTGGCTGCTTGCGGCAATCCTGGCCCGAATCTTATCGACATCTTTCTTGGGGTCGAGCTTGTGGTCCTTGTCCCGCGGATGACCATGCGAGCCGATGACGTAATACTGCCGTTTGGAGAAGGCGACGCCCTCGCCATCAAGTTCGAGCGCCTTGCCATTGAACGTGTTGTCGATCAACTTCACGGGGCTTCCGGCGACGAGCTTGCCGTCGGTCAATTCGATGAATTGAGCGCCCTGGAGATTGTCGTCGATAACGAGGCACGAACGGGGAAACCCATCAGCGGTCGTGCAGGCGATGCCGCTGACATCCTTCGACTTGCCTCCGTCCTTGCCGATCAGCTTGTTCTTGACCGGCCACGCATCGTCGGCCGCAGCAGGAGAAGGCTGCACGCCACCCGCCATCACGAGGCCGAGCAGCAAAGTCGCAATCCATCCTGTTCTGGCAATGGTCATCGAAGCCTCCCTAGAGCGGCAGTCGGGCCAGACCAAGCCATCCAGCTCCATCACAGGATGATGCCGCCAATCCCTTGCGAAGCTCTCACGCAAGCGAACGTTGACCGGCTTGCCGCCGGTCGATCCGTCAAACATGGAAGAGCAACAGATGGAAGAGGAGAAGCTAGAAACCTGGCCTGGACGAAACGTCGTATCAAAAAAGGATCGAACCGAATGCCTCGGTCCCAAATACATCATTCATATCTCAGGTTGTATTGTTGCAGACAACTCGGCGTTGTCAACACGCTTTCTGCCGCACGTGGAGCCGGCGGTGAAAGGTCTCATGAATACGGGTTGATCAGCTTCTGCTGCTCGGCGCTGTGGTGCACGAGCAGGTCGATGAAGGTCCTCACTTTCGCCGACAGATGATGACGATGCGGATAGACCGCGTTCATGGAGAGCTCGACCGTCCGATATTCCGGCAACAGGCGCACGAGGCGGCCAGCTTCGAGATCATCCTGAATGAGGAACCCCGCCATCAGGCAGATTGCGGCGCCCTCCAGCGCGACCTCGCGCAGCGCTTCTCCGCTATTGGTGACGAAGCTGCCGGAGACGCGCACCGAGGCCGGCGTGCCCTTGCGATCGAGGAAGCGCCATTCGTCGCCGAACGGATAGTTCAAGTGCCGACCACAATTGTGCCCGGTGAGCTCGTCGAGCTTCTGCACCCGGCCGTGCTTCTCGATGTAATCGTGGGAGCAGCACAGCACGTGGCGCCAGGTGGCAAGGCTGCGCACGATCAGGCTTGAATCCGGTGGCTGTGTCATGCGCAGGGCAACGTCATAGCCTTCTTCGATGAGGTCGACCTCGGCCTCGCCCATGCGCAGATCGATCTTGAGCTCCGGATAGGTCGACAGCAGTTTGGCCGCAATCGGCGCGACGAACGGCACCATGTGCGTGGCGACGTGAATGCGCAGCGTGCCGCGCGGCACCGACTGCAATTCGCTCGCGATGTCGTCGGCCTGTTCGATATCGGCGAGAATCTGGACGCAGCGGTCGTAATAGGCCTTCCCGATCTCGGTCAGATTGACCTTGCGCGTGGTGCGGTGAAGCAGCCGCACCCCGAGCCGGTCTTCCAATGCCTGCACGTGATTGCTCACCATGGTGGTCGACATGTTGAGCTTGCGGGCTGCTGCGGAGAAGCCGCCGGTCTCGACCACCCGGCTGAACACTTCGAGGCTGGTCAGTCGATCCATGGCTTTCCTTGCACTGGGATGTGCGCCTCAGCAGCAATCGCGCTGGCGTAGCCGCGCGCCTGCCCCGGTAAACATCACGAGCCAGGGTGACCGCTCAGATTATCCACCCTGAATGGATAATCCTTCCAGAATCTAGCCGATTATCATCCGGGCCAGCAAGACCGATAGTCTCAGCGAGCCGACAGGAGACTGCAATGTCCGAAATGCCCCGCACTGAGACCTTCCAGCAAGCCACTGAAATCACGCGCGATTACGCCAAGGCGCCGTCCGCTATCCCGGCGCGGAACAGGGTCCGGCGCGCGGCCTTGGTGCTCGCGCTGCTCGCAGGCACTGCGACCATGGCCTACTACGGACACGATTACTGGGCTAACGGCCGCTACCTTGAATCCACCGACGACGCCTATGTGAAGGCGGACTCCACGATCGTCGCGCCGAAGGTCTCCGGCTACATCGCCAAGGTGCTGGTCGGCGACAATGAGAAGGTTCAGGCGGGCCAGCTGCTGGCCAAGATCGACGACCGCGATTTCAAGGCGGCACTCGACCAGGCGAAAGCCGACGTCGCTGCCGGCGAAGCCTCGGTCCGCAACATCGACGCCCAGCTCGAACTGCAGCAGCCGATCATTGAACAGAGCACCGCCGACGTCGCCGCTGCAGAAGCCAATCTGAAATTCGCGCAGGAGGAGCGCGCCCGCTACGACGACCTCATGAAGTCGGGCTCCGGCACGATCCAGCGCGCGCAGCAGACCGACGCGGCGCTGCGCGCCAGCAGTGCGCAATTGCAGCATGCCAAGTCCGGCCTCGTCGCCGCGCAGCGCAAGGTCGACGTGCTCACCACCCAGCGCGCTCAGGCCACCGCCCAGCTCGAACGCGCCCGCGCGGTCGCGCAGCAGGCGGCGCTGAACCTGTCCTATACCGAGATCATCGCGCCGGTGGACGGCACGGTCGGCGCCCGCAGCTTGCGTGTCGGCCAATACGTGCAGGCCGGCACGCAATTGATGGCGGTGGTGCCGCTCGACGCCGTCTACGTCGTCGCCAATTTCAAGGAGACCCAGCTCACGCATGTGCGGCCGGGCCAGCCGGTCGAGCTGCACGTCGACAGCTTCCGCAACATCAGCCTGCGCGGCCATGTCGACAGCCTGTCGCCGGCGAGCGGGCTCGAATTCGCACTGCTGCCGCCCGACAACGCCACCGGCAACTTCACCAAGATCGTGCAGCGCGTTCCGGTGAAGATCGTGCTCGACGACCACAGCCTCACCGGCTTGCTGCGGCCCGGCATGTCTGCGGTGCCGACCGTCGACACCAAACAGGCAGTGCTGGCCGAGCGGGAGACGGCCAAGCGTCTCGCCGGCAGTACGTCCCGCGCGAATGGCGGTTGAAACCATGAGCACGCTCCAACCAACGGTCGACGCCGCTGCCGGCCTCCCCGCCCCCGCTGCACCCCTCGCGCCCGCGGTGTCGACAAAAACCTGGATCGCGGTGATCGGCGCCACGCTCGGCGCCTTCATGGCGGTTCTGAACATCCAGATCGTCAACGCCTCGCTCGCGGACATCCAGGGCGCGATCGGCGCCGGCATCGACGACGGCGGCTGGATCTCGACCTCCTATTTGATCGCCGAGATCGTGGTCATCCCGCTGTCGGGCTGGCTCGCGCAGGTGTTCTCGATCCGCATCTATCTCCTCACCAACGCGATCCTGTTCCTGGTTCTGTCCGCGGCCTGCGCACTGGCGCAGGATCTGTCGCAGATGATCGTGCTGCGTGCCATCCAGGGCTTCACCGGCGGCGTGCTGATCCCGATGGCCTTCACGCTGATCATCATGCTGCTGCCGCGCGCCAAGCAGCCGGTCGGCCTTGCGCTGTTCGCGCTGTCGGCGACTTTCGCGCCGGCGATCGGCCCGACCATCGGCGGCTATCTCACCGAGAATTTCGGCTGGCAATACATCTTCTACGTCAACCTGGTTCCCGGCGCGATCATGGTCGGCATGCTCTGGTACGCGCTCGAGCCCAAGCCGATGAAGCTGGCGCTGCTTCGCGAGGGCGACTGGGCCGGCATCATCACCATGGCGATCGGCCTGTCCGCGCTCCAGACTGTGCTGGAGGAAGGCAACAAGGACGACTGGTTCGGCTCGCCGTTCATCGTCAAGCTCTCGATCATCGCCGCTGTTGCGCTGACGGCATTCCTGATCATCGAGCTCACGGTGAAGAAGCCACTGCTCAATCTGCGTCTGCTCGTGCGCCGCAATTTCGGCTTCGGCATGCTCGCGAACTTCCTGCTCGGCATTGCACTCTACGGCTCCGTGTTCATCCTGCCGCAATATCTGGCGCGTATTCAGGGCTACAATGCCGAGCAGATCGGCATGGTGCTGGCCTGGACCGGGCTGCCGCAACTCGTGCTGATCCCGCTGGTGCCGCGCCTGATGCAGAAGTTCGATGCGCGGATCATCATCGGCGTCGGCTTCGTTCTGTTCGCAGCATCCAACTTCATGAACATCAACATGACCAACGACTATGCCGCCGACCAGCTGCTGTGGCCCAATATCGTGCGCGCCATCGGCCAGGCGCTGGTGATGGCGCCGTTGTCGGCGGTCGCGACCGCAGGCATCGAAGCGGAGAATGCGGGCTCGGCCTCGGGCCTGTTCAACATGATGCGCAATCTCGGCGGCGCCGTCGGCATCGCGCTGCTGCAAACCGTGCTGTCCAAGCGCGAGCAATATCACTCCAACGTGCTGATGCAGTCGGTCTCTGTGTTCGAAGAGGCCACGCGCACGCGGCTCGAGCAGCTCACGCAATATTTCGTCAATCACGGCGTTATCGACCGTGCGGACGCCGCGCATCGCGCCTATGTCGCGATCGGCCATACCGTGCAGAAGCAGGCCTATATCTTCGCCTTCAGCGATACGTTCTACCTGCTCGGAATGGCGCTGATCGTCGCTCTCATCGCCGTATTCTTTCTGAAGAGGCCCGGCCAAGTCTCGGCCGGCGGAGCCCACTGACCCAACCAAAGAAAAGGAGAACGACCATGAAGCCCCGCATGAACTACTACCAGGCCGCGCCCGATACGATCAAAGCGCTGGTGGCGCTTGAGCAGCAGATCCAGTCGACCGGCCTGGAGAAATCGCTGATCGAGCTGGTCAAGATCCGGGCCTCGCAGATCAACGGCTGCGCCTTCTGCATCAACATGCACACCGAGGACGCCCGCAAGCGCGGCGAGACCGAGCAGCGCATCTACCTGCTCAACGCCTGGCGCGAATCCCCGCTCTATTCCGGCCGTGAGCGCGCCGCGCTGGCCTGGACCGAAGCGGTGACGCTGATCGCCGAGACGCATGCGCCAGACGAGACTTACGAACAGGTCCGCGCGCAGTTCTCCGAAGAGGAGACGGTGAACCTGACCATGCTGATCGGTGCCATCAACGCCTGGAACAGGATCGCGATCGCGTTCCGCGCCGTGCATTCGGTGAAGGTGAAGGCGTCAGTGGCTTAAACCGACGGCAACGGACGGTCTCGTAGGGTGGGCAAAGCGTAAGCGTGCCCACCATTCTTCAGCAAAAACGTGAGAAGGCGTGGGCACGGCGCAAGCGCGCCTTTGCTCACCCTACGACAGCTACCTATGCCGCTTACACCGCCGTCGCCTTGGCGAAGTCCACGTAGATCTCGCGCAGGCGCGTCGCCATCGGGCCGGGCTTGCCGTCGCCGATCGTCTTGCCGTCGATGGCGACCACCGGCTGCACGAAGGAGGATGCGCTGGTGATGAAGGCTTCCTTGGCGGCGAGCGCTTCGGCGACCGTGAAGGAGCGTTCCTCGACGCGCAGCTGGCGCTCCTCGGCAAGCGCAATCACGGCCTTGCGGGTGCAGCCGGGCAGGATCGCGTTGGAGTTCTGGCGGGTGACGATGACGTCATCCTTGGTCAGGATGAATGCCGTGGACGAGCCGCCTTCGGTCACATAGCCGTCCTGCAGCATCCAGGCTTCGCCGGCGCCGGCTTCCGCAGCGGCCTGCTTTGCCAGCACCTGCGCCAGCAGCGCCACGCTTTTGATGTCGCGCCGCTCCCAGCGGATGTCGGGCACCGTGATGACATTGATGCCGGTCTTGGCCACCGCGGCGTTGATGATGTCCTTCTCGGACGTGAACATCACCAGGCTCGACCTGACGTCGGACTTGGGAAACGGGAAGTCGCGCCCCTTGTCGGCGCCGCGCGTCACCTGGAGATAGACGAGGCCGTTCACGAGATTGTTGCGCGCGATCAGCTCCTTCTGCAGCTCGGTGATGCGCTCGATGGTCTCCGGCAGCTTCAACTTGATCTCGCCGACGGACCGCTCCAGCCGCGCCAGATGCGAAGCATTGTCGACCAGCTTGCCATCGAGGACGGCCGAGACCTCGTAGATGCCGTCGGCGAACAGGAAGCCGCGATCGAGCACCGAGATCTTGGCTTCCGAGAGCGGGACGAATGAGCCGTTGACGTAGGCGATCGAGTCCAAGGCAGATCTCCTGGGGAGGGGGAATTTGGCGCGCTTATACGCCAGTTAGAGGGACGGATCATCCCTCTATTTGTCATTCCGGGGCGGCGCGAAGCGACGAGCCCGGAATCCATAACCCCGGCTGGTGACTATGGATTCCGGGCCCGCGCCAAGGCGCGTCCCGGAATGACAGAGGAGTTAATGCGACAGAATCTTCGACAAGAACTTCTGCGCGCGGTCGCTGCGGGGCTTGCCGAAGAAATCGTCCTTCGCTGCGTCCTCGACGATCTCGCCGCGGTCCATGAAGATGACGCGGTTGGCGACCTTGCGGGCAAAACCCATCTCGTGGGTGACGACCATCATGGTCATGCCCTCGCGGGCGAGATCGACCATGACGTCGAGAACCTCGCTGACCATTTCCGGATCGAGCGCCGAGGTCGGCTCGTCGAACAGCATCACGATCGGATCCATTGCGAGCGCGCGCGCGATGGCGACGCGCTGCTGCTGGCCGCCGGAGAGCTGCGCCGGGAATTTCTGCGCCTGCTCCTTCAAGCCGACGCGCTCGAGCAGCTGCACGGCCTTGGCCTGCGCCTTGTCATGCCCCCTGCCCAGCACCTTCTCCTGCGCCAGGCAGAGATTGTCGATGATCTTAAGGTGCGGAAACAGCTCGAAATGCTGGAACACCATGCCGACGCGCGAGCGCAGCTTCGGCAGATCGGTCTTGGGATCGTTGACCTTGGTGCCGTCGACCAGGATGTCGCCGCTCTGGAACGGCTCCAGCGCATTGACGCATTTGATCAGCGTCGACTTGCCCGAGCCGGAGGGGCCGCAGACCACGACGACCTCGCCCTTGGTGACATTGGTGGTGCAGTCGGTCAGCACCTGGAAGGTGGGGCTGTACCATTTGTTGACGTGGCTGATTTCGATCATGAGCGGGGAGCCCTAGCGAATGATGGCGATGCGCGCCTGGAGGCGGCGGACGCCGTAGGACGCGATACAGGAGATGGTGAAGTAGACCACGGCGGCGAACAGATACATTTCGACCAGGCGGCCGTCACGCTGCGCCACCTTGCTCGCCGCGCCCAGGAAGTCGGTGATCGACAGGACGTAGACCAGCGAGGTGTCCTGGAACAGCACGATGGTCTGCGTGATCAGCACCGGCAGCATATTGCGGAAGGCCTGCGGCAGCACGACGTAGCGCATGGTCTGCGCGTAGGTCAGCCCCAGCGCGCTGGCCGCGGCCGGCTGGCCGCGCGAGATCGACTGGATGCCGGCGCGCATGATCTCGGAGAAATATGCCGCCTCGAACATGATGAAAGTGACGAGCGAGGACGTGAACGCGCCGACGCTGATCGGACGCGAGGCGCCTGTCACCCACTGCCCGATATAGGGCACCAGGAAGTAGAACCAGAAGATCACCAGCACCAGCGGCAGCGAGCGCATGAAGTCGACATAGATGCCGGCGATGCGGCCCAGAATCTTGAATCCGGACAGGCGCATCAGGGCGAGCGCCGTGCCGAAGACTAGGCCGCCGAGAGCTGCGAGGAAGGTCAGCGTCAGCGTGAACGTCATGCCCTCGTAGAACAGATACGGCAGCGCGCGGCGGATGACATCGAAATCGAGATTGCCGAACATCGCTTATTTCCCCGTGATGTAGCCGGGGATCGCGACCCAGCGCTCGAGGAAGCGCATCGCGGTCACGACGACGGCGTTGACGAGGAGATAGAGGATGGTCGCGGCGGTGAAGGCCTCGAACACCTGGAACGAGAATTCCTGCATCGAGCGCGCCTGTCCGGTCAGCTCGAGCAGGCCGATGGTGATGGCGACCGCGGTGTTCTTGATGGTGTTGAGGAATTCAGACGTCAGCGGCGGCAGGATGATGCGGAAGGCCATCGGCAGCAGCACGTAGCGATAGCCCTGCACGGTGGTCAGGCCGAGCGCAGTCGCCGCCATCTTCTGCCCGCGCGGCAGCGAGGAGATGCCGGCCTGCAGCTGCACGGCTACGCGCGCCGACATGAAGAAGCCGACCCCGATCGCCGCCGTCCAGAACGGCGCGTTCGGCAATTGCTTCAGCCACAGCCCGGCCGCCCTCGGCAGAATTTCCGGCAGCACGAAAAACCACAGGAAGAGCTGCACCAGAAGCGGCATGTTGCGGAAGAATTCGACGTAGGCGAAGCCGAACCAATTGGCGCCCTTCGACGGCAGCGTGCGCATGACGCCGACGATCGAGCCTGTGATCAGCGCGATCACCCAGGCCAGCGCCGCGGTCTTGAGGGTCAGCGCCAGCCCCGACAGCAGCAT
Source organism: Bradyrhizobium sp. IC3195 (assembly GCF_020193585.1). NCBI lineage: Bacteria > Pseudomonadati > Pseudomonadota > Alphaproteobacteria > Hyphomicrobiales > Nitrobacteraceae > Bradyrhizobium > Bradyrhizobium sp. IC3195. The sequence continues at coordinate 105,744 of NZ_JADYVG010000003.1, read as the reverse complement.
GTCGAGGTAGGTGCCGGTCCCCATCGGATTCGGCTGGAAGAAGATTCCCCAGTTCCAGTTGTAGTTCACGTGTCCCCCGCGCGAACGCGCCCGTCATTGGACGTCTTGAGCGCCTATGCAAATGTCCGGCCACCCTGGTGTCAAGAGTGGCCGGACATGATCCCGATCGAAAAATCGAGGTTTTATCTTACTTGTAGTCGTCCGGGTTCGGCGAGTCCGTCGGCTTGGCGAACTCGTTCTTCAGCTCGGCCGAGATCGGCGTGTTGAGGTTCAGGCCCTTCGGCGGGATCTTCTGGGTGAACCACTTGTTGTAGATCTTCTCGGCCTCGCCGGAGGTGTAGAGCGCGGCGGTCGCCGCATCAACCACCTTCTTGAAGGCGGGATCGTCCTTGCGCAGCATGATGCCGTAGGGCTCGGGCTTGGAGAACGCGTCCTTGGAGATAACGTAGTCGTCCGGGTTCTTCGAACCGGCGACGAGGCTCGCCAGCAAGATGTCGTCCATGACGAAGGCGACCGCGCGGTCGGTCTCGACCATCAGGAAGGCTTCGGCATGATCCTTGGCCGGAATGATGTTAGCGCCGAGGCCCTTGGCGACATTGGCTTCGGTGAGCTGCTTAATGTTGGTGGTGCCGGCGGTCGAGACCACGGTCTTGCCCTTGAGGTCATCGATCGACTTCAGGCCGCTCGACTTCTTGAAGACATAGCGGCTGGCGGTCAGGTAGTGGGTGTTGGTGAAGGCGACCTGCTTCTGGCGCTCGGCATTGTTGGTGGTCGAGCCGCATTCGAGGTCGATGGTGCCGTTGGCCATCAGCGGGATACGGGTCGCCGAGGTCACCGGGTTGAGCTTGACCTCGAGCTTGTCGAGCTTGAGCTCCTTCTTCACGGCCTCGACGATCTTGTAGCAGATGTCCATCGCGAAGCCGACCGGCTTCTGGTTGTCGTCAAGATAGGAGAACGGGATCGAGGAATCGCGGAAACCGAGCGTGATGGCGCCGGTGTCCTTGATGTTCTTCAGCGTGCCGGTCAGCTCCTGGGCCCCGGCCTGGCTGACGACGAAGGTCGCGGCGAGCGCGAGTCCGATGTGACGGAAATGTTTCACGTTTTTCTTCCCCTTTCGGATGATGCGGCCCGGATGCAAGCACAAATCGGGCCGGATTAGAATGTAACTTTCGGCTGGATCATCGGCTCAGGTTAACGGGCCAGTCGGTGGCTTTGGCAACTCGCCGAGATCCCAGAACAGCCCGGCCATCACCGTCAAGGCCTCTTCGGTCAATGGCAGCAGGATGTGCTCATTGGGCGCATGCTGGGAGCAGCCGGGATAGGAATGCGGCACCCAGATCGTCGGCAGTCCCAGGATCTCGGAAAACACGTCGTTGGGCAGCGAACCGCCGAAATTCGGCAGCACGGCCGGCGCCTTGCCGGTGGTCTCTCGCACCGAATCCGCCGCCCATTTGATCCACGGGCTGTCGAAATCGGTGCGCGATGCAGCAAAACTCTGCGCCGCGCGCACCTCGACCATCGGAAAACCGCGTCCGACCAGATGCGCGCGGACAGCGTCGATCAGCCCCTCAACCTTCGTCCCGACCACGAAACGCAGTTGCAGCACGGCATTGGCCTGGCCCGGAATCGCGTTGGCCGGCTTCTCGATATTGCCTGAGGACATCGCCAGCACTTCCAGCGTGTTCCAGGCGTAGAGCCGTTCAGCGGCCGATAGACCCTCCTCGCCCCAATTTTCGGCCAGCGCCGGCTCGTCCGCAGTCGGCACCACCTCGACGTCGGCGAGATAGGAGCGGATCTGGTTGGTCAGCCGCGGCGGCTTCAAGGCATCGAGCTGGAGACGGCCGTGGCCGTCGACCAGGGTGGAGATCGCGTTGACCAGGATGGTCGCGGGGTTGGCGAGCACGCCGCCCCAATTGCCGGAATGGTGACCGCCGTCGCGCAAGTTCACGTCGAGATGGATGCGGATGCCTCCACGACAGCCGAGAAACAGCGTCGGCCGATCGGCCGAGAGGCGCGGCCCGTCGGAGGCCATGAACAGGTCGGCCTTGAGCGCGTCGCGATGGAGATCGCAGACCTTGCCGAGATCGGGCGAGCCGATCTCCTCGCCCATCTCGATGATGAACTTGGCGTTGAAGCCGAGCTTACCGCCGCGCGCCTCGCGCACCGCACGCAGCGCGGCCATATTGATGCTGTGCTGCCCCTTGTTGTCGGCGGTGCCGCGGCCATAGAGGCGCGTCCCGGAAGCATTGGTGCGCCAGGGATCCCGGCCATCACGCCACTCGCCTTCCATGCCGTCGACGACATCGCCATGGCCGTAGACCAGCACGGTCGGCAGCGAGGCGCTCTCGTGATGCTCGGCGAACAGGAATGGCGCCTTGCCGCTCGGGGATTCGACGATGCGGCTGGAAAAATCGAGCGCGGCGAAAGCCGGCTGCATCTCCTGCTCCAGATAGGCACGCAGCTCGGGGCCGCGCTGCGGATTCTGACTCTCGGTCTTGTAGGCGACGCGGCGGTCGAGTTCAGCGAGGAACGCGCCGGAGTTGAAATCCTCACGGGCGCGGGCGATGGCGTCGGCTCTGGTCATACTTGCTTTTCGAGACTGTGAAGGACCTTACCCGAGGCGGGTTGGCCTTCGAAAGTGGCGGGGACTCGGATAGTTCTTGTAGTTCGCTTCTTGTAGGTCTCTTCTCGTGGTCCTCTTGGGATTTCGTTCTTGCTTCCTTGAGACTGGCTTGCCAGGCACAGCTGCGACGCTGACTTTGGCTTTGCCAAGCGCAAGCCTTCTATCTTGGCCCTTGCCAAGGGCCAATTATATGCAAGAACTTCGCCAAGTTGGGGCGCACATCTATCATTCGAAGAGCGCTCAGTACAGGGCGCCGAGGGACCAGCATGGCCAAAGAGATCAGGCTCAACGCCTTTGCGATGAATTGCGTCGCACACCAGTCACCGGGCCTGTGGACCCATCCGCGCGACCGTACCGCCGAGTATAACCGCCTGTCCTACTGGATCGATCTCGCCAAGACGCTGGAGCGCGGCCGTTTCGACGGGCTGTTCCTGGCCGACGTGCTTGGCGTCTATGACGTGTATGGCAACAGCCCTGACGCAGCCTTGCGCAATGCAGCGCAGACGCCGTCGAACGAGCCGCTGCTGCTGCTGTCGGCGATGGCGGCGGTGACGCAAAATCTCGGCTTCGGCGTCACCAGCAATCTGTCCTTCGAGCCGCCCTATCCGTTCGCACGGCGGATGTCGACGCTCGATCACCTCACCGAGGGGCGGATCGGCTGGAACGTCGTCACCGGCTATCTCGACAGCGCCGCGCGCGGTGCCGGCAAGGACAAGCAGACCGGCCATGACGACCGCTACGACATCGCCGACGAATATATGGAGGTCGTCTACAAGCTCTGGGAAGGCAGCTGGGAGGACGATGCCGTGCTGCGCGACCGCAAGCGCGGCATCTTCACCGACCCGGCAAAAGTTCATCGCGTCAATCATGCGGGCGCGAACTACCGCATCAACAACACCATTCACCTCAGCGAGCCCTCGCCGCAGCGCACGCCCGTGCTGTACCAGGCCGGCACCTCGCCGCGCGGCCGGCAGTTCGCGGCCAGGCACGCCGAGTGCGTGTTCATGTCGGGACCGTCAGCCAAGGTGATCGCGCCGCGCGTCTCCGCGATCCGGCAGGAGGCGGCCGCACTCGGCCGCGATCCGGCGGAGATCCTGATGTTCTCGATGATGACGATCATCCTCGGACGGACGGAAGCCGAGGCGAAGGAAAAATACGCCGACTACCGCCGCCACATCAGCCCAGAAGGCGCGCTGGCGCTGATGTCGGGATGGACCGGCGTCGACTTCTCCGGCTACGACCTCGACCAGCAGGTGCGCCACGTCCAGAACGATGCCGGCCGCAGCGCCATGGACAACGTCACCCGCGCCGACCCTGACCGCGTCTGGACCGTGCGCGACGTCATCGAGCATGTCGGCATCGGCGGCGCCGGCCCGGTCGTGGTCGGCACGCCCGAGATGGTCGCCGACAAGATCGAGGACTGGTTCGAGAAGACCGACGTCGACGGCCTCAACGTCGCCTTCGCGATCTCGCCCGGCGATTTCGAGGATATCGCCGACATGCTGGTGCCCGAGCTGACGCGGCGCGGAAGGTACAAGAGCGAGTACGCCAAGGGCACGTTGCGGGAAAAACTGTTCGGCGAGGGCCGCGCGCGCCTCGACGCGCCGCATCCCGCGGCGGAGTATCGCGTGGGGAAGAAGGGGTAGGCGGAAGATCGCGCCACAGCCAGGCTGTCGTCCCCGCGAAGGCGGGGACCCATAACCACAGGAAGTAGTTTGGCGAAGATTCGGGAGCTCGATACGCCTACCAGCCGCAGTCGATAGATCACGCGGTATGGGTCCCCGCCTTCGCGGGGACGACTGCGGGGCTACACCTTCCCGTCCACCATCACCTCGATCAGCTTGGTTCCCGGCCGGCCAAACGCCGACGCCAGCGTCGCCTTCAGTTCGCTGACATCGCTGACCTTGATCGCCTCGCAGCCGAGCGCCTTGGCGACGCCGGCGAAATCGACTGGCGGATCGACGAAATCCATGCCGACGTAATTGTCATCGCCGTGGAAGGCGAGCAGGCGCTGCTTGATGATGCGATAGCCGCCGTTGTTGGCGATGACGACGTTGAGCGGCAGCTTGTGATGCGCCGCGGTCCAGAGCGACTGGATCGAGTACATCGCGCTGCCATCGCCGGAGAAGCACACCACGGGGCGATCGGGATTGGCAATGCTGGCGCCGACCGCGGCCGGCAGGCCCCAGCCGATGCCGCCGGAGGCGAGCCCGTGATAGCCGTAGCGGTCGCGATGCGGATACAGGGCCGTGATCTGGCGGCTGGAGGTGAGACCTTCGTCGACCAGGATGGCGTTATCGGGCATAGCCTCGACCATTTGCAGCACCAGGAAGTCCGGATCGATCGGTGTGCGGCCGGCACTCTTGCCGATCTGCTCGACCAGCGCCGCGCGGCGCGCGGTCCAGTTCTTCGGCGCGAGCTCGGCGAGACGCTGCTTCGCGCGGCTCGCGAGGGCTGCGCCGCCCATCTCCTTGAGTACCGGGATCAGCGCGCGCAGCGTTTCCTTCAGATCCGCCTTCAGCGCGATCTCGGCCCCGTAATTCTTGGCGATCTCCCAATCGACGAGACCGATCTGCACGATGCCGAGGCCCTCAGGCAGCGCATCGACCTCGCTATAGACCGACATCCGCAAGGGATCGCCGCCGAGCGCGATCAGCAGATCGTAGGGCGCGAGCGTATCGCGGGCGACCTTCTGCACGCGCGCGAGCGTGCCGACGAAGCTCGGGCTTTCGGACAGAAAGTGCGAGCCGTAGGGCGTCGAGGACTGATAGGCCGCAGCGCCGAGCAGCTCGGCCAGTTCAGCCGCCTCCGTCAAAGCATCGCTCTTGACCACCTCGTCCATGGTGACGATCACGGGACGCTCAGCCTTGAGCAGGCGTGCGGCAAAGGCCTTCAGCGCCTCGTCCGACGGTTTCGTGCGGGCATCGATGCGGGTGGAGCGGCCGAGATCGATCCCGGCTTCGCTGTTGAGGATGTCGCCGGGCAGCGAGATGAACACCGGCCCGGTCGGCGGCGTCATCGCCACCTTGGCGGCACGGCGCACGATGCGCGGCAGGTCCTCCAGCCGTGTCACCTCGACCGCCCATTTCACCAGCGGCTCGGCCATGCGCACCAGCGGACCATAGAGCACCGGCTCCATCAGACCGTGGCCCTGCTCCTGCTGGCCCGCCGTCAGGATCATCGGCGTGCCCGTGAACTGGGCGTTGTAGAGCGAGCCCATGGCGTTGCCGAGGCCGGGCGCGACGTGAACGTTGCAGGCGACGAGCTTGCCCGAAGCGCGGCTGTAGCCGTCGGCGATCGCGACCACCAGGCTCTCCTGCATCGCCATCACATAAGTGAGATCGGGATGGTCCTTCAGCGCATGCATGATCGGCAGTTCGGTGGTTCCAGGGTTGCCGAACAGATGCGTGATGCCCTCGTCCTTGAGCAGCGCGAGAAAGGCGGAGCGGCCGGTGATCTTGTTCTTCATGTTTCCTCCAGGAGCGGACCGTTGCCGCAAGGACCGAAAGCATGATGGCCGAGATGCTGGCAGAGGCGCAAGGAAGCGCGGTCATGGCTGCGTTGCGCGGGAGAGGCGCTACATCTCCTCCCGCCCGAGTTCGAACGGGTCGTCCCCGCCAGCGCGCTTCTTCCTTTTCGAGCGCTGCCAGACGACGCCGGGAAAGCCCTTCAGCGGCACCAGGGACTCGCCGGTATAGGCCCATTCCTGCAGCTCTTCGATGGCGATGTGATAGAGCGGCTGGCGGCCGGTGCGCTCGTTGAACAGGGCGCGGGGGATGTTGACCATGTGCGGCCCGCGCGGGCGCTCGTACATGATCGGCGTGCCGCAATGCGAGCAGAAGCTGCGCGCGGTCTTCGTCGCCTTGTCCTCGTAGCGGGTCAGCGCGGTCTTGCCCGAGGTGATGCGGAAGCGCTTCTTCCAGCTTCCGACATAGGTGGCGTAGGCCGCGCCATGGGCGCGGCGGCTGGCGGCGGAATGATCGTGCCAGGCCCAGCGCGCGGGCACGTCGATCTCGAAGGCGACCTTGCCGCAGAGGCATTGGCCGGTGGCGATCCCTGCGGCGGCTGCGGCTTTGGCCATGGACGTCTCTCCGTCGTCATTGCTAGCGCAGCGAAGCAAGCTCGTCATTCCGGGGCGATGCGAAGCATCGAGCCCGGAATCCATCCCACGTCCAGGTATGCGGCCCGATGGATTCCGGGTTCGCGACTTCGTCGCGCCCCGGAATGACAGATCAAGCCGGCGTCAGCTCGTCATACACCGGATAATCCGTGTACCCCTTCTCCTCGCCGCTGTAGAACGTCGCGCGATTATACGGCGTGATCGGGTAGCCGTGCTCGAGACGACGCGGCAGATCAGGATTGGAGATGAAGATGCGGCCGAAGGCGATGATGTCCGCATGTCCGTCGGCGATCGCCGCATTCGCGGTCTCCCCGGTGAAGCCGCCGGCGGTCATCAGCACGCCGCTGTAGAGCGGACGGAACAGCACCATCGCCGATGGCACGTTCTGCCAGTTGACCTCGGCGCGGCCCGAGCCGCTGGAGCGCGGTTCGATGAAATGCAGGTACGCCAAACCCAGCTTCTCGAGCGCCTTCACGACATGGGTATAGAGCGGCATCGGATCGGGCTCGCCGGAATCATTGGCGATGCCGTAGGGCGACAGCCGCACAGCGACACGGTTCGAGCCCCAGACGTCGATCGCAGCCTGAGTGACCTCGAGCAGAAGGCGCGCACGGTTCTCGATTCCGCCGCCATATTGATCGGTGCGCTGGTTGCTGCGCGATTGCAGGAATTGCTCGAGCAGATAGCCGTTGGCGCCGTGGATCTCGACGCCGTCGAAGCCAGCGGCGAGCGCGTTCTTGGCCCCCTGCCGGAACGCCTCGACGATGCCCTTCACCTCATCAGTCTCCAGCGCGCGCGGCGTCTCGTAGTCGGCGATCTTTCCGTCGGCCGTCATCGCCTTCATGCCTTCGGCCTTGATCGGAATTGCCGAGGCCGAAACCGGCAGCTCGCCGCCGTGGAAGGAGGAATGAGAGACGCGGCCGACATGCCAGAGCTGGAGAAAGATGATGCCGCCCTTGGCGTGCACGGCATCCGTCACCTTGCGCCAGCCCGCGACTTGCGCCTCCGAATAGATGCCGGGCGTCGCCGGGTTGCCGCGGCCGTGCGAGATCACCGGCGAGGCTTCGGCGATGATCAGGCCGCCCTTCGTCGCACGCTGGCCGTAATATTCGGCATTGAGTGGCCGCGGCGCGAAAGTGTCGCGCTCGGCCCGCATGCGCGTTAGCGGCGCCATCGCGACGCGATGCGCGAGCTGGTAGGGACCGACCTGCAACGGCTTGAACAAGGCTTCGAATTTCATGTGGTCCCCGGATGTCTTTGAAAGGATGCAGATGATTGTGAGGGAGACTGACCGCCTGAAGGCGGTGGTTGTTCTCCCTCTCCCCGTTCTTACGGGGAGAGGGTTGGGGTGAGGGGCTGCCTCGGCAATCGCGGTGAGAGTTGGACTCGCGGAGAGTCCCCCTCACCCGGAATCCGCGCGTTGCGCGAATTCCGGCCTCTCCCCGCAAGCGGGGAGAGGCGAAGGAGAGCCGGCCTTACGCCGTCTTGATCCAGACGGCCTTCACGTTGAGATATTCCTCGACGTGCTGCTTGCCGGATTCGCGGCCGTAGCCACTCATCTTGTAGCCGCCGAACGGCACGGCCGGATCCATCGCCTGGTAGCAGTTGACCCACACCGAGCCGGCACGCAAGCGTTTCGCCACCGCATGGGCCTTGCTGACGTCGCGCGTCCACAGACCGGAGCCGAGGCCGAACGTGGTGTTGTTGGCGCGTTTAACCAGCTCGTCCATGTCCTTGAACGCGATTGCGGAGATGACGGGGCCGAAAATCTCCTCCTGCGCGATGCGCATGTTGTCCTCGACACCCGCGAACACCGTCGGCGAGACGAAGAAGCCCTTCGACAGCGCGCCTTCGGTGACCCGTCCGCCGCCGGCAAGCGCCTTCGCGCCCTCCTTCTGGCCGATGTCGAGATAGCCGGTGACGCGTTCGAGCTGCTGCTCGGAGACGAGCGGCCCGATCTGCACGTTGGGATCGAGGCCGTTGCCGACCTGCAGCTTCTTGCCGAACTCGGCGACGCGGCCGACGAACTCGTCGTAGATCGAGTGCTCGACGAACAGGCGCGTTCCGGCGCTGCAGATCTGCCCTGAATTGGCGAACACCGCCATCGCCGCGCCGGGCACGGCGGCGTCGAGATCGGCATCGGCGAACACGATGTCCGGCGACTTGCCGCCGAGCTCGAGCGAGACGCGCTTGAGATTGCCGGCGGACGCACGGATGATCGACTGGCCCGTGACATGCGAGCCGGTGAAGGCGACCTTGTCGACGTCGTGATGCGAGGCGAGCGCCGCCCCCGCGGTCTCGCCATAGCCGGGGACAACGTTGATGACGCCGGGCGGCACGCCCGCTTCCATTGCGAGCTCAGCGATGCGCAGCGAGGTCAGCGGCGCTTCTTCGGCGGGCTTGAGCACCACGGTGCAGCCGGTCGCGATCGCCGGGCCGATCTTCCAGATCGTCGCGGTCAGCGGCCCGTTCCAGGGAATGATGGCGCCGACGACGCCGATCGGCTCCTTCAGCGTGTAGGAGAATATCTCGCCGGGTAGCGAGTTCTCGATGGTCTCGCCGTGGATCGCGGTGGTCTGGCCGGCGTAATAGCGCAGCATGCCGACGGCGCGCAGGCGGTAGGCACGGGTGCGGCTCAGCGGCGCGCCCATGTCGAGCGTGTCGAGCTGCGACAATTCGTCGAAATTCTTCTCGACGAGATCGGCGAGCCTCAGGAGCAGGTTCTGCCGCTCGAACGGCTTGACCTTGCTCCACGGGCCTTCGAAAGCGCGACGCGCGGCCGCGACCGCACGATCGATGTCTTCCTTGTCGCCTTCGGCAACGGTTGCGAGCAGCTCGCCGGTGGCGGGATTGCGGGTCTCGAAGCGCTTGCCCGAGGCTGCATCGACCCACTTGCCGTCGATCAGCATCTGCTTGTAGGACCCGTTGGCGAACGGATGGCGCGTGATCGGAATAGCCTGCGACACAGCCATGGCTGCACTCCCTGTCAGGTGATTGATTGGTTCGATCTGGGCGGGATCGTTCGGCCGAGGATACAGCCGCGCCTGATAGGCGTAAAGGCAGCGCGGAACGAAGACCTCCCATGCCGACTTGTGCAGGGTCGCATCGCTGCCATGCTATAGCTCGGCTGAAGGCTTTCCACGGAGACGCTCGATGTCACATCCCGCCATCGTCAAGGACAATGTTGCCGTGATCACGGGTGGCGCAGCCGGCATCGGATTTGCCGCCGCCGCGGCATTTGCGCGCGCTGGAATGAAGGTATGTATCGCTGACGTCGACGAGACACGCTTGGCAGAAGCTGCAACAAAATTGTCATCCGTAACATCGGCCGCAAACGTCATGACCTCGGCCGTCGATGTCAGCAAGATCGAGAGCGTGACGGAACTCGAGCGCGCCGTCCACGCGCGGTTCGGCGGCACCGATGTCCTCATGAACAATGCCGGCATTCAGCCCGGCAGCACGTTGTTCGACGCGCCGGACAATTGGCAACGCATCATCGCCGTCAACATGTGGGGCATCATCAACGGCTCGCGCATCTTCGCGCCAAACATGATCGCCCGTGGCAGGCGCGGCCTCATCATCAACACCGGTTCCAAGCAGGGCATCACCACGCCGCCCGGCGATCCCGCCTACAACGTCTCCAAGGCCGGCGTGAAGGCCTTCACCGAGGCGCTCCAGCACGAGTTGCGCAACACGAATGACTGTCGCGTCACGGCGCACCTGCTGATCCCGGGCTTCGTCTTCACCGGCCTGACCGCAAAGGGACGCACCGAGAAGCCGGCCGGCGCCTGGACGCCGGAGCAGACGGTCGATTTCATGCTGGCGCGGCTGGAGGCCGGCGACTTCTACATTCTCTGCCCGGACAATGACGTGCCGCGCGCGCTCGACGAGAAGCGCATGCTCTGGGCGGCCGGCGACATCGTCGAGAACCGCCCGCCATTGTCGCGCTGGCATCCGGATTACGCCGATGCGTTCGCGAAGTTTGTGACGCGAGAGTAGGCCTGCACCGCTTTCTCGCTCGCCCCCAGGGCTATCGCATATGACTTGTGGCGGCGGTCTGCGCGCACGCCTCGTCCTTCGAGACGGCGCTGACGCGCCTCCTCAGGATGAGGCAAATCGGCGTCAGTGCCCGTTGAAACTGCTGCCGCGCACTCCGACCTCATCCTGAGGAGCCCGCCTCAAGCGGGCGTCTCGAAGGATGGCCGCAGGGAAATCTCAAATGCGATAGCCCTGCGCTCGCCTCGGCCTCCCGGGAGGGTGGGGTCACGGCCACCTGGCCTTGCCCCACCTTGACTCCCCCAAAATTCGTTATACAACATAACTATTCTGACAAGGACGCAAATGACACAAGGAAACGCCGAGACCGCGAATGCGGGTCCCTCCGGGCTGTTGAGGATCGAGCGGGCGGACCGGGTTCTGACCGTGGGTCTGAACCGGCCGGCCAAGCGCAATGCGCTCAATGACGGCATCATCCTGGAAATCGGCGAGTGTTTTGCGAACCTGCCCGAGGATATCGGCGCGGTCGTCATCCACGGTATCGGCGACCATTTCTCCAGTGGCCTCGACCTCTCCGAGCTGACCGAGCACGACGCCACCGGCGGGCTCCTGCACTCCCAGATGTGGCACCGGGTGTTCGACCGCATCCAGTACAGCCGCGTGCCCGTGATCGCAGCGCTCCGGGGCGCCGTGATCGGCGGCGGGCTGGAGCTTGCCTGCGCGGCCCATATCCGCGTCGCCGAGCCCTCGACCTATTTCGCGCTGCCGGAGGGGCAGCGCGGCATTTTCGTCGGCGGCGGCGGCTCGGTGCGGCTGCCGCGGCTGATCGGCGTTGCCCGGATGATGGACATGATGCTGACGGGACGCGTCTACAGCGCGACCGAGGGCGCGTCCTACGGCTTTGCGCAATATCTGACGGAGGCCGGCAACGGGCTCGGCAAAGCGCTGGAGCTTGCGACCAAGGTGGCGTCCAACGCCCCGCTGACGAATTTTGCCGTGCTCCAGGCGCTGCCGATGATCGCAGAGGCCAATCCGCAGACCGGCCTGTTGATGGAGTCGCTGATGGCCACCGTCGCGCAGAGCGACAAGGAGGCCAAGCGGCGGATCCGCGAATTCCTCGAGCACAAGACCGCGAAGGTGAAGCCCAAATCATGAGCGTAAAGTCATGAGCGCCCAGCCGTCCTCTTCCGGCATGGAGCGCGGCGCGAGCAATTTCCCGCTGCGGCCCATCTCGTTCGGCGATCCCGTCGTCAACATCGAGCGGCGCGACGACGGCACGATTTACCTGCGGCCAAAGCAGCCGCTCGGCGACTATCCGGTCCGCATCACCGACCGCCTGCATCATTGGGCCACGACGACGCCGGACCGCGTCTTCATGGCCGAGCGCGAAGGCGGTCGCGGCTGGCGCAAGATCACCTATGCCGAGCTGCTCACCGCGAGCCGCCACATCGCCTCCGCATTGATCCAGCGCGGCCTGTCGGCCGAGCGGCCGGTCGTCATCCTCTCCGGTAATTCGATCGACCACGCGCTCCTGGCGTTCGGCGCGTTCTATGCCGGCGTTCCGTTCTGCCCGGTGTCGCCGGCCTATTCGCTGGTGTCGAAGGATTACGGCAAGCTGTCCTATCTGATGAAGCTGCTGACGCCGGGCCTCGTCTTCGCTGACGATGCCGACAAGTTCGCCGATGCGCTCGCCGCCAACGTCTCGCTCGGCACCGAGATCGCCGCGTCCTATGGGCACGTGCCGGGCCGCGACGTGACCCTGCTCGCCGACCTGATGGCGACGCCGATCCGTGGCGATCTCGACGACGTTCACGGCAGGATCGGCCCTGACACGATCGCAAAATTCCTGCTGACCTCGGGCTCGACCGGCAATCCCAAGGCCGTCGTCAACACCCAGCGTATGATCTGCGCCAATCAGGTGATGCTGCGCGAGACGCTCGCTTTCCTGAAGGACGAGCCGCCGGTCATCATCGATTGGCTGCCGTGGAATCACACCTTCGGTGGCAATCACAATATCGGCCTGACGCTCTACAACGGCGGCTCGATGTATCTGGACGCCGGCAAGCCGGTGCCTGGGGGCATCGAGGAGACCGTGCGCAATCTCCGGGAAATTTCACCGACGGTCTATTTCAACGTGCCCAAGGGCTACGAATCGCTGCTGCCCTATTTGCGCGACGACCAGGGCCTGCGCGCCAAGTTCTTCGACCGGCTGCATGCGATGTTCTTCTCGGGCGCGGCGCTGTCGCCGTTCGTCTGGGACAGCCTCGACGAGCTCGCGGCGAAGGAGAAGGGCTATCGCGTGCCGATGCTGACCGGTCTCGGCGCGACCGAGACCGCGCCGTTCTTCATGTCGGTCAATCCGCGCACCAGCCGCTCCGGCCATGTCGGCCTGCCCGTCTCCGGCAACGACGCCAAGCTGGTGCCGAACAACGGCAAGCTGGAAGTGCGCGCCAAGGGGCCGAACGTGATGCCTGGCTACTGGCGCCAACCCGACATCACGGCAAAATCCTTCGACGAGGAAGGATTTTACAAGATGGGCGATGCGCTCAAGCCCGCCGATCCCGATGATTTCAACGCCGGCTTCGATTTCGACGGCCGCGTCAGCGAGGACTTCAAGCTCGCGAGCGGCACCTGGGTCAGCGTCGGTCCCCTGCGCGCGCGCCTCACCGCGGCCTGCGCGCCCCTGGTGCGCGACGTCGTCATCGCCGGCATCAACCGCGACGAGATCTCCGCGCTGGTCGTGCTCGATCTCGACGGCTGCCGGCTGATCAACCCGACGCTGCCGCCCGACGATCTCGTCGTCGCGACGCGCGACCGCCTGGTGCGCGAGGCTTTCCGCGAGCGCTTGACCCGTTTCCTCGGCCAGGCCACGGGATCCTCGACACGGATCACGCGCGCGATCCTGATGGACACGCCACTCTCGATCGACAAGGGCGAAGTCACCGACAAGGGCTCGATCAACCAGCGCGCAGTGCTGGAGCATCGCGGCGAGCTGATCGAGGAGCTCTACGCTGCCAATCCGTCGAACCGTGTGATATCGGTCACCTAGAAGAATATCGCCAAAGGAGAACGCCATGTTGTTGAAGGATCAGGCAGCCATCGTCACCGGCGGCGCATCGGGACTGGGCGCGGCCACCGCGCGAAAGCTGGCCGCACAGGGCGCCAAGGTCGCGGTGTGCGACCTCAACACCAAGCTGGCCGAAACGGTCGCCGCAGAGATCAAGGGCGTGGCCGTCACCTGCGACGTCTCCGATGCCGCCTCCGCTGAAGCCGCGATCGCGCAGGCGACCAAGGCCCACGGCCCGGCGCGCGTGCTGGTCAATTGCGCCGGCATCGGCGTTGCCAAGCGCGTGGTCGGCCGCGACGGCCCGATGGCGCTGTCGGATTTCGACAAGGTGATCAAGGTCAACCTGATCGGCACCTTCAACATGCTGCGCCTTGCCGCGGCCGAGATGTCCAAGCTCGAGCCGCAGGCGACCGGCGAGCGCGGCGTCATCATCAACACCGCCTCCGTTGCCGCCTATGACGGCCAGATCGGCCAATCCGCCTATTCGGCCTCCAAGGGCAGCATCGTCGGCATGACGCTGCCGATCGCGCGCGAGCTCGCGCAGTTCGGCGTCCGCGTGTTGACGATCGCCCCCGGCCTGTTCCTGACGCCACTGCTGGCGAACCTGCCGCAGGAGGCTCAGGACTCGCTCGCCGCCGCCATCCCGTTCCCGCGCCGGCTCGGACAGGCCGACGAGTTCGCCGCGCTCGCGCTGCACATGGTCGAGAATGCCTACCTGAACGGCGAGGTGGTGCGCCTCGACGGTTCGCTGCGCATGGCGCCGAAGTAAATTCGCGGATTAAGGCCAGCCAGATGTTCGTGAACCGGCGCGAGGTCCAGATCCAGTGGGGCGATTGCGACCCTGCGAACATCGTCTACTACCCGCGCTATTTCGCGATGTTCGACGATTCGACCTCGACCCTGTTCGAGGCCGCCGGTTTCTCCAAGCAGGACCTGGTCCGCAAATACGGCCTGGTGGGCATCCCGATGGTCGACACGCGGGCCAAGTTCTACATCCCCTCGACCTATGGCGACTGGATCACCATCGAGACCAGAATCGAGAGCATCAAGCGCTCGAGCTTCGAGGTGAAGCACAATGTCTACAAGGGCGAGGCGCTCGCGATCGAGGGTTTTGAGACCCGCGTCCTGGTCGGCCGCGATCCCGTTAACCCAGACAAGTTGAAATCGGCACCGTTCCCGGCGGAAATGGTAGCCAAGTTCACGGGAAGCTAAATCGCCGCATCACCAAAAGAGGGGGCTGAATTACCCCCCGATTTCTGCTTTCAAATAGACACGTAAAGGGAGGAATAGATGAAACGCTTTTATTTAACCGCTGCCATCACTGCGGCTGCGCTGGCCCTGCCGGCATTGCCCGCGCTGACCCAGACCAGCGAAGTCACCATCGGCATCACCACGACCACGACCGGGCCAGGTGCGGCACTCGGCATTCCCGAGCGCAACGCGCTGGAATTCGTGCCGAAGGAGATCGGCGGCGTGCCGTTGAAGGTGATCGTGCTCGACGACGGCGGCGATCCCACCACCGCCACCACCAACGCCCGCCGCTTCGTCACCGAATCCAAGGCCGACATCATCATGGGCTCGGCGCTGACGCCGCCGACCATCGCGGTCTCCAACGTCGCCAATGAAGCTGGCATCCCGCACTTCGGTCTGGCGCCCTTCCCGATCACGCCGGAGCGCATGAAATGGTCGGTGGCGATGCCGCAGCCGATCCCGATCGTCGGCAAGGTGCTGTATGACCACATGAAGGCCAAGGGCGTGAAGACGCTCGGCTACATCGGCTATTCCGATTCCTACGGCGACCTCTGGTTCAACGATTTGAAGGCGCAGGCCGTGCCGATGGGGATGACGATCGTCGACGAGGAGCGCTTCGCTCGTCCCGACACTTCGGTGACCGGCCAGGTGCTGAAGCTCGTCGCCGCCAATCCGGACGCCATCCTGGTCGGCGCCTCCGGCACCGCGGCCGCGCTGCCGCAGACCGAGCTGCGCGAGCGCGGCTACAAGGGCCTGATCTACCAGACCCACGGCGCGGCCAGCATGGACTTCATCCGCATTGCCGGCAAAGCAGCGGAAGGCGTGCTGATGGCCTCGGGTCCCGTCATGGCCCCCGAGGAACAGCCGGACAGCGCGCTGACCAAGAAGCCGGGCCTCGCGCTGAACTCCGCCTACGAGGCAAAGTACGGCCCCAACAGCCGCAGCCAGTTCGCCGGCCATTCCTTTGATGCGTTCGAGATCCTCAAGCGCGTCATTCCGGCGGCGTTGAAGACGGCCAAGCCCGGCACGCCGGAATTCCGCGAAGCCATCCGCCAGGCGCTGCTGACGGAGAAGGAGCTGGCGGCGAGCCAGGGCGTCTACAACTTCACCGAAAAGGACCGCTACGGCCTCGACGAGCGCTCGCGCATCCTGCTCACGGTGAAGGACGGCAAGTACACGCTGGTGAAGTAGGCGCTGCGAAGATTTGAGACAACGAGAGCCGGCCCGATGGGCCGGCTCTTTTGTTTGGTCAATGGCGTGAGCTGCGGCACCGGCGCAGGTGCGCCCCCTCTCCCGCTTGCGGGAGAGGGTTGGGGAGAGGGTGCCTCCGCGTTGGGACCCTCCGAGACTTACGGAGAAAACCCCCTAGAGGAGAAAACCCTCACCCGGCGCTTCGCGCCGACCTCTCCCGCAAGCGGGAGAGGTTGCACCGAGTCAGCCGATGCACCGCGGCTACGCCGCCTGCCGCAGCGGCGTCCAGGCGAACTCGGGATAATAGTCGTCCATCATGCGGTCGACATAGGCGGTGAGGTTCGGAAATCCCTCGGCCCGCTCGCGCAAAGCGGATTCGAAGAACGGTGAGAGGACGCCGGCGAGCATACCGAACGCAGTGGCATCGACGCCGCAGGGCCTGTTGCCCATCAGGAAGGCTTTGTCGCCGAGCTGCACCGACAGCGCGAACAGCGAACGCACGGCAAGATCGACGTCGTCATCCGGCGCATGGCGGCCGAGGCCAGAGAGCAGATAGTTCTCGGCGACGCGGAATTGAGCGTCCTCGCGCAGCTTCTCGCGATTGTGCTCCGGCGCACCGTCGAAGAAATGCGCGGGCCCCTTGGCGAAATTGACCGGATCGACCCAGCGCGCGCCCACCAGCGCCCAATAGACGTGGTGCTCGATCATGCGCTCGAACGCCCAGGCCTGCGCACGCTCGGCCAAGGTGAGGCCGGCATCGAAATCGAAGCCGTAGCGGCGCTCGATATGGGCCCGGATGAAGGTGGAATCGGCCACCGCCTCGCCGTTATCGTCGATGAAGGGCAGCTGCCCCTTGGGCGAGGCCGGCGGCATCGCCCGCTCTTTCCGATAAGGCAGTCCCGCCATCTTGAGCTGCACCTCGGTCTTGGTGACGAAGGGGCTGATTTCCGGCAGGCCGAAGCCGGCGCCAAAGCCGTAAAGCGTGATCATGCAAGCTCTCCTGAACCTGTCGAACGAGTGGAAGGAACCTAGCGGCCGGCTGCTGCCACCATGGTGGCAGCAGCCGTGATATCTTCTGCGAAGCGGGCCCCGCGCCAGGCGCGGCCCATCAGATGGCGGACCAGCGCATCCGCGGCATGGTTCAGCGAGCGTGTCACCAGGCTTGCGAGCGCAAATCGGAGATCAACGGCCATGAGATCGAGCGGAACGAGGCGGCCAAACGCCCAAGCCCGCAACATTTGGCCGTGCCACAGCTGCGCCCGCCACAGTGGACCGGCCTGGCCGAAATGGGTTGGAATGATCATGGACAAATCCTCTTCAGTCGATGTGTTGTCCCGGTATAGAACCCCCCTGCTGCCAACATCCTGTCAGCAGCCGCGCGCCGATTTCTGATCCGTCGTTCGAGAAGAGAATTGTCATGAGACGCGCCGACCGGCTGTTTCAAATCATCCAGGTGCTAAGGCGCACGCGTAAGCCGCTGACGGCAGACGCGATCGCGGCCGAGCTCGAGACTTCGAAGCGCACCATCTATCGCGACATCGCAACCCTGATCGGCCAGCGCGTGCCGATCCGCGGCGAAGCCGGCATGGGTTACATCCTGGAAAAGGGTTTCGACCTGCCGCCCCTGATGCTGACGCCGGACGAGATCGAGGCGGCCGTGCTGGGCGCGCAATGGGTCGCAGGCCACGCCGATTCCGCGCTGGCGCGCGCGGCCGAAGACTTGATGGCCAAGATCGCCGATACCGTCCCGGAGCGCCTGCGCCCCTTCGTACTGGAGCCGGCGAGCCGGGCGCGTCCGAGCTGGAACCGGGAACCGGACCGCCTGGACATGGCGCGCACCCGCACCCAAATCCACGAAGGCAAGAAGATCATGCTGCGCTATCGCGACGAACAGGGCCGCCCCAGCGAGCGCATGATCTGGCCGATCTCGGTCGGCTATCTCGAAGCCGTGCGGCTGCTGGCGGCCTGGTGCGAGCTGCGCGGCGACTTCCGCAGCTTCCGCACCGACCGCGTGGTCGAGGCGACCTATCTCGACGAGAAATATCCGGAACGGCGCGACGTGCTGCGCGCGAGATGGCGGCAGAGCCTGGTCTGGGGTCCGCCGAAGGACACGTGAGAACGATGGACGAGACCGAGCTGTCGAGCTGTTGCCAGGGCTGCGGCGCCTGCTGCGGCTATTCGCAGAACTGGCCGCGCTTCTCGATCGAGAGCGACGAGGAGCTTGCGCTGATCCCGGAGGCGCTCGTCAACGACCGGCAATCGGGCATGCGCTGTGAGGGCGATCGCTGCGCGGCATTGCAAGGCGAGATCGGAAAGATGACGGCCTGCGGCATCTATGACGTGCGGCCGGAGGTGTGCCGCACCTGCATGCCTGGTGACGCCGAATGCGCGATGGCGCGGCGGAAGTTCGGCCTGCCCGCTATCGAGATCTCTTAGGCCGGAACGGCTTCGCCGATCTCGTCGTCGAGCTCGTCATCGAGCGGTGCGAGCACCGAGAGCGGCTTGGTCGACAGCGTGATCGGCTTGCGCCCACCCGTCAGCGACGTCGAAGCTTTCGCGGTGCCTTCGCGCGACAGCGCGAAGAGCGTCGAGCCGACGCGGCCGCCATTCTCGATCAGGTCGCGCTCGCTGCAGCTCGCTGCGATCGCGACCGCCAGCGAGTGCAAATGGCTACGGCGGTAGCAGAACAGCGCCAGCCTGGCGCGCACGTCAGGGGAAACACTCTCAACCAGCCTCGGCAGGCCACTCTCACTGGCGCGATACATCTCGCCAAGGAGCTCGTCGCGGACCGGGCAGAAATCGCTTTCAAAGGCGTCGCGGCTTGAAAACATTGCAGTTCTCCCTCGTGTGAGGAAGATGCAGCGCGATTCTCTAACGAAAGGTTAACCACGCTGCCCGGTAGTCACCCGGGGTGGTTGCGCGTCGGCCGCGAATCGGTGGGACGCCTTGGTGGAGTTTTCAAAGACTTCCGCGGCGTCATGGCCGGGCTTGTCCCGACCCTTCACGGAAAGCCAGGAGGCACGAAGAACGTGGAGGCCCGGGACAAGCCCGGGCATGACGATCCCTCGTGCTGATGGCGATTGCCTCTCCCCGGAGGCCCAAAGGCGACCTTCAGTTCGCCGCCATGAAGATCGCGAGGCCGAAGCCGGTCAGGTGGTGCAGCGCCTGGTCGACGCCGATCAGGGTCCAGAACCAGGGATGGGCGAGGTCGACGCCGAAATTGGCGGAGACGTATCCCTTGGCGCGGTCGATCGTGATGTGGATCAGGAAGTCGATGAAGGCCACGAACCAGAATCGCGGCGCCACGATCACGATCAGCGGCAGCGCGACGGCAAGGTGGACCAGGCAGTGCACCAGGAGCGGCAGGGCCCAGCCATGCTTCTGGTCCTTGCCGTGCGCCATCCAGGCGGTTTGAAGAACGAAATCGGCGATGACGTGCTTGAAGGTGAGCAGCAACATCCAGCCAATGAGCGCTTCAACCGGAATCGCCGATGACATGGGTGGAAACGACAAAGCTGACGCCCTCATTGACGTGACGAGAAGAATTGGAGCGTTCAGCGCAACTTCTTCTTGGACCGGTCAAATCGCCGGGACGCGCAATTTATGACATCTCCCGCGGCGGAATGCAGCCGGGTGGAACCGGAAAATCGCCAAGTGTGGCTAACCGGTGATAGGATGGCCAATCGCCGCGGACCTATCGAGTAAGGTTACCTCCGGCTCGAAATTTGCATTCCGCTGCCTTCGCGCTATCATCGGCGATCGGGAATATCGTTCTTTTTTCAGGCGTTTACGAATTACCGGGCCCGCCGCGCTTCCAAGCCATGCGCCGCCGCCAGCCAAACGATAAGGCCAGAGTGCTGCCATGAGTACCGAAGGCCCCATCGCATCGCCGACCATGCCGCCGCCCCGGCGCCCCAAGGTGATAAAGACCAACCAGCAGCAGGTTCTCCTCTACGTCGTGCTGACCCTGCTGCTGTCGTTCGCCACCGTCTGGGCCGGCCGCACGCTGGTGCACAATTCGGAGACGCTGACCTTTGCCGTCGGCGGCCCCAACAGCGATGAGGCGCTGTTCGCGGCCAAGCTCGCCGCCCTCCTGAAGAACAACGCTTCGCGCTTGCGGATCAACATCGTCAACAACGCCGACAATGCTAAGGCGCTCGCGCAGTTCGACCGCAGGCAGGCCGACCTCGCCGTGCTGCGCACCGACGCCAAGGTGCCGCTGCGGGCGCGCACGCTCGCGATCCTCGAGCACGATCTCGTGCTCCTGCTCGGTCACGGCAACAAGAAGATCAAGTCGCTGGCCGAATTGAAGAAGAAGAAGGTCGCGGTCGTCGCCGAGAACGAATCCTCGCTCGCCTTCGTCCGCAGCATCCTCGACGTCCCCGATGGCCCTGAGGCTGCGAAGATCCAGATGGCGCCGCAGGGCGCGACGCTCGACAAGCTGTTCGCCCCGGCAAACGGCTTCAGCGCGGTGATCGCGATCGTCCACGCCTCGAAGGCGGTCCGGGACAAATCCTATGAGCAAGCCGCCAAGCGCGGCGGCTTCACACTGAACACCATCGAAGAAGCCAAGACGCTGGCGCGCAAATTTCCCGGCATTTCCGATGAGACCGTGACAGCCGGCTCGGTGTCGACATCCCCGCAGATTCCCGACGACGATCTCGACACGATCGGTCTCGAATGGCTGCTGGTCGCGCAATCCCGGATGTCCCCAAGCACGGCCGGCGAGCTCGCCCGCATCGTCTACGAGAACAAGGCGGCGCTCGGGCTCGACAACGGCTTTGCCACCAGGATCGAGCCGGCCTCGGTCGAGAAGGACGCCTTCGTGGTCGCACATCGGGGCGCCGCCGACTACATCAACGACGACACCAAGTCGTTCATGGATAAGTACAGCGACTTGATGTATCTGGCCGCCGCAGCGCTCAGCGTCATCGGCTCGATCTTCGCCGCGATCTACGCCAAGATCACCCGCATCGCGCCGGAGAAGGCCAGCGAGCTCTCGACCGCCATCCTCGACATCGGCGAGCGGATCGAGCACGCCCATTCGCTGGATCAGCTCGAATGTCTCCAGGATGAGCTCGAGACCATCTTGCGCGGTGCCGTCATCGGCCTCAGGGACGGCACGATCAGTACCGACGGGCTCGACACCTTCAAGCTCGGCTACGAATTCGTCCGTGACGAGATCGGCATGCGCCGCGACTATCTGAAACGTCATGCCGGCGAATCCGACAAGACGGTATGCGATGCCGGCCCGGCTCCGTCAGACGACAGCAATGTCGTGGTGGTGAAGACCGCCCAGAGCGCCTGACAGCCGCCCCCACCGGTGTCGTGTCCCGGACAAGCTGCAATGCCGAAGGCATCCCAGCGATGAGCCGGACCCAGGAACCGGCACAATATCCGTGACCACATGGACCCCGGTCCTGCGGTGCATCACTTCGTGCTGCGCCGCGTCCGGGGCACGAGACGGAGGCTACCCGTCCGATCGCCAGCCAGTCTGGAACCCTGCCCACCCGCAACCGTTGGTTTCCGGTTGCAACCGGAGAACGCGGCATGCGTGCACTCCTCATCATCCTCCTTCTGGCAATGCTGGCGGCGGCCGGCTACTTCGCCTATTCCGCAATGGCGGTCGAAGGTGAGCCGATCCCGACGGAAGGCTATGTGGCACTGGCGCTGGGCGCGGGGTTTTCCGTCATTGTCGGCGTCGGGCTGATGGTGCTGCTGTTCTTCAGCAGCCGCCGCGGCTACGACGAGCCGCCACATTTCAGGTAAGGCACCCCGCCAGGGACGGCGGCGTGGACGGCAGGCCCGCTGCAGCGGCGCGGCAAACGACCGGCGCCGTCGTTGACGGCCTCCGCCCGGGCGGGCACTTTGGCGCCGACAACGGAGACGAGAATGTCGGGCACAGCCGACGCAGCATCTAGCCCCCTGCTCGAAATCATCGGCGCCCGCGCCACCATCCGCCTCAACCGGCCGAAACATCTCAACCGGCTGCAGGCGGAGGATCTCGACGAGCTGACGAGACTGTTCGACCGGGTCGAGGCCGATCCCGATATTCGCGTGCTGGTGCTGACCGGAACCGGGCGCGCCTTCTCCGCCGGCTACGATCTCAATTCGGTCGCGGAACGCGCGGTCAGCGCGGGCGAGCAGCAGAGCGCGGGCTCGGCCTTCGAGGCCGTCGTCAACCGGCTCGAGGATCTCGGCGTGCCGACCATCTGCCGGCTCAATGGCGGCGTCTATGGCGGCTCGACCGACCTCGCACTCGCCTGCGATTTCCGCGTCGGCGTCGATACCGCGGAAATGTTCATGCCGGCGGCGCGCCTTGGGCTGCATTACTACCCGAGCGGCATCAAGCGCTACGTGACCCGCCTCGGCGTCGACAATGCGAAGAAGCTGTTCCTCACCGCGCAGAAGATCGACGCCCCGGAAATGCTGCGCATCGGCTATCTCACCACAATGGTGCCGGTGGAATTCCTGGACGAGGAGGTCGACACGCTCGCTACGATCCTCGCCGGCAACGCCCCCCAAGCGATGCGCGGCATGAAGCGCGCGATCAACGAGTTCGCCCGCGGCGAGCTCGATGAAGGCGCCGCCGACCGGCGCCACCGCGACAGCATGCGCGGCGACGAGATCAAGGAAGGCATCAAGGCGTTCGCCGACAAGCGGGCACCGCGATTTTGACGCCCTCTCATCCACCCGCCGCGGCGGCATGCTGCGCCGCCATCTCCGCATCTGCGGCATTGATGCGCTGGAACGCCGGCCGCGCCGTCATGCGCTCCGCATAGCGGACGAAGACATCCTTCTTCGGCACGATGCCGAACATCATGGTCCAGCTGAACGCGACGCCCCACAATACGTCGGCCGCCGTCATGCGCTCGCCGAGCAGATAGGGCCCGTTCGCCAGCTGGGCCTCGAGCGCACCCAGCATCGTATCGTAATCGGCATAGGGCGATTGCGTGATCGGCGCCGGCTCTCGCTGCATGAACTTGTCGATCAAGGCCGGCTCGAACGACGACCCATAATAGGCGATCGAGCGCAGATAAGGCCCGCGCAGCGGATCGTTCAGGGCGGGGGTCAGCCCCGCTTGCGGGAACAGGTCGGCGAGATAGATGGTGATCGCGACCTGCTCGGTCACCAGCGCCTCGCCGTGGCGAATCGCCGGCACCTTGCCGAGCGGGTTGAGGGCGAGATAGGCGGGCTTGCGCTGATCGCCGGCCTTCATATTGAGGACATGGAGATCGTAAGGTGCCGCCAGCTCCTCCAGCAGCACGCGCGTGCCGGTGGCGCGCGTCTGCGGCGAATAGAACAGGGTGATGCGGTTTGGATCGGTCATGGCAGTCTCCATCTGGCCGGCTGGCGATGGCGCTGCTTGTAGCGGACCATACCTGACATCTTGTGTCAGGTATGGTCTAAGGGATCATGCGCGCGAGTCGGATGCTGTCGATCCTCACCACCCTCCAGGCCAGGGGACAGGTCACCGCGCCCGAGCTCGCGGAGGCCTGCGAAGTGTCGGTGCGCACGATCTATCGGGACATCGACGCGCTCGCGGCGTCCGGCGTTCCCGTTTATGCAGACCGCGGCGCAGACGGCGGCTATCGCCTGCTCGACGGCTAT
Organism: Bradyrhizobium sp. IC3195; assembly: GCF_020193585.1. Classification (NCBI taxonomy): domain Bacteria; kingdom Pseudomonadati; phylum Pseudomonadota; class Alphaproteobacteria; order Hyphomicrobiales; family Nitrobacteraceae; genus Bradyrhizobium; species Bradyrhizobium sp. IC3195. The sequence goes on along the minus strand of NZ_JADYVG010000003.1, from coordinate 81,885 downwards.
CGCGTGCGGCTGAACGGACTGTCGCAGAGCGAGGCGGGCGCGTTGTTCCTGGCGGGATTGCCAGGCCCGGCCGCCGCACTCGGGCTCGATGCTGCGATGATCGCCGCCCAAAACAAGCTGATGGCGGCACTGCCCCCGAATTTGCGTGAGGATGCCGGGCGGATGCAGGAGCGTTTCCACCTGGACGCGCCCGGCTGGTTCGGCGAAGCGGAAGACCCGAAGCACCTGCGCACCATCGCCGGCGCCGTGCTGCGCGGGACGCTGATCAGGATCCGGTACCGGAGCTGGCGCGCCGAGAAGCAGCGCCGCGTCGCGCCGCTCGGCCTCGTGCTGAAGGGCGGCAGCTGGTATCTCGCAGGACAAGTCGATGGCAGCGTGCGTATCTATCGCGTCGCACGCGTGCTCGACTGCACAGCCCTCGGCGACCACTTCGATCGTCCCGCCGGCTTCGACCTCGCCGCCCATTGGCGGGCCGCGACGCTGCGGCTCGAAGGCGAGATGCACCCCAATGTTGCGATCGTCCGGCTGTCGCCGTTCGGCGTGAAGCTGCTCGACGCGCTCAGCCAGCCCTATGTCAAGGCACGCACACAGCTCGAGGAGACAACCGATGCAGACGGCTGGCGCATTGCGCGCGTGCCGGTCGGAAAGACATCGTGGCATGCCGCGGCCGAACTGCTGCGGCTCGGCCCGGAAGCCGAAGTCCTTGAACCGGCCGATCTCCGCGACAAGATGGCCGAGCTGACGCAGGCAATGGCCGTGCGCTATCGCGCGGCGCAGAAAGCCTGATCGCGGCGCATTCTGCCGCAGCCGACGAAACATTCCTGAAACACGATTCTTCCCGCTTGCCATGAACGCGATCGCGTCTCGTCTCGACGGAAATGCAGGGACGCAACAATGGCCCTAGCGCCGAATGGAGAATGAAGATGTTTCGTAAGCTTGCACTTGGTCTGATCGCCGCCGGCTCGCTCGGCGTTGCCGCTCTCGCCCCCACCGCGGCCTCGGCCGGCGGCTTCCATCACCATCATGGTCATCACCACTGGGGTCCCGGCTGGGGCTTTGGCGGTATCTACCTCAACACCGGCGTCAGCAATTGCTATCAGGAGCGCCTGGTCCGGACCCGTCACGGCCTGCGCGTGCGCGTCGTGAACGTCTGCGCCTACGGGATCTACTGATATCTCGATATCACGACAAAGCTCCGGTCGCATCGCGGCCGGAGTTTTGCGTTGAGCTAGCCGGCCTGCCGCTGCCGGCGAAACCAGGCCCAGGTCTCGCGCGTCGTTCTGATGTAGCCGCGGCCGCGATGGACGATCTCGCCGTCGACGATCGCGTTCAGCTTCGGCAGGGCGTGAAAGGGGATCGAGGGATAAGCGTGGTGCTCGACATGATACGGCATGTTCCACGCGAACCATTTGACGATAGCACCGGTGTAAGTCGTGCGGGTGTTCTGAAAGGCGCTGCGGGTGCGGTCGCAACCGGTATGCTCGGCGTAGAGATAGGGCCGCAGGAAGAACTGCCCGATCACGAGCGGCACGATCCAGACCCAGAGCAGCAGCGCTGAAGAGAACCACAGCGACAGCGCGAGCAGCAGGGCGTAGAGCGCGACATAGGCGCGCGCCTCGGCAACGATGGTGCTGCGCTTGCTCTCGGGAATCCATGGCACGACGACCTTGCCGGTGATCGCGTGGCCGAGCATCAGCCGCAGACGGCCGGCGACCTGGAGCAGGCCGCTATAGGCGAGCGCAAGCTGGGTGTCGGACGTCGGCTTCACGCCAACGATCAGCTCGGGATCCCTTTCCGGGTCCTGCGTGAAGCGATGATGGTCCCAGTGAAACAGACAGTAATATTCGTAAGGCAGCCCGATGATGAACGCCGAGAGATAGCCGACGCCGAGATTGAGGCCCCGGCTCCTGAATGCCGTCTTGTGCGCGGTCTCGTGCACCGCCATGAACAGGAAGGCAACGACATAGCCCTGCACCACCATCAGCGGCAGCGCCCAGAGCGCGCCCCAGCTCGACGAAACCTTCCAGATCAGCCCGCCCACCAGCACAATCACGCTGTAATGGCCGAGGCTCTGCACCGCACCTCTGATGTTGGAGCGAACCGACAATTCGCGCAGCGTGGTGGGCGTCAGGGGCTTCAGGCGATGGCCGGCGTCCGGAATGGTTGCGTCGCTCATGGTCGGTTGCGTGCCCTACTTGCGGAGAAGCTCGGCGATCTCGACCTTGATGAAGGCCTGGTCGCGGGGATTGTTGATGGGATTGCCGGCGCGATGGCCATGCAGCGACGGGATCGGATGCAGCACCGCGGATCTCGCGTTGACGAGCTTGCCGAGTTCGTCCTCGTTGTCGTGCACGTCGAAATAACGGTCAGTCGCGCCCGGCATCAGCAGCATGTGGGCCTTGATCGCCGCCAGCGCGCGATCGAGATCGCCGGCGAATGCCCCACACCGACTGATGTCGCCACGCTGCCAGATGCCGATCTGCGCGAGAAGATCGTTGGCATCGCGCCGCGCGAAGGTCGCATCCCAGGCGCGGACGAGATAATCCTCGAGTGAAGTGAAGCCGGCCTCGCGCCAGAGCTCGTCGCGGTAGAAGCCGTGCGACATCGCCCAGCCGGCATAGACGCGTCCCATGGCGCGGTAGCCGGCGACGGGTTTTTCGAGGAAACGACCATCGCGGAAGGCGGGATCGGCCGTGAGCGCGGCCTTCACGCTTTCGAGGAAGACGTAGTTGTACGGTGAGCAGCGGGCGCTGCCGCAGACGATCGCGGCGCGCTCGACCATGTCCGGATGCAGCGCCGACCAGTGATAGGCCTGCATGCCGCCCATCGACCAGCCATAGACCAGCGCAAGCTTCGAGATGCCGAAGCGCTCGGTGAGCAGCCGGTGCTGGACCGCGACGGCATCGTGATAGCTCACTTCCGGGAAAGGCGCGGGCGTGTTCGAGGGCGACGACGACAGGCCGTTGCCGAACAGGTTCGGGATGATGATGAAGTAGTGCGTGGGATCGAGCACGCCGTCGGGCCCGATCAGCCATTCAATGTCGGTGTGCTGGGCGCTGAACGAGGTCGGATAGAGGATGACGTTGTCTTTGGCCGGGCTCAGCGTGCCGTAGGTCTTGTAGGCGAGCTTCAGCGCGGGAAACACGGACCCGGATTGGAGCGTGACGTCGCCAGCCTCGAAGATGTCGTAGTCGCGCTGCGCCGTCATGCACTCAGCTCCCGCTCACGGAGGCCTTCTCGGCGTCCGCGATGCATCGATCATGCCGGCTTTCGCCGGATGCGTCGCTTTACTTATAGTGTACTATTAGTACAGTTATTCGGCGCCGGCAAGATGAATCCGGTCCGCAACCCGGCTCAGGCGATGGCCGCGAGATAGCGCGCGACCGACGCAGCAAACGCCGCCTTGGCACCGCTGGCGATGACGCGGCCCCACCAGGCGCCATAGATCCGGTCGAAGGCGAGCGGCTCGACGGCCGATGCAATCCGCCGCACCGCAGCGGCGTTGAGCGGCACGTAGTTCGGATAGGAATACATGAAGCTGACGAAGCGCCGGTCCATCGTCACCTGCGCGATATCTCCCGTGAGCAGTGCGCCCTTGCCGTCCGCACCACGCGCATAATGCAGCACGGTGGCGCCGGCGAAGTGGCCTCCGGTGCGCAGCAGCAGCACGTCGCCGGAGAGGCGATGGCTGTCGCCGGTCCAGTGCACGATCGCCGGATAAGGCCGCGTGACGAAGGCGCGATCGTCGGCATGCAGATAGACCGGCACGCCGCCGAACCTGTCGCTCCAGTCGGCGGCCGCGCCATAATAATGCGGATGCGAGATCGCAATGGCCTTGAGGCCGCCGAGTGCTGCGACGTGGTGGATGGCCTCGTCGGTCGCGAGCGGAATGCAATCCCACATCACGCAGCCGTCGCCGTCAGGCACCAGCAGCGCCCGCTGCCCGATGGCAAAGCTCGGCTCCATGCCGATCCCGGTCAGGCCGAGATCGTCGCGCCCCACCAGTCGGTGCTTGCGCGCGAGCTCCTCGCGCGTGAGGAAAGCTTGACCGTCCCAGCCGACGAACTGGCGCTCGTCCTCGCAGATCGGACAGGCCGCAGGGGGTTTTCCGCTATCCGGGAATTGAGCGCCGCAGGTTGCGCAGGTCCAGAGGGGCATCGCGCTGATCCATCATGATCCAGTCTTGCAAGACATGACGTCGCACTCGCCGGATCGCAAGAGCAACCGGAACCAACGGGTTGAGAGCAGGTTAAGTTCTGGTCCGCCCGGGCACCCGCCCGCCGAGTCCGCATCATGCGAGATCCGATTCGATCGGCAGCATCAAGTTCAGCGTCTCGATGACATCTCGCCCTTCAACGTCTCGCATCTGGCCCCTGTTCGCGCTCAATTTCTTCATGGCCGACATGCAGTCGGGCATCGGGCCGTTCGTCGGGGTCTTCCTTCAGGAACGCGGCTGGGCGACCGGCCTGATCGGCACGGCAATGACGATCGGCAACGTCGCGGGCATGCTGGTCACGACTCCGATCGGCGGCTTCATCGATTCCAGCCGCAACAAGCGGCTGTGGGTGATCATTCCCGGCATCTGCGTCGTCTCGGCGTCTGCAATCATCCTGATCTCGCAAAACTTCTGGGCGGTGACGTTCTCGCAAGTCGCGCAATCGCTGGCGAGCGCCGCAATCGTGCCGGCCGTCACGGGCATCACGCTCGGCATCGCCAAGCAGAAGGGCTTCAATGCGCTCAACGGCCGCAACCAGGCGTACAACCACGCCGGCAACATGGTCGGAGCCGCGCTCTCAGGCTATCTCGGCTACAAGTATGGCTATTTTGCCGTGTTCGCGCTGGCGGCCCTGTTCGGCGCCATCGCCATCGCTTGCGTGCTGATGATTCCAGCCAAGGCGATCGACGATCGCGCCGCGCGCGGCAGCAAGGAGGACGATTCCAAGGCGCCGCCGGATGCGATGACGATGCTGCTGAAGCACAAGGCGCTGCTCGTGCTGGCTCTCGCCCTCGCGCTGTTCCACCTCGGCAATGCCGCGATCGTGCCGCTGTACGGACTTGCCGCGGTCGCCGAGGGACAGGCCAACGGCCCGAGCTTCGTCGCAACCACCGTGGTGATCGCACAGGGCGTGATGATCGTCACGTCGCTGATCGCGATGAAGGCCGCGAGCAAGCGCAATTACTGGCCGGTGATCCTGGTGTCTTTCATGTTCTTGCCGGTCCGCGGCGTGCTCGCCTTCTTCGTCACGGGATGGTGGGGCGTCGTGCCGATGCAGGTGCTCGACGGCATCGGCACCGGACTGCAAACGGTCGCCGTCCCCGGCATGGTCGCGCGCTCGCTCAACGGCACCGGCCGCATCAATCTCGGCCAGGGCGCCGTGATCACCGTGCAGGGTATCGGCGCGAGCCTCAGTCCCGCTCTCGGCGGCTGGATCGCGCAATGGATCGGCTATGGGCCGACCTTCCTGCTGCTCGGCGGCTTTGGCCTGGCGTCGATCGCGCTGTGGCTGGCCTTCAGTGCGGCGGTGAAGAAGTATTGAGCGACAGCGCCGTATGGCGGTCGCGGCGCAACGTGCCCGCCTTCGATCTGCCCAATAAGCAGGCTGCGGCACCTGGTCGCTGGCTCAGCGCGTAGGCGCGAATGGTTTTTTGCGCAATCTGGCGCTTTTCCAGTTGCCGCATCCCCGGCGCGCCGACGAAAGTGCGGACCGCAATGAATCGGCAATAGGCGTTCCGGCGATCGATGACCCAGCCGCAGCTCTCATTCGATGGCGACCCGAACGGTGCGGCCTATGAACAATGGCGCGAGCAGTTTTGCCGTCAGGTAGCGAACGTCGATTTCGTGCCGGTTGGTGAAGGGCGCGTTCACCGAACCATTGCGCCTGCCATTCTTCCCCGCCTCAGGCTCTCGGCCTCGTTCGGCACGCCGATGTCCTTCGTGTCATTGGGAACGAACGACGAGTTGGTGATCACGACGTCGCCCAATTCGGCATTGCGTGGGGCCATGGGGAAACGGCCACTGGAGGTCGCCGCCGGCGACATCACGATCGGCGATCCCTCGATCAAGGGGGCCCAAATCACGCAACTGGCGTATGGTAATTTCCAGACCGCGCTGCTGCCGCGAAAGGCCCTGCTGCGCGCCTGCCCGAATGCCGAGGACCTGATCGCGGGGTCGATCTCTGGCGCCAACCCGATCACATCGATGTTCCTGCGATATTACGATCTCGCGCATGCGCACGCGGACAAGCTCGCGCCGGCGGAGCTCGATGCGGTCTCGCAGCACCTGTTCGACCTCGCCGTCCTGATGCTCGGCGCACGCGGCGATGCCGCCGAAGAGGCTCAATTGCGCGGCCTTGCGGCGGCGCGCTTCGAAGCGCTCAAGTCCGACATCCTGGCGCAGCTGGACAGCACCGCATTGTCGCTGTCCGACCTTGCAGCCACGCACCGCATCAGCGCGCGCACGATCCAGTTACTGTTCGAGAAGGCCGGCATCACCTATAGCGGCTTCGTGCTGGAGCAACGATTACTGCGCGCCGAACGACTGCTGCGAAATCCTGCGATGCGCAGCCGCAAGATCATCGAGATCGCGCACCTCGCCGGATTTCACGACGTCTCTTACTTCCATCGCGCGTTTCGCCGCCGTTTCGGAGCGACGCCCGACGACGTCAGGAAGCTGGCTGGCGAGGCCGAATAGGCGAGTTCGCCGCGACGGCGCCGGAACGGCGCCTGCTACGTCCCAAAGCTCTTCTGCACCGCCTTGTCGAGCGTCTCGCCGCCGACGAAGTGCTGGCGCAGCTCGCGCTTGAGCAGCTTGCCGCTCGGATTCTTCGGCAGGGCGTCCACGAAGATCACGCGCTTGGGCACCTTGAAGTGGGCCATATGGCCGGCGCAATGTCTGATGACGGTTTCTTCGTCGAGCTTTGCCCCGGTCTTGACCACGACGATGGCGGTCACCGCCTCGATCCAGCGCGGATCGGGCAGGCCGACGACCGCGACTTCGGAGACCTCCGGGATGCGATAGACCATCTCCTCGACCTCGCGGCTCGCGACGTTCTCGCCGCCGGTCTTGATCATGTCCTTGACGCGGTCGACCACGGTGATGTGGCCTTCCTCGTCGACCGTGGCGAGATCGCCGGAATGAAACCAGCCGCCGGTGAATGCCGCTGCGGTCTTGACCGGGTCGTTGTAATAGCCGGAGAGCAGATGCGGCGAGCGATGCACGATCTCGCCGACTTCGCCGACCTTGACGTCTTCCATCGCCGTGTTGACGACGCGCGTCTCGACGTTGAGCACGGGCTTGCCGGCGGAGCCGGCCTTGCGGAGCTGATCCTCCGGCCGCAGCACGGTCGCGAGCGGCGCGATCTCGGTCTGGCCGTAGAAATTCCAGAACTTTACGGCCGGCAGCCGGCGCTGCAATTCGAGCAGCACCTCCACCGGCATGATCGAGGCGCCGTAATACCCCTTCTGCAACGTCGACAGATCAGTCTTGTCGAAGTTCGGCGAGCGCAGCATCGCGATCCAGATCGTCGGCGGCGCGAAGAACGAGGTGATCCTGTGCGCCTGGATCAGCGCCAGGATGTTGTCGGCGGTCGGCTTGCCCGTGATCACGCCGGAGGCGCCGAGATAGACCTGCGGACCCAGGAACACATCCAGCTGCGCACAATGATAGAGCGGCAGAGCGTGCAGGAACTTGTCGTCCACGCTCATGCCGCCATCGATGATGCAGCTGACATACTGCCACATCACGGCTTCATGGGTCAGCATCGCGCCCTTGGGCAGCGATTCCGTGCCCGAGGTGTAGACGATCTGCGCGAGATCGCGGCTATCGACCGAGGCGTCCAGGAACGACCCGTCGGGATGCAATAGATCATCGAAGGTGGTGAGGTCGGCAGGCGCCGCGGCCGGATCCTCGCCCGGCAGCCAGATCATCTTCTCGACCGCGCAATCCTTCGCGCTCGCCGCGCGTGCCGGCCCGACGAAATCGGGACCGGTCGCGAGCAGCTTTGCGCCGGAGCTCTTCAGGATGAAGTTGATCTCGTCCGGATTGAGCATGAAGTTGATCGGCACCAGCACCGCGCCGATCCGTGCGGCCGCGAAGCGCAGCGCCGCGAAGGCGTGCGAGTTGCGCGAGAGCACGGCGAGGCGATCGCCCTTCCCGACGCCGAGCCCGAGCAGGCCGCGGCCGAGCCGGTTGCAGATCGCATCCATCTCGGCAAAGCTCCAGCTGACATCGCCGCAGCTCACCGCGAGCTTGTTCGGCTCGCGGCCTGCGGAGCGGCGCAGAAGATCGCCGATGGAATGCTCGCGCGCTTTCGAGATGGTGACTGCGGTGTCGCCGGTCATTTCTTCCCCGTGGAATTTCGCTCGGCTCAACGCTCGCGAGCTTTCGTGTTTCGCGGAACGTAGTCGGCGCTGTCAGCGACGTCAAATTGCACGGGGCAGATCAAAACTCGCGAAAACAACCCCATGCACAGTAGACGGGGGCTGCAAGATCAATGGGTTAGGTGTGGAGCCGGATTGGGTGCGGGTCGGGCAGGCTTTCAGGAGCCAAGAGGCCGAGGAATCGTGGTGACTCGCCTGTCCGGCTCGCCCAAGCGAGCCGAGGCGAATTGGCCGCGATCGTTGCCGCCCATTCCGAATGGGGTCTCTCGCGATTTGCTTCGTCGGGCAAAACAGGAGCATAGTGGCATCATCGCAGGAGGTCGGGCGGGCCGGGATGTGGCGGCGCCTTTCGGCGAGCGAGTTGCGCGGTTGAGGCTCGTCAGGCCTTTTTGTTTTCTCCAACGTTGGCCGATGCACAGTCGGAGTTGGCGCGGTCCAGCACTGTCACCGTGGCGCGGTCCAGCACCGTCACCGTAATGCGCGCCGACCAAGCTCACGATCACGATTATCCATCAGGTCGCGGGATTGGCACTCCAACCTCAATTGCCCCGCTTGACCAGTGGGCATTCACTGTCAGCCAGCGAAGCGTAGACTTCGCCGCTTGGAATTTTCTCGAGCACGTTATAGTACTCCCAGGGTGCCTTGACCTCGGACGGATCCTTCACCTGCACAAGATAGAAGTCGTGCACGAGCTTGCCGTCGTCGCGCAACCTCGCGCCGCGTGCGTAGAAATCGTCGACGGGCGTCGAGCGCATCTTCTCCAGCACTGGATCCGTCGCATCCGTGCCTGCGGCAGCGACTGCTTTCAGATAGTGGCTGACGCCGGAATAGACCGCGGCTTGCGGTGCCGTGGGCATGGCGCTGCGAAGCTTGAAGAAGCGCTGGCCGAACGCCCTGCTCTCGTCATCCAACGCCCAGTACCATGCCGTCAGCGTGGTCAGGCCCTTGGCGGTTTTCGGGCCCATCGCATGAACATCAGTGTCGAACATCAGTTCGGCCACCGGCTTCTGGCTTCCCGTGTTCATGCCGAACTCGTTCCATTGCTTCATCAGGTTGACGAGCTGGTCGCCGGCATTGGCGAAGGCGATCGCCTTGGCGCCGGACGCCTTCGCCTGCAGGATGAAAGAGCTGTAGTCCGCGTTGCCAATCGGGTGATACACCGCGCCGAGCGACTTGCCGCCCGCCGCCGCCAGCACGCGCTGCGATTCCGACACCATGTTCTTGCCGAACGCGTAATCGGCCGCGATGAAGAACCAGGTGTCGTAGCCCTGGCTGACCAGGGTGCGGATCGGTCCCGACACCAGATTGTAGGAATCGTGCAGCCACGCCAGGCCGTTTCGCGAACATTGTTTGCCCGTCAGTTCGGTGGTCGCCACCGCCGAGTAGACCGCAATCTTGTTCTTGTCACGCGCCAGCGACTGGATCGCCAGCCCCACGGCCGAATTGGAGACGTCGGCGACCATGTCGACGCCGTCGACGTCGAACCATTTGCGGACAATGCCGACGCCGATATCGGGCTTGTTCTGGTGATCGGCGGCCAAAATCTCGACATTGATCGACGGCACCAGTTTCTGAAAGTCTTCCGCCGCCATCCTGGCTGCCGCCACGGAGCCCGATCCCGACAGGTCGGACAATGGCCCGGCCTGGTCATTGATGATGCCGATCCGGACCACGCGACCGGAGAGTTCGGCGGCGTGGGTGGGCAGAAAAGATGCGATGAAAGTCCCAACGACGAGAAGCGTAGCGATGCGGCCGTGCCAGTTCATGCGAACACCTTTCCAATAAGGGCGCTTGTGCCTTTCCTCCCTGTCTCGAACAGCTTAAGCCGCCGTTGCTCTCGCCTTGAGTTTAGAAACCGCCTTCTGCACCGCGGCTGCGCGCTTTTGCAGCCAAGGTTCGGCCTCGCGGCGCATGCGGGAAATCAGCTCACGCGGCGCATTCTGCACGGTGATGTCGAACGGCGGCTGCGGCTGATATTCCAGCATCAGCTGGAGGTTTTTTGCAACGTCTTCGCCGCAGAGTTCGGCGGCAACCTGAAAACCGAAATCGATACCGGCGGTGACCCCACCGCCGGAAATGCGGTTGCGGTCGACCACGACGCGTTCGTCGACGGCGATGGCGCCAAACGCAGCAAGCTGGTCGCTCATCAGCCAATGGCAGGCTGACCTGTATCCATCGATGAGGCCCGCGGCGCCGAGGATCAGACAGCCGGCGCAAACTGAGGTGATGTAGCGCGCCGATCCACCCTTGTCGCGAACGAAGGCAATCACCTCGTCATCGTCCATGGTGGCGACTTGTCCCGGACCGCCGCCGATGCAGAACACGTCCAGATCCGGGCAGTCGGCAAAGGTCGTGGTTGGCAGCAGCGGCAGACCGACGTCGCTGACGACGGGCTCGATGCGCTTCCACAGCAGGTGCATGCGGACGTTCGGCAGACGGGCAAAAACTTCGAATGGTCCGGTGACGTCCAGTTGCGTCATCCCAGGATAGTACAGAATTCCGATTTCGATCCGCTTGCCGGACATGGAGCCCTCCTAACGTTGGATAACTCATGTTGACAGCGGAGGGCCTTTGCCGAAATGTCATAACACACGCAATTCCTGCCAAGCCTTCCCTGCTCAAGGCGCTGCCAATGGCCCGTTCCGCCCCCCGCCGCGTGGTCTTCGTCCTTTTCGACGAGTGTCTGCTGCTCGACTTTGCCGGACCGCTACAGGCCTTCGAACTGGCCTGCGAAACGTCGAAAGCGGGGCGCGCGCCCTATGTCTGGCAGATCTGCTCGTTGAAAGGCGGGTCGGTCAAAACCTCGTCCGGTCTGGAGGTGATGACGACCGCCCTCGCTGACTGCGACCACAAGAACATCGACACCCTCATGGTGGGTGGCGGTCCCGGCGTCCATCGCGCCGCTGCAGAAGCCGCGCTGGTCGATTGGTTTCGCCTGGCAGCGCCGAAGGCAAGGCGCGTCTGCTCGGTCTGCACGGGCACATTCATCCTCGCCGCAGCCGGGCTGCTGCGCGGGCGGCGCGCGGTCACCCATTGGGGTTCCTGTGACCTGCTGCGCGCAAAACATCCCGACGTTTCGGTTCAGGTCGACCCGGTCTTCGTGCATGACGGCGGCATCTGGACATCGGCAGGCGTGACGGCCGGCATCGATCTGGCGCTCACGCTGCTGGAAGATGATCTCGGCCATCGCGAGGCCATGCGCATCGCGCGGCGCCTCGTCGTTTTCCTCAAGCGGCCCGGCGGGCAGGCGCAATTCAGCGTGCCGCTGTCAATGCAGGCCTCGGAAGATCGGGCTCTCGAAAAAATTTCGAGCTGGATGCAAGAAAATCTCGGCCGCGATTTGCGTGTCGAAAGTCTCGCCGAACGAGCGGGCATGAGCCCGCGCACCTTCGCGCGCGTGTTTCGCCAGAAGACCGGCCGCACGCCCGCCAAGGCGGTCGAAGAGCTTCGCGTCGAGGCTGCCCGGCGCGCGCTGGAAGAGTCCGCCTCCCCTATCAAGGAAATCGCCGCGCGCGCAGGCTTTCAGAGCGAGGAGCATCTACGCCGCGCGTTCCGCCGCCGCCTGAACGTGCTGCCGCATGACTACCGGGTTCGATTCCATCAAGGGTAGAGACAACAAGCGACGGGCGGGGTGGCTCGACCTTTTGACGCCATGGGCGCCCAACGGGACAATAAGCTACCCCTCCAAAATCGCGACCGCTCGCGTCCATCCCGCCGAGGCTCGCTCGATCTTCACCGGGAAGCATGACACCTTGAAGCCGGTTGGCGGCAGCTGTTCGAGATTGTGCAGCTTCTCGAGATGACAATAGCCGATATGGCGTCCGGCCTTGTGGCCTTCCCAGATCAGGCTGGCGTCTTTCGTCTCGGCATATTTCTTCGCGGTGTGAACGAACGGCGCGTCCCAGCTCCAGCCATCGGTGCCGGTCAGGCGCACGCCGCGCTCGAGCAGGTACATGGTTGCTTCGTAGCCCATGCCGCAGCCCGAGGTGACGTAGTCCTGCCGGCCATATTTGGCGCCGGCGCTGGTGTTGACCACGACGATCTCGAGCGGCCTCAGCTCGTGGCCGATGCGCTTGAGCTCGGCCTCGACGTCTTTGGCCGTCGCGACATAGCCGTCCGGCAAGTGCCGGAAGTCGAGCTTCACGCCGGGCTGGAAGCACCATTCCAACGGCACCTCGTCGATGGTCCAGGACCGCTCGCCGCGATTCATGGTCGGGTGAAAATGCCAGGGCGCGTCGAGATGCGTGCCGTTGTGGGTGGAGAGACTGACCTGCTCCACCGCCCAGCCCTGGCCATCAGGCAGATCCTCGGCCTTCAGTCCATCGAAGAACTGCAGCATGCGCGGCAGGCCCTGCTGATGATTGATGTACTGGATCGTCGGATGATTGCCAGGCGGGTCGGCCGGCACGTCGTTCTGGAGGGGGACGGAGATGTCGATCAGCTTGCTCGTCATGGCGCTTCCTCGTTGATTGTTCTCGTTGGCGGCAGTCAGGCGTCGCTTCAAGCGCGCCTTCAGACGCCCCCTTCAGGTTTCTTGCCGCTCGACGCGATTCTTCAAAATGCCGATCTTCTCGACCTCGAGCTCGATCGTATCGCCATGCTCGAGAAACCAGCCGAGCTCGAGGCCGCAGCCATTGCCGACCGTACCGGAGCCGATGAATTCACCGGGCATCAGCGTCTCGTCCTGGGAGACGTGCGCGATGATCTCCTCGAAAGAAAACAGCATGCCCTCACTCACGCCTTTCGAGCGGGTCTCGCCGTTGACGCGCGCTTCCATCTTCAAATGATAGGGATCGCCGATCTCATCGGGTGTCACGATCCAGGGCCCCATCACGTTGCCGCCGTCAAAACTCTTGCCCTTGGCAGGGCCGAGCCGTCCCTCCATCTCGATGCGCTGGGCGTCGCGCGCGGAGAAATCATTGAAGATGGTGTAGCCGAAGATGTGATCCTTGGCTTTCGCGGCGGAAATGTTCGCGCCCTTGTTCTTGGTGATGATCCCGAATTCGAGCTCGTAGTCCATCACCTTGCTGTAGCGCGGCCATTTCACTGTGGTGTTGGTGCCGCGGACGCTGAAGCGGTTGGTGATGTAGAAGATCGGCTGCTTGCGATAGACCTCGGGCAATTCGCCGAGCGGCTCGGCGTCGATGCGCGCCAATTCCGCCATGTCGCCCCTCGCGCGTGCGGCGAGCTTCAGCTGCCCGCGCGGCGCTTGCAGGATGTGCAAGGGGAACGACATGCCGTCGCGCATTTGCCTCGGCTCCGGCACCGGCGCGAGGATGTCGACGGCGCTGACCGCCGCCGACAGCGTCGCGTCCTGACCATGCTTGTCCAGCAGAGCCCGGGCCCGATCCAGCGCACGGGGCCCGGCGTCGATCAGCGCCAGCATCGAGCCGAAGGCCGGATCGGCCCCGTCGTCCCGTGCGGCCGCGGCAACGAGGTCGAACACCTGGCTGTCATTGCTGTGGACGGCTCCGATCTTCTCCTGACCGGCCGATCTGAATGTTGCGAGCTTCACCTTGGGCACCCCTTGTCATCGTTTCGAATATATGATCAGATAAAATATCGATAAACAAGAACGAAAAATATAAAATGAGGAGGAGCGCAGTGGGGCGAACGCAGATCACAGCGATGTTGGCAGGTCTCGTGTTGGGGATGTCTGCTGGCTTGACGGCACCTGCGCTGGCGCAAGCCAAGATCCAAATCGGCTGCACCGCGACCTCCGACTGCGCCTCGGCCATGGTCGCGGTCGACGAAGGCATTTTCAAAAAGCATGGGCTGCAAGTCGAGATGACGCCGATCGCGATCAACTCCAACATCCCGGCGGCGATCCTGTCGAACTCGATTCAGGTCGGCGGCCCCACCTCCACCGTCTTCCTCCAGGCCGTCGACGGCGGCCTCGACCTCGTCGCGATCGCCGGCGCCTCGGTCATGAATCCGACCTCGAACACCGCGATCGCCGCCTTCGTCCGCAACGGCATCACCATCAAGGATCCGAAGGATTTCATCGGCAAGAAGGTCGGCGCGCCCGGCCTGAACGCCTTTCTCCATGTGCTGTTCGTGAAATGGCTGGTCGAAAAAGGCGTCGATCCCAAAAGCGTCAATTTCGTCGAAGTCACCTTCCCCACCATGGCCGACATCATCAAGTCGGGCGGCGTTGATGCCGTGCTCACGGCCGAACCGTTCGTCACGCGCATGAGCAATGCGGGGCTCGGCTCGGTCGGCGCGCGCTACGGTGCCGAGCTCGGCCGCACCGATCCGATCATCTTCTATGCCGCATCGCGCGACTGGGCGGAGAAGAATGTGGCCACCGTGAAGAAGTTTCGCGAGGCCGTCGCGGAGGCCGCCGCGATCGTCAACAGCGACCGCGAGAAGGCCTCGGCCTCGATCGCCAAGTTCACCAAGCAGCCGCTCGATCTCGTCAAGGCGACGCCGCCGAACCAGTCCGAGCCGAACCTCAAGCCGCAAAACCTCAGCTGGTGGATCGAGGTGATGTCGTCGCAGAAGATGCTGCAATCGAAGCTCGACACCGCGAAACTGGTGCTGAACTAAGGGATATCGACGATGCCAGCTCCCGAGCGCACTCTCGAACGCCTGCCGACGGAAGCCGGCACCTTGAGCGAGCGTGCCGCAAACCTCATCGAGCAGGACATCCTGGCGGGAGATCTCGCACCGGGATCGCGGCTGGGCATCCTCGACCTCGTGCAACGTTACGATATCGGCGCCACGCCCCTGCGCGAAGGCCTTTCGCGGTTGATGTCGCGCGGCCTCATCGTCGGCATCGGCCAGCGCGGCTTCCGCGTCGCCGAGGTCAGCCGCGAAGATCTCGCCGACATCACCTGCATGCGGACGGCGGTCGAGATCGAGGCGGTCAAGCTCGCCATCCTCCGCGGCGATGCTGCCTGGGAGGCCGGCATCATCAGCGCGCTGCACCAGATGCGCCGACACATCGAACGCACCGGCAATGAATTCCGCGAGGGCGCGGCGGAGTTCGACCGGCTGCACAAGGGCTTCCACACCGCGCTGCTCGCCGCCTGCGGCTCGCGGCGCATGCTGGCCGCCCACTCCGACCTCTACGACCAGGCCTACCGCTACCGCCGCGTGATGATGGGCGTTATCGACAGCGGCGAAAGGTTCATCCGCAGTCACCAGATGCTCGCCGACCACGTGCTCGCCCGCGACGTGGCCGCCGCGCAAAAAATGCTGGCGGCGCATCTGCACTCGACCATCGATTTCGTCTATCCGCAGGTGAGCGGGGAACAATCATGAGCGTCGTTGCAAGGCTCATTGAGGTGCGCGCCGCGCGCCGGCAGAAACCGCTGATCGCGTTCAACGCCGCGACGCTGCGGCTCGGCGGCAAGACCATCATCGAGAATCTCGATCTTCAGGTGAGGCCGGGCGAATTCCTCTGCATCGTCGGCGCCTCCGGTTGCGGCAAGACCACGGCGCTGCGGCTCGCCGCGGGCCTCTACCGCCCCACCAGCGGCGCGGTAACGTTTGAGGGCGAGCCGATCACCGAGCCTCGGCGTGAGGTCGCGATCGTGTTCCAGGATTACGGCAAGGCGCTGTTGCCGTGGCGGACCGCGGCCGGAAACATCTCGCTGGCGCTGGAAGCATCGCGCGTGCCGGCGCGCGAACGCGGCGCACGCATCGAGGCGCTGCTGCGGAAGGTCGGACTGCCCGGTCATGCCGACAAATATCCGACCGAGATGTCAGGGGGCATGCAGCAGCGCCTGCAGATCGCGCGCTGCCTTGCGCAGGAGCCGACCACCCTGCTGATGGACGAGCCGTTCGGCGCGCTGGATGCGATGACGCGGCAGGGCTTGCAGGACGAGGTCCTGTCGCTGACGCAGGCGAGCGAGACCACCGTGATCTTCGTGACCCACGATCTCGACGAGGCGATCTATCTCGGCGACCGCGTCATCGGCCTCTTGCCACATCCCGGCCGGATCGGGATCGAGCTCGACGTCGACCTGCCGCGTCCGCGCGACCAGCTCGCCACCCGCGAGCATCCGGAATTCCTGCGGCTGCGCCGGCAATTGTTCGACTTCATCAAGGCGACCGAGCATTGAGCCTCGATCGCACCAAGCCCTTGCTGCTGCCGCTGGCGCTGGTGCTGGCGTTTGAGCTCTGGGCGCGCCTCACCCATCTGCAAAGCGACAGCCTGGCGCCGCCGAGCGCAATCCTCGCGGCGCTGGCCACGGCGCTCGCCGATCTCTCGATCCCGATCGCGACCCGCGACACGCTGTTCGCTGCCTTCGCGGGTCTTTCCATCGGCAGCGCCATCGGGCTTGCGCTCGGCATCGCCTTCGGCATTTCGCGTCCGCTTGACCGGCTGATGGAGGTGACGGTCGAGGCGATCCGCCCGATTCCCTCGATCGCGCTGCTACCGATTGCGCTGATCGCGCTCGGCTTCGGCTACCGCATGGAGATCGTGATCGTGGCGTTCGCCTGCGTCTGGCCGATGCTGATCATGACGCGCAGCGCAGTGCGCAGCATCGAGCCGCGATTGATGGAAGTGTCGCGGGCCTTGCGGCTGAGCGCGCCGCAACGGATCGCGAAGATCGTGATCCCGGCCGCACTGCCGCGGATCTTCGTCGCCTTCCGCCTGTCGGCCGGCATCGCCCTGATCGTCGCAGTCACCGTCGAGATCGCCATCAACCCGATCGGCTTGGGTGCCGGCATCATGCTGGCGCAGCAGGCCCTGCGCGCCGACCTGATGCTCGCCTATCTCGTCTGGATCGGCGCGATCGGCTACGCGCTGAACATGCTGTTGATCGCCGCCCAGCGCCGTCTGTTCGGCCGCGCCGCGCTCGCCGGAGACCATCCATGAAGCGCACCGCGATCCTCTGGCGTTTGGCAAGCGCCCTCGTCGCAGCCGGCTTCATCGCGGCGTGGCAACTCGTCGCCAATCTGAAGCTAGTGTCGCCGGTGTTCCTGCCCGGTCCGGACCGCGCCTGGGCCGCTTTGGTGCGCGGCTTTTCCAGCGGCGATCTCGCGGGCAAGCTCATCGGCACGCTGGAGCACATGGCCTATGGCTGGTTCGCCGCCTCGATCGCCGGCATTGCGCTTGGCGCGCTGATCGGTTCGTCCCGGATGATGCGCGCCTATGTCGCGCCGTCGCTGGAATTCTTAAGGCCCCTGCCGGTCTCGGCGATCATCCCGGTCGCAATCGCGATGCTCGGGCTGACGCAAGGCATGGCGCTGTTCGTGATCGCCTTCGGCGCGATCTGGCCGATCATGCTCGCAACCGTTCACGGCTTTGCCGCAGTCGAGCCGCGGCTCTATGAGGTCGCCCGCTCGCTGCAGATGTCGCGCACCGCAATCATCGCCAAGATCGCCCTGCCCTCGGCATTGCCGGATATCCTCGCGGGCATGCGGCTCAGCCTGACCGTCGCGCTGATCCTCTCGGTGGTCTGCGAGATCCTGGCCGGCCTCGACGGCCTTGGTCACTGGGTGCTGCTCTCGGCACGCGCGTTCCGGTCCGCCGACCTCTTCGCCGGCGTCATCCTGCTCGGCGCGACCGGATATTTGACGTCGATTGCGATGTCACTGGTCGAGCAGCGGCTACTCGCCTGGCAGACCGCGGCGAGGTAGCGCGGCGATCCCATCGCCAAAACAAAAACGGCCCGCTTCGCGCGGGCCGTTTTCGTCTCGGATCCGGTCAATCCGAATTTGGTTGCGGGGATAGGATTTGAACCTATGACCTTCAGGTTATGAGCCTGACGAGCTACCGGGCTGCTCCACCCCGCGTTAAAGCTTTGCGTGCCTTCGGTTAAATCCTGGGGACGGTCGGTTGAGGCCGGCGCTGGTCGCGCTGGCTTTCCACTTCCGTCCCAAAGGCTTCCTTGGAAGGCGACCCGAGGGGCAATGCCCGTCGGGTGCGGGGGGTATGTATCAAGGCGGGCTGCCTTTGGAAAGGGCTGCGGGAACGTTTTTTTCGACTTTATGACAGGGGAATCGACGAGTTTCCGCGCCGTTCCGCGCGCTCTTGCCAGAAGTTCCACAAACGGCCAGCCTGCGGCAACAAGATTAAGGCCGAAAACACCGGGGTGCCGTTCCGGGAGGCGAAGCGAACCTCGAGATTCCGGGTTCGCGCTTCGCGCGCCCCAGAATGACGGTAAACGGGGGGAAACAACATTGACCGACACATTCGATTTCGTCGTCGTGGGCGCGGGCTCGGGCGGCTGCACAATTGCGGGGCGACTGTCGGAGGATGCGGGCACATCCGTCGCGCTGCTTGATGCAGGGGGACGCAACGACACCTGGCGGATCACGACGCCATTCGGGCTCGCGTTGCCCTATGCCGCGGCCAACTGGGCCTTCGATACCGTGCCGCAGAAGGGATTGAACGGCCGCATCGGCTATCAGCCGCGCGGCAAGGGCCTCGGCGGCTCCTCGGCGATCAACGCCATGGTCTATATCCGCGGCCACAAATGGGATTACGACCATTGGGCCGCGCTCGGCAATGCCGGCTGGTCGTATGCGGACGTGCTGCCCTATTTCAAACGTTCGGAAGACAACGCCGATTTCGACGGCGAATATCACGGCAAGGGCGGCCCGCTGCATGTCAACCGGCTGCGCTCGGACAATCCGATCCATGACGTCTTCCATCAGGCCGCGCGCGAGGCGCAGTTCCGCATCCGCGAGGACTTCAATGCCGAGGACCATGAAGGGCTCGGCAGCTACCAGGTGACCCAGCGGGGCGGCGAGCGCTGGAGCGCGGCGCGGGCTTATGTGGCTCCTCATCTCGGCAAGCGGCCGAATCTGCGGGTCGAGACGGGAGCGCAGGCAACGAAGATCCTGTTCGAAGCAGGGCGCGCCGTCGGCATCGAATATGTGCAGGGCGGGCAGACAAGGCAGCTGCGCGCCCGCGGCGAGGTGATCCTCGCCGCCGGCGCCTTCCAGTCGCCGCAGCTATTGATGCTGTCGGGCATTGGCGATGGCGATGCGCTTGCCGCCCACGGCATCGACGTCGTGCATCACCTGCCGGGCGTCGGGCGCAATCTGCAGGACCATCCGGACTTCGTGTTCGTCTACGCCTCCGACTATCCGCACTTCGTTCACGCCTCGATCAGTCGGTTGCCATCCCTGCTGCGCGGTATCCAGCGATATCGCCGCGAGCGGCGCGGCGTGATGACCACCAATTTCGCCGAATGCGGCGGCTTCCTGAAAACCCGGCCTGATCTCGACGTACCTGATATCCAGCTCCACTTCGTCATCGCGATGCTCGACGACCACGGCCGCAAGAAGCACAAGGAGGCGGGCTTCTCATGCCATTTCTGTCTGCTCAGGCCGAAGAGCCGCGGCAGCATTTGGCTGAAAAGCGCCGATCCGCTCGCAGCGCCGATGATCGACCCGAACTTTCTGGGCGAGGCGGAGGATCTCGAGGCGATGGTCGCCGGCTTCAAGACGACGCGGCGACTGATGGAGACGCCTGCGATGCGGGCGCTACAGAAGAAGGACATGTTCACATCCGACGTGAGAACGGATGACGACATCCGCGCCATTCTGCGCGCGCGTGTCGACACCGTCTATCACCCCGTCGGCACCTGCAAGATGGGCACGGACGCGATGGCCGTGGTCGATCCGGCGTTGACGGTGCATGGCGTCGGAGGATTGCGCGTGGTCGACGCCTCGATCATGCCGACGCTGATCGGCGGCAACACCAATGCGCCGACCATCATGATCGGGGAGAAGGCGGCGGATATGATCCGGGGGGAGATGCGGGCGAGTTAGGCGACGGTTTCGCGTCATATGCCGCTGTCGTCCCGGACAAGCGTAAGCGCCGATCCGGGACGACAGTTGGGCTCAACTCAGCAAGAACCCGCCGTCTACGGTCACGACGCTGCCCGTCATGTAGCGCGACGCATTCGACGCCAGCAGCAGAATCGCGCCGTCGAGATCGGACTCGGCGCCGACGCGGCGTTGCGGGATGCGCTTGGCGAGGCGCTCGCCTGCCGGCGTCGACCAGAAGGCGTGGTTCATCTCGGTATCGATATAGCCGGGCGCAAGCGCGTTGATGCGGATGTTCTGGCCAGCGAGCTCGAGCGCCATCGCTTTCGTCGCCTGGAAGATGCCGGCCTTGGAGATCGCGTAAGGCGAGAGCGCCTTCAAGACGCCAGTGCCGAGCACGGAGGCGATGTTGACGATGTTGCCCGGCTGCTTGCGCGCGATCATGCGCCGCGCCACTTCGGTTGCGAGGAAATAGGCGCCTTTGAGATTGGCACCAATGACGGCGTCCCAATCCGCCTCGGTCTGCTCGGTCGCGAGCTTCTCGATGGCGATGCCGGCATTGTTGATCAGCACGGTGACGGGGCCGAGCGCGGCCTCAGCGGCATCGACCGCCTTGGCGATCGAGGCAGTGTCGGTGACGTCGAGCGCGACCGCCGCGGCGCGGCCGCCCTTGCCGCGGATCTCCTCTTCCAGGCCCTTCAATTTGTCGGTCTGCCGCGCAGCGAGCGCCACGGCCGCACCATGCGCCGCCAGCACCCGGGCAAATTGCCGGCCGAGCCCCTGGCTCGCACCCGTGACGAGGATGGTTTCTTTACTGACGTCGAATAGGTCTGACATGACGCGTTCCTTGGACGGTTCCTTTAAGCTTTGGAGCCACCAATACAGACGATTTTAGCGATCTGAAACCGGAATGATCGGCTCGGCGTTCATTCGTTCCGTCGAGGCAGGGCTTTCGCGCATGAACAGTTTCGATCTCGCCGTCTATGCCGCGCTGGCAGTCGCGGTCGGCTTGGGGTTCAGGACCGGGCTGCTACGCAGCGCCATGACCATCCTCGCCTATCTGCTCGCCGCCCCGATCGCGGTGGCGCTGATGCCGCTGATCGCACCGCAGATCGCCGGCAATCCGAACTCGCCGCTGCTGCAGAACTGGATCTGGTTCTTCGCCATCTTCGTGGTCGTCGGCATGCTGTTCGGCCATATCGGCCGCATCGCGCTGAACGACACGATCGGCGAGGCCGGCATCGGCGACCGGCTCGGCGGCGCGACGCTCGGCGCCGTCAGGGTCGGCCTCGTCGCCACTACCTTGGTGCTGGTGTTTGATCAGATCGTGCCGACGAACCGCCAGCCGCCCTTCCTCGCCGGCTCGCATCTGCGGCCGCTGTTCTCGACCGCGGGCCAGATGGGCTTCAAGTCGCTGCCGCCGGAGGCTGCCGCCGCAATCGACCGCCTCAAGCAGGAGCGGCGGATCTAGTCCAGATCATGCCCGCGCATTTGCATCGCCGCAGCGCACGCCATGCATTTTGGTGCGGGCCGATCCCTTATCAGCGGCATCACAGTTGGCTAATGTAGCCGCCGTCCAAAACCTGCCTGACATTTACGGGAGTGAAACAGTGGATCTTGGGATCAAAGGTCGCCGCGCCATCGTCTGTGCATCCAGCAAGGGCCTCGGGCGCGCCTGCGCCTTCTCGCTGGCGGAGGCCGGCGTTGACGTCACGCTGACCGCGCGCGGCGCTGATGCGCTGAAGAAGACCGCCGACGAGATCCGCAAGGCCTATCCCGACGTGACAGTCACCGAGATCGTCGGCGACATCACGACGCCGGCGGGCCGCGAGGCGGTGCTGAAGGCCTGCCCCGAGCCCGACATCCTGATCAACAATGCCGGCGGCCCGCCGCCCGGCGATTTCCGCAACTGGACCCGCGACGACTGGATCAAGGCGATCGACGCCAACATGCTGACCCCGATCGAGCTGATCAAGGCGACGGTCGACGGCATGATGGCACGCAAGTTCGGCCGCATCGTCAACATCACTTCGGCCGCGGTGAAGGCGCCGATCGACATTCTCGGCCTCTCCAATGGCGCGCGCGCCGGCCTCACCGGCTTCATCGCCGGCCTGTCGCGCAAGACGGTGATCAACAACGTCACCATCAACGGCTTGCTGCCGGGCCCGTTCGAGACCGATCGCCTGACCAGCACCGCGAAGGGCGAAGCCGACAAGCGCGGTGTCACACCGCAGCAGATCCTGGCCGAGCGCGCCAAGCTCAACCCCGCGGGGCGCTTCGGTCAGCCCGACGAATTCGGCTATGCCTGCGCCTTCCTGTGCGGCGCCAAGGCCGGCTTCATCACCGGACAGAACATTCTGCTGGATGGTGGTGCGTTCCCGGGGACGCTGTAGTCGCGTTTGCAGATGTACTCCCTCGCCCCGTTCTTACGGGGAGAGGGTTGGGGTGAGGGGCTCTCTCCGCAAAGCACGGTGACAGTCGGACTCGCGGAGACTCCCCCTCACCCGGCGCTTCGCGCCCACCTCTCCCCGCAAGCGGGGCGAGGTAAAATCATCACCGCTGCTTGGTCGGCTCGTCCTCATCCTGCTGGCTCGGAGCGGAGGAATCGGCGGTGGTGCGCTCATCGGTCCAGTCGATGCCGAATTCGTCGAGCCCGTTCGCGAGCAGATCGCCCAGCATGGGCTCGCCGAGCAGATAGTGCACCGTTTCGCGGCGTGGGCTGCCATATTCACGGCGCGCCTCCGACGCGCGGGCGCGCAGATCGTCCCAGTCATCGATCGTGCCATCGCCGCGTCCGAGCCAGGTCAGCGCGACGAGATCGAGCTGCTCGTCCTCGTTCAAGGCGATCATGAAGCTTCCGAGCTCCTGGACGACAGGATCGGAGCCATCGTCGTCGAGGACGTCCATCATATCGTCGTCGGCCGCGTTCGAGCCGGAGTCCGGATCAGAAGCCCCCTCCTTGACGTCGAATTCGCGCGCCTTCTCGATGATAAAGGCGACCTTTTCCGCGGAAATCGCAAGCTCTGGCATGGCGTCCTCTTCGGCTAGCATCCAGTTCCCCGCGATAACGCCACATCACCTCAGATGATCCATTGCGCCCGATGGCAGAAAACGTGCATGTTCCAGCGCAAGAGCAAGAAAATGGGAGGCGGCGGATGCAGTGGAAGGTCGGCAAGGTCAGGATCACGAAATTCGTCGAAATGGAGACGGTCGGCTCGACCCGCTTCATCCTGCCGGCAGCCACCCATGACGAGATCCAGAAGCTGCCCTGGCTGATCCCGCATTTCGCCACCGACGAAGGCCGGCTGAAAATGTCGATCCACTCGCTGGTGGTGGAGACGCCGACGCGCCGGATCGTGGTGGACACCGGCCTCGGCAACGACAAGCAAGGCCGCGGCGTCCCCACCTGGAACAACCGCAGCACGCCGTTCTTGGAGACCATGACCGCGGCGGGGTTTCCGCCTGACAGCATCGACGCCGTGCTGTGCACGCATCTTCACGTCGACCATGTCGGCTGGAATACGCGGCTGGTTGACGGCCGATGGGTGCCGACGTTCCCGAAGGCGCGCTATGTTTTCGGCAGGACCGAATATGATCATTGGCGTGATTACACGGCCGAGCCGGACAAGGTCGCGGTGTTCAACGACTCCGTGAAGCCAGTGGTCGATGCCGGCCAGGCCGATCTGGTTCCGAGTGACCATCGGCTTTGCGAGGAGATCGAAATGATCCCAACTCCCGGTCACAGCCCGGGGCACATGAGCGTCCTGATCGAGTCCGACGGCGAGCAGGCGCTTCTGACCGGCGACGTTGCCCATCATCCCTGCCAGATGGCCCATCTCGACTGGTGCTCGACTGTGGATACTGATCCCGCGCGTTCGGCGGCAAGCCGGCATGCGGTGTTCTCGCGCTTTGCCGACACACCCACACTGGTGATCGGCGGTCATTATTCCGCCGGACATATCAAGCGAGACGGCGACGCATTCAGGTTCGTGGCGCTGGGGTGATGCCCGTTTTGGGCGGTTGAATTTCCCGCCGCCCTGTTCCATGAAGCAGTTAACCGATCGGTCCATTCCCAGGGAGAAACGAGAATGAAGCTTGTTCGTTATGGCGAGAAGGGTGCGGAAAAGCCCGGCCTGATCGACAGATCCGGCCAGTTGCGCGACCTGTCGGCGCATCTGAAGGACCTCACCGGCGAGGCCTATTCGCCTGAATCCCTGAAGAAGCTGGCCGCGCTCGATCCCGCCTCGCTGCCCGCCGTCTCCGGCAAGCCCCGGTTCGGCGCCCCCGTCACCGGTATCTCGAAATTCGTCGCGATCGGCCTCAACTATTCCGACCATGCCAAGGAGACCGGCGCCGAGATTCCGAGCGAGCCGATCATCTTCATGAAGGCCAATACCTCGCTGTCGGGCCCGAATGATCCCGTCGAGAAGCCGCGCGGCTCGACCAAGCTCGACTGGGAGGTCGAGATCGCCGCCATCATCGGCACCCGCGCCAAATACGTCTCGGAAGCCGACGCGCTGAACCACGTCGCCGGCTATTGCGTCTGCAACGACGTCTCCGAGCGCGCTTTCCAGATCGAGCGCCTGGGCCAGTGGACCAAGGGCAAGTCGCACGACACGTTCGGCCCGCTCGGGCCGTGGCTCGCCACCAAGGACGAGATCAAGGACGTGCAGAACCTGTCGATGTGGCTCGACGTCAACGGCCAGCGCCGCCAGACCGGCTCGACCAAGACCATGATCTTCTCGATGGCCAAGTGCATCTCCTATGTCTCGCAGTTCATGACGCTCCTGCCCGGCGACGTCATCACAACGGGCACCCCGCCCGGCGTTGGCCTCGGCATGAAGCCGCCGACCTTCCTCAATGTCGGCGACGTCGTCACGCTCGGCATCGAGGGCCTCGGCGAGCAGCGCCAGGAGATCGTGGCGGCGTAAGCCGCACGCATCATACACCGTCGTCATGCCCGGGCTTGACCCGGGCATCCACGTCTCACAGTCTGACTACGCGGCAAGGCGTGGATGGCCGGGTCAAGCCCGGCCATGACGAGGAGACACCGTTCGCACAAGATCGATTGCAGGGAATCCTCATGAAGCTCACCTTCTCCCCCGCCTCGCCCTTTGCCCGCAAGGTGCGCATCGCTGCGATCGAGCTCGGGCTGATCGACAAGATCGAGCTCGTGCCCGCGAGCGTCACGCCGGGCACCGCCAACGAGGATTATTCGAAGATCACGCCGCTGAAGAAGCTGCCGGTGCTGATCACCAATGACGACGACGTGATCCTGGATTCCTATGTCATCGTCGAATATCTCAACGAGATCGCCGGCGGCAGCCTGATCCCGGATTACGGCCCGCGGCGCTGGAAAGCCAAGACCAATCACTCGCTGATCAACGGCATGCTCGATTCCATGCTGCTGTGCCGCTACGAGAAGATGGTGCGGCCGCAGGGCCTGCAATGGCAGGCTTGGTCGGACGACCACTGGAACAGGGGCTGGACCGGCATGGCGCGCTTCGAGAACATGCCTGACGTGCTGAACGGCCCGTTCGACATCTCGCAGATCGGCCTCGTTTGCGTGCTCGGCTATGCCGACTTCCGCTTCGCCGATTGCGGCTGGCGCAAGGCCTATCCGAAGCTCGACGCCTTCCACCAGAAGATGCTGGAGCGGCCCTCGGTGAAGATCTCGGTGCCGCCACCTGCATAGAGTTCAGGAGTTCTCATGAGCCTCAGATTCTCGGTCGGCGATCTCACCATCCATCGCGTCATCGAGCAGGAGACCTCGTTCGTCCCGGCGCTTGAGATGCTGCCGGGGCTGACGGCCGAGGTGCTGGCCGAGAACCGGGCGTGGATGCGCGAGGCGAAGGCGCTGGACGAAGAGGACGTGCTGCTGCTGTGCTTCCAGTCCTACGTGGTGAAGACGCCGCACCACACCATCCTGGTCGACAGCTGCATCGGCAACGACAAGCCGCGGCCGCGGCCGAAATGGAACATGAAGACCGACGACACCTATTTGCGCGGCCTCGGCGCCGCGGGGTTTTCGGTCGACGACATCGACTTTGTGATGTGCACGCATCTGCATGTCGACCATGTCGGCTGGAATACGCGGTTGGAGAACGGCCGCTGGGTGCCGACCTTCCCCAAGGCGCGCTATTTGTTCGCCAAGCAGGAATTCGATCACTGGTCCGCGCAGAACGAGAAGACGGAGATCCCGCCCTTCGTCGACAGCGTGTTGCCGGTGGTCGAGGCCAACAGGCACGAGCTCGTCGGCAACGACCACGAGATCGGCGACCACGTCCGCATCCTGCCGACACCTGGCCATACGCCGGGCCATATCGCCATCACGATGGGCCGCGGCAAGGACGATGCGGTGTTCTCGGGCGATCTCATCCACTCACCGCTGCAGACGCTCTATCCGGAGCTGTCAATCAAGTTCGACGTCGATTCGGCCGAAGCCGCGAAAACGCGCCGCAGCTTCCTGGAACGCTATTGCGACACCGACACGCTGTGCTGCACCGCGCATTTCCCCTCGCCGTCGGTCGGGAAGATCAGGCGCAAGGGCAACGCGTTCGAATGTGTGGCGGTTTAGTCTGGCTGTCGTAGGGTGGGTTAGCTCTGCGGCTGCGCGAAGCGCAGACGCCGAGCGTAACCCACCACTTCTGCCTCCGCGGAGAATAAAGACGTGGGTTACGCCGCGCGGCTTGCGCTTCGCGCAATCCCCGGGGCTAACCCACCCTACGATACTGCCCGTGTGGAGAATACGATGACCGCGCTCCCCGACATCCCCCTGCCCGCCGGCATCCGCTCGCGTCACGTCGAGGGCATCAACGGCTTGCGGATGCATGTGCTGGAGGCCGGATTCGAGACCAAAGGACGGCCTTGCATCCTGCTGCTACACGGCTTTCCCGAGCTCGCCTTCTCCTGGCGCAAGGTGATGCCGGCGCTCAGCGCGGCCGGCTACCACGTGATCGCACCGGACCAGCGCGGCTACGGGCGCACCACGGGATGGACCGCGGAGTACGATGGCCCTCTCGCGCCGTTCTCGCTCCTCAATCTCGTGCGCGATGCGCTCGGCCTGGTGTCGGCGTTCGGCTACAGGCAGGTCGACGTGGTCGGGCATGATTTCGGAAGCCCGGTCGCGGCCTGGTGCGCCTTGATCCGGCCCGACGTGTTTCGTTCGGTGACGATGATGAGCGCGCCGTTCGGCGGTCCACCGGCGCTGCCGTTCGGCACGGTCGACAATCCGGCAAAGCCCGCGGTGGAAGACCCGGTGCATCGCGAGCTCGCCGCGCTGCCGCGGCCACGCAAGCACTATCAATGGTATTATTCGACACGGGAAGCCAATGCCCACATGCAGCAGGCACCGCAGGGCGTGCATGATTTCCTGCGCGCCTATTATCATCACAAGAGCGCGGACTGGATCGACAACAAGCCCTATCCGCTGCAAGCATGGTCGGCGCAGGAGCTGGCGAAGCTGCCGACCTATTACGTGATGGACTTGCATGAGACCATGGCCGAGACGGTCGCGAAGGAAATGCCCTCGCCGGCCGCGATCGCCGCGAACCAATGGCTGCCGGATAGCGACCTTGCCTATTACAGCGCCGAATACAGCCGCACCGGATTTCAGGGCGGGCTGCAATGGTACCGCTACGGCACGTCGGGCACACTCAACAACGAGATGCAGCTGTTTGCCGGCCGCAGCATCGATGTGCCCTCCTGCTTCATCTCGGGCAAGCAGGATTGGGGCACCTATCAACGGGCCGGCGCTTTCGAGACAATGCAGCGCAGCGCGTGCACGAAGATGCTCGGCTGCCATCTCGTCGACGGCGCAGGCCATTGGGTCCAGCAGGAGCAGCCGGCCGCGGTGAGCAGGTTGCTGCTCGACTTCCTCGCCAAGGCGGGCGTGGCCTGATTTGACCGGGAACCACAATCTCCATCAAACAGCCGTTGCGAGATTCGGCCAGACTGCGCATCATCTTCGAGCAATCAGAGCGGGAGAAGCGCCGTGGCCGGATCGGAATGGAGTTTCAGGAGTGCGGTCGAATTGTCGGCCGCGTTGCGCGCGAAGAAGGTCTCGGCGGTCGAGCTGACGCATGACGCGATGGCGCGTATCGAACGGCACGACGGCAGGATCAACGCGGTGTGCGTGCGCGATTTCGATCGCGCGCTCGTTGCGGCGCGCGAGGCGGATGCGGCGCTGGCGCGCGGCGAGCACAAGCCGCTGCTCGGCCTGCCCACGACGATCAAGGAATCCTTCAACATCGCAGGCCTGCCGACGACCTGGGGATTCGTGCCGCAGAAGGGCTTCAAGCCCGTGGAAGACGCGCTGGCGGTGACCCGCATCAAGCAGGCCGGCGGCGTGATCCTCGGCAAGACCAACGTGCCGGTCGGCCTCGGCGACTGGCAGAGCTACAACGACATCTACGGCACCACCAACAACCCCTACGATCTCGGCCGCACGCCGGGCGGTTCGTCCGGGGGATCGGCGGCAGCCCTCGCCGCAGGCTATTGCGCGCTCGCCACCGGCTCGGACATCGGTGGCTCCCTGCGTGTGCCGGCATTTCATTGCGGCGTGTTCGCGCACAAGCCGACCCTCAATCTCTGCGCGGCGCGCGGCGAGACCCCGCCGCCGTTTCCAGCCATTCCGCGCGAGGGCGACCTCGCCGTCATCGGGCCGATGGCGCGCAATGCGGCGGATCTGTCCTTGCTGCTCGACGTCATGGCGGGGCCCGATCCGCTCGATTCCGGTATCGCCTACAAGCTCGATTTGCCGGCCGCGCGGCATCAATCGCTGCGGGATTTTCGTGTGTTGGTGATCGACAGCCATCCCCTGCTGCCGAGCGACCGGGATGTCGGGGGCGCGATCGACAAGCTCGCAGCCGATCTTGCGAAGGCCGGCGTCACCGTCGCACGCGAGAGCGCGCTGCTCCCGGACTTCGCGGAGACGTCGCGGCTTTACATGCGCATGCTGCTGGGCTTCCTCGGCGCGTTCCTACCTCCCGACGAGCTGGCGGATGCGCAGGCGCGGGCAAGTCAGCTCTCGCCGGAGGACACGAGCCTCGGCGCGGAGCGGCTGCGCGGCATCACCGCGAGCCACCGCGCCTGGGTGCTCGATGCGGGTAGCCGCGCCGTCCTGCGCGCGCAATGGCGGGCGTTGTTCGGGAGCTTCGACGCGGTGATCTGCCCGATCATGCCGACGCCGGCCTTTCCGCACGATCATTCGCCGGAACAACGCCTGCGAACGATCAGCATCGACGGCAAGGATTACCCCTATTCCGACCAGCTCGCCTGGCCGGGCATCGCAACGCTTCCGGGCCTGCCGGCGACGGCCGTTCCGCTCGACCTGTCGAAGGACGGTCTGCCTGTCGGTGTGCAGATCGTCGGTCCCTTCCTCGAGGACAGGACGCCGCTCAAGCTCGCCGAGCTGATCGAGCGCGAGTTCGGCGGCTTCGTGCCGCCGAAGATGTTCGATGATTGATGGTTCGAAGTCCTGTAGCCCGGATGGAGCGAAGCGAAATCCGGGATAGCCGATCCGCGACAAAGATCCCGGATTGCGCTTCGCTCCATCCGGGCTACGAACTGTCATGCCCGGCTTGACCGGGCGATGACACCGTAACGGCCGCTAGCTATCGAACACAATCACGCTGCGCAGCGTCTTGCCCGCTTTCATGTTGGCAAAACCCTCGTTGATCTCGGAGAGCTTCAGCTTGGCCGAGATCCAGTCTTCCAGATGCAGCCGGCCGCGCAAATAGAAGTCGACCAGGCGCGGCATGTCGACCCGAAAGTGGTTCGAGCCCATCGAGGAGCCCTGGATCTTGCGCTCGCGCAGAAAGTCGAAGCCGTGCAGCTCGATCTTCTGCCCGAACGGGATCATGCCGACGATGGTGGCAGTGCCGCCGGAGGCGAGCATCGCAAAAGCCTGCTCGGCCGTCTCCTTGCGGCCGAGCACCTCGAAGGAATGATGCACGCCGCCATTGGTGAGGTCGCGGACCTGCTTCACGACATCGCTGTCGGCCGGGTTGATGATGTCGGTCGCGCCAAGCTTGGTCGCGAGCTGGAGTTTTGCGGGATTGGTATCGATGGCGATGATACGGCCGGCGCCGGCGATCTGCGCGCCGTTGATCGCGGCCATGCCGACGCCGCCGCAGCCGATCACCGCCACGGTCTCGCCGGCCGTCACCTTCGCCGTGTTCACCACCGCGCCATAGCCGGTGATGACACCGCAGCCGATCAGCGCGGCGAGATCGAGCGGCATGTCCTTGCGGATCTTCACAATGGCATTCTCGTGCACCAGCATCTGCTCGGCGAAGGAGGAGAGATTGAGGAACTGGTGCAGCTTCTCCGGCTTCGACCATTGCATCCGGTTGGAGACGCCCGGCAGCATCTTCACGGTCGCGTCGGTGCAGAGCACGGTGCGGCCGGTCGTGCAATTGTCGCAGGTGCCGCAGAAGACGGAGAGACATGTGACGACATGGTCGCCGGGCTTCACATAGGTGACATCGGAGCCGACCTGCTCGACCACGCCGGCGGATTCGTGTCCGAGCACTGCCGGCAGCGGATGCGGATAGAGCCCTTCCATGAAATGCAGGTCGGAGTGGCAGAGGCCGGCGACGGCGGTGCGGATCAGCACCTCGCGCGGTCCCGGCTTCGGCAGGCTGATGTCCTCGATGACGAGCGGCTGGTTGACTTCATAGAGGACGGCGGCCTTCATCGAACACTCCCTATCGCGTTTTTTGTTTGATCGCAGCGCGCAGCCTACGCTGCCAGAACCAGTTCGCCAACCTCGCTCATGCCGGCTCCGCGATCGCCGAGCAGCAGTTCGGCCATCTTCGCCTGCGCGGCATTTTCCGTGAGCCGGAACGGATCGCTCGGCGTCACGCGGTGGTCGATCACGAGGCGCGACAGCAGCAGCCGGCGTGCATCGCCGCGCATCTCGTGAATGCGGTGTGCTTCCCAGGCGAGCGCCACCGCGCTGGCGACGTGATAGAGCGCGCTGGTGGCGCGGCGCGCATCGGCTTCGTTCTCGGACTTGGCCGCAACTTCGCGTGCGAAGTCGACGGCGCGGTCGGTGAGGCCACGCAGATGATCGCGCCAAGCCTGCGGCACCGAGGCGCTGTCGCCGAGCCGGGCGTGCAGATCGGCTGCGAGCGCGGATTCCGCGCCGTGGCGGCCGACTGCCCGCCGCAGCGCATCGATCGCGACGATGTTACCGGTGCCTTCCCAGACCGAGCCGAGATGCGCATCGCGCAACAGGCGGGCGGTGGCGAATTCCTCGATATAGCCGATGCCGCCGCGCATCTCGAGCGCATCGCCGCAAACCTTGCGCGCATCGCGCGTGGCGCGGAACTTCAGCGTCGGCGTGAGAATGCGCAGCAGCGCCGCGGCATCCTGGCTGCCGGCCTCGGCACGGTCGAGGGCATCAGCAGTGAGGAAGCTCATCGACAGGCCCTGCTCCACCGGCAGCATGATCTTCAGCATTTGTCGCCGCCCCAGCGGCAGATCGATAATGCGCTGGCCGAACACCACGCGGTTGGTCGCCACCGTCATCGCGTCATGATAAGCGCGGCGCATCAGCGCGGTGGACTTGACGCCGTTGGAGAGCCGCGAGGAGTTCACCATCTCGGCCATCTGCACGAAACCGCGGTCGAGCTTGCCGACAGCGTAGGCGATCGCGCCTTCAAGCTTGATCTCGCCAGAGGCCATCGAGCGGGTGCCGAGCTTGTCCTTGAGGCGCACGATCCGGTAGTGGTTCTGCGAACCGTCGTCGAGGAAGCGCGGCATCAAAAACAGGCCGACGCCGCGCGTACCGGGGCCGGCGCCTTCAGGGCGCGCCAACAGCATCACGACCTTGGCGTCGGCATTCGAGCAGAACCATTTCTCGCCATAGAGGCGCCAATGGTCGCCTTCCTGCACGGCTCGCGTGGTCAGCGTGCCGACATCGGAGCCGCCTTCCTTCTCGGTCATGAACTGGCCGCCCTGGGTCAGCTTGCTCATGTCGGTCGAGGTCAGGCCATCCAGATATTTCGCCTTGAGCGCCTCGCTGCCGAAATTCGCCAAGAGCTTGGCGCAGCCATCGGTGACGTTGATCGGGCAGCCCATGCCGAATTCGGTCTGGTTGAACAGGAAGGTGAAGGCGTGCTTGGCCACAACAGGGTATTTGTCCGACCAGCCCATGATGCCTTTGCGGATTGAAAGCGCGTGGATGCCGAACTCGCCGAACGCGGCGTTCTCCAGCTCGCGATAGGCCGGATGATATTCGATCCATTGCACGTCGCGGCCGAACTTGTCGCGCTGGTGCAGGATGGGCGTGTGCCGGTCGGCGAGCCGCGCGCATTCGTCGAGATGGCCGCCGGCGAGCTCACCGAGCCGGTCGAGATGCGGCTCGATGTGTCGGAACAGATTCTCCGGCAGATGGATGCGGAGCAGGTCCGTGAGCGCGGGATCGGCGCGGTAGAAATTCATGCCCGACGTATCGGGCGCCAGCAGGCCGGAGGGTGCGGCCGCGATATCTTTTGGCTGCGCTTTAACCGGTCCGGGCATGATCGTCCTCTTCGTTTCCGTCCGACGGCAATTCTTTGCGCTTGCCGCTTTGGATGATGTCGATCATGCTCCAGTCGCGGACAGCGATAAAGCCGCAAAATGTCAGGGCGGCATGATCGCCGCGAGGGAGCAACTCGCCCTGCGGAATTGTGATCGCGCCGGCTGGTTGTCTGCGCGGACCATGCATAGATCAGCGGCTCCTACCTCCGAGAGATCACGCCATGGAACACCCGAAGTACAAGATCGCCCTCATCGTCGGTGCCGGCGAAGGCCTCAGCGCATCGCTGGCGCGCCTGCTAGCGGCGCAGGGCATCCGCATCGCGCTCGCCGCACGCAAGATCGAGAAGCTTGGCGCGCTCTGCACTGAGACCGGGGCCAAGGCCTATGCCTGCAACGCCACCGAGCCCGACGAGGTGGAGCGGCTGTTCGGTCTGGTCGAGCGCGAGATCGGCACGCCCGACCTCGTCGTCTACAACGCCTCCGGCCGCACGCGCGGGCCGTTCGTCGATCTCGTGCCCGCCGACGTCGCGCAGGCGATTGCGGTCAGCGCCTATGGCGGCTTCCTGGTGGCGCAGCAGGCCGCCAAGCGCATGCTGCCGAACCAGCACGGCGCAATCCTGTTCACCGGCGCCTCCGCCAGCGTCAAGGGCTATGCGCAGTCCGCTCCCTTCGCGATGGGCAAGTTCGCGCTGCGGGGCCTTGCCCAGAGCATGGCGCGCGAACTCTCGCCGCAGGGCATCCATGTCGCGCATTTCGTCATCGACGGCGGCATCAGGAGCGCCGCGCGGACGGATCCGGCGGACAAGCCGGACTCGATGCTCGATCCCGACGCAATCGCACAGAGCTATTGGAACGTGCTGCAGCAGCCGCGCAGCGCCTGGAGCTGGGAGCTGGAGCTGCGGCCCTGGGTGGAGAGGTTTTGAGCGCAAGCTAACAACAATACCCGTCATTGCGAAGAGCGAAGCGACGAAGCAATCCAGACTGTCTCCGCCGAAAGATTCTGGATTGCTTCGCTTCGCTCGCAATGACGAAGGAAGTGAGAAACCATGACCACGGAAACCACCATCGATACCGGCACCAATGAGCTCCTCTGCACGATCCGCGATCGCGTCGCTGTGATCACGCTGAACCGGCCGGAGGCGCGCAATTCGCTGTCGGACGCGCTGACGCCGGCGCTGCGCACGATGATCCGGAGCTGCGGCGAGAATCCCGATGTCGGCGCACTGCTGCTGACCGGCGCGGGCGAAGCCTTCTGCGCCGGCGGCAACGTCAAGGGCATGGGTGCGCATCGCGACAAGGCCAAGCTCGACATGTCCTTTGACGACAAGGTCGCCGACCTGCAGGAGCGGCAGCGGCTGCTCACCGGCGCGCTGGTGTCTGTGCGCAAGCCGACGATCGCTGCGCTGCCCGGCCCCGCGGTCGGCGCCGGGCTCGCCATCGCCATGGCCTGCGACATCCGCATCGCCGCGCAATCCGCCTTCGTCGCCACCGGCTATGCCCGCATCGCGCTGTCCGGCGACTACGGCATTGCCTGGCTGCTCACCCGCCTCGTCGGCACCGCGCGGGCGCGCGAATTGATGTTCACCGGCGACCGCGTCGATGCCGCGCGCGGCGAGGCGATCGGCCTCGTCAACCGCGTCGTGCCCGACGACAAACTGCAGACCGAGGCCTTCGCACTGGCCAAATCGCTCGCCGAAGGCCCGCGCCTCGCGCTGCGCTACATGAAGGACAATCTCGACGAGGCCCTGCTGTTCGACTTCGAAACCGCGCGCGACCACGAGGCCGAAAGGCTGGTCCGCCTCACCACGACCGCCGACCACAAGGAGGCCGTGCAGGCCTTCATCGACAAGCGCAAGGCGGTGTTCACGGGGAAGTAGCTCCGACACAAGCGCCGTCATTCCGGGGCGATGCGCAGCATCGAACCCGGAATCCATTGGGGCGCAAAACGCGCGGTGAAATGGATTCCGGGTTCGCGCTACGCGCGCCCCGGAATGACGAGGGGAGATAGAGCGCGAAAAAACGCCCGGCTCTGGCTTGGCCAGGCCGGGCTGCAGTCATGTCAGGCCGAGGCTGAGGGGCTGTCGGCCTGACGGGAAAGGGCGGCGAGCCGCCAGCTCGCACAGGGAATGTCTTTCGGAGCGAGGTTGATCTCCTTGTCGAAGCGCACCAGCTTCCAATCGTCCGGATGATTGACGAACGTGAAGCCGGATTTGCGCGCGAGCGAGACCATGGTCTCGTTCGAGCGCAGCGTGTCGCCGAAGATGTGCTCGGCGCCGAGCGCGGCCGCGCGGCATTCCAGGTTCTTCATGAGCGCGGTAGCGATGCCGTGGCCCTGCCAGCGGTCATCGACCGAGAGGCCGAACTCGAGGGTCGCGGTCTCGGCATGGAAGGCATAGCGCGCTTCGGCGACGATGGTCTCGAAGCCGTCGACCATCATGGTCGCCACGATTGTGAAGCGATCGCGCTCGCCGACCTCGAGGAAATCGTGCAGCAGGCCTTTCGGCAATTCGCTGATCGCGCCGAAGAAGCGGTTGTAGCGGGAGCGGGTCGAGAGCGAGCGGAAATAGTGCTGCAGCTCATCGGTGTCGCGCGGCTCGACGAAGCGGACATTGAGCCGCTCACCGTGCCTTGTGCGCAGCACGTCCGAATATTGCTTGAGGTCTTCGAGGCGAAGCGAGCTCATGACACATGCCCAGCGGAAAAGGGACCGCCGGCGCCCCTGTGCTCAGGCGGCGCCGGCCTGGCGGCCTGTCAGGCCCGCCAGAAGGGTTTGTCGGCCTCGTAGGCAATGTCGGACCAGGACAGCCCGACGTCCTGGAGATCGCGGGCGGTCCAGTGGGTCAGCTCGCGCCGGGTCCGGTAGCGCTCGTGCCAGACGTGGAGGACCTCGCCGATCTGGTAGAGGACGCCCTGTGCATGATGATTTGTCATCGAATTGTCGGTCAATGTAGACATTTTCAGCTCCTGGAGCTAAGTTGACCGCTAATATCTGCCTTCTGCTGCGCCGCGACAAACGACAATTTGTACCTTTTCGCATGAAATAACGTCATGCATCCTGCTGCCAAATGACTGCCAGATTGCCCTCCCTGAACGGATTGCGGGCGTTCGAGGCCGCCGCGCGCCATCTCAGCTTCACGCTCGCAGCCAGCGAGCTGAACGTGACCCAGACCGCGATCAGCCATCAGATCCGCAGGCTGGAGGAGGAGCTCGGCATCCGCCTGTTCATCCGGCAGAACCGCGCGCTGGCGCTGACGCCGGAGGCGCGCGACTATTTGCCGGGCGTCCGCGCCGCCTTCAACGATTTGCGCCTCGCCACGGACCGTCTCCTGCGCAAGGACGACGACAAGGTGCTGACCGTGTCGACGCTGGCCTCGCTCGCCGCCAAATGGCTGCTGCCGCGGCTGACCGATTTCCAGGAGCAGCACCCCGGCATCGATGTGCGCATCACCACCTCGACCAGCCTCGTCGACTTCCAGCGCGACAATGTCGATGCCGCGATCCGCTATGGTCGCGGCCAATGGCCGGGCCTGCGCGCCGACTGGCTGATGGCGGACGAGCTGTTTCCGGTGTGCAGCCCGTCGCTGCTGCGCGGCGACAAGCCGCTGCGCCGCCCCGAGGATCTGCGCAACCATCCGCTGCTGCACACGTCGAGCACCAACAGCGACGACTGGCGGCTGTGGCTGACCGCGGCGGGCCTGCCGGCCGATATCGCAAGACACCCCGGCATCACCTTCGACATGATCTTCATGACCATCCAGGCGGCGATCGACGGCATCGGCGTGGCGATGGGACGGACCTCCTACGTGCAGGACGACATCGCCAAAGGTCGGCTCGTGGTCCCCTTCAAGATCGCGCTGCCGGCGGACGCCGGCTTTTACCTGGTCGCGCCGGAGGGCCATCGCGAGGCCCCAAAGCTGGCTGCGTTCCGGCAATGGGTGCTCGCGGCGGCGCAGAATAAGGCGTGAAAATGCAGCGGCTTCCTCTTCGCGCGCTGCGGCGCCGGTTGCGGGGCATTGACCGCCTGTCTTCACCGCTCCCCGCTTGCGGGGAGAGGTCGAATTCGATCGCAGATCGAATTCGGGTGAGGGGGTACAGGTATCTCGACGACCGCTCGTGTTGAGAGAGGCCCCTCACCCCAACCCTCTCCCCGTAAGAACGGTGCGAGGGAGCGCACCGCCGGTGCGGCTTAGATTTCGACCACCACGTAGTCGCTCTCGACTTTCACCGGGATGGTCTCGGCGACATAGGGCCCCTTCACCACGCTGGCGCCCGGCTCGACATGGGCGGGATAGGCCTTCACGCGGAAACGGCGGGGGTCGCAATAGGATTGGCCGGTGCGGATGTCGAACTCCCAGCCGTGCCAGGGGCAGCGGATAATCTCACCTAACTTGGTGTATTCGATCTCGCCGGGATTGCTCGACTGTGCGAGACCGATCAGCGGGCCCTCACACAGCGCCGCACCCTGATGCGGGCAGCGGTTCATCAGGCCGAAATATTCGCCCTTGATGTTGAAGACTGCGATCGGCCGCCCGTCGATCTCCAGGAATTTTCGCGTGCCGGGCGGAAGCTCGTCGACCGCGGCAATCACATGCCGCGCCATGCTATGTTTTCCGCATGATCTGACCGAAAAACCGCTTCACGCTTTTTCGGATCATGCGGCTATCCCGTACAGCTTCTTTGCATTGCCGAGATAGAACGCCTCGCGATTGTCCTCGCTGACCCCCGCCGGCAGCACGCGCGACGGCTCGTCATAGTCCCAATGCGGATAATCGGTGGCGAACAAGAGACGGTCCCAGCCGATCCATTTGATGACATCGAACAGATCCTCGCGCCTTTCAGGATCTTCCATCGGCTGCGTCGTCCACCACACCTGCTCGCGGATATATTCCGACGGCGGCCGTTTTACATGCGGCACCTCGCTCCTGAGCCGCTGCCAGGCCTTGTCCAGCCGCCACGCCAGTGACGGCGCCCAGCCGAAGCCGGCCTCGATCATCACCATCTTCAATTTCGGGAAGCGCTCGAACACGCCCTCCAAAACCAGGCTCGCAAGCGCCGATTGCTGGCACTGCGAATGCCCGACCATCTCCTCGATGTAATAGGACGGCCAGCCTGAGGGTGTGATCGGATTGCCGCCGAAGCCGAAGGCGTGCACGCCGACGGGAAGGCCGGCTTCTTCCGCGGCCTGATAGATCGGCCAATAGCGACGCTGGCCGAGCGGCTCGACATTGCGGCTGAGCAGCAGCACCTGCACGAAATTCTTGTCCCCGGCGCGCTCGCGGATCTCGGCCGCAGCCGACAGCCCATCCTCATTGCCCACGACGATGGAGGCCTTCAGCCGCTTGTCCTTGCTGGTCCATTTGTCGATCTGCCAATCGTTGATCGCCGAGCACAGAGCGGCTGAGAGCTCGTGATTGCGGATGCCCTGCCCGGTGTTGAGTGGATTGAGCACGCCCAGCTGCACGTTGTTGGGATCGAGCAATTGCTTCTGCATGAAGGCGAGCGAGGAGCCCTGCGGGCCGCCTTCCGGCGGATAGGCATCGCGGCGCGAGGCGTTGGGCTGGGCCTTCGGATAGGGCGGGCCTTCCATCATGCCCTGATAGGCATGGACGCCGTAGACTTCGAGGTGATGCTGCCAGCGTTTGGCGAGGTAGGGGTAGAGCTCGGTGTGGGTCGTACGCGCCGGATGGATGTCGCAGTCCGCGATTGCGGTTTTGACGTTCAGTGGGGAAGCGGCTTCTTGGTTCTCGCGGAACTGGATATTCATCGCCTTGCCTCCTTTGGCAGCGGGCTCATTTCAGGCGGGGATAGGTTGCATGCGGATTGTCGATCATGATCTTGCGCACGAGATCGGGGGACAGACCTTCGGGCAGCGCGTCCTGGCCGTCGAACTGCCAGTGCGGATAGTCCGTGGAGAATAGGACCAATTCGTCGGACTGCATATGATCAAACAGGCGAATTAATGTCTGAGGTTCCGGCGGCGCATCAAATGGCTGTAACGAGAAACGGATGTTGCTGCGCACAATCTCCAGCGGCGCGCGATCGACCCACGGCGTCTCCATCCGTACCCCGCGCCAGAACTTGTGCAGGCGCCACAGATAGGGCGCGATCCAGGACACGCCGGACTCCAGCATCACCATTTTCAGCCGCGGATATTTGGCGAACACGCCCTCGACGATCAGGCTGGTGAGCTGGGTCTGGAACGCCTGGGCCTGCCCAACATAGTCCTCGATGTGATAGGACCCCCAACCCACGGCGGTCGGCGGATTGTGATAGGCGGACCCGGCGTGGATGCCGACCGGGAGTTCCAGACGTTCCGCGGCCTCGTAGATCGGCCACAGCGCGCGCTTGCCGAGCGGCGTATCGCCCATGACCAGCATCAGCACCTGCACGAAGCGCTCGTCCGGTGCACAGCGCTCGATCTCGGCAACGGCTTTCTCGACGCTTTGCGTGGGGATCACGATCGAGCCGCGCAGCCGCGAGTCGCGATCGAGCCATTCCTTTGCCAGCCAATCGTTCAGCGCGCGGCAGAAGGCGGCCTGCATGTCTTCCGAAAACACCATCTGAACGCCGTAGAGCGGGTTGCAGATCGCATGCTTGAGCTGGAAGGGATCGAGCACGTGACGCTGCATGTCCGCCAGACTCTCGCCGGGCTTGCCGGTCTCGGGGCGCCAGTCCGGCCGCGCGGTAATCGGCGAGTTCTGCGGATAGGATTGCGAGATAAGGTCGACCATGCCGCGCGTCGTGACCTGATCGCGCCAATAATCGTTCAGGTACGGCAGCAGGCTGGTCAGATGCGGCACGGCCGGATGCACGTCGCAGTCGATGCCGCCGGCGATCAGGGACGCCATCACGTCTCCCTTCTCACGTTTCCTCGCATGTCTCTTCTTGTCCCCGCCATTCAAGCAGGCCTGCCCGCCGCCCGCAACTCGGCCAAGCGTCCTGTCATATGCTAGGAAGGCTGAGCTCGGTTGCGAAGGAATGAGGGGTTACGACATGAAAGAGCTCGTCGGCATTGCGGAACAGGTCGCCGCCAAACTGATCGCGCGCAAACAGACCATTGCGGTTGCCGAATCCTCCGCCGGCGGCCTGATCGCGGCCAGCCTGCTCGCGGTGCCCGGCGCATCCGCCTATTTCCTCGGCGGCGCGGTGGTCTATACGCGCGATGGCAGGCGAGTGCTGATGGATATTTCGGACGAAGGAATGAAGGGCTTTCGGTCCTCGTCAGAGCCCTACGCGCAATTGCTGGCCGAGCAGATGCGAACGCGCTTCGACAGCGACTGGGGCCTGTCCGAGACCGGCGCCGCCGGCCCCACCGGCAACCGCTACGGCGATTCGGCGGGCCATAGCTGCATGGCGGTTGCAGGGCCCGCGTCAGGGGTGATGACGCTGGAGACGGGGAGCAATGACCGGTTCGGCAACATGCAGATGTTCGCAGCGGCGGCGCTGCGGTTGCTGCTGAGGAAGCTGGAGGGGTGAGAAAGAGGAGCGACAGCTACCGTCCTAAATGCCGCATGAAAATCCGCACCACATAGCCCGGGAATCGCGGTGCCTCGTCGTAGAGATCCGACGCGATCCGCTCGATGGTCTCGCGCAGCGACAGGAATTGCGCCTGACGTGCGCTGCTTTCGGTGCCCTGCATGCCCGCGAGCTCGTCCATCGCGGCGTCGCTGATCTGGCACTGCACGACCTCGCCGTCGTTCAACATGGTGAAGCGAAAGGCCAGCCGTTCCAGATCATGGCCAATGATCTTGTGGCGCATGAGCGGCATCAAGTCGTCCCGGTCGAGCCCCGCGTCGGACAATGCTGAAAATCGCTGCGCTTGTCAGCAGCAAAGTGCGGCTTCGGCCCTACTGGAACGCCACTTCGGCAAAGCTGCGGAGCTTGCGCGAATGCAGCCGTTCCGATTCCTGCTGCTTGAGCCGCTCCAGCGCCTTCAGGCCGATCTCGAGGTGCTGGCCGACGCGGCGGCGGTAGAATTCGCTGGCCATGCCCGCGAGCTTGATCTCGCCATGCAGCGGCTTGTCGGAGACACACAGCAGCGTGCCGTAGGGAACGCGGAAGCGGTAGCCATTGGCGGCGATGGCGGCCGATTCCATGTCGAGCGCGACCGCGCGCGATTGCGACAGCCGGCGGATCACCTCAGGCCCGGAAATTTCCCAATTGCGGTTGTCGACGCTCGCGACCGTGCCGGTGCGCATCAGGCGCTTGAGCTCGAAGCCTTCAAGCCCGGTGACGTCCTCGACCGCCTCCTCGAGCGCGACCTGCATCTCGGCCAGCGCCGGGATCGGCACCCACAGCGGCAGCTCGCGATCGAGCACGTGATCCTCGCGCACATAGCCGTGCGCGAGCACGTAATCGCCGAGCCGCTGCGTGTTGCGCAGGCCGGCGCAATGGCCGAGCATCAGCCAGGCATGCGGCCGCAGCACCGCGACGTGGTCGGTGACGTTGCGTGCATTGGACGGACCGGTGCCGATGTTGATCAACGTGATGCCGCGATAGCCAGGTGCGACCAGATGGAAGGCCGGCATCTGCGGTGCGCGAGCCGGCGCGGTGCCGCTGATCGCGCCGCCGCTGTTCGTGATCACGTTGCCGGGCGCGACGAAAGCTTCGAGCCCGGCTTCGCCGGACTGCAGCCGCTGCTGGCACGCTTGCGCGAAGGCATCGACATAGAACTGGTAGTTGGTGAAGATCACGAAGTTCTGGAAATATTCGGGATCGGTGCCGGTGTAGTGATAAAGCCGGCGCAACGAGTAATCCACGCGGGCGGCGCGGAACAGGGACAGCGGCTCCGGCGTATCAGGCTGGAGCTCGAAAGTGCCGTCGGCGATCGAATCGTCCATGGTCGCGAGAACGGGCACGTCGAACGCATCGCGCAGCGAGCGTGT
Source organism: Bradyrhizobium sp. IC3195 (assembly GCF_020193585.1). Taxonomy (NCBI): domain Bacteria; kingdom Pseudomonadati; phylum Pseudomonadota; class Alphaproteobacteria; order Hyphomicrobiales; family Nitrobacteraceae; genus Bradyrhizobium; species Bradyrhizobium sp. IC3195. The sequence continues at coordinate 40,360 of NZ_JADYVG010000003.1, read as the reverse complement.
CACGGGCGAATTCTCGCTGGTGGTGATCGCGGCTTCGATATTGATGTCGCGCCGATAGGCGAAGTGGATCGGGATCGGCTCGGCGGACTCGCCGATCTCGACGGGCACGCCGTGGTTCTGGATCAAGAGGCCGATCTGCTCGGTGAAATAGCTGCGGAACAGATCCGGCCGCGTCACGCTGGTTTCATGCACGCCGGGTCCGGCGACGAAGCCGTAAGCAAGGCGCGAATCCAGCCGCGCATGCGTCGCGGTGGTGAGACGGACGAAGGGATAGTAGGCGCGAACCCGCGTCGTGATCGCTTCCCCGCCGACATAGGCTTCGAACCGGTCGCGCAGGAATTTCGTGTTGCGCTCGTAGATTTCCTCGAGGCGGGCAACGGCGAGGGACGCGTCGGAGAAGGATGCGGTGGGGATGGAGGGTGGAGATTGCATGGTTCGACCGCCGGGTGATTGGGCCTGAGTCGAACTATAGCAAAGAAGGCGGTGTTGTAGGGTGGGTTAGCGCAGCGTAACCCACCACTTCCGCATCCTCGGTTAGAGAAGCGGTGGGTTACGGCTTCGCCTAACCCACCCTACGAGACCACGACGCGCTGTCGTGCGTCACTTCTCGCGGAAGGCGCGCATCAGCTGGTCGTGAAGCGGCTTCATCAAATAGGACAGCATCGTGCGGTCGCCGGTCTGGACGAAGGCTTCCACCGGCATGCCGGGGATCATCTTGACGTCGCCGAGCCTGGCGATCTCTTCCGGCGGCATCGAGACGCGGATGGTGTAGTAGCCTTGGCCGGTGCGCTGGTCGGTGGTGACGTCGGGCGAGACGCGGCTGACGACGCCGTTGAGCTCGGGCGTGGTGCGCTGGTTGAACGCGGACAGGCGCAGCAGCGTCTTCTGGCCGATCTGGAGCTTGTCGATGTCGACCGGATTGACCTTGGCCTCGACCTGGAGATCATCGGTCTGCGGAACGATCAGCATCAAGGTATCGCCGGCCGTGACGACGCCGCCGATCGTGTGCACCGTCGATTGCAGCACCATGCCATCCTGCGGCGCGCGGATGTCGACGCGGCGGAGCTGGTCTTCGGCCGCGACCTTGCGCTCGATCAGCTCGCCGATCTTGTCGTTGGTTTCGCGCAGGTCCTTGGAGACCTCGCTGACCACGTCCTTGTCGATCTGGATGATCTGGAGCTCGGTCTCGGTGATCTTGCCCTTGGCCTGGGCGCGCGCGGCGATGTACTGCGCGCGCTCGCCGTTGAGGCGGGCCGAGTCGCGCTCGAGCTGGGTCAGGCGCGAGATCTGCACAAGACGCTTCTCGTAGAGCTCACGCACGCCGGTGAGCTCGTTCAGCACCAGCGCGATCTCCTGGTCCTTGGCTTTTTCCTGGGCGCTGAGACCGGCGATCTCCTCGTTGAGCTGCGTGATGCGTTCGCGGAGCTGCGCCTTCTGCCCGGTGCGGCCATTGACGCGGACCTCGAACAGCTTGGTCTCGGCCGCAAGCAGCGCCTTGACGTCGGGATCGCCCGCCCGCTCGATGAGGCCTTGCGGGAACTCGATTCGGTCGAGGCCGCGCTGCTCGGCCTGCAATCGCGCCGCACGCACCTGCGCCGCATCGAGGTTCTTGGTGACGATGGCAAGATTGGCCTTGGTGACGGTGTCATCGAGCCGCACCACGATGTCGCCGGACTTGACCAGGTCGCCGTCGCGGGCGCGCACCTCGCCGACCACGCCGCCGGTCGGATGCTGCACCTTCTTGACGTTGGATTCGACCACGATCTGGCCCGGCGCAATCAGCGCGCCCGAGATCAGGACGGTCGAGGCCCAGCCACCGAGGCCGACGACCAGGACCACCACGATGGCGAGGCCGAGCATCAGGTGGAACCTGATGGAGTCGCGTACGGTCTTCGCGGCCGCCTTGGGGCCGCCGATGGCCATCGTGCTCATGGCTTCGTGCTCATGGTTTGGCCACTCCGCCCTCGCTGACGATCTTGATCGGCGCTGGCGGCGTCACGCGCGGCTGCAGCACCTGGGCGAGCACCTGCTCCTTCGGTCCAAAGGCCTGCATGCGACCGTCGCGCAGCACCAGGATCTGGTCGACCGCCTCGACGCCGATCGGGCGGTGCGCCACCACGACGACGATGGCACCGCGCTCGCGCGCCGACCGGACGGCGCGGGTCAGCGCCTCGTCGCCTTCGGTGTCGAGATTGGAATTGGGCTCGTCGAGCACGATCAGGAAGGGGTTGCCGTAGAGCGCGCGCGCCAGCGCCACGCGCTGGGCCTGACCTGCGGAAAGCGCGGCGCCCTGCTCGCCGACTTGGGTGTTGTAGCCCTCGCGCATCTTGATGATCATCTCGTGCACGCCGGCCTCCTTGGCCGCGGCGATGATCGCCTCGGAGGTGGCCTCGGGATCGAACCGGCTGATGTTCTGCGCGATGGTGCCGCCGAACAATTCGACGTCCTGCGGCAGATAGCCGATATGGCGGCCGAGCGCGTCGCTCGTCCATTGATCGAGCGCCGCGCCGTCGAGCCGCACCTTGCCGCGCACCGGCTGCCAGACCCCGACCAGCGCGCGGATCAGCGACGACTTGCCGGAACCGCTCGGGCCGATCACGCCAAGGCCGTTGCCGGCGGCGAGCGCGAAGGTGACATCCTGCACCACGAGACGCTGATCGCCGGGCGGCACCATGGCGACGCCTTCGACCGAGAGCCGGCTGGTCGGCGCCTGCAGCTGGGTCGGCATCGCCTGCGCCGGCATCTGCTCCAACAGGCGCGTCAGACGCTGCCAGCTCTGGCGCGCCGCGACGAAGGATTTCCAATGCGCGATGGCGAGATCGACCGGCGCGAGCGCGCGGGCGGACAGGATCGAGCCGGCGATGATGATGCCGGCCGTCGCCTCCTGGTGGATGACGAGATAGGCGCCGACCGCGAGCACGGCCGATTGCAGCATCATCCGCAGCACCTTTGCGACCGCGCCGAGACCACCGGCGACGTCGCTCGCCCGCTGATTGCCGGCGAGGTATTTTTCGTTGGCCTCGCTCCAGCGCTGGTTCATCCGGCCGGCCATCCCCATCGACACCATCACTTCGGCGTTGCGGCGGCTGGCCTGGGCGAGATCGTTGCGCTGGGCGGCGAGGCCCATCGCCTCCTTCGCCGGCTGGCGGGACATGAACTCGGTCACCAGCGTCAGCCCGACCAGGATGATGGCGCCGACCAGCGCGGTGACGCCGATCAGGACATGGAAGGCGAAGCAGATGGCGAGATAGAGCGGCAGCCAGGGCAGGTCGAAGAATGCGCTCGGGCCCATGCTGCCGAGGAAGGAGCGGACATTGTCGAGATCGCGCAGCGGCTGCAGGCCCTCGTTGCGGCTGCCGACCAGCAGCGGCAGGCGCACGATGGTATCGAACACGCGCTTGTTGAGGGCCTCGTCGAGCGCGGTGCCGATCCGCCCCAGGATGCGGTTGCGGATCATGTCCAGCACGCCCTGCGCCATGTAGAGGAAGCTGGCGAGGATGATCAGGCCGACCAGGGTGGGGATGCTGCGGCTCGGCAGCACCCGGTCATAGACCTCCAGCATGAAGATCGACCCGGTCAGATAGAGCAGGTTGATCATGCAGCTCATCAGGCCGACGCCGATGAAGGCCGTGCGACAAGCGCGCAAGGCGTCACCGAGCTCCGAACGGCGGACGCCAGGGATGGCTGCCATCAGTCTGATCTCTTTCGGCTAACGGGCAAAGCCCTGATTTCAAAGGCGATTCAAGGAGTACTCGCCTTGGATTAACATCTGTTTTCCGGCCGTCCAACGCGGTCGAATTTAATCCGAGGCCTCATGGGCCACATCTACCCCCGACAGCCTTCCGCGCAAGTCCGGAATTCCACAGGCTTGCGGCTTTTTCTTGCAGGCTTTCAGCCGCTTCCGCGAAAAGTGCGGCTCAAGTTCCGCTCAGCCGAATGCGGGGGCTAGAGCCGGCCCCCGCCGCGCACCAGGCGCACCACCAGCAGCAGGATGACCGCGCCGATGGCGGAATAAACGATCTGGGAGATCAAGCCGGTGCCGAGGCGGATGCCGAGCTTTGGAAACAGCAGGCTCGCCACCAGCGCACCGCAGATGCCGATCACGATGTCGCCGATCAGGCCGAACCCGGCGCCCCGCACGATCTTGCCGGCGAGCCAGCCGGCGACGAGACCGACGAACAGGATGACGAGCAGGCCTTCGTTGGAAATGTACATCCGTGAGGTCCCTCTCCGTGAAAGGCGCCATGGAACGGGAACCGGAATGAACGGGGTGTGAATGCTGGAAAGGCTCGCACAGCCCGGTTCAACTCATCCGAACTATGACAGCACGGTGGCCGGCTCCGCCAGGACGCATCTGGCGGCCCGACCCGGCCCGACCGCGACATTCCCGGGCAATTGCTCCAGGCAGCGCGGCTCGGCGAGCTTGCAGCGGGGAGCGAAGGAGCAATTGTGCGGCTTCTCGGCCAGCGACGGCGGCGTGCCGGGGATGGTCTCCAGCCGCTGGCCCCGCTTGGCACCGTGGATGGTGGAGGCGAGCAGGCCCTTGGCATAGGGATGCACCGGCGAGCGGACGATGTCGCGCAAGGTCCCCTGCTCCACGATCTGACCGGCATACATCACCGCGACGCGGTCGCAGATCTCGATCGCAACGCCGATGTCGTGGGTGACGAAGATGACGGACATGCCGAACTCGCGCTGCAGCTCCCGCAGCAAGAGCAGAATCTGGATCTGCACGGTGGCATCGAGCGCCGTCGTCGGTTCGTCCGCCAGCAGGATTTTTGGCCGGCAGGCCAGCGCCAGCGCAATCATCGCGCGCTGGCGCATGCCGCCGGACATTTCGTGCGGATAGGCATCCAGCCGGCGCTTGGCCGAGGGAATGCGCACGACCTCGAGCATCTCCAGCGCCCGTGCGCGCCCTTCCGCAAAGCTCTTGCCTTCGTGGCGCACCACGCTTTCGGCGATCTGCGCGCCGATCGTGTAGACCGGATCGAGCGCAAGCGCCGGCTCCTGGAAGATCATCGAGACGGTCTGGCCGCGGAACGACGACAGCTGCTCGTCGTTCATGGCCAGCACGTCCTGTCCCATGACGTTGACCGTGCCCGAAATTTGCGTGCGCTTCTTCGGCAACAGCCGCATCAAGGCACGCAGCGTCACGCTCTTGCCCGAACCGGATTCGCCGAGCAGGCCCAGCACCTCGCTATTGCCGAGCGAGAGACTGAGATCGTTCACGGCATAGACCGTGCGCTCGCCGGTGAAGCGGATGTTGAGGCCTGAGATCTCGACGAGGTTTGTCATGACGGCAGCTTCGGCAATCGGTCGTGATAGTCGGTGACGCGCTGGTACGCGGCGCCAATGGTCAGCAGGGTGGCTTCGTCGAAGGAGCGGCCGATCAGCTGCATGCCGACCGGCAGGCCGGTCGTGGTGAAGCCCGAAGGAATGGTCAGTGACGGCAAGCCCAGGAAATTCACCGGGCGGGTGAACAGCGTCAGCCGCTGCAACAGCGCCGGCGCGTTCGGGCCGCCGCCGACGTCGCTCTCCTCGATCGTCGGCGCCGGCACCGGGGACGCCGGCGCGATCACCGCATCGACGCCTGCCGTCGCGGCATTGTGGGCCGCGAGCGCCGGCCCGCGCCAACGCATCGCTTCGAGATAGGTGATGGCAGGAACGGCGAGGCCGTTCTGAAGCCGCATCAAGACCTGCGGGCCATAGTCCTGCGGACGCTCGATCATCCAGCGCTTGTGGAAGGCGGCAGCTTCCGCGGCGAGCACGAGTTGGCTGGCCGAGGACAATTGCCGCTGGTCCGGCAGCTCGACCTTGACGATGTCGGCGCCGTCGCGCTTGAGCACCGCGATGGTCTCGTCCAGCACGCGCGCGACCTCGCTGTCGAGATCGTCGACATAGAACGAGGCGGGCACGCCGATCTTGAGACCCCTCAGCGAAGCCTTGGTGGCTGCGACGTAGTCCGCGAGCGGCTCGTGGCTGCAGGTCGAATCGGCGGGATCGGGCCCGGCCATCAGCGCCAGCAAGAGCGCGCAATCCTCGGCGGTGCGGGCCAGCGGGCCGACGGTATCGAGCGATTGCGACAGCGGCATTGCGCCGGCGCGGCTGACGCGGCCCACCGTGGTCTTGAGTCCCGTGACGCCGCAGAAATGCGCGGGCATGCGGATCGAGCCGCCGGTGTCGGAGCCGAGCGCCGCATAGGTCAGGCGCGCGGCCACCGCCGAGCCGGAGCCGGACGAGGAGCCGCCGGTGATATGGGCGACGTTCCAGGGATTGCGCACCGGACCGTAATGAGCGTTGTGCCCGGTCGGGCCATAGGCGAATTCGGCGAGATGCAGCGTGCCGAGCCGGACCTGGCCGGCGTCCTTGAGCCGCTGCAAGGCGGTGGACGTCGTGGTCGCGACGAAATCGCGGCGGATCAGCGAGCCGCAGGTCGTGACGTGGCCGGCATCGTAATACATGTCCTTGTGCGCAAGCGGCACGCCATGCAGGGGACCGCGGACATTGCCCTTGGCGAGCTCGGCATCGGCGGCATCCGCCGCTTTCAATGCAGCCTCGGCCTCGATCGACATGAAGGCATTGAGGTGGGGCTGCCACTGCGCGATGCGCTGCAGCAGCGCCCGCGTCGCCTCGTGCGAGGACACCTGCTTCATCGCGATCGCGCGCGCGACCTCGGTGAGCGTCATCAAGGCGGGCTCGCGGCTCATTTCGACACCTTCTGCGTCTGCGCGAGCCCGTAAGTTGCGGGCTCCAGATCGAACGGCAGCGTACCCGCGATGGCAGCGAAGCCCTCGAAGGCGGGGCCGATGGCGCTGGAGATGCGGGTTGCGATCTCGTCGTCCACGGGCACGCCGGCGATATGCGCGATCGGCTTGATCTCTTTCGGTGTCGGTCTCGTCATGCGGTTTCTCCCCTGGGGGCGCGGCTGTGGCCTGAACCCGGTATCGCCATGTAGCACGCGGCCTCGTGGCCCATATTATCCAGCGCGGTGAGCTTTGGTGTCGCATTTGCGCAGAGCGGCTCCGCAAACGGGCAGCGGGTGTGGAAACGGCAGCCGGAGGGCGGATCGATCGGATTGGGCGGGTCGCCCGTGATCGGCGGCGTCTCGGTGCGCCTGTCGGGATCGGAGGACGGCATCGCGGCGAGCAGCGCACGGGTGTAGGGATGCGCCGGGCTGTCCCAGACCTGGTCGACCGGGCCGAGCTCGACGACTTCGCCAAGATACATCACCAGCACGCGGTCCGAGATGTAGCGCACCACGTTGAGGTCGTGGCTGATGAAGAGATAGGTGAGGCCGAATTCGCGCTTGAGATCGGCGAGCAGGTTGAGCACCTGCGCCTCGACGGATTTGTCGAGCGCCGAGACGGCTTCGTCCAGGATCACCAGCCGCGGCGACAGCGCCAGCGCACGGGCGATGTTGACGCGCTGGCGCTGGCCGCCGGAGATCTCGTGCGGATAGCGGTTGGCGAAGTTTTCCGGGCGCAGGCCGACCTTGCCGAGCAGCTCTCGCGCCAGGTTGCGCGCCGCGCCATCGGCCATGCCATGGACCTTTGGACCGAAGGCGACGGATTCCTCGATCGTCAGGCGCGGGTTGAGCGAGGCGTAGGAATCCTGGAACACCATCTGCATGCCGCGGCGCAGCTCGCGCAAGCTCAGCGACTGGCCGACAGTCATGCCGTCATAGATGATGTCGCCGTCATCGCGCGGCATCAGGTGCATCAGGAGCCGCGCGGTGGTGGACTTGCCGCAGCCGGACTCGCCGACGATGCCGACCGTCTCGCCCTTGGCGACAGAGAAGGAGACATTGTCGACGGCACGCACCGTGCGCTTGGCGGCGAACAGGCCGCCGCGCACCGGGAAATGCTTGGTCAGGCCGTTGACCTGCAGCAGCGGCTGCGCGAGCCCACCGCGGTCCTCGACCGGCTCCAGCATTTCGACGGAGGTGTTGATTTCGCTCATGGCCTAGTTCCTGATGTCCATGGCGCTACGCAGGCCGTCCGAGAGCAGATTGAAGCAGATCGAGACCGCGAAGATCATCGCGCCCGGCAAGGCTGCGACCCAGGGATTGACGTAGATCGCGGTGCGCAGCGTGTTCAGCATCAGGCCCCATTCCGGCTCCGGCGGCTTGGTGCCGAGGCCGAGGAAGGACAGACCGGCCGCCAGGATCATCGAGACCGAGATCAGACTGGTGGCATAGACGAAGATCGCGCCGAGCACGTTGCCGAGGATGTGGACGCGCATGATGGTGAAAGCGCCCGCGCCGGAGGCACGGGCGGCCTCGACGAAGTCCATGTTGCGCACGCCGGTGGTGACGCTCTCGGCGACGCGGGTGATCTGCGGCACGAACACGATGGTCAGCGCCACGATGGAGTTGAGGATGCCGGCGCCGAGCGCGCCGGAGATCGCGATCGCCAGCAGCACCGACGGGAAGGCGTAGAACACGTCCACCGTGCGCATGATCGCGGTGTTGAGCTTGCCGCCGACATAGCCGGCAATGATGCCGAGCGAGGTACCGATGCAGAAGGCCAGGATCACGGGCAGGATGCCGATGACCAGCGACAGGCGCCCGCCATAGATCAGCCGGGCCAGCATGTCGCGGCCGAGCTCGTCGGTGCCGAGCGGATAGCCTGTGGTGCCGATGTGGCGGAGGCGGCGGATCATCGAACCCTTGTAGGGGTCTTCGAGACCGAGCCACGGCGCGAGGATCGCGGACAGGAAGATCAGCAGCAGCACCAGAGCGCAGGCCATGCTGACCTTGTCGCGCATGATGCGGCGGCCGACGGTCGCCCAATAACCGCGCGCCTTGGTGGCGGGCGCGGCCTGCAGCGCGGCATCGCTGGCGGTGGCGGACAACGGAAGCTCGCTCATCGGCTAGCCCCGCTTGATGCGCGGGTCGATCGCGGCTTGGGCGATGTCGACCAGGAGATTGAGGAAGACGAAGAACAGCGCCAGGATCAGGATCGTGCCCTGCAGCAGCGGCAGGTCACGCTGGAAGATCGCCGAGTTGAGCAGGAAGCCCGAGCCAGGCCAGGAGAACACGGTCTCGATCAGGATCGAGCCGCCGAGCATGTAGCCGAGCTGAAGCCCCATCACCGCGAGCGCGGTGGGCGCGGCATTCTTGATGACGTGGCGGAACACGCCGGTTTCGCGCAGGCCCTTTGCACGCAAAGCCTCGACGAAGTCCTGCGAGAGAATGTCGCCAGTGAGCGCGCGGACCGTGCGGGTGACGATGCCCATCGGGATCACCGACGTCGTGATCGCGGGCAGCACGAGATATTTGAGGTGCGCCCAATCCCAGGCCCAGGAGTTGGAGCCGCTGGGGCCGGCGCCGACCGCCGGCAGCCAGTTCAGCTGGACCGAGAAAATGATGACGAGCAGCATGCCGAGCCAGTAATGCGGCACCGAGACGCCGGCGATGGCAAAGGAGGTCGCGACCTTGTCGATCCAGGTCTCGCGGAAATAGCCGGCGATCAGGCCAAGCAGGACGCCCATGGTGAAGCCGATGATGGCGGCGGCAATCGCGAGCGTGACGGTGTTGCCGACCGCGCGCATGACCTCGGCCAGCACCGGACGCCCCGTCGCGATGGAATTGCCGAGATCGCCATGAAGGGCACGCAGCAGCCACAGGCCGAACTGCACCGGCAGCGGCCGGTCGAAGCCATAGGCGGCGCGCAGCTGCGCGGCGAGCTCCTGCGACGCATCGGCCGGCAGCACGGCGACCAGCGGATCGCCCGGCGTGATGTGCACGAGCAGGAAGCACACCAGCGCCACGCTGATGACGATCGGGACGACGTAGACAATGCGTCTGGCGGTATAGGCGAGCACTGGTCTTCTTTCTTCCTTCTCCCCTTGCGGGAGAAGGTGGCGCGCAAGCGCCGGATGAGGGGTTCGGTCCGCGGTTACAGCATTATCAAATTGGAGGAAGGATCACTCGCGGAGAGAGACCCCTCACCCGGCTTCGCTATCCGCGAAGCCACCCTCTCCCGCAAGGGGAGAGGGTGCACTGTGCGTGTGGCGCGAATTACTGCGCGATCGACACCGGCGAGAAGTCGATGAACCAGCTCTTCGGTTGCACGACGCCTGTCACCTTCGGGCTCATGGCGCGCGGGCCGACGTCGTGGGCGACGTAGAGGAAGGCGGCGTCATCGACGGAGGCTGCGTGCAATTCGGCGAGTGCGGCGTCGCGCGCGGCGGGATCGAAGGTCTGGCGCGCCTTCTTCACCAGCTCGTCGAATTTGGGGTTGTTGATGAAGCCCCAATTGTTCGAGACCGGCGGCGCCATGCCCGACTGCAGGAAGCGCACCAGCGCGAAGAACGGGTCCATCGCCGCGTAGGTGACGTTGGTCGCGTGCGAGCCGTTGGCGCTGGGATCCTTGGCGCCGCGGCGCCAGTTGGTGAACAGCGTATTCCATTCGATGACGTCGAGCTGGACGTCGAAATAGCATTCGGCCAGCGCCTGCTGGAGATACTCGTTCATCGGCAAGGGCTGCATCTGGCCCGAGCCGGACGCGGACGTCTGCGTCTTCACGGTCAGTTTCTTGTTGGGACCGTAGCCGGCCTCCTGCATCAACTTTTGCGCAGCCGCCTTGTCGTACTTGATCTGGAAGGTGGGATTGCCGCGCCAGGGATGGCCGGGCTCGAAGGTGCCGGACGCCGGCACCATCAGCCCCGCGAGCAGACCGTCCCTGAGGCCTTCGCGGTCGACGCAGAGGTTCGCGGCCTTGCGCACCCGGATGTCGTTCCAGGGCGAGCCCTCGACGCGGGAGAACTGCCACGGCCAGACGTGCGGCTGCTCGTTGGAGTAGAGCTTGAAGCCGCGCTGCTTCAGCTCGGGCAGCGCGTCCGGTGCCGGCGCCTCGACCCAATCGACCTGCCCGGACAGCAGCGCCGCTGTGCGTGCGTTCGCCTCCGGCATCGGCAGCAGCACCATCTTGTCGATCTTGGGCACGCGATCCTTGTTCCAGTAGCTCGCATTCTTGACCAGCTCGAGCCGCTCGCGCGGGGTGAAGCTCGCCATCTTCCACGGGCCGGTGCCCGAGGCGCTCCTGGCGAAGGCGGTCCATGCGGCCTGCGACTTCGCCTTGGCGTCGGCGCCTTCGGCCTTGTCGTAGAAGGACTGCCACTTCGCAGGGCTTGCCATGAACAGGTTGGTGAGGTTGATCGGCAGGAAGCTGTCGGGCTCCTTGGTGGTGAGCTCGACGGTCATGTCGTCGATCTTCTTCGCGGAGGCCAGCGTGGGCATGCGCGAGGCCGTGACGCCGACCTGGCTGGCGTCGAATTGCGGCGCATCCTGCTTCAGCACCTTCTCGACATTCCACACCACCGCATCGGCATTGAACGGCGAGCCGTCATGGAAGGTGACGCCTGGGCGCAGCTTGAAGACCCATTTGGTCTTGTCGGCATCGTCGACCTTCCACTCGGTGGCAAGGCCGGGGATCACCACGCTCGCCTTGTCGGCAGAGGACAGGTCCCAGCTGGTCAGCGCATCGTACATGGTGAGGCCGGTGAAGCGGTTGCCCTCGAAACCTTGATCGGGCTGGCCGAGCGTGCGCGGAATATCGGCAGCAGTCATGCCGATGCGCAGCACAGTTTCGGCAGCCGCCACCCGCGGCCATGCAGCTGCGCTGCCAAGCGCCAACAGCGCGATCAGCGCCGCCCGTGTGTTGTTGTTCTTGATAAACATCGCCTCAGTCCCTTTCCGGCTTCCGATGATTAATTTTGATGCAATCGTATGCAATGGCTATGCCAAGGGAAAACTTTTTCTGCGAATTGCCCCTGCGACGACAAGTCCTTGTGATGACGCACGGGCGAAATCGGCCCCCTGCCTATTCTGGCATCAAGATTGCAGGTTTGGTCCCAGATCCCCCTGGAGCTTTGGGCCATGCGTATTCGTCTATCGACCTGTCTCGCCGTGCTTGCATTGGCGGTGTCCGTAATCACGGCGCACGCCGAAACGGTGGTGCGTTACGGCATCTCGATGGCGGATATTCCACTCACCACTGGCCAGCCAGATCGTGGCGCCGGCGCCTATCAGTTCACGGCCTATACGATCTACGATCCGCTGGTGGCCTGGGAAATGGAGGTCGCCGACCGCCCCGGCAAGCTGGTGCCGGGCCTCGCCACCGAATGGAAGGTGGACGACGCCGACAAGACGAAGTGGCGCTTCGCCCTGCGCAAGGGCGTGAAGTTTCACGACGGCAGCGATTTCAACGCCGATGCGGTGATCTGGAATCTCGACAAGGTGCTCAACGACAAGGCGCCGCAATTCGACAAGCGGCAGAGCGCGCAGGTCAAGACCCGCCTTCCCTCCGTCGCCAGCTACGCCAAGATCGACGACTTCACCGTGGAGATCACCACCAAGACGGTGGATTCCTTCTTCCCCTATCAGATGCTGTGGTTCCTGGTCTCGAGCCCGGCGCAATATGAGAAGCTCGGGAAGGATTGGGACAAGTTCGCCAGCCAGCCCTCCGGAACCGGCCCGTTCAAGCTGACGAAGCTGGTGCCGCGCGAGCTCGCCGAGCTCAGCAAAAATCCGGACTACTGGAACAAGAAGCGCATTCCCAAGGCCGACAAGATCGTGCTGGTGCCGATGCCGGAAGCGCTGACGCGCACCAATGCGCTTCTCGCCGGCCAGGTCGACCTGATCGAGACGCCGGCCCCGGATGCCGTGCCGCAGCTGAAGGCGGCGGGCATGAAGCTGGTCGACAACGTCACGCCGCATGTGTGGAATTATCACCTCAGCGTGCTGCCGGGCTCGCCCTGGACCGACATCCGCCTGCGCAAGGCGCTGAATCTTGCGATCAACCGCGACGAAGTCGTCGGGCTGATGAACGGCCTCGCCAAGCCCGCCAAGGGCCAGGTCGACCCGTCGAGCCCGTGGTTCGGCAAGCCCAGCTTCGAGCTGAAATATGATCTCGCCGCCGCCAAGAAGCTGGTGGAGGAAGCGGGCTATTCCAAAGCAAAGCCGCTGAAGACCACCTTCATCATCGCGCAAGGCGGCACCGGCCAGATGCTGTCGTTGCCGATGAACGAATTCCTGCAGCAGAGCTTCAAGGAGATCGGCATCGAGATCGACTTCAAGGTGGTCGAGCTGGAGACGCTCTATACGCATTGGCGCAAGGGCGCCGCCGACGAGATGAACGCCGGCATCACCTCCAACAACATCGCCTATGTCACCTCGGATCCGCTCTACGCCATCGTCCGCTTCTTCCATTCGGGCCAGATCGCGCCGGTTGGCGTCAATTGGGGCGGCTACAAGAACCCGAAGGTCGACGCGCTGATCGACGAGGCCAAGCAGACTTTCGATAGTACCAAGCAGGACCAATTGCTGGCGCAGGCGCATGCGCAGATCGTGGACGATGCCACGCTGGTGTGGGTCGTCCACGACACCAACCCGCACGCGCTGTCACCGAAGATCAAGCAGTTCGTGCAGGCGCAGCACTGGTTCCAGGACCTGACGACGATCGGGGTGGAGTGAGCAACACGCAAGGGTGGGCACGGCGCTTTGCGCCTTTGCCCACCCTTGGTGCATGCTCAGCGCGCGCGATCACCGCCCCTTGGTCGGGATCTTGTTGTACGGCACGTCCTTGTCGACGCGGATGTCGCCCGGCAGGCCGAGCACGCGCTCGGCGATGATGTTGCGCAGGATCTCGTCGGTGCCGCCGGCGATGCGCATCGAGGGCGAGGACAGCAGCATCTGCTGGAATTGGCCCTGGGCCGTTTCCTCGTCATTTCCGGTGAGAACACCGGCCGCGCCCTGCAGGTCCATGGCGTAAGTCGCGATGTCCTGCAGCATCATGCCCGAGACCAGCTTTCCGATCGAATTCTCCGGGCCCGGCCGCTCGCCTTTCGACAGCGCCGAGATGGTGCGGTAGCTGGTGTACTTCAGTCCGTTGGATTTTGCTGCCCAGGTCGCCAGCTTGGAGCGCACGGCGGGATCGTCAATGGCGAGGCCATCCTCCAGCATCAGGTTCGAGCAGAACTCGAACATCTCGGGCACGCCGGTCGCGAGCCGCGCGCCGATCGACATGCGCTCGTTCATCAGCGTGGTCAGCGAGACGTTCCAGCCGTCGCCGACGGCGCCCAGCCGCTGGCTGTCGGAGATCACCACATCGGTGAAATAGACCTCGTTGAACTCCTGCATGCCGTTGGCCTGCTTGATCGGCCGCACCTCGACGCCGGGACTCTTCATGTCCAGGAAGAACATGGTGAGGCCCTTGTGCTTGGGCACGTTCGGATCGGTGCGCGCGATCAAGAGACCATAGTCGGAATAATGCGCGCCCGAGGTCCAGATCTTCTGGCCGTTGACGACCCAATTGTCACCCTTCTTTTCGGCGCGGGTACGAAGCCCTGCGACGTCGGAGCCGGCAGACGGCTCGGAGAACAGCTGGCACCAGATCTCCTCGCCCGATGCGAGCTTCGGCAAGTACCGCCGCTTGGCCTCCTCGCTGCCGAACGCCATTACGGTCGGGCCGCACATGCCCTCGCCGATCTGGAACGGCTGCGTCAGCTTGCCGTAGACGCCCTCCTCCTGCTGCCAGATCACCTTCTCGATCGGCGTCGCGCCGCGGCCGCCATACTCCTTCGGCCAGTGCAGGCAGGCCCAATTGCCCTCGAACTTCTTCTTCTGCCAGGCCTTGCCGACATCGACGATGTCGCGATTGGCAAGGCGGATGCGGCCGAGCGAGGACTTTGACAGCTCGGCCTGCAATTCCTTCGGCGCATTGGCCTCGATCCATTTGCGCGCGGTCTCGCGGAATGCGGCTTCCTGCGGGGTGTCGTCGAAATTCATGGCGGACCTCTACCCTCTTCCCTTCGTCGGGATCTTGTTGAACGGCACGTCCTTGTCGACGCGGATGTCGCCGGGCAGGCCCAGCACCCGTTCGGCGATGATGTTGCGCATGATCTCGTCGGTGCCGCCCTCGACGCGTGTACCCGGCGCACGCAGCAGCATGGCCTGGAAACGGCCGGCCAGCTCGCCATCCTCGCCGCTGACGATTCCGGACGCGCCCTGCAGATCGAGCGCATAGGTCGCGACGTCCTGGATCATGGAGCCGGCCACCAGCTTGCCGATGGAGTTCTCCGGTCCCGGGCGTTCGCCCCTCGACAGCGCCGAGATCGCGCGCATGCTGGTGTATTTCAGTCCGCTTGCCTTCACCGCCCAGTTCGCCAGCTTGGATCGCACCGCGCGATCCTCGATCGCCGGGCCGTCGTCGAGCATCAAGCTGGAGCAGTACTCGAACAATTCGGGGAAGCCGGTCGATACGGCCGCGCCGATCGCACTGCGCTCGTTCATCAGCGTGGTCAGCGACACGTTCCAGCCGTCACCGACCTCGCCGAGGCGCTGATGGTCGGGGATGCGGACATTGGTGAAATAGACCTCGTTGAAATCCGAGGCACCGCTCGCCTGCTTGATCGGCCGCACCTCGACGCCGGGGCTCTTCATGTCCAGGAAGAACATGGTGAGGCCCTTGTGCTTGGGCACGGTCGGATCAGTGCGCGTGAGCAGGATGCCGTAGTCTGAATAATGTGCACCCGAGGTCCAGATCTTCTGGCCGTTGATGATCCAGTCGTCGCCGTCCTTCTCGGCGCGCGTGCGCAGGCCCGCGACGTCCGAGCCGCCGGCGGGCTCGGAGAACAGCTGGCACCAGACCTTCTCGCCGGAGGCGAGCGGCGGCAGATAGGTACGCTTATGCTCCTCGCGCGCGAACGCCATCATGGTCGGCCCGCACATGCCGTGACCGATGATGAACATGCGGGACAGCTGGCCGAACGGCCCCTCCTCCTGCTGCCAGATCACGCGCTCGATCGGCGAGGCGCCACGCCCGCCATATTCCTTCGGCCAGTGCAGGCAGGCCCAGCCGGCGTCGGCCTTTTTCTTCTGCCACGCCTTCGCCACTTCGAGAATGTTGGCGTTCTTGAGCACGGTGCGGCCGAGCGAGGATTTGCGCAGCTCCTCCTCGTATTGCTTGGGTGCGTTGGCGTTGATCCAGGCGCGGGCGGTGGCGCGGAATTCGGCTTCCTGCGGGGTGTCGTCGAAGTTCATCTTGCTTCTCTGTTTGTCCGTAGGGTGGATTAGCCGGAGGCGTAATCCACCAATTTTGTCGAGCACTGCCGGTCGGTGGTGGGTTACGCCTTCGGCTAACCCACCCTACGCACCTGTCGTTACGCTGCGTTCTTCTTCCGCATCCGATCGATCAGCTGATCTTCCCAATAAGTGAGGCTGCCGAGCCCGAGCGCCATCGCGTTGGCGCGGCGATAGTACATGTGGCAGTCGAATTCCCAGGTGAAGCCCATGCCGCCATGGACCTGGATGTTGTTCTTGGCGCAGTGCTGGAACGCTTGCGTCGCGCTGATGCGCGCGGCGGCGGCGGCTTCCGGCAGTTCGGCCGCATTGGTCGAGAGCGCCCAGGCGCCGTAATAGCTGTTGGAGCGCGCCAGCGTCGCCGAGACGTACATGTCGGCGAGCATGTGCTTGACCGCCTGGAATGAGCCGATCTGCCGGCCGAAGGCGATGCGGTCCAGCGCGTAGTCGCGGCCCATCTCCAGCGCGCGATCGGCGCCGCCGACCTGCTCGAACGCGCACAGCACCGCGGCGCGGTCGAGCACCTGGGTGAGGATGCTCCAGCCGTCGCCCGCAGCTCCGAGCGGCTCGGCTTTGGCGTCCTTGAAGGTGATCTCGGCCTGTCCGCGGGTCGGATCGAGGTTGGTGAGGCTCTTCACATCGACGCCGCCGGCCTTGAGATCGACCAGGAACAGCGAGATGTCATCGTCGCGCCCACTCGATCCCGTGCGCGCGGCGACCACCGCAAAATCGGCAATCGCACCGTCGGCGACCGGCTTCTTGACGCCGTTGAGCACGCCGTTCGCAGCCGTCAGCTTGACGTTCTTCGGCGACGGGTTGCCCTTGCCCTCGAACAGCGCCAGCGTGCCGATGGCCTCGCCGGAAGCAATCGCCGGCAGCCATTTCTTCTTCTGCGCGTCACTGCCGGCGATCAGCAGCGCTTCGGCGGCGAGGTACACGGTCGAGGAAAACGGCACCGGCGCGTTGGCCCGGCCCATTTCTTCCGCGATTACGCACAGCTCGAGATGACCGGCGCCGGCGCCGCCGAACTCCTCGGGAATCGCGACGCCGAGGAAGCCCATCTCGGCGAGGCCTTTCCACAGCTCCTTGTCGTAAGGCGCCTTGCCGTCGAGCACGACACGCACCGCCTTGGGCGAGCATTTCTCGGCGAGGAACTTGCGCGCCTGGTCGCGGAGCTGTTTTTGGTCGTCGGAGAAATCGAAGTTCATGGCGGGCTTACCTCTTATTCGTTGTCATTTATTGCCGTCATTCCGGGGCGCCGCGCAGCGGCGAACCCGGAATCCATTTCGCCACGCATATGCGGCCCGATGGATTCCGGGCTCGCGCTGCGCGCGCCCCGGAATGACGAATGGAGCGAGTGTCGTCTTCATTTCAGCACGATCACATCCTGATCCGGCTTGTCCGCATAGAGCCGCTCCACCAGCGCCGCGCGGCGTTCCAGGCCGGCGCGCTGGTTGATGTAGCCCTTGTCGGTGAGCTCGTTGCCGTCGATCGAGGGCGGCTCGACCATCAGCATCGCGCGCGCGATGATACGGCTGCTGGCCCCTTCGCATTCACGGTTGTGGGCTTCCAGGCCGCGCCTGAAGCAAGCGATCACCTCGGGATGCTTCACAGCATCCGCAAAGCTGAGATCGGGATTGCCGACCAGCTGGCGGCAGGCGTGCAGGTTCGGCCAGGCCAGGAGGCCGATGAAGGGACGGTCCTGCCCCGCGACCAGCGCGTCGTGCACCACGGGCGTGGCGGCCGCGATCGCATCGGTCCGCAGCGAGCCGACATGTACGAATGTGCCCGTGGTGAGCTTGAAGTCCTCCACCACGCGGCCGGCAAAGATGATGCCTTGCACCGGATCGGAATCGTCGACGAAGACGCCGGCATCGCCGATGCAATAAAAACCTTCCTCGTCGAACATCTTCTTCGTCAGCTCAGGCTGGCCGAAATAGCCGGGCGTGACATTGACGCCGCGCAGGCGCAATTCGTATTTCGAGCCGCACGGCACCATCTTCAACTCGACGCCGGGGAACGGCAGGCCGATCAGGCCGACGCGCTCGGTGTCCCAATAGGTGCCGGTCGAGGTCGGCGCGGTCTCGGTCGAACCCCAGCCGGTGTAGAACACGATGCGCTCGCCTGTCGTCTTCACCGCCAGCGCCTGCATGCGGTTGTAGAGATCGTCGGGCAGACGCGCGCCGCCATAGGCCATGATCGAGAGATTCTTGAAGAAGGAACGGCAGAGCGCGTCGTCCTTCTCCATGGCCGCTGCCAGCGCGGCATAGCCGGCCGGCACGTTGGCATAATAGGTCGGCGAGATCTCGCGCAGATTGCGCAGCGTCTCCTCGAACTGGCCCGGCATCGGCCTTCCGTCGTCGATATAGAGCGTGCCGCCGTCGACCAGGATCGGGTGGAACGCGGCATTGCCGCCCATGGTGTGGTTCCAGGGCATCCAGTCCAGCATGGTCGAGATCGGCCCGTTCGGATCGCGCGGCCGCACTTGCATCATCATCGCTGCATTGGCGCACATCATCTCCTGCGTGTTGATGACGGCTTTGGGCATGCCGGTCGAGCCTGATGTGAACAGCAGCTTGCCGATGGTCTGCGGCGTGATCTTCGCGATCGACGCGTCGACGTCGGCTGTGACAGGCGTTGCCGCGAACTCGGCGAAGCTGACGCTCTTGATGCCCTGGCAGGGCCGCGCGACGTGAACCACGGTGACGCCGCTGAGGTCGAGCGCCTTCAGCGCCTTCTCGAAGGTCGGTCCGTCCTGCACCATCAGTACGGCCGGCTTGATCAGGTCGAACAGGTACTTGAGCTTGACGTGGTCGTGGCTCATCAACGAGTAGGCCGGCGATACCGGCGCTGCCGGAACGCGCGCCTGCATCGCGGCCTGCGTCATCAGCGCATGCTCGATCGAATTGCCGGAGAGGATCATGACGGGCCGGCCCTTGAGCTCGAGATTGAGCAGGCCTTGCGTCAGCGCGTCCACGATACGCTTGGCTTCGCCATAGGACACCTTGCGCCATTCGCGGTTCGGGCCGCCGCGCTGCGCCAGCCAGATGCGCTCGGGTGCTTCCTTGGCCCATTTCGCCAGCGAGGCCGGGATGTGCTTCTCATGAGGCTGCAGCGGAATGCGCGACTTCAGCACCACCGTGCCGTCGCCGCGACGCTCGACGTCGATGTCGCGCGCGAGCCACTGGACCTTGCGAAAGGCGGGCTTCGTCATCACTGCCGCCGCGCTTCCACTCATTTTGCGTCTCCCGGAATTACTGTCCTTTGCGGATCTTCATCGTTCAGCGCCTGATATAGACAGGCTTTCGCTTCTCAAGGAAGGCCCTGATGCCTTCCGAAAACTCTTCCGAGCGGCTGCACAGGACCTGGTTGCGATCCTCCATCGCGATCACAGCTTCCAGCGAGCCGGCATCGACGCTCATGTTGAGGCATTCCTTGGATAGCCGCAGGCCCACGGGCGAGGCCGTCATCATCGCCTCGACATAAGGCGCGGCCGCGTCATCGAGCTTGTCCTCGTCCACGACCTCCGAGACGAGGCCGACCGCGAGCGCGCGCTCCGCTCCGATGAAGCGCCCGGTGAGGATCAGCTCGGATGCGACGGAGACGCCGACGAGGCGCGGCAGAAAATAGCTGGTGCCGATATCGCAGCCGCCGAGCCCGAGCTTGATGAAAGCGCAATTCATCCGCGCCGATCTCGTCGCGATGCGGATGTCGGAGGCCAGCGCCAGCGCGAAGCCGCCGCCGGCAGCCGCGCCCTGCACCAGCGCCAGGATCGGCTGCGGACAGCGCCGCATCAGCATCACGATGTCGGCGATGCGCCGCTGCGAATCCAGCGACTCCGTGACACCGGGTGGCTCCTGCTGCCCGGCCCGGCGCGCCATCGCAGCTTTGAGATCGAGGCCGGCGCAGAAATTCTTGCCGGCGCCCTTGAGCACGACGACGCGGGTGTCGCGATTGCGCTGCAGGCCCTGGAAATAATCGTTGAGCGCATCGATCAGCGCGGGATCGAGCGCGTTGAGGTGCTCGGGCCGATTGAGCGTCACCCGGTCGACGCCATCGTCATGCTCGATCAGCAGCGGTTGGGACATGGGGGCCTCGCACTTGCCGCGAGTCGCGGCGCCGATTGCTGCGCCCTCCCCTTGCGGGAGAGGGCATGTAAATCGCTAGCCGCACAATCGCTTGTGTGAGGGGTCTGCCTCCACAGATGAGATTGTGGAGACAACCCCTCATCCGGCGCCGTAGCCGAAGCTTCGCTTCGGCGTTCTTAAGAACGGCGGCCTAAGGCCGCCTATGCCACCTTCTCCCACAAGGGGAGAAGGAAGAACGAACCGCCTATCGCGGCGCCATGCGGATCGCACCGTCGAGGCGGATGGTCTCGCCGTTCAGCATCGGGTTTTCGACGATGTGCACCGCGAGCATGCCGTATTCGTTGGCATCGCCGAGACGCGAGGGATGCGGCACCTGGGCGCCCAGGCTCTTGCGGGCCTCTTCGTTCAGGCCCATCAGCAGCGGCGTGAAGAACAGGCCGGGCGCAATGGTGTTGACGCGGATCTTCTGGCTGGCGAGATCGCGCGCGGCCGGCAGCGTCAGGCCGACGACGCCACCCTTCGAGGCCGAATAAGCGATCTGGCCGATCTGGCCTTCGTAGGCGGCAACCGAGGCCGTGTTGATGATGACGCCGCGCTCTTCGCCGATCGGCTCCGCAGTAACGAGGCGCTCGGCGAACAGCCGCAGGCAGTTGAAGGTGCCGATCAGATTGACGTTGATGATGCGTGCGAACTTTTCGAGCGGATAGACACCGTCGCGGCCGACGATGCGCTGCGAGCCGCCGATGCCGGCGCAGTTCATCAGCACGCGGGCGACGCCGTGTGCGGCTTCCGCCTTCGCAATCGCAGCCTTGATCTGCTCCTCGCTGGTGACGTCGGCATGCAGCGCGACGCCCTTCACCTCAGCGGCGACCTTCTCGGCGTTTTCCTTGCTCTGATCGATCACGCCGATCTTGGCGCCCTTGGCCGCCATGGCGCGGGCGGTCGCGGCACCAAGGCCCGAGCCACCGCCGGTGATGAGAACGGCTACGTCTTTTAATTGCATCGCTTGTACCTTTCCTTGAGCGTTTCTTCTCTAGACTTGTCACGTGTCGGCCGGACTATCCGGCCGCAGCGGCTTCCCCGGCTTGCGTGAGGATGCCGCCGCAGATCAGCGTTTCCATGTGCTTGATGTATTGCCGGCAGACATCGTCAGTGACCGGGCCGACGCCGGTGGCGCGGGACATCGCGTGCCGGCCGAAGAACAGGTGATCGCAGGCACCGATCAGGCTGGTGTAGAACAGTACCGGATCAGTCGGGCGGAATTCGCCGCGGCTGACGCCTTCCGCCAGCAGGCGGCGATGGAAGTCCAGCAGCGGGGCAACGAAGAATTTCGAGACTTCGTCGGCAGAGCTCGCGCTGGTTTCGTGCAAGAGATAGTGGATCAGCCGGTTCATGTAGGGGAACCGGTGATAGGCACGGATGATGCCGGCGATGTGCAGCTTCAGCTTCGCTGTCGACGTGATCGGCTGTGCCAGCAGATATTCGAGATTGGTCATCTCGGTCGCGGCATCCCGCGCCAGCAGCGCCAGCAGCAGGCCGTCCTTGTTTCCGAAGTGATATTTGACCAGGGCCGCGTTGGCGCCCGACTTCTGCGCAATATCGGACAGCGAGATCTCGATCGAGGAGCGTTCGATCATCAGCTCGCTCGCGGCCACCAGCAATTTCTCTGCCGTGGAATTTTTCCCGCTGGGGAGCCTGTTCGGTACGCTGGTCGCCACGGAGATCCCTGTTTGGCCGCTGGAAGCGGGGCGCAGATAAGCGCAAGCAGCGCCTCATCACAAGAGTTAATTGATCGATTGACTAAACGATGATCCGACCCTTAAATCCGCCCGACAACCCACCCAATAAAGAATTCAGGGAGAGACCGACATGGCCGAGGCTTACATCGTCGCCGCTGCGCGCACCGCCGGCGGGCGCAAGGGGGGCCGTCTCGCCGGCTGGCATCCGGCCGATCTCGCCGCGAAGGTGCTGGACGAGCTGGTCGACCGCACCAAGGTCGACCCGGCCCAGGTCGAGGACGTGATCATGGGCTGCGTGATGCAGGTCGGCGAACAGTCCAACAATGTCGCGCGCAACGCGATCATGGCCTCGAAGCTTCCGGAGAGTGTGCCAGGCACCTCGATTGATCGTCAGTGCGGCTCCTCGCAGCAGGCGCTGCACTTCGCCGCGCAGGCGGTGATGTCGGGTGCGATGGACGTCGTGATCGCGGCCGGGGTGGAGTCGATGACGCGGGTGCCGATGGGCCTGTCGTCGCAGCTTCCGGCCAAGAATGGCTTTGGCAATTACAAGAGCCCGGGCATCGAGAAGAAGTATCCGAATATCGTGTTCAGCCAGTTCACCGGCGCCGAGATGATGGCCGAGAAGTACGGCCTCTCCAAGGATGAGCTCGACGAATATTCTTACCAGAGCCATCAGCGCGCGATCGCGGCGACGCAAGGAGGTCACTTCAAGAAGGAGATCGTGCCGCTCGAGATCACCCGTGCCGACGGCAGCAAGGACACCCACCACATCGACGAAGGCATCCGCTTCGACGTCACGCTCGACGGCATCAAGGGCGTCAAGCTGATCGCCGAGAACGGCAAGCTGACCGCGGCCAGCGCCAGCCAGATCTGCGACGGCGCCTCCGGCGTCATGGTGGTGAACGAGAAGGGCCTGAAGCAGCTCGGCGTCAAGCCGCTCGCCCGCATCCATCACATGACCATGACGGGCGGCGATCCCGTAATCATGCTCGATGCTCCCCTGCACGCCACCAAGCGCGCGCTGGAGAAGGCCGGCATGAAGATCAGCGACATCGACCTGTTCGAGGTCAACGAGGCCTTCGCCTCGGTTCCGACCGCCTGGCTGAAGACCACCGGCGCCGACCCGGAGCGTCTCAACGTCAACGGCGGCGCCATCGCGCTCGGCCATCCGCTCGGCGGCTCCGGCACCAAGCTGATGACGACGCTGGTCCACGCGCTGCACCAGCGCGGCAAGCGCTATGGCCTGCAGACCATGTGCGAAGGCGGCGGCATGGCGAATGTGACGATCGTGGAGCGGCTGTAAGAAGAACAAAAGCGAGTAGCGAGTGGCGAGTAGCGAATGGTGAGTAGGCGAAGAGCGGTTTGCCCTTCTTCCCTATTCGCCACTCGCTACTCGCCATTTCACGTTTTGAGGAAACGCCATGACCCACCCCTGTATCCACGCCAAGACGACGCCCGACAAGATCGCCTACCAGATGGCCGGGACCGGTAAGGCGATCACCTATCGCGAGCTCGACGAGCTCTCGAACCAGGGCGCGCATCTGTTCCGCTCGCTTGGCCTCAAGGCCGGCGACCACATTGCGCTGTTGATGGAGAACCGCCTCGCCTTCATGGAGCTGTGCTGGGCGGCACAGCGCAGCGGGCTCTATTACACCGCGATCAGCCGCTACCTGAAGCAGGACGAGATCGATTACATCATCGCCGATTGCGGCGCCAAGGTCGTGATCACGACGCCGAAATGCGCCGACCAGATCAAGGGCCTGATCAAGGGCGCGCCCGGCGAGCCGATCTTCTACATGATGGACGAGCCGCTGCCCGGCTTCCGCTCCTACGACAAGGAAGCCGCCGCGCAGCCGACGACGCCGATCGCCGACGAGGTCGCCGGCTACGACATGCTGTATTCGTCGGGCACCACCGGGCGCCCTAAGGGAATCAAGAAGGCTTTCGAAGGCAACAGGATCGACGTGCCGAACGCCTTCCTCCGCGTGCTCTGCGCCGACATGTGCGGCATGAATGCGGAGAGCACCTATCTGTCGCCGGCGCCGCTCTATCATGCGGCACCCCTGCGCTTCAACATGATGGCGATCGTGCTCGGCGGCACCTCCATCATCATGGAGCATTTCGACGCCGAAGAGTTCCTGAAGCTGGTCGAGAAGTACAAGGTGACACAATCGCAGCTGGTGCCGACCATGTTCGTGCGCATGCTGAAGCTGCCGGACGAGGTGCGCACGAGGTACGACGTCTCCACCCTGAAGGGCGCGATCCACGCCGCCGCGCCCTGCCCCATCGACGTCAAGGCCAAGATGATCGAATGGTGGGGGCCGATCCTGATCGAGTATTACGCCGGGTCTGAAGGCAATGGCGTCACCGTCTGCAACTCGCAGCAATGGCTGGAGCATCGCGGCAGCGTCGGCCGCGCCGTGGTCGGCAAGATCAAGATTCTCGACGAGAACGACGAGGAGCAGCCGGTCGGTGAGATCGGCACGGTCTATTTCGCCGACGCGCCCGCCTTCACCTATCACAACGACCCCGAGAAGACGAAGAAGGCCTACAACGCCAAGGGATGGTCGACGCTCGGCGATGTCGGCTATCTCGACAAGGACGGCTTCCTCTATCTCACCGACCGCAAGTCCTACATGATCATCTCCGGCGGCGTGAACATCTATCCGCAGGAGACTGAGGACGTGCTGATCACCCACCCTGAGGTCGCCGACGTCGCGGTGTTCG
This sequence comes from Bradyrhizobium sp. IC3195, assembly GCF_020193585.1. NCBI lineage: Bacteria > Pseudomonadati > Pseudomonadota > Alphaproteobacteria > Hyphomicrobiales > Nitrobacteraceae > Bradyrhizobium > Bradyrhizobium sp. IC3195. The sequence goes on along the minus strand of NZ_JADYVG010000003.1, from coordinate 15,722 downwards.
GCGTGCCGAACGAGGAGATGGGCGAAGAGGTCAAGGCGGTGGTGCAGCCGCACGACATGAGCCGCGCCGGCAAGGCGCTGGAGGCCGATTTGATCGCCTATTGCAAGAGCCGCCTCTCCGCCATCAAGTGCCCGCGCTCGGTCGATTTCGAAGCCGAGCTGCCGCGCACGCCGACCGGCAAGCTGGTGAAACGGCATTTGCGTGATCGGTATTGGCCGAAGACGGCGACGAAGATTTAGGGCGAGCGGCCGCTCTCAACACCGTCATGCCCGGGCTTGTCCCGGGCATCCACGTTCTTTGTACCGCAAAGGAACACGTGGATGCCCGGGTCAAGCCCGGCCATGACGCCGAGCAAGCTTTGGTATCTTCAATCGAACAAGCTCGGCGTGTGGTTCACCAGCGCGCCTTCGATCTCCAGCATCTTCAGCTTCGTGACCACGCCGCCATTCGCCGAGAAGCCGCCGGGCTTGTTGCCCGCGGCGAGCACGCGATGGCAGGGCACGACGATCGGGCACGGGTTGCGGCCGAGCGCCTGACCGACGTCGCGCGACAGCTGGACGCCACCGAGCTGCTTGGCGATGTCGCCATAGGTGACGGTCTTGCCGGGCGGAATCGCGCGGGCGATGTCGTAGACGCCGCGGTTGAATTCGGGCACGCCGTCGAGATCGAGCGGGATGTCGGTGAGATCATCCGGCTCGCCGGCGAGCAGTTTCGTCATGCGGTCGATCGCCTGTTGCACCTCGGCGGTCGGCTCGGTCTCAACGGCGTCGGCATGACGCTGGCTGATGCGGGTGCGGATCTTCTGCTCGCCGCCCATCGGCAATTGCGTGCCGTTGATGCCCCGCGGGCCCCAGGCGATGGCGCACAGGCCGATCCTTGTGTCGAACAGGGCAAAATGCTGGTCGGTCATGTCTAGGTTCCTGGCTCGCTTCCGTTGCAGGCCCCCACTTTGATGTCGTGCCAAATCTAGGCTTGGAAATAGTTGCGATCCACCCGGTTTCCGGGAATCTTGCACAGGCGTTCCAATCCTCTCCCGAGTCCATCATGCAGAGCCTCCACGTCAACGGTTACGACATGCCCTATCTCGACGTGGGCGAAGACAGGGGCCGTCCGCCTCTGGTCTGCGTGCATGGATCGCTGAATGACTTCCGCGTCTGGGGCTGCGTGCTGGGGCCGCTGACGCAGCGGCACCGGGTGATCGCCGTCAGCCTGCGGCACTTCTTCCCGGAGCGCTGGGACGGCGTCGGTGACACCTATTCGATCGCCCAGCATGTCGAGGACGTCATCGCCTTCATCGACAAGCTCGATGTGGGACCGGTCGATTTGATGGGCCATTCCCGCGGCGGGCATATCTGCTTCCGCGTGGCGCAGCAGCGGCCCGATCTCTTGCGACGGCTGATCCTGGCCGAGCCCGGGGGCGAGCTCGATGCGAGCCTTGATCCGGACTACGTCGGCGGCCCCTCGCCGCTGCTGGCGCGCTTCACGGCCTCGGCCGAGAAGATCGCGGCCGGCGATGTCGACGGCGGGCTCGCCGTCTTCGTTGACACGCTGGAAGGCCCAGGCACCTGGCCGCGATTGCCCGCGATGGTGAAGCAGAACCTGCGCGACAATGCCTATACCCTGATCGGCCAGGTCCGCGACAGCCGCCCGCCGTTCTCGAAGGCGGATGCGGAGGCGATCAAGATGCCGACGCTGTTCATCCTGGGCGCGCGGACCAAGGGCCTCTTGCCGAAAGTGCTGCATGCGCTGGCCGCGCATGTGCCTTATTCCAAGACGGCGATCATCCCGAACGCGACGCATCCGATGTTCGAGCAGGCGCCGCAGAAATTCTCCGAAGTGGTTTTGGATTTTCTGGCGAGCTGACCATGCAAAGCTTCCGCGTCAACGGTTACGACATGGCCTATCTCGAAGTCGGTGAGGGTCCGCCGCTGGTCTGCGTGCACGGCACACTCGGCGACTTCCGCACCTGGTATTCCGTGCTCGGTCCGCTGTCGAAATCCCATCGCGTGATCGCGGTCAGCCTGCGGCACTTCTTTCCCGAGCATTGGGACGCCGTCGGCGAGGACTACAAGATGGCGCAGCATGTCGCCGACACGATTGCCTTCATCGCGCAGGTCAGGCCCGGCCCCGTCGACCTGATGGGCCATTCGCGCGGCGGACACATCGCCTTTCGCGTGGCGCAGGCGCGGCCTGATCTGTTGCACAAGCTGGTGCTGGCCGAGCCCGGCGGCGATCTCGACCCATCCCTGCCTGTGCCCGAAGGCACGCCCGCGCATCCGTCGCTGGCGGCCCGCACGGCGCGATCGGTCGAGATGATCCGCGGCGGCGACCTCGAGGGCGCGGTGCGGAATTTCTACGAAGGCATCGAGGGCGACGGTTCCTGGCGGCGCGTGCCGGCTGCGGCCAAGCAACAACTCCGCGACAACGCGCTCACCTTCCTTGGCCAGATCAACGAGCAGCGCCGGCCCTACACCCTCAGCGATGCGCAGGCGATCAGGACGCCGACGCTGCTGATCGGCGGCGGCGCCACCACCGGCAGCCTGTCGGTGATGTGGCGCGTGCTGGCCGCGCACATCGCGGGCGCCGAGACGGCAGTGATCGCGAACGCCGGCCACTGGATGTTCGAGCAGGCGCCGCTCGAGTTCGGCGAGGTGGTGAGCAGATTCCTGACGGAGTAGCTCACACCTTCCACACGCCGACCGGCATCTTGATCGTCGCGTTCAGGCGGTTCCAGACGTTGATCGTCGCGATCGCAACGATCAGCGTGGCGAGCTCGCGCTCGTCGAAGTGCTTGGCGGCTTCGTTCCAGATCGCATCGGGCACCGGATCCTCGCGATCGGCGAGGCGCGTGACGGCTTCGGTCAGGGCCAGCGCGGCGCGCTCGGCGTCGGTGAAGTAGGGTGCCTCGCGCCAGGCGGATACGGCGAACAAGCGCTCGTCGGTCTCACCCAGTCTGCGGGCGACCTTCGGGTGCATATCGACGCACACGCTGCAACCATTGATCTGGCTGGCGCGCAGGTGCACCAGTTCGAGGAGCCTTTCCGGCAGACCCTGCTTTGTCAGGTTGCCGAGGGACTGAAGGACATTCATGGCCTCCGGCAGGACCATGACAGGGTGTTTCATGCGGGCGTGCATCATGTTGCGTCTCCATCTGTCGAATTTCGAAGGTTCCGGTCACATCGGCCGGATTGGCTTCGTCATGGGCATGACGGATCGCGACGAGGGAATGTGACCGATGACTGGAGAAAATTTTCTGACTGAACAGTTCGAGGCGAGCAGGGACCATTTGCGTGCGGTCGCCTACCGCATGCTGGGCTCGCGCGCCGAGGTCGACGATGCCGTGCAGGAGGCTTGGCTGCGGGTCAGCCGCTACGACCTGTCCGACATCGCGAATTTGCGCGGCTGGCTGACCACGGTCGTGGCGCGCATCTGCCTCGACATGCTGCGCGCCCGGAAGTCGCGTCGCGAGGATCCGATGGGTCCGCACGTACCCGAGCCGGTCGACGACACCCGCGAGCGAGAGGCGGAGATGGCCGATTCCGTCGGCGCGGCACTGCTGGTCGTGCTGGAAACGCTGCAGCCCGCGGAGCGGCTCGCCTTCGTGCTGCACGACATGTTCGCCGTTCCGTTCGAGGAGATCGCGCCGATCGTCGGCCGTTCGGTCGATGCCTCGCGGCAGCTGGCGAGCCGCGCCCGGCGGCGCGTGCAGGGCGCGCCGGTGCCAGAGACGGATCGGACGCAGCAGCGAAGGATCGTCGATGCATTTCTTAAAGCGTCGCGCGAGGGCAATTTCGAAGGGCTACTCGCGGTGCTGGATCCCGACGTGGTATTCCGCGCCGATCGGGCGGCGGTGCGGCTCGGCTCGCTGGCGGAGGTGCGCGGCGCCGAGGCTGTCGCGCAGCTCTACAAGGGCCGCGCCCGGACGGCGCGCACGGCGCTGGTCGATGGTGAGTTGGGTGCTGCCGTCATCCTCGGCGGACAGCTGCGCATTGCCCTGCGCGTGACGTTCGTGGGCGAGCGGATCGGGGCGATCGAGGCGGTGGCCGATGCGGACGACATCGCCACGATGGAGGTGGAGGTGCTGGATGGGTCAGATCCGGACCCGTTGTCGCGAAAACAACCCCATGCACAGTAGACGGACTCAGGAAATTCAACAGCTTACCCGGGTGACGTGAAGCCCTTGGGATCGCCCGAGATACGGCTTGACGCTCCACCTCGCCGAGCGTAAGTTCGAATACGGAATTCCGTATTCTGAGATGGCTTGGAGCTGCCGGCGTGATCCCTCTCGACCCGCTCCCGAACTTGATCGACCAGGTCTATGCGCGGATCCTGGAGGCGATCTCCGACCGCACGCTTCGGCCCGGCCAGCGCATCCGGCAGAACGAGCTCGCCGATCGGCTCGGCGTGTCGCGCCAGCCGGTGTCGCATGCGCTGCATCTGTTGCATCGGCAGGGCCTGGTCGCCGAGAGCGGCCGCCGCGGCTTTGAAGTGACACAGCTCGATCCCGCGCGCATCCGTCAGCTCTACGAGGTGCGCGGCGCCATCGATGCGCTGGCGGCCGGGCTGGCCGCTCAGCGCGCGGCCAGCGACGCAGCGGGACGCGCGCGACTGGAGGCAGCGCTCGCCGCCGGGCGCCGCAGCGACCGCGACACCACGCTATCCGAGCTCATCACCCTCGATGTCGATTTTCACCGCGCGATCTATCAGCTCGCCGGCAATCCCGTGATCGAGGAGACCACGGCGCCGCAATGGCCGCACATGCGTCGCTCGATGGCGACGGTGCTCTCCGAGCTCGATTATCGCGCCAGCGCCTGGGCGGAGCATGCCGATATTGCCGCGCACATTTTCAGCGGCAACGCGAAAGCGGCCGAACGCGCCGCGCTCGCGCACGCGCAGACGGCGGGACGGATGACCGAGGAGAGATTGCGGGCGACGGAAGAGGCGGCGGCGTAGCGATTGCCACCGTCATTCCGGGGCGATGCGTAAGCATCGAGCCCGGAATCCATCGGGCGGCAGAGACTGCGGGGAAAATGGATTCCGGGCTCGCGACTTCGTCGCGCCCCGGAATGACAAAAACAAACAAAACCAAGGAGGACGACCCATGAAACTGTCTCAGGAGCAATTGGAGTTCTTCCACCGCGAGGGCTGGCTGTTCCTGCCCGAGCTGTTCGCCCAAGAGGAGGTCGACCTGCTCGCGCGCGAGGCGGTCGCCATCTATGAGGCCAACCGGCCGGAGGTCTGGCGCGAGAAGAGCGGAGCGCCGCGCACGGCCTTTGCCGCGCATCTCTACAACGAGGCGTTCGCGATCCTCGGCGCGCATCCGCGCATGATCGAGCCGGTCGAGCAATTGTTCGGCGAGCCCGTCTACATGCACCAGTTCAAGATCAACGCCAAGTCGGCCTTCACCGGCGACGTCTGGCAATGGCACCAGGATTACGGCACCTGGAAGCGCGATGACGGCATGCCGGAGCCGCGGGCGATGAACATCGCGATCTTCCTCGACGAGGTGATGCCGATCAACGGCCCCCTGATGCTGGTGCCGCGCAGCCAGAACGCCGGCGATCTCGAGGCTTCGCACGATCTTGCCACCACCTCTTATCCGCTATGGACGCTGGACGAGGATACGGTGACGCGCCTCGTCAAGCAGGGCGGCATCGTCGCGCCCACCGGCAAGCCCGGCGGCATGCTGATGTTCCACGGCAATCTCGTGCACGGCTCCAGCGGCAACATCACGCCCTATCCGCGCAAGATCGTGTACCTAACGCTGAATGCGGTCTCGAACCATATCCGCACACCGACACGACCGGATTACATCGCCCATCGCGATTTCACGCCGATCAAGACGGTGGACGACGATGCGCTGCTGCGGTTGGCGCGGGCACCACGGCAGGCGGCGGAGTAACCTGTCATTCCGGGGCGACGCGGAGCGTCGAGCCCGGAATCCATCGGGCCGCAGTGCTTGTGGAGAAATGGATTCCGGGCTCGCGCTTCGCGCGCCCCGGAATGACGAAGTTTGACAGTGTCACCTGACAGCCATAGCGATCTCGGACCCCCCATGAACCTCTTCCGCCTCCTGCAAGCCCGCGCATCCGCCGGCAAGCCCGTCCGTGTCGCGCTGATCGGCGCCGGCAAGTTCGGCTCGATGTTCCTCGCACAGGTGCCGCACACGCCGGGGCTGGAGGTGCCCATCATCGTCGACATCGACCGCGACCGGGCCCGCGAGGCCTGCCGGACCGTCGGCTGGGATGCCGAACGCATCGCCGCGACCGTGTTCACCGATGACGGCGCGCGCGCCATTGCCGGCGACGCCATGGACGTGGTGGTAGAGGCGACCGGCAATCCCGCCGTCGGCATTGCCCACGCGCGCGCCGCGATCGTGGCGGGCAAGCATATCGTGATGGTCAATGTCGAAGCCGACGTGCTGGCGGGCCCGCTGCTCGCCGACGAAGCGCGCAAAGCCGGCGTGGTCTATTCGCTCGCCTATGGCGACCAGCCGGCGCTGACGGCGGAGATGGTCGATTGGGCCCGCGCCACCGGATTTCACGTCATTGCCGCCGGCAAGGGCACGAAGTACCTGCCGGCCTATCACGACGTGACGCCCGACGGTGTCTGGCAGCATTACGGCCTGACCGCGAGCGAAGCGCAGTCGGCCGGCATGAATCCGCAGATGTTCAACTCGTTCCTCGACGGCACCAAATCGGCGATCGAGATGGCCGCGATCGCCAATGCCTGCGGCCTCGACGTGCCCGCGGACGGCCTGGCGTTTCCGCCGTGCGGCGTCGATGATCTGCCGCACATCATGCGGCCGCGCTCGCGCGGCGGTGTGCTGGAGCGATCCGGTGTCGTCGAAGTCGTCTCCTCGCTCGAGCGCGACGGCCGGCCGGTGTTTCGCGACCTGCGCTGGGGCGTCTATGTGGTACTGGAGGCGCCCAACGACTATGCCGCCGATTGCTTCAGGCAATACGGCCTCAAGACCGATGGGAGCGGACGCTATGCCGCGATGTACAAGCCCTACCATCTGATCGGGCTCGAGCTGAACATCTCGGTGCTGTCGGCCGCGCTGCGGGGCGAGCCCACCGGGCAGCCTTACGGCTTTCGCGGCGACGTCGCCGCCGTGGCCAAACGTAACTTGCGTGCCGGGGAGATGCTCGACGGCGAAGGCGGCTACACGGTATGGGGCAAGCTGATACCGGCGGCCGCGAGCCTCAGGGCTGGGGCCCTGCCGATCGGGCTCGCACATCGCCTCAAGCTTAAGCACGACGTCGCCCATGGCACGTTGGTACGCTGGAGCGATGTCGAATTCGACCCGGGCAACGAAACGGTGAAGGCGCGCAAGGCCATGGAAGCCGCATTCGCGCCGCAGCATTGATCGGCTTGGCAGGCGCACAACCAAAGCGAGCTTGATTTGCTGTTCCCCTTTGGTCATGCTGCCTGCGATCCGGGAACATTGAATTTCGGACACCAAGAAACGTCGGCCACCGGCGAAAGATGAAGCGGCGTCAAGACCGCGATCCCTCGTCGAGGACACGACACCGCAGGAGGGAAACGCATGGAACGTCGTAAATTTCTGAAGGCAGGCGGACTGGGCCTTGCCGCAAGCGCAATTGCAGCGCCGGCTGTCGCACAATCAATGCCCGAGGTGAAATGGCGGCTGGCGGCGAGCTGGCCGAAATCACTGGATACGCTCTACGGCGGCTGCGAGTATTTCTGCAAGCGGGTCGCGGAGATCACCGACAACAGATTCCAGATCCAACCCTTCGCGGCCGGCGAAATCGTCGGGGGCCTGCAAGTGCTCGATGCCGTGTCCAACGGCACCGTCGAAATGGGCAACACCGCGCTCTACTATTATTGGGGCAAGAATCCGGCATTCACCTTCGGCACCTCGCTGCCGTTCGGCCTCAATACGCGTCAGCACATTTCCTGGCTGATATGGGGCGGCGGTCAGGACATGCTCAATGATCTCTTGAAAGAGCACAACGCGATCGGCGTGCCGACCGGCTCGACCGGGGCTCAGATGGGCGGCTGGTTCCGCAAGGAGATCAAGACCGTCGATGATCTCAAGGGCCTGAAATTCCGGGTTGGCGGCTTCGCCGGCACCATTGTCGCAAAGGTCGGGGGCGTGCCGCAACAGATCGCGGCCGGCGACATCTATCCCGCGCTGGAGAAAGGGACGATCGACGCTGCCGAGTGGGTCGGTCCGTATGACGACGAGAAGCTCGGCT
>NZ_JADYVG010000003.1:0-2500 GCF_020193585.1 Bradyrhizobium sp. IC3195 | reverse complement strand
GGAGCCAGACGGGATCGAACCGACGACCTCATGCTTGCAAAGCACGCGCTCTCCCAGCTGAGCTATGGCCCCGTAACCAGAAGACGAATGCTCACTCGATGAAAGTGGTGGGCCTGGGAAGACTTGAACTTCCGACCTCACGCTTATCAAGCGCGCGCTCTAACCAACTGAGCTACAAGCCCCTAACGCATATCCCGTCAGGGACCGTGGGATCCTGCTTGATGCAGGCCCAGCGCGTGTTCGTCCGCGAAGAAAGAGAAACGAAGACGGCGAAATCCCGCCAATGCAGCTCAACGATCTGGCGATCTGTTGGCCACTGATGTTTCTAAAACGATCCGATAGTGAGCGTGAGCTCGCTGAAGGATCATCCTTAGAAAGGAGGTGATCCAGCCGCAGGTTCCCCTACGGCTACCTTGTTACGACTTCACCCCAGTCGCTGACCCTACCGTGGCCGGCTGCCTCCCTTGCGGGTTAGCGCACCGTCTTCAGGTAAAACCAACTCCCATGGTGTGACGGGCGGTGTGTACAAGGCCCGGGAACGTATTCACCGTGGCGTGCTGATCCACGATTACTAGCGATTCCAACTTCATGGGCTCGAGTTGCAGAGCCCAATCCGAACTGAGACGGCTTTTTGAGATTTGCGAAGGGTCGCCCCTTAGCATCCCATTGTCACCGCCATTGTAGCACGTGTGTAGCCCAGCCCGTAAGGGCCATGAGGACTTGACGTCATCCCCACCTTCCTCGCGGCTTATCACCGGCAGTCTCCTTAGAGTGCTCAACTAAATGGTAGCAACTAAGGACGGGGGTTGCGCTCGTTGCGGGACTTAACCCAACATCTCACGACACGAGCTGACGACAGCCATGCAGCACCTGTGCTCCAGGCTCCGAAGAGAGGGTCACATCTCTGCGACCGGTCCTGGACATGTCAAGGGCTGGTAAGGTTCTGCGCGTTGCGTCGAATTAAACCACATGCTCCACCGCTTGTGCGGGCCCCCGTCAATTCCTTTGAGTTTTAATCTTGCGACCGTACTCCCCAGGCGGAATGCTTAAAGCGTTAGCTGCGCCACTAGTGAGTAAACCCACTAACGGCTGGCATTCATCGTTTACGGCGTGGACTACCAGGGTATCTAATCCTGTTTGCTCCCCACGCTTTCGTGCCTCAGCGTCAGTACCGGGCCAGTGAGCCGCCTTCGCCACTGGTGTTCTTGCGAATATCTACGAATTTCACCTCTACACTCGCAGTTCCACTCACCTCTCCCGGACTCAAGATCTTCAGTATCAAAGGCAGTTCTGGAGTTGAGCTCCAGGATTTCACCCCTGACTTAAAGACCCGCCTACGCACCCTTTACGCCCAGTGATTCCGAGCAACGCTAGCCCCCTTCGTATTACCGCGGCTGCTGGCACGAAGTTAGCCGGGGCTTATTCTTGCGGTACCGTCATTATCTTCCCGCACAAAAGAGCTTTACAACCCTAGGGCCTTCATCACTCACGCGGCATGGCTGGATCAGGGTTGCCCCCATTGTCCAATATTCCCCACTGCTGCCTCCCGTAGGAGTTTGGGCCGTGTCTCAGTCCCAATGTGGCTGATCATCCTCTCAGACCAGCTACTGATCGTCGCCTTGGTGAGCCATTACCTCACCAACTAGCTAATCAGACGCGGGCCGATCTTTCGGCGATAAATCTTTCCCCGTAAGGGCTTATCCGGTATTAGCACAAGTTTCCCTGTGTTGTTCCGAACCAAAAGGTACGTTCCCACGCGTTACTCACCCGTCTGCCGCTGACGTATTGCTACGCCCGCTCGACTTGCATGTGTTAAGCCTGCCGCCAGCGTTCGCTCTGAGCCAGGATCAAACTCTCAAGTTGGACTTGAACTTTGAACCGGCTGATCACAACGTTTGACGAGGTCCCACCATTATCGACCGAAGTCGATGTGCTGCCCGCGATTCACATCGCTGGCAACGATGGTGTTTCCTTTAAAACGTGTACCGCCGAAGTCTTTCGTCCGGTCTCGATCAGAAAAGCCGAAGCTTCTCGGAAGCGAGACCCGCAAGGACTCCGCCGTCCACGTTTCTCTTTCTTCATCTTCACTTGTCAAACAGCCCGAGACCATGGAGGCCTCAACCTTCCTGAGAGGAAGGGTTCCGACACCCTTACCAACGATGGATGAACTCCAACCGACTGGTGTCGGCTGTTGTGTCACTCAACAAGGTGAGGAGCATCAGTGGCGCGTTCGCTCGCCTTGGTCAGTGACCCGGCGGCGCCGCGCTCAGTGGTTGGGGTTATAGGCCCCACCTTCCGGCCTGTCAACGCCAATCGTCAACAAATCGTCGCACAGCGGACCAGCGAGAAAACACCCGCGATTCCAGCCATTTAGAAAGCCGCCGGGCACATCGAACGAGCCCGCCCGGCAAAAAATCTGAAAAAAAGTTTGCCCGCCGGCGGGCTCCGGAGGGCGCCTTGGAGCCCTCCCTGGCGGCGGCCCCGGGGGAGGCCGCCAGGG
>NZ_JADYVG010000039.1:0-24068 GCF_020193585.1 Bradyrhizobium sp. IC3195 | reverse complement strand
CCAGCCGCCTTCATCCTGATCACATCGCGCACACGGCGCATCGCAAGCCTCTCCGTCGGCATCCAGGGTCCCCCTTCGCAAAACCGAAAGGTTGACCCTATGGGAGCCAGAAGAGGTCTCGTCACCCGGGCGACATCATCCCGGAATGGTGGGCGACATCATCTCGGAACGGGTGGGCGACTTCAAATCGGAATGGTGGGCGAGATCATCTCGGAATCCTGGGCGACATCGATCGGAATCCGCAGCCGGCGCGTTAGCGACCAGACTTCTACGTCTACATTGATGAGTTTCAAAACTTCACCACTCTCGCGATGGCAAATATGTTCTCGGAGTTGCGCAAAATCGCGTCGGCTGCACTGTCGCACATCACTATCGTCATCGGTTAGAACCGGATGTGCGCGATGCGGTGCTCGGAAATGCCGGATCGATTATCTCCTTCAGAGTTGGTGCTGAAGATGCGCAACACCTTGCTCGCGAGTTTCTGGGAACGTTCGAGGAAGCCGATCTCCTGCAACTGCCGAACTATAGGATTTTATCTGAAGCTCATGATCGACGGGACGCCGTCGCGGCCATCTAGTGCCGGTACGCTTGAGCCCGGCGTCCTCGATTAAGACACCGCCGTTGATTAGTAAGTCTCGGCGCGTCGAGCTTCTTGCAAACCCGGCGCGGGGGGATAGCGCCCCAGGATCATCGTCTCCGGCTCATTCCGCGCTGGCACTGACCCGCTCCCCCAAGCGGAACCTCTCCTACTTTCAGCTATCGCTTCGGTGGCGACGCCGCTAATATTTCAATTTTCGGCACCTTCGGGACAAGGCTCTTTGCAAGATCGCGCGAGAGATCTCCCCATATCCTTTTGCAGGCGGCAGACAGGAGACTATCGAGCAGGGCGCAGCCGGTTTTCAGCCTTTCCTGTTCTGCCGCTGGTTCGACAGCCTGGACGAAAACAACAGGAGCCATTCCGCGCCGATGTGCACTGCAGCAACGGTAGCCATCCGTCGAGTAGAGGCATCTCACGTTTCGGATCTCGACAAGCCGATCAATGAACGTTCCAGGGGCGACATCAAGGTGATCTGGATCATGGATTTTGAGAGCGGTCTGGCCGGGTTGGCTAATATGAGCTGTCCCCCAATCTCCTAAGAAAGCGAGTTGTCTTTAGGGCTGCGGCCGGCTTTATCGACGCACAGCAAGCGTTGCTTTTTGTTCTTTACTGTCGCGCAGTCCGTTATTGGCATACTGGCCCGCCGTACATCGGCTGCCAATGCGAGCGAACACGAAAAAAAGATGATTGCGGAGCTACAAAGGTACGAGAACCATCTCTGCTTTCGAATTGGCTGCCGACGATTCATCCGGACTCATCTTTCCGCAAAGAGAAGGCATGAAGGCTGCTCGCAACTCGGCAACTGCCCTCCGTGGGCGGTTCGCCCGGAGGCAGCGGCGCCGCGCAGCCTGCGCGTTGCAGGCTTTCATCGTGCATCGATTAGGTTAGCTATAAGACTTATGCGCTTGCAGACCAATTCACTCAAACTTGTAGGACGCCTCTAAGAAGGTACCCCATCGCTCCATGCTGTACTTTGCGAGTGCAGGGATCTGGATGAACGTGCCTCGGTCCCTGCAGCCGCTGCAGTTGAATATGACATCGCTGTCGTTCTTGGTCCACATTGCCCAGTACCGAGCGCCGACGCCGATACTGAAATTTCTGCCGAGGAGGTACGACCGCGTTCCTTCGATCTGTACGCCCCCCACCTTCCCTGCACTGATCGTAGAAAGTTGTTTCAGGACGGAGGAGATGGTTATCACGACCGGTGAAGTCGGTCCATGGCAGGTAAGCAACATCTGCGCTCACGGCGCTCAAACAGCATAGTCTCGGCGTTAAGCCCGACGCGCAGCGCATCCCAATTGGCACCTTGAGTACCGATGATTTGCTGGGCCGGAACCGCGCATGCCCCGTATGGCGAGGCTGTCTGCACGCATGCGATCGAATCCGACTTTTGGCCGAAGTAAGTGCCACTGATAAATGCGCCCAGCTTGTAGGTGCTACCGCACATAAAGTCGTAACCGACATCGGCGGTGTAGTACGTGAACCTTCCGTTGGCCTGATCTCACAGAGTGTTGCATAGGCCGTACTGCCGATGCTCGAATCCTCGTTCATTCTTCCCTTGTTGAAGCGTCCGAGCCAACGTTGCCCTTCAGGAATATCCCCCAGGACTATCAAGCCGTGCGAACAGCTCGCCGGAAATGCCGTCCAAGCCATGATAGGTGAGCGTGGAATTGGGGATGCCGCTATCTCCGGATATCGGCGGCTGATTCGTGTAGTCCCACTGGAATGTGCCTCTGCTGAGCCAGACCCGCGAGCCCCTTCGAACGACCAGTCGCCCGTATCGAAAACAGGCTTTATTGTTTTGGCGGCCGCTCGTCCCGGATAGACCGATGCGTCGAACCATTCCGCCCCGCTCGCGTCGCCGCCGAAATGGTGATTCAATCTGATCTTTCCGATGTGACAGTTGCTGGACAAGCTGGTTGTCCTGGCGGCAATGTCGGCGGGGCGGGGAACTGCACCGTCGGCGGGGTCGCCAGACGCGTCCCCCTCGAAGCCCATGTAGTCGTACTCGAATTTGACACACCAAGCAGGTGTAAGCGCTTGCTCAAAGCGACTCCGACGACGATCCAGCCGAAGCGACTATAATCGAACTGCGTTGTATGCTGCAGGAAGCCGCAAAGCGCCCCTCGAATTCGTTGTTATTTTGCCTCGGTTATGTTGCCAGGCTGCCCGCCCTGATGTAGCCCAGCGTTTGGCCTGTTAGGCCGAAGCGGCGTAACCCACTCGAGCAGTCCCTGTGACAAAGCCGTTTGGACCTGCCTCGCAAGTGGCGATAACAACAGCGCCCGAGAAGGCAAGACAGCTGTTGGTGCCATCGGAGACAGCATGGCTCGCATCGACTTCGGTGCCGGAAATCCACCTATCCGTTTGCCAGTTGTAGCCGGGAGCGGATCGGCATCCAGTATTGGCGCAGCGCCTCGACGGTCGCTGGAATGTCGAGGTGGGCATTGCGGAGAAAGTCCTCGGTCTCGCGGCCGCTTCGCGCTCCCTTAGCCTAAGCCGGGATGAGCTCGAAGCCGGTCCTGGAGGGACCGCCGATTGGCGACGAGGTTGTCAAGGTGCAGCAACTCGTGCCCTGGCCGCTCTCCTTGGGCCAATCGTCGAACCAGCGCCCGCGTGCCGTCCACCACGAAGACGCCGCAATCATAGCTGTTCCGCTGCTGGGCCATGCTGGGTGACTCCAGGCGGGCGCGCAGCCGTCGTGCGAGCTGCGCTGCCGGCTCGTGGTTGTGTCCCCGGACAGAGTCGTAGTGATAGGCAATCGGCTCTCCTCGCGTGCGGCGATCAAGGAGCAGCAGCGACCAATGCGTGCCGAGGCGATTAGGATCCATTGCATCGTTCACCGGCAGGAATAGGAAGTCGGCGGTATCATTACCATTCGGATCGTAGACGATGCGCCGGAATGCACGGAGCATGTCGGGCTCGGCGCCGAAGCGCAATTGATAGTGGGCTATCAGGGGATCCACGAACTGCGCCAGGGCGGCGAATTCCGGACGGTCCCGCTGCAACTCCTGCGCCAGGAGCTCGTAATCCCTGTGGATGTGCTCGTCGCCCAACCATTCCTTGGCGCCGAGCGCTAGTCCGCTGCGGCCGTGGGATGAGGCTGTCGGATCCAAAGCCCCGATCTGAGCATCGGCGGATGTGCGCGGGACAGGCGCATAACTAGCATCATCACGCGGCTCCTGCGGCGTCGGCGCATTCAGATCAATCAATGGCTCACGACCGCCGTAGGTGTCTGAGCGAGCCCTGGCAAGATGCGCGGGCGCAACATGAGCATCGTCGCGCAACTCGGATGGCGTCTGTGCATTCAGATCAACAAAAGACTCTCGGCCGCTGTAGGTGTCTGAACGAGCTCGGGCAGGATGCACTGGCGCAAAATCAGCATCGTCGCGCAATTCGGACGGCGTCAGCGCATTGAGATCAACAAATGGCTCAAGACCAGCGTAGGCGCCTGAGCGAGCCCTGGTCGGATTGGCTGGCGCAAAGTGAGCATCGTCGCGCAATTCGGACGGCGTCGGCGCATTCAGATCAACAAAAGACTCTAGGCCGCTGTAGGTGTCTGAACGAGCCTGGGCAGGATGCACTGGCGCAAAGTCAGCATCGTCGCGCAATTCGGACGGCGTCGGCGCATTCAGATCAACAAGAGACTCTAGGCCGCCGTAGGTGTCCGAGCGAAGCCTGGTAGGATGCGCCGGCGCAAAGTGAGCATCATTGCGCAACTCGGACGGCGTCGGCGCAATCAGACCAAAAGATGGCTCAAGCCTGCCCTTAGCATGTGACGCGGGCCAGGATGGTGATGCTCGTTCTTGCACCTGTTCACCCAACCAAACCCAAGCTCCGGCGCTCGGGCTGGCCGGCGTTGAGGGAAGATCCTGCGCCGAGCCCGAGTGCCAATCGCCCTGCGCGGCCGGCGAGTTCGGCTGCTCAGGGCCTGGCAGCCCCAGTTCTCGGTTCGCCTCAATGAGTTTCAAGTAGCTGCGAAGATGCGACAAATCGGGACCGTGTACTCTGCCTCCAGTCCGTTGGAATGCTACCACGTCATTGTCGAGGGATACCTGCTCCCTGCTCGAGCCGTTTAGCCGCCCGATGATGCTCCCTTTGCGCTTCTCTCTAAGCCACGCACTAAGCGCACGAAGACGCCTCGCCCGCTGTTGCGCAGACTGCCTCAGCTTCGCAGTCGGAGTTTTAAGATCTTTCAGAGCTTGGTTCAGCGCGCCCTCGATGAGGGGCGCATCTTCTGGATGAGGAACTAGGCGACGGGGGGCACCGAGGACGCGGGGTTCGGGTGCTTCCACTTCTTCACCCCCACGCAGCAGCCGCCGGAGATGATTCAGAGCCGATCTAATGCGGTTGTTGGGGTCACCGCCCGAGCTCCTGTACTTCGCAATCTCCGCGTCCAGCGATGAACCGTCGCGCAGCCGAGAAGCTACCGGGCCCCTATGACTCGCGTTGACCCAGCGAATAAATGCCCCAAGCCCGTAAACACCGTTGTTGATGGCCCCTTTGGTGAGCTTGCGCAGCTCCGCGTCTCCACGAAACTTCGCCAAGAGCTCCGCGTCTTCGACCGGAAGCTGCTCGCCGATCGGTTCGTCCGGCGACGGCATCGGGGCTTGCATCTGCGATGGTGACGCCACCACTTGATGGGATAGGGTCTGCATCAGCTGCTGCTCAACAGCGACGACCTGCGGAGGCGGCGAGGAGCTGCGTCCGTCCATCGTCTCCAAAAGCAGATCCTGCTGGTTCGCAGGCAGAGTCTCCGGCCAGCTGCCAGCTCCGTTCGACCCGCTGTGCTGCGCAGTCGTCCGCCTCGTCTCGGCGCGAACCGCGTCTTCGAGATCAGGAAGCGGGCGAATATGACGCCGTAGTTCGATCGCTCTAGCACCCGCCGGCGACCTCAGGAGATGAGCCAGTGCGGCCCCGGCTTTTCTGCAGCCATGGGGGTCCTCCTCCTTATACTGGCTGACATCTTCATCCAGCGAGTCGTGGCCAAGTCGAGCAGCAATGCCGGGCTTATCCTTTTCACGGAGGTAATCACTCAAATCGATAAGAAGAGTTGCATAGGTCCTGGCGGTGTTGGCGGTACTTGGGGCTGCTTCTTCCTTGTACCTTTTGATGAGATCCGCATCCTGGGGATAGGGATTCCGCTCAACCCGGCTTGCAAACGGCGTGATGCCGCCCGGCGATTGGGAGGCTCTAAGAAGATCCAGTGGGGTAGCGATGGCCTGCTTCTCCTTCTCGGCGAACTCCTGGGCATCCTTGTCCAGCGACTTGTCGTAAAGCCGGGAAGCAATGCCCGGCTTGTCGTTCTTTACGAGCCAATGCCCCAAGCTGAGAAGACCACGTAGATTGCGACCGACCGTGCTCTCGGAGGCCCCAGCCTTGATGAGTGCCGGCCTGAGCCCCTCAATAAGAGACGCATCTTCGCAATAAACAGGATCCAGGCTGCTACCTGCGAAAACAAAATTTGCATGGCCGGGCGGTAGCGCCGAGGCATTCAGCATCGTTCTACCGCCTTGACCGTGCGGAGGCGGCGTAGATGGGTGGCCGCTCGCCGGCATGATGGGAATCTGCTCGCCTGGCACGAGAATGTTGCTGTAACGTTCATCCGTCAGCTCGTCGTCCTGGTGGCGCCGGTTCACGGGATTAGGGGACTCTGTAGGATCCAATGCTAGGCCATGCCGCGGTGGCTGAAGACACGACGATGCACCGGCTTCGTCGACCGTCCCCAAGAATAAATCTTGATCATCCCCCTCAGCGAGTGCCGCTGGCCAACTGAAGGCGGGCTGCGACCCGCCCTGCTTAGCCGCGGCCTCAATGCCCCCGGCCCGGCCAGTGATTGACGCGACTCCGCCCGGCGACTGAGAGGCGCGGAGACGATCTAGTGCGGTAAGAACGAGGTGCCTGCGATTTTTATCGAAGATCGCAGCGTCGTTGCTCAGCGATTCGTCGTTAAGCCGAGCAGCCACTCCCGGCTTTTTTTTTGCGAAGAGCCACCGGCTAAATCTGCGAAGAGGACCAACATAATTCGTCTTAGCGGTGATCTCCTCGTACCCAGCCTCAACGAGTGCTTCTTGAAGTCCGGAAATCAAGCGTGCGTCTTCGGGATGAAAAGGGGGACCGTTGAGTTTTCTCGCTCCGTTACGGAGATGATCAAGTGCCGCGCCGATACTTTTGCTACCCCCGGCGTCCTTGTAGCGCTTGATCTCTTCATTCAGCGGTTCGTCGTCGTTCCATGTCTCGTCCTGAAACCGAGCAGCAATGCCACGCTTGTTGTTTGCACGAAGGTAGTGGCTGAAATCCGTGAGAATAGATGCATAGGTTTTGGCGGTACTTGAAGTTCGGGCCGCCACTGCTTGCTTTTTGTATTCCTTGATGAGAGTCCCGTCCTTGGGATAAGGAGTCAGGTCAGGGCGGCCTGCGATCGGTACGGCTCCTCCCGTCAATTGAGAGGTCCGCAGATGAGCTAGTGCCCAAGGGACGTTCGCCGTCCCACCTTTTATTATGAACTCCTCGACATCCTTGTCCATCGTCTCGTCATGAAGCCGATCAGCAATGGCCGGCTTGTCGTTTGCAAAGAGCCAACGGCTCAAGCTGAGCAGATAACCGACGTAGCTCGTGGCGGTGCTCTCAACGGCTCCACCCAAGAGGAGCGCCTGCTTAAGGCCGGAAATAAGGGGCGCATCCTTAGCATAAAGCGGATCCTTGCTGCGACCTACCAAGACCCAATTTGACTGAGCGGTCTGCAGCGCTGAGGCGCCCAGCACCGCCTCATCCTCTCCGGCATGCGCCTCAGATCGCGATGCATCCGCTTGATGGGCGCGGACCTGCATGAGCACGGGAGCAGACGGCACAGCGATCTCGCCCAGCTGCTGCTCAAAGGCGGCCGCATCTGTGGACGGAGCCGATGAGCTCTCTTGCGGGCCCGCGGTGCCCGATTGTTGACGCACCCAGTTGGTGGATTCGAACTTCATTCGTTCTCAGTTTCGGAATAATACGCCAATTTGAAGCCTGAGGTCGCTTGTGATTTGCCACGGAACCGACTCGGCAGCATCGAACCCAGCAGAAAACTATCGTGAACGCCCCAGAACGCCGCGTCCAAGCACTCCGACCGCGCGCTCCAGTATTCTTGCAGCGATCGCCAGCTATGATCGCCTCTGGAGACTCTATGAGCGATAGCTGTCGAGAACCTGACGCGGAGCCGCCGACTTGTTGCAGCGGACACCCAGGCTGCCCCCTTGGCCGGAAATCAATAAAGACCTGTTCACCGGAGAATCAGACGCGCCAGCTCGGTCGTCAGAGATCTACCGCGGTCTCGACTCTTTCATTGATCTGCCGGCCACACCGCACCAGATGCGTGACGATGCTCACTCAGTGCCGGTGCTCAGCCCGGCCGGTAGTGCCGCGTTCTTCGTCGGGCCATCAGGCGTGCTTCAGGAGCTTGAGGATATCGGATATCTCGTTCCCGAGGATTGGCAGCATGGCTCCCAGCCGGTGGCGGATGTCCAGATCCGTATCCTGAATAACCACGGGTTGCTGCCGACCCAGTTCAGCGGCCCAAGGCAGGTTTGATCAACGGTGAGACCTACTCGATCGCATTAGGGCCGCGAGGACGCGGTGCACAATTCATCCATCATCCTCGCCCGTCCCCGGTCCCGCCTGCTCAGATCGGCCCTTTGACCGGAGTCTCTGTTGACCGCAGCGGACGCGTCCTGGGCCCCACGCAGTGGCTGGGTGACGAGCATATTGAGCGGGACTATGGGGTCCTGAGGCGGGAGTTGCAGGAGAGCAATCCCGATCTCGCCGCCCGGATGCGGTTCGTGGATCCTTTGATAGCCCAAATGTTGCGGTCAGGCTCCAACGAGGACGCGGAACGCGCATTCGGGTGGAGTCGCGGTGATAGAGCCGACTTCCTGTTCCTGCCGGTTAAGCGATGCCAGCGCTGCGGATAGAGGGTGGCGCGGCAGTCACTGGTCGCTGCTGCTGGTTGATCGCCGCGATCGGGCAAGACCGGCTGCCTATCACTAGGACTCTGCGCCAGGACCCAATAACCTGCCCGCAGAGCAGCTCGCAGAACGGCTGCAGGCCAACCTGCAACAGGGCTCCATGCGCGAGCAGAGCAACACCTATGATTGCGGCGTCTTTGTCGTGGACGGCACCCGGGAGCTGGCGGAAGGACGGCATCCAGACCCGCTGAACCTCAGCAACCTCCGCATCAATCGGCGGGCACTGCAGGACCGGCTAAGGGCTGGGGTCAGCTTCAACTGAATAGAGCGCGCGCAGCTGGTTGAAATGCAACTTCTCGCCGATTGAAGGTCCACAATCGCGCGTTCGCAGAGCATCATGGTGTCTCACAAGTCAGGAGCGGAGACTGGAGCTAAGGCTATTTTCGCAGACGGCGAAGGAGCCCGACGGCGATTGCGCGGCCAGCTTCCGACGGCCGCACAGCCATCATCAACCTCTCCGGTATCATCTTTCCCAAACAGCCGCAGCTGGGACTAAAGGCCCAGCTGCGAGCTAAACACGTGGAGACGTCGCGCCAACATTGCTCCACGAATTGACCCGGCGGCTTGGCTCTCGGCATTTTGGATCCATATTTCGATTGAATCGCCTGTCCAATCATGCTGCGTCTATGCAGCGATGCTCCCGCGCCTGGGGTGATCGGCGCCCAAGTTCTGCAAAACCTGCAGCCAGGCGCCTCCTTTCCGAAGCTTGAATGGTTGACAGACTTATACCAGCCTCCGCGGGCCATGCTGTGCGTGCCGCGAGCACATACAAACCACCACGAGAATCCGCCGGTCGGCCTTCGCGCGACGGCGTGAGTTGTTCGGCTGCTGATTCCGCTCGATGTCGCCCACCATTGAACGAACCCGCTCCGCGGGAGGCCGTGGCGAGACCATTTATCTAAGAGGCATCTGTTTGAAGGATGGGACCGCAAGTCCGTTCCTCTCAATACAGGAGTGCCTCATGGCCACGATGAGTTCGAGCCCGCTGCGCCGCCGCATGATCGACGATATGACGCTGCGCAACTTGTCACCGTCGACGCAGCAATCCTATGTCTACGCGGTTGCAAACTTTAGCCGACATTTCGGCCGATCGCCCGACAAGCTCAGCCTTGAGCAGGTGCGCGCGTACCAACTGCACCTGATCGGGTTGAAGCGGTCGTGGACCCACATCAACCAAGTGACGTGCGCGTTACGCTTTTTCTATGCGCGGGCGCACGGAGGCGATTGAGAACATTATTTCGGCCTGTGAGCCGGTCAAGCAACCGCTGGTGCTGAGTGCGGAGGAAGTCGCCCGTTTCCTGGAGGTTGTACCGGCCCTGCGCGACCGCGTTGCGCTGGTGACGGCCTATGCTGCCGGGCTACGAGCCGGCAAGGTCAGCCGCCTTGAGGCCCAGCGCGATCGACAGCAAGCGCATGCTGATCCTGATCACCGCCGGCAAAGGCGGCAAGGACCGTTACGTGATGCTGTCGCCGCGGCTGCTCAGCATCCTGCGATCCTACTGGTGTCTGGCCAAACCGCGCCATTGGCTGTTTCCAGGGCGCAATCCGGACGATCCGGTGAGTGTCGGCACGTTGCAAGAGGCCTGCCGCAAAGCTCGGCAACATGCCGGTCTCGATAAGCAGGTGACGACACATGTTCTGCGCCATAGCTTCGCTACTCACCTTTACGAGCGCGGTACTGATACCCGGCTCATCCAAGTCCTTCTTGGGCATGCGCGACTGTTATCGACGGAGCGCTACACGCACGTCGCAACCAATCCGCAGCCCGTGGTGCAGACCTGCATCGTGCACCTAATCCGAGCGTTTCGGCAGTTCTGTTGATTGGTATCGGCGGGTTCGGCAAATGCCGCATTCTCAAACAGGCGGTCGAGGCGTTCGAGATAGCCAATAAGAGTATCGTCGTCCGCCACTTGTCGCGTAACGCTGAGGTAACCAAGAAGAGCCTTGAGGATATCGGCGACAACGCAGGAAGCCGCTCACCCGCTGCAGTCAATTCGGATGCTTGAAATATCCCGTAAAGGCTGCGCCGCACATGCGGCGCGAGAGCGGGCCTTTTGTCGGGCACTTGCTGCGCCGGTTGTCGGCATTGAGACAATGCAAGAAGCCTGACACTAGGAAGTGCCTGCTGAGCCTCCGATTCACTCCGGCACGCGATTTGCTCGTTCACGGCATCATCACTATCGCAACGCGATTGGTCTTCGAGACGGAAACGGCGCCTTCGCTGTTCGCGTCTGGTCCGTTCCGACGGTTTGCGTGGCAATGACTTGTCGCTCGCTTGTGACCAAGAAAATGCAGGAAGTGTTGGATGCGATCTAGAGTTCTCCTTTTGGGAGCCACAACAGTTGCGCTCGTCGCGGTGCAACCAAAGCGGCAGACCTTGAGCCAGGAGCGAACTGCGCATGGCGCTGTGGGCGTGGTCCGGAGGCTATAGTGGCGGACAGGTCGGTGGCGGGTGGGTCGAGCCTCCTTCACCAATCCCTGCGGTCAGTCGATCTATGACAGCCGACGGGTTCGAGCCGCACGGCGGCATAACGCGCACCTGTCGATTGGCCAAGGGCCGCATTTCTGCTTGGGCGCTGGGCTGGCGCGCCTACAGCGATGCGCCTTCCCCGCGCTGTTCGTGCGACTAGAGGATGTCGCGCTGATCATCGCCGCGGAGGACCGTCGTCTACATGCCGTCTTACGTCATTCGCTGCCCGCAGCGCTCGCCGGTCACCTTCCGCCCTTCCATCGCTTAGAGAGTGAAGTGCCACCATGTCCGAACAACCCTTGCCGAGGCTGCCGATGTGGCGCGTCGATCACATCGAGCCCTCGCCCGAGATGTTGATGCTACGCGCCAACGGTCCGATCCACCGCGTGCGCTTCCCGTCCGGGCACGAAGGCTGGTGGGTGACAGGCTACGACGAGGCCAAGGCGGTGCTGTCTGACGCGGCGTTCCGGCCCGCGGGAATGCCGCCGGCGGCATTCACTCCGGATTCGGTGATTCTCGGTTCGCGGGGCTGGCTGGTCTCGCACGAGGGAGCCGAACATGCCCGGTTACGCAAGATCGTGGCGCCGGCCTTCTGCAACCACAGGGTGAAGCTGCTCGCCCAGCAGGTCGAGGCGATCGCCGCGCAGTTGTTCGAGACGTTGGGGGCCCAGCCCCAGCCCGCCGACCTGCGGCGCCACCTCTCGTTTCCCCTTCCGGCCATGGTCATCAGCGCGCTGATGGGCGTGCTCTACGAGGATCACGCCTTTTTCGCCGGGCTGTCCGACGAGGTGATGACGCACCAGCATGAAAGCGGCCCGCGCAGCGCGTCGCGCCTGGCTTGGGAAGAACTGCGCGCCTACATTCGCGGCAAGATGCGGGACAAGCGCCAGGATCCGGGCGACAACCTGCTAACGGATCTGCTCGCGGCGGTTGACCAGGGCAAGGCGACGGAGGAAGAGGCGATCGGCTTGGCGGCGGGTATGCTGGTGGCGGGCCACGAGAGCACCGTCGCGCAGATCGAATTCGGCCTGCTGGCCATGTTCCGCCATCCGCAACAGCGCGAACGCCTGGTCGGCGATCCATCCCTGGTGGACAAGGCGGTGGAGGAAATCCTGCGTATGTACCCGCCGGGCGCGGGCTGGGACGGCATCATGCGCTATCCGAGGACCGACGTGACCATCGCGGGCGTTCATATTCCCCCGGAAAGCAAGGTGCTGGTCGGCCTGCCGGCGACGTCGTTCGATACGCGCCATTTCGTCGACCCGGAAATCTTCGACATCGGGCGCGACGGAGAGCCGCACCTGGCGTTCTCTTCCGGGCCGCACTCCTGCATCGGCGGCGCGCTGGCCAGGCTAGAACTCAAGGCGGTGTTCGGTTCGATCTTCCAGCGCTTTCCCGAGCTGCGCTTGGCCTTAGCCCCCGAAGAACTGAAGTTGCGCAAGGAGATCATCACCGGCGGGTTCGAGGAGTTCCCGGTGCTCTGGTGATGTGCGGACGCCGCTGGGGGATCGCGATCGTCTCCGCGATTTGCCGGCGTGCCTGCCACGTACCGGTCAGATCAGCCAGCCAATAGGTAACCAGGATGGACGTGCAAGAAACAACATGCCGGGACGCCTTCGCCGAACTGGCGTCGCCGGCGTGGATTCACGACCCGTATCCATTCATGCGGTGGTTGCGCGAGCACGATCCGGTGCATCGCGCGGCGTCGGGCCTCTTTCTGTTGAGCCGCCACGCCGACATCTGCTGGGCTCTCAAGGCCACGGGCGATGCTTTTCGAGGACCGGCGCCCGGCGAACTGGCGCGCTATTTCCCGCGTGCGGCGAGAAGCCTGTCGCTCAATCTGCTGGCGTCCACGCTTGCGATGAAGGACCCACCGACGCATACGCGTCTGCGCCGGCTGATCTCGCGCGATTTCACCATGCGCCAGATCGACAACCTGCGGCCGAGCATCGCGCGCATCGTCGCAGCGCGGCTGGACGGCATGGCGCCCGCGCTGGAGCGCGGGGAGGCGGTGGACCTTCATCGGGAATTCGCGCTGACCTTGCCCATGCTGGTCTTCGCCGAACTGTTTGGCATGCCCCAGGACGACATTTTCGGGCTCGCCGCCGGCATCGGCGGCATCCTGGAAGGCCTGAGCCCGCACGCCAGCGATCCCCAGCTCGCCGCGGCGGACGCGGCCAGCGCCAGAGTGCAGGCCTACTTCGGCGACCTCATACAGTCCAAGCGCACCAATCCCCGCCACGACATCGTGTCGATGCTGGTCGGCGCACATGACCACGATGCCGACACGCTGTCGGATGCGGAGTTGATCAGCATGCTGTGGGGCATGCTGCTGGGCGGCTTCACCACCACTGCTGCGAGCATCGACCATGCCGTCCTGGCGATGCTGGCGTATCCCGAACAGCGGCACTGGCTGCAGAAGGACGCCGCGGGGGTGAGGGCATTCGTCGAAGAAGTCCTGCGCTGCGACGCGCCCGCGATGTTCAGCTCCATTCCGCGTATCGCCCAGCGCGACATCGAACTGGACGGCGTGGTGATCCCGAAGAACGCGGACGTGCGCGTGCTGATCGCGTCCGGCAATCGCGACCCGGACGCCTTCGCCGATCCCGATCGCTTCGATCCCGCGCGGTTCTACGGCACCAGTCCAGGCATGTCGACCGACGGGAAGATCATGCTGAGCTTCGGCCACGGCATTCACTTCTGCCTCGGTGCGCAACTGACCCGGGTGCAGTTGGCCGAGAGCCTGCCCCGGATCCAGGCCCGCTTCCCCACGCTGGCATTGGCCGAGCAGCCGACCCGGGAGCCCTCGGCGTTCCTTCGGACGTTCCGCGCACTGCCGGTGCGGCTGCATGCGCAGGGGAGCTGAGATGCGCGTCATGGTCGACCAGGATCTGTGCGGAACCAGCGGGCAGTGCGTGCTGACGCTGCCGGGCACCTTTCGCCAGCGCGAACCGGACGGCGTGGCCGAAGTGTGCGTGGCGAAGGTCCCGCAGGCGCTGCACGCCGCCGTGAGGCTCGCGGCGAGCCAGTGCCCGGTCGCCGCCATTCGGGTCATCGAAAGCGACGCTGGCGATGGCGAGCGCGCCAGCGCGCACCCTGCGCCTTCTCCAGCGGAGGCCGAGCGGCATGCCGCGAAAGACCAACACAATCTAGGGCGATACATGGGACGGTTTGAAAGCAAAGTGGCCGTGGTGACCGGCGCCGGAGCCGGCATCGGCAAGGCATGCGCCCTCGCCATCGCGCGCGAGGGCGGCAGAGTGGTGGTGGCCGACATTGATGGATCGGCGGCTATCGCCTGCACCGCGCAGATCGCGGCCGAAGCGGGCCACGCGCTCGCCCTGGCGATCGACATCGCCGATGCGCAGGCGGTGGCAGCGCTGTTCGAGACGGCGGAGCGGCACTTCGGTGGGGTCGACCTGCTGGTGAACAACGCGAGCGCGATGCATCTGACCCCGCGCGACCGCGCGATCCTTGAGCTGGACCTAGCGGTCTGGGATCAGACCATGGCGACCAATCTGCGTGGCACGCTGCTCTGCTGCCGGCAGGCCATCCCACGGATGATCGCCCGCGGAGGTGGCGCGATCGTCAACATGTCGTCGTGCCAGGGGCTCAGCGGTGACACCGCGCTGACATCCTACGCCGCGTCGAAGGCGGCGATGAACATGCTGTCGGCCTCGCTCGCCACCCAGTACGGTCATGCGCAGATCCGCTGCAATGCGGTTGCACCCGGTCTCATCATGACCGAGCGTCTCCTCGCCAAGCTGGACGCGTACATGCAAACCGATCTGCGCCGGCACCAGCTCCTGCCGCGCGTGGGCCGCCCCGAGGACGTGGCCGCGCTGGTGGCGTTCCTGCTCTCCGACGATGCTGCGTTCATCACCGGCCAGGTCGTGTGCATCGACGGCGGCATGCTGGCGCATGTGCCGACATACGCCGACGGTGGCAACAGCCGCGCCGCGCGGCCTGCCGGCGAGACCGCCGAAGCGGACGCGGCGCCGCGCTGCTGATGGACATGCTGCTCAACCCGCTGAACCGTCGGCATCGGCTGCGGCACGACATCCCGGTCGTGCCCGGCGCTTTTCCCTTGGTCGGGCATCTTCCCGCCGTCGTCTGCGACCTGCCGCGCCTGCTGCGGCGCGCGGAACGGACGCTGGGCAGCCACTTCTGGCTAGATTTCGGCCCTGCCGGACACCTGATGACCAGTCTGGATCCGGATGCTCTCGCAGTGCTCCGGCACAAGGACGTGTCCTCGGCGCTCATCGAAGACATCGCGCCCGAATTGTTTGGCGGAACGTTGGTCGCCCAGGATGGCATCGCGCACCGGCAGGCGCGCGATGCGATCCAGGCGGCGCTTCTGCCCAAGGGGCTGACCCAGGCCGGCATCGGCGAGCTGTTCGCGCCCGTCATCCGGGCGCGCGTGCAGAGATGGCGCGACCGGGGCGACGTCACCATCCTGCGCGAAACCGGCGATCTGATGCTCAAGCTCATCTTCAGTCTCATGGGAATCCCCGCGCAGGACCTGCCGGGATGGCATCGCAAGTACCGGCAACTGCTGCAGTTGGTCGTCGCGCCCCCGGTCGACCTGCCCGGACTGCCCTTGCGGCGCGGCCGCGCCGCCCGCGACTGGATCGATGCGCGGTTGCGCGAGTTCGTCCGCGCCGCGCGCGAACATGCCGCGCGCACCGGGTTGATCAACGACATGGTGAGCGCCTTCGATCGCAGCGACGATGCGCTTTCCGATGACGTCCTGATCGCCAATATCCGCTTGCTGCTGCTTGGTGGTCACGACACCACCGCCTCGACGATGGCCTGGATGGTGATCGAGCTGGCGCGGCAGCCTGGGCTGTGGGACGCGCTGGTCGAGGAGGCGCAACGCGTAGGCGCGGTGCCGACCCGGCACGCGGACCTGGCGCAGTGTCCGGTCGCCGAGGCGCTGTTCCGCGAGACGCTGCGCGTGCATCCGGCGACGCCGCTCCTGGTGCGTCGCGCATTGCGTGAATTGCGACTCGGCCAACGGCGCATTCCCGCGGGCACCGATCTGTGCATCCCGCTGCTGCATTTCTCGACCTCGGCGCTGCTGCACGAGGCGCCTGATCAGTTTCGGCTGGCGCGGTGGCTGCAACGCACCGAGCCGATCCGGCCGGTGGACATGCTGCAGTTCGGTACCGGCCCACACGTCTGCATGGGCTACCACCTGGCATGGCTGGAACTGGTGCAGTTCTGTATCGCCTTGGCGCTGACCATGCACGAGGCCGGGGTGCGGCCGCGGTTGCTGAGCGGCGTCGAAAAAGGCCGGCGCTATTACCCGACCGCGCATCCGTCCATGACTATCCGCATCGGATTCTCATGAGCTGGCATCGCATGCCCCGTGTGGTGAGGCAGCGGCGCCGGCGACACGCGGCATTGCTCCACTCGGCGCGCGCGCTCGGTGCGAGGCCGGCAACACCGCGGCGGCTCGCGGCTCGCCGTGGCCGTCTCCTGGCAGGTACAAGGACATGAACAACATGCAGACCGGTTCCACGCCACACGACGACCGAGCTGGCGTTTCCGCGAACGGCGGATCGGGCGCGCAGGCGCGCGGCGCATCCGGCAGGCTGCTGCCCGAGATTTGGATGCAGGACGGCGCAAAGCGGGTCGAACAGGCGCTGGCGCGTCTTCTCTGCGCCGAAGACGACGGTGAGACCGAGCTGATGGCGGCGATGCGCTACGCCACCTTGCATGGCGGCAAGCGCACCCGCGCCTTGCTCTGTTTGGCTGCCGGCGCACTGGCCGACACGCCGGCGCACATGCTCGACGAAGTCGGCGCCGCCATCGAGATGATGCACGCCTGTACGTTGGTCCACGACGATCTGCCTGCGATGGACGACGACGTGCTTCGCCGCGGCCTTCCGACCGTGCACGTCAAGTTCGGCGAAGCCACCGCGATCTTGGTGGGCGATGCGCTGCAGGCGCACGCCTTCCTGACCCTGGCGAGCCTGGATGCGCCGGGCGACAACCGTATTGCGCTCGTGCGCGAACTGGCGCAGGCGGTGTCCGCCGAGGGGGCCGCGGGCGGGCAGGCCATGGATCTGTCGCTGGTTGGAAAGCACGTCGAGCTGGACAGGATCCTGGTGATGCACCGGATGAAGTGCGGAGCGCTAGTGCGCGCATCCGTTCGCATGGGCGCGCTATGCGCCATTGCGGAGGATGCCGCGCACGCTGCGATGTACTGTGCGCTCGATCGCTACAGCGCCCATTTCGGCCTGGCGTTGCAGGTGATCGACGACATTCTCGACGCGACAGTAGATACCGCGACGCTGGGCAAGACCCCCGGCAAGGACGCGGCGGCGCGGAAGCCGACCTGCGCGTCGATCATGGGGCTGCAGGCAGCGCGGCAGTTCGTGATGGATCTGTTGCGCGACGCCGGGGAGGCCGTCGCCCCGTTGGGGCCGCGTGCGGAACGGTTGGCGCAGATCCTGCAGCGGGCCGACGCCTATCTGTTCAAGCACGCGCCATGCGCATGAGCGCGCCGGTCCACATGGAGTCGCCCCTGGGCCGCTGCGATCGGCCTGCGGCAGCGGTGCATGTTGTCCGAATCCGTGGCGCTGAGCGCAGCGGTTGCCCAGCATGGCCGCGACGGGCCTGCGGCGACGTGCGCGGCGTCTGCCCGATCCTGGTTCCCGTCAACCGTCTGCAGAAGGAACATCCCGCGTGAACGCGCTGGCTGAACAGATCCTTTCCGAATTGCGCCACCTGCTGAGCGAGATGCGCGATGGCGGCAGCGTCGGTCCATCCGTCTACGACACGGCGCGAACTCTGCAGTTCCATGGCAACGTCATCGGTCGGCAGGACGCATACGCGTGGCTCATCGCACAGCAACAGGCCGATGGCGGATGGGGAAGCGCAGACTTCCCGCTGTTCCGTCATGCGCCGACATGGGCGGCGTTGCTGGCATTGCAGCGTGTCGATTCTCTTCCCGGCGCTGCCGACGCTGTCCAGGCTGCAACGCGGTTCCTCCAGCGCCAGCCCGATCCCTATGCGCGTGCGGTGCCGGACGACGCGCCGATCGGCGCGGAGCTGATCCTACCGCGGTTTTGCGACGAGGCCGCATCCTTGCCGGGCGGCGTGGCGTTTCCGCGCCACCCGGCGCTGTTGCCGTTGCGGCAAGCGCGGGTCAAGCGGGGGGCCGTGGCGACGTTGCCGAGCGGCCATCCGTTGCTGCACTCCTGGGAAGCCTGGGGGACGTCGCCGACCACCGCATGGCCGGATGATGACGGCAGCATCGGCATCAGTCCCGCGGCCACTGCCGCGTGGCGTGCGCACGCCGTGACACAGGGGAGCACGCCGCAGGTCGGGCGCGCCGACGCGTATCTGCAGGCGGCATCGCGAGCAACGCGCAGCGGCATCGAAGGTGTCGTTCCCAACGTCTGGCCGATCAATGTGTTCGAGCCATGCTGGTCGCTATACACCTTGCATCTGGCCGGTCTGTTCGCGCATCCCGCGCTCGCCGGGGCGGTGCGCGTGATCATCGCGCAGCTCGACGCCCGCCTGGGCGTGCGCGGTCTGGGCCCGGCCGTGCACTTCGCGGCAGATGCGGACGACACCGCCGTTGCGTTGTGCGTCCTGCGCCTTGCAGGCCGCGACCGGGCGGCCGATGCGTTGCGCCATTTCGAAATCGGCGAGCTGTTCGTCACCTTCCCCGGCGAGCGCAATGCCTCGGTGTCGACCAACATCCATGCCCTGCATGCGTTGCGACTGTTGGGAAAGCCCGCCGCCGGCACCAGCGCCTACGTCGAGGCCAATCGCAACCCGCACGGTCTCTGGGACAACGAAAAATGGCACGTTTCGTGGCTGTATCCCACCGCGCATGCGGTCGCAGCGCTGGCGCAAGGCAAGCCCCAGTGGCGCGACGAGCGCGCGCTGGCGGCGCTGCTGCAGGCGCAGCGCGACGACGGCGGCTGGGGCGCCGGTCGCGCGTCCACATTCGAGGAAACTGCCTATGCGCTGTTCGCGTTGCACGTGATGGACGGGAGCGAAGAGCCGACAGGGCGGCGGCGCATTGCGCAGGCGGTGGCGCGTGCGCTGGAGTGGATGCTCGCCCGCCATGCGGCGCATGCATTGCCGCAGACTCCGCTGTGGATCGGCAAGGAACTGTATTGCCCCACCCGGGTCGTGCGCGTGGCCGAACTCGCCGGGTTGTGGCTGGCACTTGGTTGGGAGCGGCGCGTCCTGGCCGAGGGAACAGGAGCGGCGCCATGATTCAGACCGAACGCGCGCTGCAGGAGGTGCTGGAGTGGGGGCGTTCCCTGACCGGGTTCGCCGACGAGCACGGCGTGGAAGCGGTCAGGGGCGGCCAGTACATCCTGCAGCGCATCCTTCCGAGCCTGCACGATATCAGCGCCCGCACCGGCCGCGATCCGCAGGATGAAACGCTGACCGTGGCGTTCTATCGCGAACTGGCGATGCTGTTCTGGCTCGACGATTGCAACGACCTTGGCCTGATCGCGCCGGAGCAGCTCGCCGCGGTGGAGCAGGCACTGGGGCAGGGCGTGCCGTGCGCGCTCCCCGGATTCGAGGGCTGCGCTGTGCTGCGCGCTTCGCTGGCCGCGCTCGCCTACGATCGTCGCGACTATGCTCAGCTTCTCGACGATACCCGGTGCTACTGCGCGGCGCTGCGCGCCGGACACGCGCAGGCGGTGGGGGCGGAACGCTGGTCCTACGCCGAGTACCTGCACAACGGCATCGATTCGATCGCCTACGCGAACGTGTTCTGTTGCCTGTCGTTGCTGTGGGGACTGGACATGGCGACCTTGCGCGCGCGTCCGGCGTTTCGCCAGGTCCTGCGGCTCATCTCCGCGATAGGGCGCCTGCAGAACGATCTGCATGGACGCGACATGGACAGGTCGGCCGACGAGGCCGACAACGCGGCGATCCTGCTGCTGCAGCGCTATCCGGCTATGCCTGTGGTGGAGTTCCTCAACGACGAGCTGGCCGGCCATACGCGCATGCTGGATCGGGTGATAGCGAAAGAACGCTTTCCCGCGCCCTGGGGACCGTTGATCGAGGCCATGGCCGCCATCCGCGCTCAGTACTACCGGACCTCGACCAGCCGCTACGGCAGCGACGCTGCGGGAGGAGGCTAACGTGCGCCGGCCTGAACGCGCGAAGGCGGCGGCGTGCGCGCGCTGCCTTCGGCCGAATCCGACGTAACAACGTCGCCCGATGCGACGGATGCCCTCGTTGTCCACCGTGCAATACGCAGTGGTAGAGAGTCCTTCCGAAGCGGATAGTTGGTCTATGGATTGCCGATCAAAGGGGATGCCATCGCTCATCGCGAAATCCCAGAGATGCAGCTTCGGCAGCAGCAGAACTCCGTTTACGTTCTTGTGCGCGCTGTGGTTGGATGCCCGCAATACGCGTTGACGATAGATCTTCGATATATTCGCCCGAAGTCGATGTCGGCAGCGCAACGCCTGCCGCATTCAGGCCGGTGAATCAGCTTCCGGCAGCTGGAGCCAAGCTCAAGCTTTTGGCGCTTGCTCAGAAAACTGCCTCTGTGTGAGACAAGGGTCCCTGTACGCGCAATAAGAGGAACCGCGCTGACAGTCTCTCTTGACGGCGAAGTTCGAGACGGACGGCACTACATGCAGGTCCGTGTCTACTTTGAAGATACCGACGCCGGCCAGATTGTTTATCATGCGAATTTTTTGCCTTTCATGGAACGTGGCAGACGAACTACTTGCGCCTGCTCGGCAATCCGTTAACGGGGGAGGCGATGCAATTTGCAGGAGAGCCCGCAAGCAAGTCGGTCACGGCGCCACCATTGAAGGTCGGCAAGGATGCTGTTTGTGGCTTCAAGGAAGGGGCGCGCTGATCTCGCTGTCAGATACCAAAATTGAGCGAACCCACTAAAGCTCCTGGGCCGCCGCGACGAATTATTGATTGCGGATTGCTTTAATGGAAGGCTGTACGGTCAAGCGATAAAGCACGAGGTGGGCCGCTCCGAGCTCCTCGATCAGTGTGCCGCAAGCAGGGCAGTGGTAGTTTCCTTGGATGCCACGTTCAGACGTAAGCTCAAGACGGCGAAAACCAGCACCGCATTCCGAGAGTCAAATCACTCTTTTTCATGCGTGGCCTCCTCGCGCCGGCAGTCGTCACATTTCTTTAACATGCGCTTAGTTATCACGCATCTCTCTGGGACGGTCCTTCAAGCACAATTAACATTGAGGATTTGCTGGCGCCTGCGCCGTCGGCAAATGGTAGTCGTACAAATCGGACATCCGACAAAAAATTTCGCGCGCAACTGACGAGCGCTACTTCGTAGAATACGTGAGGCTCAAATCATTCGTTCGAAGATTCTCGTCGTTCCAGTGGCGCTGGCAAACGCTTTTCGTTGAATTATGCACTACCGCCGCGGATTTTCTGCGTTATGAGTCTTGAAGACGGTCGCGCCAGATGTTTCAGGCAACGGCATCGATCAGCAGGGGCCGAACGCGACCGTCTCGTCTTTTTAAGAGCGAATTAAGCCAAGCTGGATTTGATGCCGCCCGGGCAGGAAGCTTAGGTGAGTGGGGCGTGTGATGCGTGCTGCCAACGAGCAATCCGCGGAATCAGATACGAGGCTGATCAATGACATGCCGGTCCTGCGGCGCAAGTGGCAGGTTGCGCTCAAGCCCGGCGAAACGCTTCCCCGCTACGAAAATGTGCTACTGGGGAGCCTCGGGCGGCTTGCCGATCATCTTGTGCTGCTCAGGTGTAACAATGGCGCGTTTGCCGTTTCGCGCACCGGTCGCTATGCTCAGAACTGGCTGGGCGAGGCCCGTTGGGACATTCCGCTGGATGCGTTGCGTCCAGATTGCGCGACAGCCCTCACCGGGGCGGCTTCGAATGCGATTGCAAACAACCATCCCTATCTGGTCGTCCGTTAAGAAGGCGAATTGAGCGCGGCGGGACGGCCGAACGTGCGCCATAGCTGGAGCGGATGAGGCACAAGAGTTCTCTGAGCCAGGCGAGGATGCGGCGGAAGTTGTGGCCCACGGCTGAGAGGATGACGTTAGCCGCATTGCCGGCGCGGCCTTTGAGGTAGCAGCGGCCGAGGTGACCATCGGCCTTCAGGTGTCCGGTGATGGGTTCGATGGCGGAGCGGCGGCGCAGCTCGCGCTTGATGACACCGAAGACGCCGCGCTTCTGGCCGGAGATGAAGGTCCGTCGGGGATTTTGTGCGTCGTGGCCGCGGTATCCCTTGTCGACATAGGCCCGCTCGATCGCGCAGCCGGTGAGTGTCTCGGTGCGGTCGATGACGTCCCGCAAGGTGTGACCGTCGTACGGGTTATCGGGTAGCGCCCTGGCCTGCAGCACGAACAGGCCCCCGGGAGAACGGCCGTTGTTGGTGACGATGGAGGCTTTGACGCCGAACTCGTAAGGCGCGGCTGCTTTGCCCTTGCCGATGCACTCCACCTCCGGGGCGTGGAAGGAATAAAGCTTGAAGCCGCGCTGGCGCTGCTGCTGCGAGCGGATCTGCGAGGCCTGGCTGAGCGGGAGGGCGAACGTGTTCTCAAGCACAGCCTGACCTTCGATCTTGCGGCGGATATCGCGGATGATCCGGCCCAGTCGGCTGCGCAGGATGCGCAACTGCCGCTGATGCCGCTTGAATTGCTTGGCATGGCCGTAGCGTCCCGCAATCATCGCCGCGGTCTTGGCAATGCGAAGATAGGACTGCCGCAGCTTGACCCCGTGCTTCCTCGCCAGGCGGTTGAGCCCCTTGATTGCCGCGTGCAGCAGCTTGGCATCGGTCGGGAAGGTGATGGCCTTCGGCTGCACGGTGGTATGTGCGCCATGACGGCGCGAAGAAGGAGGTTGAGTATGTAGACCATCTTCCGAGCAGCCTTGCTGCGCAAGAGATGAGGGCAGGCCCCTCGGACTCGGATTGCAGGATCAGAGTCCAAACCGCCACAAGCTGCTTTAGCTCAATGGCTGAGGTGGTGAGCGTTGCTGGAAAAGGCGGGCAATCAGCCTGTCAGGTGAGCCACGGGAAGACGAACGCAAGTAAACCGCCGATGATGCATCGAAAGTACAGTTCAGATGTTGTCGAAACCAGGGGCGATACCACCTCCTGGGATCAAGCGCGACGAGAGCCTGTGTATTGGCCGGGCGGCAACCGGTGTAGAGGCGGCGCGATCCCGATGGCAGGCTCTTGCGCGGAACATGGGAACCTGCGTCGCGATGCCAAGGGAGACCCCAAAGGCGGCGGACCCGCCGAGGGCAGAGTACCAATGCGCGACGCAGGGGCGGACGGGTTCGTAATAGTGATGAGGCCCGGTAATACGGGCGGAGCGAAGGGACCCGATCTTCCAGCCAAAGTCACAAGCCAACCGGAAACGGGAGGAGCCGATGACTGAGGCAAAGTCGTATCAGATCCCCAAACATCTCGTTTGGGAAGCTTGGAAACAGGTGAAAGCGAACCGCGGGTCAGCGGGTGTGGACGGGGTCTCCATCGAGGAATTCGAAAAGGACTTGAAGAGAAACCTCTACAAGATCTGGAATGAATGTCGTCGGGGACATACTTTCCGCCTCCCGTCCGTCTCGTGGAAATTCCCAAGGCTAATGGAGGGAAGCGTCCGTTAGGAATACCCTCTATAGCTGACCGCGTGGCTCAGACGGTTGCAAAGATGGTTATGGAGCCGACGATGGAACGAATATTCCATCCGGACTCCTACGGCTATGGGCCCGGCCGTTCGGCGCTTGACGCAGTGGGGACAGCGCGAAAGCGTTGCTGGAAATTCGACTGGGTTATCGACCTTGATATCAAGTCGTTCTTCGACTCGATTCCTTGGCACCTGATCGAAAAGGCCGTCGCCCACCACACGGAACTGAGTTGGATTCGTCTCTACGGTAAAGCGGTGGCTGCAAGCTCCCGTGGAGAAAGAAGACGGAATCCCTGTGGAGAGAACACGCGGAACCCCTCAGGGTTCGGTGGTTTCACCGCTGCTCGCAAATTTGGTTCTGCACTATGCATTCG
>NZ_JADYVG010000038.1:0-24208 GCF_020193585.1 Bradyrhizobium sp. IC3195 | reverse complement strand
GCCCCGGCCGTGGCTGCGGCTCCGCCGGCCCCGCCTCCGCCACCTGCGCCTGCTCCCGCTCGCGTTCAGGCGGCCGCAGTGCCGCCTGCACCTGCAACTGCGCCGACGCGCGACCTCAATTCGCCGATCGGCGTCTGGCTCACCGAGGAGAAGGAAGGCAAGGTCCGCATCGAGCAATGCGGCACCAACCTCTGCGGCTATTCGGTCGACAGCAAGTCGAACCAGAACGGCGAGCAGGTGCTGATCAACATGAAGGCGGGCAAGGACCAGAAATGGTCGGGCCGCATCCTCGATCCCAACTCGGGCTCGACCTACGATTCGACGATCGCCATGAAGGGCACCGACCGGCTGCGCGTGCAGGGCTGCGCCTTCGGCGGCATGTTCTGCGGCGGCCAGACCTGGACGCGGGTGAACTGAGATCCGCCTGATCGTTCTTACGCAGACAAGGGGCCCGCGATGCGGGTCCCTTTGCTTTTGCGCCCTGCCGTGCCGGCGTGCGCAGGCTCACACAGCCTCCTGCGCACGTGACAGCCCTCACATTGCCGGTTCCGCGCACGTGTCACGGTCCCCCGCATGGTCAACCACAGGGGCGTGTCATGAACGTGCTTCGCAAGGCTCTATTCGCCACCGCCGTCGTCATCGCTGTCCCGCTCGCGCAGGCCGACGCTGCGACAAGCACGTTCGATGGCGCGTGGAACGTCCGCATTGCTTCATCAAGCCAGGCCTGCGGCAACGGCGCGACTGTCTCCATCGGCATCAATAATGGCCAGATCGCCTCGAGCAGCGCCGCGGTGACGGCGTCGGGACGCGTCGCCGAGGCCGGCAACATCAAGGTCACCCTGAGCACCGGCATCAAGCGTGCCATTGGCTTCGGCCGGCTCAGCGGCGCGTCCGGCTCCGGCACCTGGCGCGGCGCCATGTGCACGGGCACTTGGACCGCGGAGAAGATTTAGGTGCCGTGTCCCGGACAAGCGGCAGCGCGAAGCGTTGCCGCGCAGAGCCGGGACCCAGTGCTCTCAGTGGGTCGAAGATCTGGGTCCCGGATCGGCGACGCATCGCCTTGGGCGATGCGTCTTGTCCGGGACACGAGAGTCAGCCCACCGCCGCGCCATACTCCGCGTCGGTGACCGGCTCCAGCCAGGTCGAATAGACGCCGTCGAGCGCTTCCTGCATGGCGATGTGGCACATGCCGTTGGTCGGCGATGCGCCGTGCCAGTGCACTTCACCCGGCGGAATCCAGACGGTGTCGCCGGGACGGATTTCCTGGACCGGGCCGCCCTTGGTCTGAACGCGGCCGACGCCCGAGATCACGTAGAGCGTCTGCCCGAGCGGATGGTGGTGCCAGTTGGTGCGCGCGCCCGGCTCGAATGCGACGCGCGAGACGTTCAGCCGTGCAGGCGCCGGCGCCATGTTGATGGGGTCCTGCCACACGGTGCCGGTGAAGTGTTCCTTCGGCGCGCGGCGGGTCGGCCGCGTGCCGGCGAGCGTGATGTCCATGAGGGTCCTCGTTCCTTTGTCCGTTACTTCTTGCTGGCGGCGTAGCGCGCCTTGGTTTCGGCGTTCATGGGATAGAGGCCCGGCAGCACCGCGCCGTTGTTCACCTCATTGACGATCCAGGCTTCCATCCGCTCCTGCTCGACGCCCTCATTGAGGACGTGGTCGAGCATCGCCTGCGGGATCAGCACGCAGCCGTCCTGGTCGGCGACCACGATGTCGTTCGGGAAAACCGCCACACCGCCGCAGCCGATCGGCTCGCCCCAGCCGACGAAAGTGAGGCCCGCGACCGACGGCGGCGCGGCATAGCCGTCGCACCACACCGGCAAATTGGTGCCGAGCACGCCCTCGACGTCACGCACCACGCCGTCGGTGACGAGCGCGGTGACGCCGCGCTTGACCATGCGCGCGCAAAGGATGTCGCCGAAGATTCCGGCATCGGTGATGCCCATGGCATCGACCACGGCGATGCAGCCCTCCGGCATCGCCTCGATCGCGGTGCGGGTCGAGATCGGCGACGACCAGGATTCCGGCGTCGCCAGATCCTCGCGCGCCGGCACGAAACGCAGCGTGAAGGCCGGCCCCACCAGCCGCGGCAGGCCCGGCCGCAACGGCCGCGCGCCGCGCATCCACACATTGCGCAGCCCCTTCTTCAGCAGGACCGTGGTGATGGTGGCGGTGGTGATGCCGGCGAGGGTCTTGCGGGCTTCGGGGGACAGCGACATGGACGAGAACGAGCTCCAAGGTGCGGGACAGAACGCGCGCATCTTGCGAGCCGCGAGCTTTGCGTCAAGGGCCAAGAGGCTAGCAATTACGCAGGGCCGCAGCGCCGTTATGCGATGCGATAACAAGGCTTTATCGCTTCCCCTTGCATTAATTTATTGGACTTGTGGGCACATTTACGCGAAGCAGGGACAAGCGGAACTCAAGGTCGAGCCCGCATTCCCGAGAAGCCCGATTACGACAGCGCTCTGACAGCTCAATGGCCGCGACGCTTCCCCCGCCCCGCCTTCTGCCCAGCGGCGACAGTGCCGTCACGGTCGAGTTCAGCGGCACCATCGACGACGATGCCAACCAGCGCGTGCTGGCGCTCGACAAGGCGCTCGCTGCGACACCCATCGACGGCATCACCGAGACGGTGCCGACCTATCGCTCGCTGCTGGTCCATTACGATCCCGGCAAGATCGGCTTTGAGGCGCTGGGCGAAAAGATCCTCCCGATCGCCACCCGGCCGCTGCCGCCGGTCACCAAAGCGCGCCGCTGGCGCGTTCCCGTCGCCTATGGTGGCGAGCACGGCATCGACCTCGAGGACGTCGCCAAGACGTTGGGCACCACGCCGGATGACATCGTCGTCAGGCATTCGCGCGGCGACTATAAAGTCGCCATGATCGGCTTCACGCCGGGCTGGTCCTATCTCAGCGGTCTCGACAAATTCCTGCACATGTCGCGGCGGCAATCGCCACGGCTGCTGACGCCATCAGGCACGATCTCGATCGGCGGCGTCCAGGCCGGCATCCAGTGCCTGGCCGCCCCGAGCGGCTGGCACCTGCTCGGCCGCACCCCGGTGCGAACCTATCAGCTCCACCGCAATCCGACCTTCCTCACCGAGCCCGGTGACCGCGTCACGTTCTACCCGATCGACCACAAGACATTCGAGGACATGGACCGCGCTGCGGAAGCCGGCGAGATCGTCGCCGAGCAGGTGGACGCATGAGCCGGCTCGTGGTTGCCAGCATCGGCCCTGCCAGCTCGGTCCAGGACGGCGGCCGCCACGGCGCGCAGCGCTACGGCTTGACCGTGAGCGGAGCGATGGACCGGCTGTCGCTTGCGGCGGCGAACACGCTGGTCGGCAACGAGCCGTTCGCGGCCGCCATCGAGATCGGCCCGTTCGGTGCCTCCTTCACCGCCCGCGACGGCGCCGTGCGCGTGGCGATATCGGGCGCGCCGCGCAATGCGGACATCGCCGGCAGCGCGGTCGCGATGGACACCTCGGTGACGCTCAAGGATGGCGAGACGCTGACGCTCGGCTTTGCCCGCGGCGGCGCCTTCACCTATCTCGCGATCGAAGGCGCCATCAAGGGCGAGAAGGTCTTCGGCAGCCTCGCGGTGAACGCCCGCGCCGGCCTCGGCAGCCCCTACCCACGCCCGCTCCAGGCCGGCGACGAATTCACTGTGGATGCCGCGAGCGGTGCACCGGAGCTGCGCATCGAGCTGCCGAAGCCGGCGAGAGGTCCGATCCGCGTGCTGCTAGGGCCTCAGGACGACGAATTCGACGACGCCAACAAGGCGCTGTTCCTGGATAGCGAATGGAAGATCTCGGCGACCTCCGACCGCATGGGGTACCGGCTCGAAGGCCCTGCGATCAAGCATCTCCACGGCCACAACATCGTCTCCGACGGCACGGTCAACGGCAGCATCCAGGTGCCCGGCAACGGCGCGCCGATCGCGCTGATGATGGATCGCGGCACCTCCGGCGGCTATCCGAAGATCGCAACCGTGATCACGGCCGATATCGGCCGCCTCGCCCAGACCTCGGCAGGAACCGCGTTCCGCTTCAAGGCGGTCAGCATGGCCGAAGCGCAGGACGAGGCGCGCAAGTTCGCGCAAGCGATCCGCAGCCTGCCCGATCGTCTGCGCTCCTCCGATATCGTCGCCCTCAACATCGAGGCGCTCAGCGATGCTAACGTAGCGGGCTATGCGGTCAGCGCGGTCGATTCCCGGACGTGGCAGGTCACGGCGGAGCCGTAAGCGACAACAAGACCAGAGGCGGAGAGCAACCCATGAAGACAGTCGATCTGAATTGCGACCTCGGCGAAGGTTTTGGCGCGTGGGAGATGGGCAACGACGCCGCGATGATCGAGCTGGCAAGCTCGGTCAACGTCGCCTGCGGCTTCCATGCCGGCGACCCCGACATCATGCGCCGGACGGTGGAGCTTGCGAAGGCGCGCGGCGTCTCGGTCGGCGCGCATCCCGGCTATCGCGACCTGCACGGCTTCGGCCGGCATCCGATCGCAGGGCTCAAGGCCTCCGAGATCGAGAACCTCGTCGCCTATCAGATCGGCGCGTTGCAGGCGATCGCGACCGCGGCCGGCTACAAAGTCACCCATGTGAAGGCGCACGGCGCGCTCTCCAACGTCGCCTGCGAGGACGACATGACGGCGAAGGCGATCGCCGCCGGCATCAAGGCGGTGGATCCCAGCCTGATCTTCGTCGTGCTCGCCAATTCGAAGCTGGTGAAGGCCGGCGAAGACGCCAACCTGCCGATGGTGCACGAGGTGTTCGCCGACCGCGCCTATGAGGATGACGGCAACCTCGTCTCACGCAAGAAGCCCGGCGCGGTGCTGCACGATGCCAAGGCGATCGCCGACCGCGTCGTGCGCATGGTGCAGGACGGCGCGGTGGTGTCGGTCACAGGCAAGGTCATCAACATGCGCACGGATACGGTCTGCATCCATGGCGACACGCCCGGCGCGGTCGAGATCGCGCGCGGTGTGCGGCAGGCGTTGAAAGCTGCGGGGATCGATGTGGCGCCGTTCAAGCGCGGAGCGTGAGCAGGGTCGGTATCGTAGGGTGGATTAACGAAGCGTAATCCACCTCTTCTGCTGCAGCCATACAAGTGGTGGGTTACGCCTTCGGCTAACCCACCCTACGCAGACACATCAAAACGGGTGCACCGACAGCGTCCCGAACACGATCGCCGCGATCACCGCAAACGCGCTGTACATCGCAACGTGGTGCATGCTCGCCCCGGTCCGGCGCGAGAGCGAGCGCGCGTAGAAGTGCAGCCTGGCCTCCGCCGATAGTTCGCGCATGGTCGATCTCCAACGCCCCATTTGCGGGAGTATGAAGGATCAACCAGGGCGGGAGGCAAGACGGTGGCGGAAATAGCGATGGGGGTTCTCCGGAGGCCCCCCATCGCAGGTGCAAATTCTCTTCACCAGCAGGTTCCGAGAATCTTATTCGTTAGAATCCAAGCCAGTTGGAACCGGGACGGATGACAATCGGATGACGCCCAACCCCGAGAGGGAGTCGTCCGACTAATACACGTCAGCCTGGAAGCGGCCGGTCTTCTTGAGTTCGGCGACGAAGCTGACGGCCTCATCGGTCGAACGTGCCCCGAACTGGGCGACGATGTCGACCAGCGCGCGCTCGACGTCCTTGGCCATGCGCTTGGCATCGCCGCAGATGTAGAGATGCGCGCCCTCGGCGAGCCAGGTCCACAATTCGCGGCCGACCTCGCGCATGCGGTCCTGCACGTAAAACTTCTTCTCGCCGTCGCGCGACCAGGCCAGCGACAGGCGCGTCAGAAGCCCGGAGGTCTTCATGGCGTTGAGCTCGTCCTGATAGAAGAAATCGCAATCGCTGCGCTGATGGCCGAAGAACAGCCAGTTCTTGCCGGGCGCGCCGGTCGCCTTGCGGTCGAACAGGAAGGCGCGGAACGGCGCGATGCCGGTGCCGGGACCGACCATGATGATCGGCGTCTTCGGGTCTTGCGGCAGGCCGAAATTGTGCGCCTTCTGCACATAGACCTTGAGCTTCTCGCCTTCGTTGATCCGCTCGCCGAGGAAGGTCGAGGCGACGCCGAGCCGCCTGCGCTTGCCGATGACGTAGCGCACCGAGTCCACCGTCAGTGACAGCTTTCCCGGCGTCGCATTGTGCGAGGACGAGATCGAGTAGAGCCGCGGCTGCAGCGGCTCCAGCGCCTCGACGAAGGCCTCGGGATGCGGCCGCGTGCCGGAAAACTTCTGCAGTGCCGCCATCACGTCGAGCGTCGCGGCATCCCCATCGGGATCCTCTCCCTGCGCCAGCGCCCGCGCCTTCTCGCGCTGCGCGCCGCCGGTGATGAAGGAGATCAGCTCGAACAGCGTGTCGGGCGCCGGCGACAGCGAGACGTCGTCGATCAGCACCTCGCGCAGCGTCTTGCCGTTGACTTTGGTCGTGTGGGAGGCGCCGAGCAGCGCGATGATCTGGTCGACGAGGCCGACGTCGTTGCGCGGGAAGACGCCAAAACTGTCACCAACCACATAGTCGAGCTTGCCCTCGGAGAGATCGAACTCGATGTGATAGGTCTCCTTCTCCGACTTGCCCTTGTTGAGAAGACGGCGCGACAGGAAGGTCGCCTGGATCGGATTGTCCCGCGAGCGGCCGGGCTCTGCGATCGTCACGGTCACAGCCGGCGCCGGAGCGCCGGCCTTGTCGGTGCTCTTGTCGGTGGTCTTGGCCGCGGGCGCCTTGTCGAGCTCCTCGTACAGCGATTTCAGCATCCGCGCGGTTTCCTTGCCGCCGGGGACGCACAGATTGAGCCGCGCTTCGCTACGGCTCGCGATTGCTTCCGAATAATCGTGGCAATTGTAGCCGCACTGGCCGCAATCCTGCTGTGCCATCGCCGCCATCATCTTGCGGCGCAAGGGACGGCCTTCGGCAAGCTTCATCCGCTCGGCGATCGGCATGGTCTGGTCGTGCCACGGCGCTTCGCCGTCGTCGCCGTCACCGGCCTGCATGACGGCGGCGCCCTGCTCTGCCGACAGCGGCGTTGCGACGTCAGGCGACAAAAGCCCGGCAAAGAAGCCGTTCAGCCAGGAGCGCTGCGCATCCGAGAACGGGGCGCTGGCGGGGATGATATCGAGTTTCGGCGGAGGCGTGATCTGGTTCATGCGGACACCTGTGCATCGGCAAGCTTGCGCAGCGTTTCGCCGTCATGGCGGCGCGCGAAGGAGAGGAAGGTTTCGTCGGGCGAGGCGCGGTGGGCGAGATAGGCCTTGAGCAGCGCCTCGACCGTCTTCGGCGCGTCCTCGGCCTTGAGGTCGTGATAGACCTCCTGCCCGACATCGGCGTCGGGGCCGAACCCGCCGCCAGTGAAGAGGTGATAGCCCTCGACGGTGTCCTCCTCGTTCACGGGCACGCGCGCGCCGATCAGTCCGATGTCGCTGATGTAATGCTGCGCGCAGGAATGATGGCAGCCGGTCAGGTGGATGTTCACCGGCTTGTCCATCGCGACGCGCGGCTCGCACCAGTCGCCGATCTCGGCGGCATTGCGCTTGGTGTTGGACGCCGCGAAGCGGCAGCCGGCATTGCCGGTGCACGCGATCAGGCCGGCGCGGATGTGCGAGGCCTCGACCGCGAGCCCGATCTGCTTGATCGCGGCAATGGCGAGCTCGACATTCGCGTCGCGCACGCCCGAGATCAACAGGTTCTGCCAGACCGTGAGCCGGATCTCGCCGTCACCGAGATCCTGCGCCACTTTGGCGAGGCCCCGCATCTGATCGGAGGTGAGCTTGCCGAGCGTCAGCGATACGCCGATCCAGTTGAGGCCGTCCTGCTTCTGCTTGTGCACGCCGATATGGGCCATGCGGTCCGCCGCGGGCCGCGGCGCGAACGCCTCTTCCGGCACGCGCGTGAACGGCGTCTTCAACCGCTCCTCGACCAGCTTGAGGAAGCCGTCATGGCCCATCGCGTCGAGCACGTATTTAAGCCGTGCCTTGTTGCGGTTGGTGCGGTCGCCATGCTCGATGAACACGCGCACGATGGCGTCGGCGACGGCGGTCGCCTGCTCCGGCTTGACGATGATGCCGGAATATTTCGCAAAGTCTTTGTGACCGGTGATGCCGCCGAGGCCGAGCCGGAACCAGACGCCGGGCTCGACGCCGAAACCGTCCTTTACCTCATAGGCCGTGAAGGCGATGTCGTTGGTCTCTTCAAGCACCGCGATCCGGCCGGCGCCGTCGAAGGCGACGTTGAACTTGCGCGGCAAACCGTAGAGCGAGCGGTCGTTGAGGATGTGGTAGTGCCACTCGCGGGCATAGGGCCGCGTGTCGATGATTTCCTGCGGATCGATGCCGGCGGTCGGCGTTCCCGTCACGTTGCGGATGTTGTCGGCGCCGGAGCCGCGCGAGCACAGGCCGAGCTCCTGGATGCCCTCGATCATTCTGATCGCGTGCTTCGGCGGGATCTCGCGCAGCTGGAGATTGGCGCGCGTCGTCACGTGGCTGTAGGGGCCGCAGAGCTCGTCGGCGAGATCGGCAAGGCCCGACAGCTGCCAATGCTTCATGATGCCGTTCGGGATGCGCAGGCGGCACATGTAGGAGTCCTGCGTCGGCGCGACATAGAAGATGCCGTAATAGCGCCAGCGGAAATTGTCCGCCGGGCTCGGCGGGGTGTTGTCGAGGGCCTGCTGGCGCAGCCGCGGATAGGCGTCGAAGGGGTGCTCGTCGCGCTTGACCTTCTCCTGATCGGCGAGCTTCTTGCCCGATGCGATCACCTTGTCCTGCGCCTTGATGTGCACGGCATCGGGACCCACAGGCTCGGCATTCGCCTTGCTGCTGCCGCCACCACCAAGGCCGCGGCCGACGCGGCTGATCTGCAGGCCGGTCGTGAAGCCTTCGAGATAGCGTTTCTGCTCGTCGGTAAAGTCGACTGAGACCGTATCGATTTTCATGGTGTGTAACGAAGCTCCTGCGGCCACCTTCGGTGGCTTCGACGGATTGGGCGACCCGCGAGGAACGTCAGGCTGGCTCAGGAGCCGGCTTCGTCACCCACGGTCCGATCAGCTTCGTTGCTGCGGGACTTGGCTCAGCAGGCACCTATGACAAGCTGGCCGCAGCGCAACATACAAGTTGCGTGCCAGCTTGGTTGAAATAAAAACCACTGAAGTTTCAGATAATTACGATGGGACCCGGAAACTGCCGGCTTGGGAACTCTCCCGAAATACGAGCAGCCAGCTCAAACATTAGCCAAGGATCTTAGATGCTCAAAAGCGAAGCAGCCGCGAATCAGGCCTTCCAGCGCCCGACGCCAAAGGCCTCGAGATGCCCGCGGATATCGGCGGGGTCGAAGGCCGGACCGGCAAAGGCGCCGAACGC
This sequence comes from Bradyrhizobium sp. IC3195, assembly GCF_020193585.1. Classification (NCBI taxonomy): domain Bacteria; kingdom Pseudomonadati; phylum Pseudomonadota; class Alphaproteobacteria; order Hyphomicrobiales; family Nitrobacteraceae; genus Bradyrhizobium; species Bradyrhizobium sp. IC3195. Next base: position 14,855 of record NZ_JADYVG010000038.1, on the reverse strand, counting down.
TGCGGGAGCCTCAAGCGGCGCCCTGTTGCCGAGCGCCGCGTCGTAGAGATCGGGCCTGAACACCGCCATCGCCGTCTTGACCCCGTCGGGGGTGAGCGCCGTTTGGCCCCAGCGCACCATCTGCGCATAGAGCCAGGCGGCCTGGACCGGATCCGGCCGCCCTGCCCCTTCGCGTCCGACCAGCAGGTAGCGGCCGCTTTCGCGGAAGGTGCCATCGGGCGAGATCTTCAGGCGCCCGGTGAGGGTGCGTTGGATGACCTCGGCGTCGACGCCGATCCGTTCGGGTTGCGCCAGGATCTGCGCCGCCTCGGTCCGGTTCTCGGGATGCTCGATGAACTCGGCGGCCTTCACGGCTGCCCGCACCAGGGCTGCAACCACGTCCGGGTTCTTGTCGGCCCAGGTCTGGCGGATCGCCAGCACCTTCTCCGCCGCACGGACCAGAATGTCGGCGACGAAATGCAGGATATGGCCGATACCGAGATCGACCGCGACCGAGTTCCAGGGCGCGCCAACGCAGAACGCATCGACATGGCCGTTCTTCAGACTGTCGACCATGTAGGGCGGCGGCAGCACCACGAGGCGCACGTCCTCGTCGGGATCGACGCCCGCCGCCGCCATCCAGAACCGCAATTGATAATTGTGGGTGGAGAACGGGAAGGTCATGCCGAAGGTGAGCGGCTCGGCCCCTGCCGTGCGGCGCTTGGCAACCACCTTCGCCAGCGCTTTCGCCGTCGCCATCGGGTCGAAGCGATCGCCGTCGATCTCCTCCATCAGCGCGGCATGGAGCGCCGGCGACACCGTGATGGCATTGCCGTTGATGCCGAGATTGAAGGCCGCGGCGATCGGCACCTTGACGTGGCCGAGGCCGAGCGAGGACGCGATCGCCACCGGCGCGAGCAGATGCGCGGCATCGAACAGGCCGATATTGAGCTTGTCGCGGACGTTGGACCAGGAGACCTCGCGCACCAGCTCGACCTCGAGCCCCTCGGCGGCGGCAAAGCCCTTGTCGACCGCGACGATCAGCGCGGCGGCATCGACCAGCGGAATGAACCCGATGCGGAGGGGGACGGTCATTTCAGCATCTCCGACGCGGTGATGATCGACTGCGCGATCTCGCCGATTTTCTTCTTCTCGCGCATCGCGGTGGAGCGCAGCAGCACATAGGCCTCGTCCTCGGTCAGGCCCTTCACCTTCATCAGAATGCCCTTGGCGCGCTCGATGATCTTGCGGTCCTCGAGCTGCGACTTGGTGCGCTCCAGTTCCTCCTGGAGCTTGGCAAAGGCGTTGAAACGGGACACGCAAAGGTCGAGGATCGGCTTGATGCGCTCCTTCTTCAGCCCGTCGACGATATAGGCCGACACCCCCGCCTCGACCGAGGCCTGGATCGAGGCTGAATCGCTCTGGTCGACGAACATGGCGACCGGCCGCTTCACCGCGCGGCTGACCTGGAACATCGCCTCCAGCACGTCGCGGCTGGGGTTTTCGAGATCGATCACGATGATGTCGGGGTCCGCCGCATAAATACGGGCCAGCAGGCTCTGCATCTCGCTGATATGGACGACTTGGGTAAACCCGGCCTCGCGCAATCCCTCCTCCAGGATCGCGGCCCGGATCGGGCTTTCGTCGACGATCACGATTTTGGGCGACTGTTCGGCGCTCATGGCTCACTCACGGCAGCTGATTCATCCATAGCACGCCGGATCGCCCTGCAAAGGGTTGTAATTATGGGCAATTGGGACTAGCTCAGGCCGGTCAATCAGGCAGATTAGATATGGATCAGACGGCTGCGCCCAAGGTCAGCTTCGGGTCGCTCGGGTGTCCCTGACACGACGAATGTAAACTCTCCGTGCCGCCCTCCCGCAAGAAAACGCTCGCGCAGCCTTCAGCTGCGAAGCAGAACTCATGCTCTCACGGAATCTTCGCGCCAACGATCATCTTGTCGAGAAGTGGCACCGCGGCCAGCACCGCCGCCTCAGTGCGGCCGGAGACCGCTAGCCGCACGACGTAGGAATTGCCGTCCTTGTCGAGATCAGCGTAATGCGCGATCACTTCAACCGGCTGGTCCTTCAAGGATGGATTGTCGTAGCGGTTGATGATGACCTTCGGGTTGACCGAGGGGAGCGTAGTGATCTTGGCATGGTCGCCGGATGTCGTCGCCCAATCCTTATCACTCGTTGCGATCCATTGAACCAGTTCGGTCCGGTCCTCGTTATAGCGGCCTTCGGCATAGATGATTGCTTCTGCTTTACCGAATGTCTTCCCTTTAGGAACGAACATCGATGCGCCGTATTTGAGACTCGCGGCCTCATCCCTCGTCCACCCGTCGGGTGCCTTCACGCGAGGCCTGAATTCCGGACACAATCGTTCCTGCCGATCGCAGACATGGATGATCTTGTCGACTTCAGCGCGGGCCGGAAACATGGCGCCATAGGAAACGGTAACGAAAGCCAAGCCGAAGATGAAGCGGCGCATCGTGGTAAAGCTCCGTGAAATCAAGCAAGAAACCGAATAACAACCAAAACGGGCGTGTTCGAGCAATTCACCTCGGATCCTCCACTCGCTCGATCCGAATGAGCTTCCAGACCAGGAACCGTCAGTCAGTAATACCGTCGCTGGTGACTGGCCGATCACGACGCCAACTACGCGCGCGTACTGCTTTAGCCACGCGCCGCATACGTTAGTTGTTGAATTTCGCCATCGGTTCAATTACTTGGATCGCAAATCCAGACAATTCAGATAGGCTCCAGGCGATTACATGGACAGAGCGCCGCGCATTTCATTCACGTCACTCGGGTGTCCCAAGGCCTTGGTGGATTCCGAGCGCATCATCACGCGGCTGCGCGCGGAGGGCTATGAGCTCGCCCGCAAGCATGACGGGGCGGACATCGTCATCGTCAACACCTGTGGCTTCCTCGACAGCGCCAAGCAGGAATCGCTCTCGGCGATCGGCGAGGCCATAGCCGAGAACGGCAAGGTGATCGTGACCGGCTGCATGGGCGCGGAACCGGAAGCGATCGAGCAGGCCTATCCGGGCGTGCTGTCCATCACCGGCCCGCAGCAATATGAGAGCGTGCTGGACGCCGTGCACCGCGCGCTGCCGCCGGCGCACAATCCGCATCTCGACCTGGTGCCGCCGCAGGGCATCAAGCTGACCCCGCGCCACTACGCCTATCTGAAGATTTCCGAGGGCTGCAACAACCGCTGCACCTTCTGCATCATTCCGAAGCTGCGCGGCGACCTCGTCTCGCGCCCAGCCGATGACGTGCTGCGCGAGGCCGAGCGCCTCGTCGGCGCGGGCGTCAAAGAGCTCCTGGTGATCTCGCAGGACACCTCAGCTTACGGCGTCGATCTCAAATATGCCGAGAGCCCGTGGAAGGACCGCCAGGTCCGCGCCAAATTCCTCGACCTCGCGCGCGAGCTCGGCGAGTTGGGAGCCTGGGTCCGGCTGCAATATGTCTATCCCTACCCGCATGTCGACGAGGTCATCGCACTGATGAACGAGGGCAAGGTACTGCCCTATCTCGACATCCCGTTCCAGCATGCGAGCCCCGAGGTGCTGAAGGCGATGAAGCGTCCGGCGGCGCAGGACAAGACGCTGGCGCGGATCAAGCGCTGGCGCGAGGAATGCCCCGATCTCGCCTTGCGCTCGACCTTCATCGTCGGCTTCCCCGGCGAGACCGATGCCGACTTCGCCTATCTGCTCGACTGGCTCGACGAAGCCGAGATCGATCGCCTCGGCTGCTTCAAATACGAGCCGGTCGCCGGCGCCACCTCGAACGCGATCGAAAACCCGGTGCCCGAAGAGGTCAAGCAGGAGCGCTACAACGCGCTGATGGCCCGGCAGCAGAAGATCTCGGCGCGCCGGCTGAAGCGCAAGGTCGGCACGCGGCAGCAGGTCATCATCGACGAGGTCGGCCCGACCGTCGCCAAGGGCCGCTCCAAAGCCGATGCGCCGGAGATCGACGGCGCGGTGTACCTGACGAGCCGCCGCCCGCTGCGCGTCGGCGAGATCGTCACGGCGAAGATCGAGCGCGCCGACGCATACGATCTGCACGGCAGCGTCGCGGGGTTCTGACCGCGTTCCGTCATTGCGAGCGTAGCGAAGCAATCCAGAATCCCTCCGCGGGAACAGTCTGGATTGCTTCGCTACGCTCGCAATGACAGTGTGGAGACAATCACGCCAGCCATTTCGGCACCCAGCGCTCCGGCCTTGGTGCACGGGCGAGATCGGCTTTCGCCTCGGAGAGCAATGCCGGTTCGCCGTCGATGGTCGGGCGTACATCGTATTCGAAGCTCGGCATGACGCGGCCGTCGGTGTAGAGTCCGAACCTCATCGCGTACCATAACCCGAGCTCAGGCTGAGCCTTCCACATCTGTTCGCGCAGCTCGCGCAGCAGGGATTCGATCGAAGCGGCTTCCTCGAACGGCTGCGGCCCGCGCGTCAGCACGCGCGCTTGGTATTGCTTGCCGACGATTGCGACCTCGAAACGCGTCTTATCCCAGGCATTCTTGCCCTTGGGCAGATGGGCGGCCAGCCGCCAGCCGAGTTCGGCCATCATGCGATGGTTAGCCCAATAGTCCTCGCGGTCCCGGCTCCATTTTTCCATGAAGCCGCGGAAATCAGGCAGCTCCGGGGGCCCGTCGTCACACGCCGCCTTGTCGCCAACGGGCTGTCCAGCGAGCCATTGCGCAAGTTCGACGGTCTGAGGCTCGACGTCGTCATGCGGCTTCAGATCGCTCCAGGCCCTGTCGAATTGCTGCGACGTCAGCCTCGTCAGCAGCGCATCGAGGCTCGGCGCCAGCAATTCGTAGTCACCCTCGGATCCCAACCCGACGATCGGTGGATTGTCACGATCAAGACCCGCGCCATACCAGCCGCCAACGGCCGAGCCGTCAGGCAGGCGCATGAATAGCGAGAACCGGTCGCGCAAGGAACTGCCGTCGACGATCGGCGCGGAGTCCGAGAATTGGCCCTGCAGCGAGAAGCAGCCGACGCTGCCCCAGGGACGCCCCTTCAGCCAGGCCGCAAAGTCGACCAGCAGCGGCGGCGCCTCGATGCCAGGCGGAAACGCGCCGCGAATGCTGTCGAGATCGATCGGATAGGGCGTATCGGACAAGGCTTTGAGCTATCTGGTTGGTCCCGCCTTCTTGGTCTGGGCGGTGATGCATTCGGTTCGAACCAAGTCGCGTCCTTCGATCACAAACGCGCTAGAGGCGCAATGGTTTCGACGCGAGAAACAATGAAACACGATGAAACGTCAGGGATTCTCCTCAAGCGGTCCGCACTCGGCCTGACGATAACCCTGCTCGCGCTGCCGGCCCCCGCCGACGCACGATCACCATCCGCCGCGCAGGCTCGCCAGTGGTGCTTCGCAAATGACGGCGGAGGCAGTGACGACCGGCGCTTCGCCGGCTGCTCGGCCCTGCTCAAGGCCAATCCCGACGATGTGCACGCGCTCGCCAATCGCGGCGAAATGTTTCGGCGACGTGGCGAGCCCGAGCGCGCCGTGGCGGATTTCAGCCGTGCCATCGACCTCGGTGCGAAGGATCCCGACATCCTGTACAATCGCGGCATCGCCAATGACGATCTCGGCGACGCCGATCGCGCCATTTCCGACTACACGCGCGCCATTCGGCTGAACGCCCGCGACCCGCTCTATTTCAACAACCGAGGCAACTCCTACATTCACAAGAACGCTTACGAGCTCGCGATGGCCGACTACGATCGGGCCATCAAGCTCGATCCGAAATTCGCGCTCGCCTATTTCAATCGCGGCACCGCCTTCAGCAACCACGGCGACGATGCGCGTGCACTTGCGGACTTTAATCTGTCGATCAAGTTCGACCCGAACTACGGGCCGGCCTACGGCAACCGCGCCCGCATTTATCGCGACCGCGGCGACCGCCCCCGAGCGCTGGCCGATTTCGCCAAATCGGTCGATCTCAGTCCGAACAACGACCGCGACTACTATGCGCGCGCGAACATGTATTTCGATACGCACGATTATGCGCTGGCACTCGACGATTACGACCGCTCCATCAGAGCGAATGCGAACCACGCGGACGTGTTCAATTCGCGCTGCTTCACCCGCGCGATCGTCGGCCGCCTGCAGGAGGCGCTGGCCGATTGCGAGCAGTCGCTCAAGATGGCTCCCAACGATGCCTACACGCTGGACAGCCGCGCCCTTGCCCATCTCAAGCTCGGCAACCTCGACGCGGCGATCGCCGATTACGATGCGGCGCTGAGCATCAAGCCGGGGCTCGACGGCTCGCTCTACGGCCGCGGACTGGCGAAGCGCAAGAACGGTGACAGCGAAGGCGCCGAGCGCGACATCGCGGCCGCAAAGGCGATCAACGCCGGCATCGCCGATGTGTTCTCGCACTATGGCGCGGAGTAAGCGTCACGTTAGGAATGTGACACTATAATGCATTCACGCAGCGGTCACGGACTCGGCCTAACTCTGCCCGCGTCTTCAACGCGAGCGAGGGATGAGGATGAGCCGCCTCTCGGACATGCTGCGCACGCAGCGCTTCGACGATTACCGCTTCTACCACCAGAGCACCGTCAACCAGACGCTGCACCTGATCAGCGCCGTCATCTTCCTCGGCTGCTACGCCCTGCTGATCAAGGACCCTGCTCTCGCCGGCATCGTCGGCTGGCTCGCGATGCTGACGCGACAGACCGGGCATTTCTTCTTCGAGCCGAACGGCTATGACGCCGTCAACGACGTCAGCAACCACTACAAGGAAGCGGTCAAGGTCGGCTACAACCAGACCCGCAAGATCGTGCTGCTGCTGGTCTGGGGCAGCGCGCCGCTGGCGCTGTTCGCTTTTCCGACATTGTTCGGATTGTTCGATGCGCCGGCGTCCCGCCTCGATTTCATCCGGCATGTCGGCGCGCTCTGGCTCGCCATCGGCATCGGCGGCGGACTTGCGCGCATGCTGCAGCTCTTCGCCACCCGCGACGTCACGACGGGCCTGGTCTGGGTGTTCAAGGTGCTGACCGACCCCTTCCACAACATCGCGCGGTACTGGAATTCGCCGCTCAAACTGCTGCGCGGCGAGCTGATCGACACCGCGATCGCGGACGCGGATTGGGGCGGTGAAGAGGCCGAGGAAGCCGCCCACCCGACCTGACCGATACACGCTCGGCGAGCAACTTGCAAAATGCCTGCTTGACAAGTCCTGCCATTCGGCTGTACGGACGCGCCCCATGATCAACGCCCGGACCAACCAGCGCACCGAAATGCTCCGCCGTCGCTCCCGCGACGACGAGAGGGTGCGCCATGTCCGAGGACGCCGCTGAACCACTGAATTCAGCTAGTTTTCGAGAAGGCCGCACCCGCAAGGTGCGGCCTTTCTGCTTTTTGCGCCCTTTTTCCACCCCGCCTCCAGAGGAGTACGACATGACCACGCATCCGTATGACGCGCTGATGGACATCACCGCACGGCCAAAGACCGTGTTCGTCCGCGGCGCCGGCTCCTACCTCTGGGACGACAGCCGCAAGCGCTATCTCGATTTCGTGCAGGGCTGGGCCGTGAACTGCCTCGGCCATTCCCCGCCCGCGATCGCCGATGCGCTCGCAGCTCAGGCCAAGCGGCTGCTGACGCCGAGCCCGGCCTTCTACAACGAACCGAGCCTCAAGCTGGCGCAGGCGCTGGTCGAGCACAGCGCGTTCGATCAAGTGTTCTTCGCCAATTCGGGCGCTGAAGCCAACGAAGGCGCGATCAAGCTCGCGCGCAAATATGGCAGCCTGCACAAAGGCGGCGCGTTCGAGATCATCAGCTTCGAAGGCGGCTTCCACGGTCGGACGCTGGCGACGATGTCGGCCTCGGGCAAGAAAGCGTTCGAGCCGCTGTTCGAGCCGAAGGTCGCGGGCTTCAAGAAGGCCAAGCTCAACGACATCGGCTCGGTCGAAGCCCTGATCAACGCCAACACCGTCGCCGTGATGCTCGAGCCGATCCAGGGTGAATCCGGCGTGTGGCCTGCGACCGATCAGTTCCTGCAGCAGCTGCGCGCGCTGACCGAGGCGCACGGCCTTTTGCTCATCTTCGACGAGATCCAGACCGGCATGGGCCGGACCGGAAAGCTCTTCCATTACGAGCACACCGGCATTGCGCCCGACATCATGACGCTCGGCAAGGGCATCGGCGGCGGCGTGCCGCTCGCGGCCCTGCTCGCGACCGAACGCGCGTCATGCTTCGAGCACGGCGACCAGGGCGGCACGTTCAACGGCAACCCGATCATGTGCGCGGCGGGCCTCGCGGTGCTCGAGGAGGTCAAGAAGCCCGACTTCCTGAAACAGGTCGCCGAGACCGGCCTCCTGCTCGAAAGCGACCTGCAGAAGGTCTCGGCCCGGCATGGCCTCGGTGGCGTGCGCGGACGCGGCCTGTTGCTCGCGCTCGATCTCAAGCTGCCGATCGCACCCGGCATCGTCGCGCAGGCGTTCGAGGCCGGCGTGCTGCTGAACGCCCCGCAGGTCGACAGCTTGCGCTTCATGCCGGCGCTGAACGTCACGAGGAGCGAGATCGCCGAGATGATCGAATGTCTCGACGCGATCTTGACCAAGGCCGGCGCGGCAAGACGCGTCGCGTAGTGCTGTAGGGTGGGCAAAGCGAAGCGTGCCCACCATTTTTCACCGCAATGAAGATGGTGGGCACGGCGCTCCGCGCCTTTGCCCACCCTACGAAACCGCCGATGCCGAAAGAGCTACGGCTTCAAGATCGAAGCCCCGGTGGTCTTGCGGCTTTCGAGATCGATATGCGCCTTGGCGGCGTCCTTGAGCGCGTAGGCGTGGTTGATCGGCACGTGCAGCTTGCCGTTGATGACCGCGGCGAACAGGGTGTCGGCACCTTCGAGCAGTTCCTTGCGCGTGCCGACATAATCGTTGAGCTTCGGCCGCGTCGCGAACAGCGAGCCGTGATTGTTGAGCTCGGCGATCGCGAACGGTGGCACGGGGCCCGACGCATTGCCGAACGAGACGAACATGCCGCGCGGCTTCAGGCAGGACAGCGAGCCCGGGAACGTCGCCTTGCCGACGCCGTCATAGACGACGTCGCAGCCCTCGTTACGGCTGATCTGCTTCACGCGCGCAACGAAATCCTCCTCGTTGTAGAGGATGACGTGATCGCAGCCATTGGCCTCCGCAAGCTCGGCCTTCTCGCGCGAGCCGACGGTGCCGATGACATGCGCGCCAAGCGCCCTCGCCCACTGGCAGGCGAGCAGGCCGATGCCGCCGGCGGCGGCGTGGACCAGCACGCGATGATGCGGCTCGACCTTGAAGGTCTTGTGCAGGAGATACCAGACCGTCAGCCCCTTCAACATCAGCACGGCACCCTGCTCGTAGGTGATGTGATCGGGCAGTTTGACCAGCTTCTCCCAGGGGATGTTGCGCTCGCCGGTATAGGCGCCGAGATTGTGGTAATAGGCGACGCGGTCGCCGGGATGAAAATTCGTCACGCCTGGCCCGACCGCGACCACCTCGCCGGAGGCCTCATTGCCGGCGATGAAGGGCAGCCCCGGCGCCTTGTAGAGGCCGGTGCGGTAATAGACGTCGATGAAGTTGAGGCCGACCGCGTGCTGGCGGATGCGCACCTCGCCGGGCCCGGGCGCCGGCACGTCGACGCTCTCATAGACCAGGGCTTCGGGGCCTCCGACCTTGTGCACACGGATGGCTTTCGTCATCACCTGACCTCCTCTTCGTGCGGCTGAGCGAAAGCTATCGCGCCCGCCTTGTCAACTCGACGCCGACTGGAACGACCCAACGCGACTACTTGGCGGCTTTCCGGCGGTTGCGCCTGGCCAGCACGTTGAAGAACTCCACCGCCGCCGAGAACGCTATTGCGAAATAGATGTAGCCGCGCGGAATGTGGAAGTGGAATCCGTCCGCAACCAGCGCGACGCCGATCAACACCAGGAAGGCCAGTGCCAGCATCTTGGTGGTCGGATGCTCCGCGACGAATCGCGCCACCGGACCCGCCGAAACGTACATGACCGCGCATGCGATCACGACCGCCGCGATCATGATCTTGATGTCCTCGGCCATGCCGATCGCAGTGATGATCGAGTCCAGCGAGAACACGATGTCGATGATCACGATCTGGACGATCACCCAGAAGAAGGCGCTGCCTGTGGAGTCCTTCTCGCTCGCGTCGTGATCGGATTCGACCTCGCCGTGAATCTCATGTGTGGCCTTGGCGATCAGGAAGAGGCCGCCGCCGATCAGGATGAGATCGCGCCAGGAAAAAGCATAGCCCTGAATCGAGAGCACCGGAGCGGTCAGGCCGATCAGCCAGACCAGGAGACTGAGCAGGATGAGGCGAAAGACCAGTGCCAGCGCAAGCCCGATCTGGCGGGCGCGCTGCGCCGGTTTCTCGGGAAGGCGCGAGACGAGCACCGAGATGAAGATGACGTTGTCGATGCCGAGCACGATCTCGAGCGCCGTCAAGGTGAGCAGCGCGGCCCAGGCTTCCGGGCTGGTCAGCAGCTCCATCACGCCGATAATCTCGCCAGGGATTTCGCCAACCGGATCAAGGCATCGCTGAAGCTGATCCAGAGCGCGATGGCGCAGAGCACGATGGTCACCCCGGTGCCGACGCGAAAATCCATTTGCAGCGTGTAGAAGGCGAGCAGCGCCCAGACCGCGATCAGCGACATCGTCAGCCAGCGCAGCCGCACCACTCTGACAGGGTGCAGCACATGGAAAGGCACGAACGTCAGCACGACCAGCGCGGCGACCAGCAGCGTCGCCCATAGCGGCGGCCAATGCAGCAGGAACAGATAGAACGCGGCCGCGTTCCAAAGCGCCGGGAAGCCGCGGAAATGATTGTCGTCGGCCTTCATGCGCTGGTCGGCGAAATACAACGCGCTGGTCACGATGATGGCGATGCCGAGCAAGGGAGCCGCTACCGGCAGCAGCATGCCGCTCGCGACGATCGCATAGGCCGGCACGAAGACATAGGTGCAGAAGTCGACCACGAGATCGAGCACGTCGCCCGACCAGTTCGGCTGCACGTTCTTGACGTCGAGCCGCCGCGCGATCGGCCCGTCGATCGCGTCGATGATCAGGGCGACGCCCAGCCATTGAAACATCGCCGCCCAGTGCTCGCGCACGGCCTCCAGCATCGCCAGGAGCGCGATTGCCGCGCCGAAGGCGGTGAAGATGTGCACCGAGAAGGCTGCGGCGCGGATCACCGGTCTCGGCTTCAGGGAATCCTGCTGAATATCCATGGCTTCTGCTATCAGAATGCGACCGGTTTGCACATCCGCCATTGCGGCGCACGATCGCAAAATTCGCCATAAAATCAGGGAAATATAGGTGGGCTTGAATTTGCCGCCCGGCGTGTCAAATGTCGTTCCATGATAGACGCATCGACACTCCATGACGCGGCCGTGATCGGCGGCGGACCTGCCGGCCTTGCCGCGGCGATCGCCCTGGCGCAGGCGGGTGCCCGGACTGCACTGGTGGCGCGCCGCGTTCCCTATGCCGACAATCGCACCACCGCATTGCTCGGCGCCTCCATCGATCTATTGGAAGGCCTCGACGTCTGGTCGCGCTGCAGGGACAAGGCGGCTGCGCTGGAAGTCATGCGCCTCGTCGACGACACCGGCCGGCTGTTCCGCAGCCCCGAGGTGCGCTTCTCCTGTCACGAAATCGGCCTCGATGCGTTTGGCTACAACATCGACAACCGCTCGCTGATGCTGGCGCTGGAAGCGCGCGCGGCCGAGCTGCCCAATCTCGTCCGCTTCGACGACGAGGCCGAAAGCGTCGTCATCGAGGCCGACGACGTCGCGCTGCGCACGGCGTCCGGACAGTTTCTCTCCGCTCGCCTCGTGGTCGGCGCCGACGGCCGGCACTCGCTGTGCCGCGAGGCTGCTGGCATCGCCGTGACGCGGCGCGAGCTGAACCAGACTGCGCTGACCTTCAACATCAGCCATGCCCGGCCGCATCGCAACGTCTCGACCGAGTTCCACACGCCGCACGGGCCTTGCGTGTTCGTGCCCCTGCCCGGCGACCGCTCCAGCATCGTCTGGGTCGCAGCGCCTGCGGAGGCTGAACGGCTGCGCGGCTTGAGCGACGAGGCGCTGTCGGCGGCGATCGAGAAACAGTCGCATTCGATCCTGGGACGGATGAATGTGGAGCCTGGCCGCAACCTGTTCCCGCTCACGATCGAGCGTCCGAAATGCTTCGGCCGCGACCGTATCGCGCTGGTCGGCGAAGCCGCCCATGTGGTGCCGCCGATCGGCGCCCAGGGCCTCAATCTCGGCCTGCGCGATGCCGCCGACATTGCCCGGCTCGCGGGCGAGGCCATCGCCGCGGGACAGGATCCCGGCGCCGACGATGTGCTCAAGCGCTATGACCGCGCGCGGCGTCCGGACATCTTGAGCCGTACCTTTGCGATCGACATCGCCAACCGCTCCTTGCTCAACGACTTCCTGCCGCTCCAGCCCGTCCGCGCCGTCGGCATGCACCTCCTCGGCGCCGTCGGCCCGCTCCGGCGCTTCGCCATGCGCGAAGGCCTGACGCCGACCTGGCGCAGGTAGCTCCGAAGCGCGTTAGGTTGGACGACTTCACCGCTGGCTCGGTGCAACCTCTCCCGCTTGCGGGGGAGGTCGGCGCGAAGCGCCGGGTGGGGGCTCTCTCCGCGACGGGATTTTTTCTGCACTCTCGACAATCCCGACGCGGAGAGAGCCCTCTCCCCGACCCTCTCCCGCAAGCGGGAGAGGGAGCGCACCGGCCCGCGGAAGAGATCAAGCCAATCTCATCACCATCAAGGAAACGCCAACCGTCCCGTCTGGATCGCCCACATCACGCTGGTCAGCGTGACCACCGAGGCGAAGGTGCCGAGCAGCACCGCGACGGAGGCGGACTCGATCCAGGCATCGTTCTGCCGGGCGATGACGAACACGTTGAGCGCCGGCGGCAGCGCGGCCATCAGCACGGCGGTGGCGGCCCAGGGCTGCGCGAACGGGCCGAACGCCAGCATCAGGGCGAACGCCGCGAGCGGATGGATCAGCAGCTTGACCGCGATCACGCCCGGCACCTCCCACGGCACCCGATCGAACGGGCGGAGCGCCACGGTCACGCCGAGCACGAACAGCGCGGTCGGCGCGGCCGCGTTCTGCAGGAAGGTGATGGTGCGGTCGAGCGCGACCGGCAGCTCGATATGCAGCGCCGCCACCGCCGCTCCGAAGCAAGCCGACATGATCAGCGGATTGAGCACGATCTGCTTCAGCACGACGCCGAAAGCATGGACGAGCGAGGGATGGTCGCGGTCGGAAAGCTCGATCAAGAGCGGCACGATCGTGAACAGGAAGATGCTGTCGCAGCAGAAGATCAGCGCGGTCGGCGCAGCCGCCTTCGGCCCCAGCACCGCAAGTGCGAGGCCCGGGCCCATATAGCCGATATTGCCGTAGCCGCCGGAGAGGCCCGCGAGCGTCGCTTCGCGCAGCGTCAGCCGTCCGAATAGCTTGCCGACCACCAGTGCCAGCGTGAATGCCGCGACCGTCGCCAGCGTCGTCGCCACCAGGAACGGCGGGTTATTCAATTCCGAAAACGGCGTCTTCGACATGATCGCAAACAGCAGCGCCGGCAGCGACACGTAGAGCAGGAAGAAGTTCATCCAGGCGAGCCCCGATTCCGGGATGGACTTGACCTTCCCGCAAGCGAAACCGACGAAGATCAAGCCGAAATAAGGCAGCGCCAGATTGAGGATATCGACCATTGCTGAAGTTTTTTCTGAAGGCTTGGGGGCTATCCGCCCCGGAGACGAAGGTTAATTCCAGCTGAGGGCACTAGCATCGGCCACAATCCTGGTCTATCGACGGGGGATGATTAAAGCGCGGACCGCCAAATTCCAGATCGGACAGGTCGTTCGCCACCGGATCTTCTCGTTCCGGGGGGTGATTTTCGACATCGATCCGGAATTCAACAACACCGAGGAATGGTGGTTGTCGATTCCCGAGGAAGTGCGGCCCCACAAGGACCAGCCGTTCTATCACCTGCTCGCGGAGAACGCGGAATCCGAATACGTCGCCTATGTCTCGGAGCAGAACCTGTTGCCGGACGATTCCGGCGAGCCGGTCCGGCATTCCCAGGTCGCCGAGATCTTCGTCAAGGACAAGGCCGGCGGCTATCGCCCGCGCAATCCCTCGCTGAACTGATCGTCGTGATCGTCGGCCAGCAAAAAAGGCGCTCGAACCGAGCGCCTTTTTCACGTCCGGGATTTTCTCCCGATTACTTCTGACCGGTCGGAGCCGCGCCGGGCGCGCCACCACCCTGCTGCTCGAGCTTCTTGCGTTGCTCCTCGGCCTTCTTCTGCAGCTCTTCCTGCAGCTTCTTCTGGGTTTCCTCGAACACCTTCGGATCGGTCGGCGGACCGTCATAGGCCTTCTGGAATTCGCCGGCGAGCGGCAGCGGCAGCGTCAGCGGCGCGCCGTTGGCATTGATCGCCTGGACAACGAGATTCTGGCCCTTCTTCATGTTGTTGATGAGCTCGGGCGTGGCCTCGTAGTCGGACATGCAGCCGTTCTGGAAGCAGATCACATAGGGCTGCTGCAGCGGCGCGTTGCTGTCGACGATGATGCGGGTGCCGTGCACGAGCTGCATGCCGAGCGGCAGCGTCACGCGCAGGATCTTCTTGGGCTCGCCTTCCGGCTCGATGATCACGGCCGCGATGACCGGCTGGCCCGATTCGATACGGCCGTCCTTGCCGGTGAAGCAGACCTGCTTGGCATTGGCGTCCTGGCCCTTGAGGCAGAACTTGGTCCAGGGCGCATAGATCAGCTGGATCTGCTGATCGGCGGGCTGAGCTGCACCCTGCTGCGGGGCGCCTTGCTGCGGGGGAGCCTGCGG
>NZ_JADYVG010000037.1:0-29346 GCF_020193585.1 Bradyrhizobium sp. IC3195 | reverse complement strand
TGGTCTGATGCATCGAATCGGGATCCTCGATTCATTGCTCTACTGGCTCAGCACTTTTCCCTTCAGGCTTGCCAGCCTGATTTGCCCACTGTTGTACTGGTGGTTCGGCATCACCATCGTGAACGCGGCTGCACGCCAAGATTGGACAACTGACAATCGAGCGCGATTTTTGCGGTGCGCCGCCATGGCGACCGCAAGCGGCCGATCCGGACACGGTTCGCCGATGACGGTGGCGATGCGCCGAACGACCGCTGGTCGCTCGACTTCGTGTCGGATCAGCTCACCGATGGCCGCCGCTTCCGTATCCTCTCACGGTCATCGATGATTGCACCCGCGAGTGCCTGGCGCTGGTAGCCGACACCTCGCTCTCCGGCAACCGCGTGGCGCGGGAGCTGGACCGGCTGACGATCGAATGCGGCAGGCCGAAGATGGTGGTCAGCGACAACGGCAGCGAGTTCACCAGCAACGCCATCCTGACATGGGCTGATCAGAGCCGTGTCGCATGGCACTACATCGCGCCGGGCAAGCCGATGCAGAATGCCTTCATCGAGAGCGTCAACGGCAGGTTGCGGGATGAACTGTTGAACGAGACGCTGTTCACGTCGCTGGCCCAGGCCCGCGTCGCACTCGGATGCTGGCGGGCCGATTACAACTGCGCATCAGAACACCCATCTGGCTATGTAATTGAAGAGAAGAGATTTTGTTGAGCGGGATGCGATCCCGCGGGGTGATGATTTGGGTTCTGTCGCGCTCGTTCGCGATAGATTGAGCAGCAGTTGTTGTCAGCGAGGTGCGGGCGAAGATCCAAGGACCATCCGGCAGAGGATGGATGGATTCGATCTCGCCGACTTCAGCGGCCAGCCGGAGCGTCTTGGGCGCGATCTTCAAGAGCTTTGCGGCCTTGCCAAGGTTGAGCCATGGCTCGATCCCGTCCTCCGCGGGCTTGAACACCGGGATGTGGTAGTTCGAGCGCATTGATGTGACGCGCTCGCGGGTCCAGCGATTGCCGTTGCCGGTCTTGAGGCCGTTGCGGTTGAGGAGGCCGGCAATCAGATCGTCGCTGGCGATCACCACCAGTTGACGTACGGCCTGGATGATGTCGGCAGAGGTGCTGTTGCGTTGTCCGCGCCGGCGCTTCGGCAAGCGCAACTCGCTGTGGGCGCCACCCACCCAATGGACGATGAGAACGATCTCGGACGCCACGTCGTCGATATCGGCCACGACCTCATGAATGAGGGTGCGCACAATGCGCTTCTTGAGACGAGCATCCGTCGTCGGCGCATCCCAGACCGTTTTGAGGTTCGAGGCTAGAATGCCGAACGAAGCTGGATCAGCAAGGGGTGCGGACGTCGCCACATCATGCATGGCGATCTTGGCCTCAACCTCCGCCGCGTGAGTAAGCGCCCTGTTCCAGCGGGCTTCCAGCTCACTGGCGACCAGCCGGTGCGCGGGATCAGCGGCATCGTATTGCCGGAAAGCCCTGTCGGCGGCATAGCGCGCCGCTTCGAGGTCGCGACTGAGAGCATCGCGTACCCGATCGCGCCGTTCCCTGGCTCCGTTGGCGGCAGCGGTTGCGGCGGCGACCGCGCCTGGACCGACGACTCCAAGCAGTGCTTCCTCGATGGCGTCATCGACGCGCAGTCCGCCGAAGGCGATGCAGTGGGCCCCGCCATTGTCCATCCAGGCACAGCTGCAGCTGTAGCGCGGGATATGGTTCTCCATGCCGGAGTACCGGAGTGTGAGCTTGCGACCGCAGCGCTTGCAGCGGATCAGACCGGCCAGCAACGCGTCACTATGCTTGGGCGCGCCGTGATGCCGACTGGTGGGAACATTACTGCTGACCATGGTGCGAATCGCCTCGAACTTCTCCCAGCTCACATACCCTTCGTGAGTGTTGGGCTTCAGCGTCAGCCATTCGTTCCGCGCCTTGCGGCGGATCTTCACGCTCACGCCCGCGGTGCTGTATCCCGCCGCCACGGCCGTCTTACCATAGGCATAGGCGCCGCCGTAGACCGGGTTCTCAATGATCCGGTGGATGGCAGATCCGCGCCGGTTGCGCTCGACGATAGCTATAATCAATTCTTCGGCGGCGATCAGAGCCAGCTCCATTTTCTCCGCAACAATGGTCGACGTATCTCGACCGATGCTGTCGAGGTGGTTCAAGGCCATCGCTTTGAAACTATGGGCTAGGCGCTCCTCGGCATCGTCGCGCGCATAGTCAATAATAGTATCCAGGTGGGCGACGATTTCAGCCCGTTGCTCGGTTGGCTTTGGACCGTCAAGCAACGTCATCGCTCGAATAAAGGCCTCCTCAATAGGGATCATATCACGTTTCCTTTGTTACTGTGATTGGAAGCCGCAATTCCAGCTCGCACCGTTGGTGCAGATTCAGCGGATTGAAAGGCGGGGGACTTCAAACGGCTTGCCGCTCCTCTTTAAGAAGTACCAGGCAGAGGGTATCTGTAGATTTTCGTCGAATTTTCCGTCGACCACATGCCCCACGGCCGATTCCGTGAACAACACCGCGTCATCTAAAGCCACCTTTTCGGCTTTGCCCGTATCGATGTTGAAGTATTCACGGTGATGCCGATCTTGTTGACCTGCGATGAACGCCTTGTTCCCCACGCAGACCAAGGGCACGCCCGCTGCAGAACCTGGCACGGCAGTGCTCGACAGGGCCCGCCTCAGAAGTGCGGTCGGAAAGTAGATAATTGTTCGGTGTGATATTCCGCCCCGCTGATGCCACGCGATTTGGTCTTGTGGGGCAGGCGTCGCGGGAAAGGTAACGATGCCCTGATTGCCGTGGCCGTCCTCTACAAAGATGCCGAATGATCCGCCGTCAATTGAGATATCGAGTTTGATAAATGCACCAGGCGAGATGTTCTGAAATTTAGTAAGCACCGCCGCGAGATCGATGTTCATTGGAAATGCTCCATTCTTTTGGTGCTCATAGGGGAGTTTTGCTCAACCGATGCGGGCGCGATAGCCACCCGAAGGCCAATCGACTACTTCGGGGCTAGCCCGGGGCTCGAAGGGCGCGGCTGATCCTGGCTGGGACGGCCGCGCCCTTCAAACCTGAGAAAAACGGGACAGCGCGGACGGGACACGGCGCTCACGCCTCCGGAAGCACTGTCCCTACCACCAGCCGTCGCCCTCAGAGGTAGCAAGGCTGGCCACCTCGGCCCGCTGAGAGGCTGAACTCCCAAAGGGTGCTACCAAGTATCGCGGAGAGGACTGCAAGGCAATCTACCAGGATTGGTCGGCGCCGATCTCATCTGGTCAGCGATTAGCCGGCTGGCGGGTATGGATCGTGGCCATATGTCCACTCGATTCTAAATTGGTGGCTTCGCTTTGAACGAGAACCTGAACGTCGTGCCCTGCCTTTCCGTCCGCGTGGGCGGCATCAACCGCGGCGCGGATTGCCTCTTTCTGAGTAGCGTATGGGCGGAGTGCTTGCCATTTACGAGGTCCATTCGTCATTGTGGAGTGTGAATGATATGTTGAATACGAGCCATAAGGTCTTTCTCCCCAGGTTCTGGAAACGCGTGTCCACGCCGGGAGGGAGTTTGCAACCTGACGCGGTCGCCTCAACTACCGGATTGGAGGGGGGGCGAGCTGGCCTCTTGCAGGACACATTTGTGTGGCAGGCTGAGTTGCTCGATGGTGGACCTGAAGCGCGCGTCGGCTTGCCGAGGACCGCTCAGAGCCAGGCGGGCGGCCGAGGAGATCGGGGGAGTCGGCCGATGGATAAGGCGCTAGCAATCGCGTGGGCGTGCATTCTAATCGTCCTGGTGCTGTTCGCCGCGCTGTATCTTCCGTGGTCGTGATTTCAAGGAAGCAGCGGATTGCCGCGCCGCGCCTGCTTGCCGCAGGCAAGCCGGCGGCAAGCGTTCGTATCAGGCCATCGCGAGTTGGCGCGGCGTCTCAGTCTCATTCCATTTGACGCCGCTATGGCGGAAAGCGACGACTTCGGTCGGTGGCTCATCCCTCTCGACGAGCTCCTCAACTATGGCCTCACTTGGGCTGCACTTTCAGGCCCAGCTCGATCAGGCGGCGGATGGGCTTCGGGACGGGTGGTCACGCCATGCTTTTCTCGCCACGGTCGATGGCAGACAGTTCAAGGTCTTGCCAACGCATGCCGATCTGCGTGTCAGGTATCCACTGCGTTCGCAGCACCTCAGCCGGCCCGATCGCGCCCTGAAGTGGCGACCACGCCAGCATGCGACTAAATTGTGAGTTAGGCACCTTTTAGGGGCATATCCGCGCGTGTACTTCACATCCAAGCGCGCGCCGTTGGTCACGCTGAAAGCGCGGACCGATGGGATGGGGAGAGCTGAGCATGGCGACTAGGAAGGAACTGACGGCAGCTGTGGGCGAACGCTACCGATCGAGCGATCGCGTGGAGAAGGCGCGGATATTGGATGAGTTCGTCAATGTCACTGGATATCATCGCAAGCATCCGATGCGGCTGCTGCGGGGCCACGATGGGTCGCGAACAGGTCGTCGGGCGCGGCGCCGGATTTACGGTGAAGCCGAACGCAATGCGCTCGCACTCCTCTGGGAAGCCTCGGACCGGGTTTGCGGGAAGCGGCTGAAAGCCTTGATACCGATGCTGATCGACGCGATGGAGCGGCACAGCCATCTTGACCTCGCTCCCGAGATCCGCGGCAAGCTGCTTTCGATGAGCGCGGCGACGATCGACCGGGCGTTAGGCCGGATTCGGGAAGGGCCCGGTCGCCAGCGCCGGCGATCGGCCGCACACGCCCTACGACGCAGTATTCCGATACGGACTTCGGCGGATTGGAATGATCCCGCACCGGGCTTCGTGGAGGCGGACCTTGTCGCCCACAGCGGTCCATCGGCGCGCGGCAGTTTCGTACAGACCCTGGTCCTCACTGACGTCGCGACCAGCTGGACGGAATGCACGCCGCTGATCGTGCGCGAGCAGACGCTGCTGAGCACCGTGCTGACGGAATTGCGTAAGCAATTGCCCTTCGCGCTTCTTGGCTTGGACACGGACGATGACACCGTTTTCATGAACGAGACGCTTAAGACGTACTGTGACACGGCCGATATCATTTTCACGCGCTGCCGGCCGTGCCGCAAAAACGATCAAGCTTTTGTCGAGCAAAAGAACGGCGCTGTCGTGCGCAGGATGGTCGGCTACCGGCGGTTCGAGGGTTTGGAGGCAGCGACGTTGCTGGCGCAGCTCTACCGCTCGGCGCGCCTGTTCGTGAACTTCTTCAACCGTCGTTCAAGCTGATCGCCAAGCAGCGCGACGGCGCCCGGGTGCACAAGACCTACAGCGCGCCTTCCACGCCGCATCAACGGCTAGCCGCCGACTCGCGCACGTCCGATGAAGTTCGCGCCCGTTTACAAGAGACTTTCGCCGGCCTCGACCCCGTCGCCTTGTTGCGCGATATCCGAGTGACGCAGGAGCGGTTGGCGGCGCTTACTGACGCCGAGCCTGCCGCGAACCCCGGCCCGATCGCGCAGCCGATTGATCTTTTCCTGGCGAGCTTGAGAACCGCTTGGAAGGAGGGCGGTGCCCGGCCGACAGATCGGCCGATCGCCAAAGCAAAAGAGGCCGTCGCCGTCCCGACCCGCTCATTCGAGTGACGCCGGATTTGCGCAAATGGTTTGAAGCCGAGCCGTGGCGGACCGGCAGTGAACCCCTAGCGCGATTGCAGGCAAAATGCCCTGGAATCTATCCCCAAAAACTTCTGCGCACGCTACAGCGTCGCCTAAAGACCTGGCGCAGCGAACAGGCCAACGCCATGCTGTTTGGTCCCTCCCAAGAGACGCCGCCTCCACTTCAAGTCAGGAGCAAAAAAGATGAGGCAGCGGACCACCCTGAGGGAGCACTTTTACGTGCGGCAATACGGAGTCTCACCCTGATCGCCGCCGCGCACAAGATATTGTAAACTCGATGAGCGACCTGTTTCATGAACGAGTTAGCGACGCCTTCATTCGCGACGCCGGGCAGGTGATGCGCGAGACACCGCATCACAACTATCAGATTCTCACGAAGCGCCCCGAACGCATGGCCAGGTTGGTCCCTGCCCTCATCGGCGAGGTCCTGCCCAATATCTGGCTCGGCACTAGCATTGAGAACGCGGACGTAGTGGATCGCATAGAGCACCTGCGCCAGGTGCCGGCAGCCATTCGGTTCATTTCCGAGCCCCTTATCGGAGCCGTCGGCACTGCCGATCTCCGGGACATCCATTGGGCGATCGTCGGTGGCGAAAGCGGGAAGGCAGCTCGGCCAATCCGTGAGGAGTGGATCGACGAAATCTATGTGCAGTGCTTATCAGCCGGGACGGCCTTCTTTTTCAAACAGTGGGGCACCTGGGGGCAAAGACAACAAGAAGCGCTCGAAAAAGGCCAATGGACGCGAATATAGGGGGCGGACCTGGCGATGAGATGCCCACCGGTCCCGGCGCTGTTCCATAATAGCGCAATACGGTTGGGGGCGACGTGGCCGAAAAACGGTATGAATGGGCTGATGGCGCAAAGCTCGAGGAGCATTCAAAGCGCAAACACAAAATCCTGCGCGAATACGTCTTCGACTATCTAACCGTCCGCTGTAAGCTCCCGCAACAGGAGCGTTTTCGGCTTGCAATCGTCGACGGATTTGCCGGTGGCGGGCGATATCACTGCTGCACGCCTGGGTCACCACTGATATTCATTGAAGAATTGAAGCGTGCTGTCGAGGCAGTGAATACACATCGTGCAGTTCAAGGCCTCGGCGCCATCGAGGTCGAGTGCCTTCTGATCTTCAACGATGCTAGCCGCGATGCCATAGAATTGCTGAAGACACATGTTGGACTGATGGAAGCTGACATTGTTCAGACGTGCCCGAAACTACACCTTCCGTGGAGTATCTGAACGAGTTTTTCGAGGCTGCGTATCCAAAGATCAAGACGTTCTTGAGCAAGGACGCTACAAAAGCGTTCTCTTCAATCTGGATCAATGTGGGGACAGTCACGTCGACCGGAATACGCTTCTTGACATTATGCGCTCCTATCCCGCCGCCGAGATCTTTTACACCTTTATGATCAGTTCACTTCCGGCATTTCTACAGAAGAACCAGCCGGAGCAGCTAAGAGTGCGGCTTGCTCATCTTGGGCTAAACGAGCGCGAATGTCGATGCGCTTAATGGACTCATGAGCAAGAACGACTGGCTACGGACGGAGAAGATCGTCTTTGACGACTTTCGTCTATGCGCTCCCTATGTCAGCCCCTTCTCGATCAACAATCCGGGCGGATGGCGGTATTGGTTTATCCACTTCGCCAACGCCTAGCGGGCGAAGCAGTTTTACAACGATATCCGGACAATGCGAGCCTTCAGGCTCATTTCGGTCGGTCCGGCCTCGACATGCTGTCCTACGATCCGAGGCACGATGAGGGCATGCTCTATCTTTTGACGATAGCGGACGTGCGTCCGCAAAGAACCAGCTCTTAGGAGATATTCCGCGCCTCGTGACGGAATCGGGTGACGTCATGTCTGTCATGGACTTCTACGGGAGCATCTACAACATCACCCCCGCTGCATGCGCACGATGTGCATGCAGCAATCATCGAGAACCCCGACAGGGTCCCACTCTCGTCGAAATCAAGCGCCAGAGCCACAGCCGCATCCACTTCTGCCACCGTCCGCCGCGATCCTTGGCGAGTAGGCGCGCGGGAAACTCGGCCTCGCGCTGTTCGATCCCGCCGGGTCTTCGCGATCTGCGAGATATGGCGTTGGCGGGGTATTCTCCCACTGCTTGAGGATCAGCGTGGGCGCTGTCCGGCCAGCATCTCACACCACGTCGCCGCGAGCCGGGTTTTCAGCGGCATGTAGTTGCGCCGCCTTACTTCCACGCTCCATGAAGACGCGATGAACAGTCAAGTCAGCGCATTAACTTCCCTCACGGCTATCGAGCTTGGCCCAGATGGCGGTGTTCGCCTCACCGAAGTTCAAGCTCTCTGATCGCAAGGGGGCAAGTTCTGTTGGGTCACCGACAACTGTTTGTGCAATCTTGATGACCTCCTTCGCGATCATTTCCGTTAGCGGATCGTCACCATCCTTCACGCAAACGGTATAGAGCACTTGCTTGTAAGCCGCCCTCATGCGGCTGACCATTTCGGGCTCCATCGCGGCGTCTCGAACCAATCGGTGAATAATGCACCTGTCTCAACCTGGGGTTCGGCAGGCCTCCCTCTCACTGAGACGAACATAAACGCTTCCCCCGAACGGAGTTCACCGAGAGAGGCAATGCCACAACGTGAATTTAGTGGTTCCCCCGGGAATGGTAAAGCCACGCCCATCGTCCGGACCGCGCGCATATTTCGCGGTGGCCTTTCGACCTTTGGTTTCTCGCAAAAAGTAGCTTCCCCAGCCGTGATTGGCCCGCCGCCGGGACCGTCACTCCAGACGCCGATGGCATTGTGACCGACCAACCCTGATAGGTGCGTCTTGGGTCTCTTCGGAAATACGATGTGACGCGTAAGGGGCGGCTGCGTAGGGTGAGAGAATAGATGACTAATAGGCGCGTGCTTTGGTTCGCTCTCGGGCTCGGGCTCTGTGTCGGCCATATTCTGTGGCTGATTTTGCCCGGCGGGCTGGCGGGTAAGGGCGACGGCGTCCGTGCGGATGACAACCCTCTGATCGACAAGGTTAGATCAACTTGGCGAACGGAGGATGGTGAGACGGCGGAGGAAATCTTTGCCAAGGTCGCGAGGGTAGCCCACTTCGCTCCCAGGGGATGGGAGGTTGGCCGAAAGACCGACACTGGCCAGCGTGTTGTCTTTTCATGGGCCAAACACAGGTCTGACAAAACGACGGACGAAAATATGGTCACGTGGGAGGTGGCCCCCGATGGCACGGTGAAACTTGTGACTCCATATGCGAAACCGATGGAACTAGGCTGGCAAGCGTTCGCACTCTCTCTTGTTGTTGACGAGGTAGCGAATAACGAAAGAGGCGTGAACCGCCGCTTTCTGCATGATCCCGCTAACTTCAACTTCGTGACGACCGCACAAGGCAAGTTGGGCGATCTTCTGCGGCGCGGCCGCTGCACGATCGGCGAGCCGGTTGCAGTGCACTACTCGCCGAAAATACACGAGCAGCAAACCGCCGAGGACGACCTGTGGCGCGTCGAGCTTTCGGTCGGCTGCAGTATTCCCGGCCTTGGCGACGGAGCCATCATTTTCGAGAAGCGCGAAGGACAAAATTGGGAGCCACAATCCGTCTTCGCCAAGCTTATCGCCACGTCAGTACCCGGCTCTTGGTTTGAGCTTGCAGACCCCAAAGACCAGGAAGCATTCGAGCCGCCCCGAAAGACATTGCCAAAGTGAAGGCAGAAAACAAGCTGGAGATGCAGGGCCGTCGATCATAAATGGCCTTGATACGTACGATCGCGCGCGCAGAGAACCGCGCCCGAGAGCCTGTCATCCGGGGTAGACCATGGATGCACTGGCGAGCAAGCCGACCGTGGAAACATGGCCGGTTGCCCTCATATGGCCCTATGAACGCAATTCCGGCGCCCTTCGCCCAGCAGATCGCGGCGTCGCCAATCGGCTGCGCGACGAGATGCTGCGGCTCGAATTGTCCGACCTCGTGGAGGGCGGCTTCGAGAACGCGCTGACAGGGCATAACGGGGTAGCGTCGGAATCCAGGAGTTCGTCCTTGCGCGCCGCCGCCGCATTCCGAGCACTCAACAGGAGTCGGCCGTCACTTGCCTTACAAGGATCGTTTGATCAATCGTATTCTCGCCTGCGTTCTCCGATTTCGGATTTAGAGCAGCAATCCCGACTGACAACACAAAGAGGCTATCGTCAACGGCTCGGCTCGCCCGGCGCGGTAGGCTCCACGAGCGAGCGTCGCGCGGCGCGTCTGCCTAGCACGCCGCTTTTTCGTTTCTTCCGTATGGCTCATGACGACCCCTCGACAAGCTGTTCCAAGACCCACCGCTACAGCTCACGAACTTCCTCCGAGGCTCTTCCCTCTTGTGCAAACTCGGTCACGCCTAATCCTGCCCCAAGCGCGTCCTGATGGTCATTGCGCTGTCCGACATAGGGAAGCGCAAGCACCCCGAGCGAATTGAGCGACGTTGCAGCTTCAGTCAAGCGGCAGCCCCGCGGTGGTGTCTGATTGAGGACGAAAGCAAATCGGCGGTTGAGCCTACGAATAGCAATCAGCGTCGGTATCGCAGCTTCGATGTCCGCCGGACTCGGACGCACCGGGATCAGGCAAAGATCGGCCCTCGCGATTGCGCGCATGGCCAGTGCATTATTTGTGGCGGCGGTATCGATGACGATAAGCGAGATCCCCTCAGCTTCAAGGCTGACCAGCGCCCCTTCTATTTCGACGGGATCGGCGCCCCGAACGAGCCGCGGATAGGAATGGCCGCGCCGCTCTTTCCATTTTGAAATCGTTCCTTGTGGATCCGCCTCGACAATTGCAACGCGCTTTCCGTTCGCCAAAGCGGCGACTGCAATTCCGACCTCCAGCGTGCTCTTGCCGCTTCCGCCTTTTTGGGTGACCAGAGCAAGGACATACATCGCCTGCGTGTCCGGACAACAGCGACATGAAACGCACGATTCGCCGAAAAGAGCCTGCTGATTGGTAGGCCTACCACTCGCCATCGTGAATCGCACTAAGAGCGAGCATGGAACTCACAACCCAATCAAAGGCCCGGACGCGGTGCTCGACATGATGTCGCGGCGGCGTCAGTGCCGCTGCGAACGAAAACCGACAAATATCGGACAAAATCCGCAATTGGTGACGAAAAGTCCGGATTGGCTATATAGTATGAGATCGTTGGATGGGGGAGCCCGATGTCGATCTATAACCCTTTGAGAGACAAGCTGGTCGCAAACAGCTCTGCCTCGCTCAAGACGACCTTTGCCGATATCGAGATGCTTATCGGTCGCTCCCTCCCGAAATCGGCGTATGAATATGATGCGTGGTGGGCCAACGAAGACCCCGTCAAAACTAATCACAGTCACAGCCCTGCGTGGACAGTTCCGGGGTATCAAGCCGAACCAAATCGATTGCAGCGGACAGTAACATTTCGGCGCAGGGGGTAGCATTTTCCGCAAAAGCGAATGCCTATGAACCTGGTCGCTCGAGGATGCGTCGTGAATGAAAATGATCACGCGACACGACTAAGCCCGTATCGACAAGATATGATATTTCTTATCGCAGTAGCCTCTCTGGCGGGAGCGGTAACTGCTGGGGTGATGGTGAATATCTTCGTCGGCAGCAGTGTGGGGTGGATTGGCTTCGTGGGTACCATCGTGGGCAGTGCCATTAGCTTCGGCGCTGTCACCCACCACGATAACAGGCGCCAGAAACAAGAGATCAAAGCCATGCGAGCAAGTCTCTACGCTGAGATCGTCGATCGAGTTGCACGATGCGCCAACGACTACATAGAGCCGTGGAGGGATTGGGGCACGAGGAAGATTGCAAGTGAAGACGCCAAATTCCTTCCGTCACTCCCACTCGTGTTGCCTGCTGTTGCGGGAAAACTCGGACTGCTCGACGCCGAGATACTGCTGGCAGTGACACAGTTCTATTTTCGTCTCTCGGTTCTAAGAGACGCAATCGAGCTTGTTTCTGGAGAGCCCGACACAAGCGAAGCAATCCGCTTGCAGCGCATTAAAATAATCCAACGACGATTTCTTAGTTGCTTCGCTCCGGCACTCCGTTCACTGACATTGCTCGATGTGCCGGACTGGGAGCAGTTTGATTGCGAAGCCGCCAAGGTGTACCCTCACCTAAGAAAAGAAGCGGGTGATTTGCGCGTGATACTCGAACGATTTGCTGCGTCAGCGGCAAAGCAAAACATCGTTTGAGACGGAGATCGCAGAGCTTGCGGCGGAAGTAGAGTACGGGCCGTTTCTGACCGCATAGTGCTCTGGCAATCATCTGCTTAGCTGGCGTCGCCATCTTCTCGACAGAGCGTTCGATGATCGCGGTCTCGAGTCGCCCGTGAAGAATTCGGAATCGATTGATCTGTCGCTGTGATTTGGCGTGAGTATATTCGATTCAGTAAAGGTAGGCGTGGGCCAAGCCGCTTGCCACAGCGTTATCGGTGAACTGAACTACCGCACTCGTGACAGGCTGACTGGAGACATAGAAACCGTGAGCTGCATATCCAAGTATGAGATTGTTGCCGAGCGAGAAGTTCGTTAGCGCAGCAAATGCAGTCTCAGCGGGTGAGGCTGCACGCTCCAAGCTGTTATTTTCGTGCATGTCTTTCTCCTTCGAAACCAAGGGCGCCCGGCAATTACGCGACGATCGTGACTTCACGATGGGACTGCGGCGTAGGCCGAAGCTGACTCCAATCCAGCTCGCGCCCGCCACGATTAGATCGGCGCCGAGAAACAGGCCCAGAATATAAACACTGTTTATCGGCCAACGCGCTAAGATCAACGATCCAATCAGCAGAGTAATGACGCCGGATATCGCCAGCCAGGATCGGGGCGTTGCGCGTTTGATGCTGAACGCCAGGATCAGGCGCATGATGCCGGCGGCGACCAGCGATGCGCCGAGCGCCAGCGTAAGCAGCACAGCGGCGAGCGTAGGATTATCAAATGTCACAAGTCCCGCGACGATGTAGAGCGCATCCAAAGTAGAGCGCACCCAAAAGAGCGCATAGCAAGAACTTGCCCCAGGTCTTAACCTGGAAAGCATTGATCGTTTCGGCAACGCCGGCGACGATCATCATCACGCCAACTAGCACCACACTCGCCACCGTCGCGAGCGCAACGCTACCAAGCGCCACGAAGCCAGTGATCAGATAACCTACGCCGAGGGCGAAAACCCAACCCCACTTCGTTAGCGAAGCGGTGCCCGGACTAGCTCGAAGCCGCGCGATATCAGACGAACTTGTCATGGAGGTCTCCGGTGCCAAAGCTGCGCCGCAGCATGGCGCGCCTAGCCATCGCTTTGTTGCGATTAGGGTTGAGCTTGCGGGTCGTTGCGAGCAGCCGACTCAGTGTGCCCATCAATCTATATGCTCGCCTGCTGGGTGCCATCCGCATCGTGACCTCCTCTCTTCGGGCTTGGACCGCATCCCAGGACGCGGGAGGACCACATTACTAAGCCCGGCGAGGCGGTGTCGTAGGCCAAGCAATTGGCGTGCCACGTTTTGCGAGCCGCGCGTCGAGAGCGAACTAGCTTCTTCGTGACGCGATCGTGAAATCGCGGCCGTTTGTGGCAGCTTGCCGCCAAACGTCTTAAGTCCGACGCGCAGGAACGACAACATAAACATCTTGCGCGTGGCGGCGATTGGCCTAACTGCATTCTCGAGGGGGTGGTATGCGCGCCCACACGACGGGGTTGGACAAACACGAAGACCGAAAGCTGTCATCCATCCGATACATTACCCTCCTCGGAGCCACTGGTTACAGTACTCCCATGGCTGAGCGCTCCAGAATCGAGATGGGGAGTGACGACGCCCTCGATATCGTGAGGCTTCTGCCCGTGTTGCATAGTGCCTGTGGTGAACGAGCCCCCTATCGAGTGTGGGAAAGAGGAAACAGTTGTGGGCCGGATGGCTGATTGCTCTCGGGAAATTATCGCGGTCCGCATTGGTCGATTTTAGACATGCGACATGGCAGCTAAAGCGCCATCCTGTCGCTCTCCAAGTGATTCCCTCTCCTTTGGCACGGCAAATGCAGGTCTCCTGCAATGCGCGCGGCCTGAGGAGAAATCATCCTATGATCACGCGAATCGGCCGCTCACGAAAGCTCAAGCCTACTCGGCGGCCGCAGCCAAATCCTGATGAACCGGTCGAAGCAGCGCAATCCAACAAACGGCGTTATCAGCCATCGCAATGGTCTACGGCGATGGGTTGAGCTCGGCGAAAGCCGAACATTCCTCTTTGCAATGGAGAGGCATCATGTCCAGAGTCACAGACGTTCTTGTTGCCTTTGATACGGAATCCATTCTTCAGAAGTACTCGAATCCGAGCAAAAGACCGGACAGCCCCACTCTCATTGATTTCCGCCATGTCTACATGATCACAAATCAGGACAACGTGATCAGTGGGCAAGCGGGCGGCGAGCTCGACCTGAAGGCCCAGGTCGGGCATTTGATTCGTTGGCGCGAGACCAGCCTCTCCCTTGGATTCGAGAAGTCAGTGATCTTCTACCGCTTCATCGGAAACGTAGGAAACGAGCTGATCTCGACGCCGACCCCGCGGAAGGCGGAGGCCTCGTTCGCGCATCCCAATCCTAGCAATCCGTCCGTGCCGACATGTCAGACGATCGCCAATTACTATTGGTCCTCGGAAACTTTGGCTATCGGACGAGTTACCTACCATTTCAACTTCATGGTCGTCGATCGCAATTGCAGCGCGCTGGGATACTTTTCGTGGGATCCGTTCATCAGCATCCACAATTGATGCGGATGATCATCAAGGCGTCGAAGGAACCGCGCAGCGGGGAACGGCCATGATCCCACCCCCCTCGACTCCGAGGTGGCATAATATGGTCCGGAGGCGTGCCGACCTCACCCATCGTCCCTGGCGGATCGGCCTTCTCGACAGCTGTCGCTTTTTTCGCGTCGCTCTCGAATGGGACCGATCCGCCGTCAGCACCATCCAGTTCGGTCGGCCCAAGCACTTGGCAAGCTCCGCGGTTGCCGAGCATCCCACGGTCGGGAGGAAGGGAAACAGCAATGGCCAAAGACAGACCCTCAACCAAGAGCCAGCGCTCCGAGTCTCACGTTGCCGTTCTCATCATCGTCGACGCCGAGACGCTGCTGTCACGGTATCCGAATGTCAGTCTCTCGCCTGATGCGCCCGTACGCGTCGACAGTGAGCATCTCTATGTCCTGGCCGCGCGCGATGGCGGGCCACTCGGGAGCAATGACGGCCATCTCGATCTGGCCGTCAGGCCTGGCGTCCGTCTGCGCATCCGTGGAAATGCCCTGGCCTTGAGAGGAGAGCATATCGTCGTGTTTTATGGGATCGCGCAGGAACACGCTGATGTCCTTTCCCCCTTTGAGCTTGTCTTGCGCCGAGTCTTGACCGTCGCGACGCCCAACTTCGAGAATTTGTTGCAGCCGGGCAACCAAAGCATCGACGACCATTTCTGGCAGAGCCAAGTGCTGGCCGATGGCGTGGCGGCTTGCGATCTGAACTTCATGGTCTTGAACAAGGCCTGCTTGGTGCTGGGATACTTCTGATGGCGTCTCCAGATCAACATCTCGGGTCTCAGGGAGGTGCCGTAGTCGGCCGCTCCGAGCGCGGTCGTTCAATCCCGAACTCGGCTGGGAGTTCTGTGAGAGCTCCTGGAATAGCCAGTTCTCGGGATGTCGCTCGGCCCGTTTCGCGGCTCAAATTTTATGTATCGACGAGGGTACAGCCCGTGATCGAGAAGGCCAGCCGCAGCAAGAAATTCTGGACTCTTAACTCGATGCGGCGCCGCCGAGCCTTATCGCTGGCCCCTACACACGCCTCCGTCTTACTGCGGATGCATCGTCCGCCCGGAACGAAGTGGAGGAATGCGGCTCGTCCGTCGAAGCTTCGCCGTAAGCGGGAACACTTGCATCCAATGGCCGACGAACGGTCGATACGGCCGGAACGAGGACACGCGGAGCAGCTGCAATCAGGAAACTGACTCGCTGTCGAGGCTGACTCTTGTCATGCTGATGTGCTCGAAGGGCGCGCAGGAGGGGTAACCGCGATTAGACATTTTCGGGTCATGCCACTTAATCAACAGTCGGCGGACAGCATCCGCGACCGACCCGACATGCACTTTGCCCATCGACCGGCCGCTCAGGCGGCGCTTGCGACCCCGTCAACTACCAACCCTTGCAGTTGATGGAGGTGGCGGAAACGTGCCAATCGTCGTCAATACCCCGTCGGGGGCGTCGAATTCGAAACTGGGGTTCAGAAGAATGAAAAAATTGCTGGCGGGCACGGTAGCCCTCATCGCGCTGGCCGCGCCTGCCGCAGCCGCTGATCTGGCTGCGCGCTCCTACGTCAAAGCGCCTCCGGTGGTCATTCCGATCTATGATTGGAGCGGCTTCTACGTCGGCATCAATGGCGGTGGCGGCTCTGCGCATCAGTGCTGGGACGTGGTCAACGCCGGCGGCGTGGTCGTCGCTCCGCCCGTTGGCATGGGGTGCCATCATGCGACGGGAAGCACGGTCGGCGGTCAAATCGGCTACCGCTGGCAAATAGCGAACTCGGTGTTCGGTCTGGAGGCGCAGGGCAATTGGGCCGATTTCAAGGGCTCCAACGCGAACCTTGCTTTCGCAGGCGTCCGGGATGACTCCACGCTTGATGCATTCGGCCTGTTCACGGGCCAAGTCGGCTATGCCTGGAATAACGTGCTGCTTTATGTAAGAGGTGGGGCTGCAGTCGTCCGTGACAAATACCGGGTCTCCGATTTTGCGACCGGGCTCACTATCGACAACGGCAGCGAAACTCGTTGGGGCGGCACGGTAGGGGCGGGCCTTGAATTTGGCTTTGCTCCGAACTGGTCCATCGGCGTTGAATACGACCACCTGTTCATGGGTCGTCGGGATGTGGATTTCTTTTTTTCACCCGGACTCGTGGGTGTTCCGGTGGGCACTTTTGCAGGGACTGCCCGTATCGGTCAGGACGTCGATATCGGCTTGGTCCGTGTGAACTACCGGTGGGGTGGCGTGATCGCCACGACCTATTGATCGATCTTCGCCAAAATGGCGCGGGTTCGCACCAATATCTGAGCCGCATCGCGGCATAGAAACCTTGGCAACAGGGACTCGCATCAATGGCGCTATCGGCTTCTTGTCGGTACATCGGCTCGAGCTGGTTAGGCGTGGTTCAAAGGAATCTGGCTGATCTGGTTATGACGCAGCGCCACGGCGAAGATCGCGGCGAACTCAAGCGTGCTGCCGTGGTCGAACGCCAGCCGCTTAGTGGCTGGCTGCGCCGATTTCCCGGACCCGTGCCTCCACCTGCATCACCGTCGGCTTTTCGGCCGTCGGAGAATGATGAGGCAAAAAATAGTTTTGTCGACCGTCGTAGTTAACCCGGCCCTCGCTTAGGGAGACACAGGTCATCGATTACAATCGTTCCGGTCGGCCGCACTGGCCACCTCGGACGAAAGGCCGACGAGCGGTCGAAGCGGCGCTCGTGCGAGGGTGGGACATAACGTCGACGACGTGATGGCTTGCGTCATCGTCGCTGCCGATCTCTGCGCCCGATCAGCCTGCCGAACCCCCGCTGGCGCGGATCAATTGGGAGCGCCTCGGAGAGCGGATGCAAAATCTCCAGAGGTGGATCGGCAGCGCTGAAGCGGAACTCTTGTGCTAGGACAGAAACGCGGCTGTCATCCGAGCCGCATTGCCAGCGTCTGCTCGTAGTAGATCACCTCCGCGAAGCCACGGCCGAGGAAGACCGTCAGTGGGTCGGCGACGAAATCAAGCGCGAAGGGGGATGAAGAACAAATCGGTTTGCCTGATCCGACCGGGCTGCAATGAAGATGCCCCCCTTTGACAGGGTTGCCCTCTTTACAACTTCCGATTGCGTGATAGTAATCCCCTCTAGCCCTACGAGGGGGGCGGCCGTGGCGATCATCGAGAACATTCGTCTGCTCAAGGGCGTAGCCGTGTTGCGCTGATTTACTTCATGAGACCCACCTCACCGACCTGCGGAAATACTGTAAACCCTAGCCGCCATCAGCAATGGAGCGCATGTACCGGCTTAACCCAACAAACCATCTGTGTGTCCGGTTTTGTCGCGCTGCAATCAAGACGCCACGATGAGGAGGTCCGGTTCTATGCCTTTGTCATGCTGGCGGGTGACGGCGACGACTACCGGCGCCTGCCGCTGTCAATGCCGCTAGCATGAATAAAATGGGCTAGATACGGCCGAAAGTCGCCCACACCCCGTCTTCGCCGTCCCAGCTGCCGCGGCTCGCCGCCTTGGAGTACTCCGTGGCGCGCTGCTCGAAGAAATTGGCGTGCTCGACGCCATTGAGAATCTCGACGAGCCACGGCAGCGGATGCGCCTTGAGCTGGGTGAACCCGCCCTCCTTCGCCTCGAAGAAGCCGAAGACCGGGGCAATCCGGAGTTGGGCCAGTCGCCAGTCGGCGACGTAGCGGACGTAGGCGTGGATATGCTCAGGCAGCATGCCCTCGATCTTGCCAAGACCGAAGGCGAGCTCGACGAAGTTCTCCTCCAGCTTCACCATGGTCTTGGCGACGTCGACAATGTCGTCGCGGACGGAGCGCGTCACCGCGCCGGTTTCGCGGTGCCATTCGTGAAATAGCTTGATGATGCCCTCGCAGTGGAGACTCTCGTCGCGCACTGACCAGCTTACGATCTGTCCCATGCCGTTCATCTTGTTGTGGCGTGGGAAGTTCAGCAGCATGGCGAAGCTGGCGAACAAGGCCATGCCTTCGGTGAAGGCGCCGAACATCGCCAGGGTACGGGCGACATCCGCCACGCTGTCGACGCCGAACTCGTGCATGTAGTCCGCCTTGGCGCGCATCTGCGCATAGCCGCGGAATGCCTCGAACTCGGTCTTAGGCATACCGAGCGTCTTGAGCAGCAGGGCATAGGCGTCGATATGAACCGTCTCCATGTTAGTGAAAGCGGCCATCATCATCTGGACGGTGAGTGGCTGGAAGAGCGGAATGTACCGCTTGAAATAATTGTCGCCGACCTCGATGTCCGACTGAGTGAAGAAACGGAAGATCTGGGTGAGCAGCGCGCGCTCGCTGTCGGTGACGCGGTCCGAAGCCCAGTCGTTGAGGTCGGCGCCGAGCGGCACCTCCTCGCCCATCCAGTGGGTCTGCTGCTGGCGCTTCCAGAACTCGTAAGCCCAGGCATAGCGATCGACGTCGTAGCTGCCGGTCGAGTCAAGGAGGCCGACGCGTCCCTTGCCGATCAACGTGCGCGGATCGGCGCGCGACAGATCGATCACTGACATGCGAGGCACTCCTCATAGTCGGTGCGCTGCCGCGCCGGCTGCTGCGTCGGCGTTGCATCCCCGGCAATCTTGCCGGCGAACGCCGCGCGCGAGATCGACTTTGATCGACAGTAGTAGAGGCTCTTCACCCCACGCTTCCACGCCGTCCAGTGCAGCATGTGGAGGTCCCACTTATCGACGTCGGCCGGCAGATAGAGGTTGATCGACTGGCTCTGGCAAATCAACGCGGCGCGGTCGGCGGCAAGCTCGACGATCCAGCGCTGGTCGATCTCGAAGGCGGTGCGAAAGATCGCTTTCTCGTGCTCCGACAGGACGTCGAGATGGGCGACCGATCCGTCGTGCGCGATGATCGACTCCCAGGTCGCCGAGGTGTCGGCGCCTTTCGCGGCCAGCACCTTAGCGAGGTGCGGATTGCGCACCGAGATGGCGCCGGATAGCGTCTTGTGGGTGTAGATGTTGGCCGGGATCGGCTCAGTGCAGGCGCTGGTGCCGCCGCAGATGATGCTGATCGAGGCGGTCGGCGCGATTGCGATCTTGGGGCTGAAGCGCGCCATCACGCCGCGTTCCAGGGCATCCGGGCACGGGCCACGCTCGCGAGCGAGCGCCACGGATGCCGCATCGGCATCGCGACGAAGTTTTCGGAACATGTTCAGATTGAATGACTTGGCCAGGGTACCCTCCATTGGAATGCCCTTGGCCTGGAGAAACGAGTGGAAGCCCATGACGCCGAGGCCAACGGAGCGCTCGCGCAGGGCGGCGTAGCGGGCACGCTTCATTCCGTCCGGCGCCACCGTGATGAAGTGCGTGAGCACGTTGTCTAGGAAGCGCATGACGTCCTCGATGAAGCCGGGCTCCTCATTCCACTGGTCCCAGGTCTCGAGGTTGAGCGACGACAGGCAGCACACCGCGGTGCGCTCCTCGCCGCGATGATCGATGCCGGTCGACACGGTAATCTCGCTGCACAGGTTGGAGGTCGAGACCTTGAGGCCGAGCTCGCGCTGGTGCTTGGGGAGCGCACGGTTCACGGTGTCGATGAACAAGAGATAAGGCTCGCCGGTCTGCAGCCGGTTCTCAAGGATGCGTTGCCACAGCTGGCGGGCATCGATCTCGCGGACAACCTCGTTAGTCTTCGGGCTGCGCAGAGCGAATGCGGTGCCGGCGCCCACGGCACACATGAACTCGTCGGTGACGTTGATGCTGTGATGTAGGTTGAGGCTCTTGCGGTTGAAGTCACCAGACGCCTTGCGGATCTCGAGGAACTCCTCGATCTCGGGATGGTGGATATCGAGATAGACCGCCGCCGAGCCGCGCCGCAACGAGCCCTGGCTGATCGCCAGCGTGAGGCCGTCCGTGACGTGGATGAACGGGATGATGCCCGAGGTGACGCCGCCCCTCGCCTTCTCGCCGATTGAGCGAACATTACCCCAGTAGGTGCCGATGCCGCCGCCATTGGAAGCAAGCCAGACGTTCTCGTTCCAGGTGCCGACGATGCCTTCGAGCGAGTCCGACACTGAGTTAAGGAAGCACGAGATCGGAAGGCCGCGCGTCGTGCCGCCGTTGGAGAGCACCGGTGTGGCCGGCATGAACCACAGCCGAGACATCGCATCATATAGACGTTGGGCATGCGCAACATTGTCCGCGAAGGCGCAAGACACTCGGGCGAACATGTCCTGGAGGCCTTCGCCGGCGAGCAGATAGCGGTCGGTCAGCGTCAGCCTACCAAACGAGGTCAGCAGGTCGTCGCGCGACCGATCGAGCGAAAGGTCAGACGGAGTTGGCGATCGCGCGGGGGGCCTCGGCAGGGGAGCCGGCAATGCTGGGGGCTGCACAAGACACAGTTCAGGTGTGGTAGGCTTTGCCTGCGCTGAGGGCTGCCGCACACTCGGCAGCTCAATGAGATGACCATACTGATCGAAATCGTAAGACGCCGACATCGGCAACCCCGTGATATTTGGGGGCTGGGACCGTGCGGACGACTTGCGAGGAGACCCGGCCAATGTCCCCGGCTGCAAGCGACCCACCGGGCACCCCGCCCGAGGACATGGGTTCTGTCGCGGTAGGTTTCCTGGCTCGCGGGTCTTCCCAGCGCTGTCGCGCTAATGCCTCGGAATAGCCGCTGCCGGCACAATGGGTTCCCCTTAACTCCGTGCCACCATATATGCGAATTGAAAACCACGACGACACCACATATAGAAGCCGTTGCCCAGACTCGTCAAGACGGCACAGTCAAGTTAACCAGTTGGAGCAGCCCCGAGGTCGAGGTTCGAAATTCGCCGAGCGCCTGTCCTGAGAGCCTCACTCAAAAAGCATAGATGTCTCAAGGCCTGGCCAATCGGCGAGTTAGGAGCCTCAGATGGGCGACGAGCGGCCAGGCGAGCTCGGTAGCGGCGGAACCTTCGAAGTCTTTGCAGAGATGCCGACATCTGCCGAGCCACGCAAAGGTGCGCTCGACGACCGAGCGCCTGCGATCGGCCAAGATGTGCTCAAGCCTTTGGAAGTGGCGTCGCAAATTCTCCAACAGGGGAACAGCAACCCTGGACATCCTGAATGTTGGCATCGATCGGTTCGCGGTCCGCGAATTGAGTTGGGCCGGATCGGGTTTCGGTAGCCATACGCGTCTCGCCATTCATCGCTTTCTGTGGCCCTTAGATCAAAAATTGTCTGGAGCCCGACCGCAATCGATGCAGCCGCCCGTGGCAATGTCCCACGCTTAGTGGATTTGACCCCGCCAGCTCTCACATCAGACGTGCCAACTTTGCCGAAGAGGCGATTCGTATGCTTTTCGCAGGCCGGGCGAGCCGCCTCACGTGCTCAGTTGTCTGGCCGCGAACATAAGCCGTCCTGACCGAACGCGGTCATGTCAGGTTATTGGCAATCAATCCTAACGGGATGAGCTATGCTTGAGTCTGGGTGACGAGCCGATCCGGCGGCGCGGCCTTGCTGGGTGGGAATGAAGCCGTTCGCAACATTGGCGTGAGCGGCGGCGAAGAACCGTGTTGTATCTCACCAACGACCTTGAAGCCGTGACGTTGGTAAAAGGGAATGTTTTCAGGGTTCGAGCTTTCGAGGTAGGCAACAATGCCGTTCTCATCGCATCGTTGAAGGGCGTATTTCATCAGCAACGTGCCAAGCCCTTTTCCGATCCAGTTCGGATCGACGGCAATGAGCGGCAGATACCAATGTGGCTCGTGGGGACGATGTTCGGCCATTCTCCGCCGCAAGTGTGCCATATCCTCGGTAATCTCCGGGCGCAGGGATAGCGCCATGATTGCATCCAATGCCTCCTCGTCTTGCTGCACGTTGGGAGGCAGCCACAGGGCCGCGCCACGAATCTCTCCCGCGACGTAGGCTGTGCCATGTGCAAATGCTCGGCCCCCACAGGCGTCAATGAACTGAGGCATGCTCCTAAGGTATTGCCTTGGGTCAGGCCAGCTCCAACGCATCAACGGATCCGCGGCAAAGCCGAGCACAATGGTCCAGACAGTGCTTGCACGAATGTTTGCGTTCGCAGATCTGATATCTGATTCTTCTGTCATGATGTCGTTTTCGGGGCTCTGTTTTGGCATTGGCCTTCCAAGGAGGAGCATGGCATCGACACATCTGACGGTGAGCGGAATGGATGCACCGACGGGGACCCGCCGGGTGCATTTGGTTTCCCTTCCGAGATCTCCGCCTGTCTCAGACGGCTGACGTTGACGGCCACTTCGGACGAAGGCTCCTTGGTCGGCAATGCTTGGATCTACATATTCCTGGCGGGCTTCTGCGCTTCCACGCCCTATCTGGAACCCGCCCCGCCCTTCCCAAAGGAAGCTCCGACGTTCTCAAGGTCGACACGGTTCGGGTGCAACGTCCGCGAAGGGAATGACATGAGGACGCCTCTGAGATTGCAAGTGCGAAGAAGTCAGGGCATGGCGAACATCGGGCGATGGCTGCCTGAACCGGGCTCCGGCACGAGCAAACAGCTTGCCAGGTGTCGCGCGTCGAGGTCCAGACTAGGCAAGGAATCATCACCTCGTCTCGTATTGAGTGGTTCTCGTAAGTTTCTTGGTCAAAACACATGCTAAGTGCGAAACCTCCATTGCCAACGTCGTGTCCGCGGCCACCGGCAGAGAGAGCTTTCGTCTGCGAGAGTCATATGCGTAGTACAGCGGCTTTCCAATTATCGCATGTTGTCTGCGCTCCTTGATGTTCTTGTGTCCAACAGCTCTCGGCGCATCATCGCCGCGATTCGCGATTGTCGGATCAAGGCAACGCGACTGGATACCACGACGCTGCCGCCGTGGACCTACTGGACAACGCAACTTGGGATCGCGCGAGAGCTTTCGTGCCTTGATTGATCGTCAGACGTGTCGATCGCTCGCACAACGGCGTTAGCTCTATCGAGCGAAAACGTTGCTGTCGTGCCCTCGTCGAACTTGACGCCTAGGTCAGTTGTATCCGCCGCGATCCTTGCCATAGTGGGAAAGACAGCAGGCTGACGTAGTTGCGTGAGTAATTCTCGTAAAAGAGGTTTTTGGCCACAAGCGTTGATGGCTTCGTAGGACTTGTTCCAACTCACTCCCTGATCGGAACGGTTTGGAAGATTTCTTGGCGCTGGTATGCTTGCCACACCGGGTCCGAGATCCACGTGGTGAGTCATGCTGTTTCATTCTGTCTTGGAAAACTGTAGTCGCCGGGGCAGCATATCAGGAGGCATTGTAGCGAAGACCTCCCCAGAATGGTAGGGCTATCGCATATGGGCAAGAGCGCTGAGAAGGAAGTCATTATTCCATCTGGCTTCGAGCATTTTGTGGCTGGTGCGCACGGGGCCTGGTGTCGCCTGCAGTGTATTGATGGCCAGCTTGCGGATAGCTGCGAGGTTTTCGGCGGCATGGCCCTTGCGACTGCGGCATGCGTCCTCGTCGAACAGAACGTCGAGAACCCAGTGCAAGTTATTCTCGATACCCCAATGGGCACGCACGACCTCAAGCAGTTTCTTGGCAGGGAGCGGACGCGATGCCAGAAAGTATCGTACCGTGTGCTTGGCGGCTTTGCCGGTATTGGCCCGCCAACTGTCGATGCGGCCAACGGCAGCGATGGCTGGGAAGCCGTATTGCTTCGCCAATTGCGGTGCCGAGGTAACGATGGCCTGCCGACGCTCGGTGCGGCCGTGGGCGGTTGTCCTCCGCTGGCTCGCCCGCGCGGGCTTCCGGGCGGTGTCGACGAGCGCCTTCGCCGCCTTGAACAGCCG
Source organism: Bradyrhizobium sp. IC3195 (assembly GCF_020193585.1). Classification (NCBI taxonomy): domain Bacteria; kingdom Pseudomonadati; phylum Pseudomonadota; class Alphaproteobacteria; order Hyphomicrobiales; family Nitrobacteraceae; genus Bradyrhizobium; species Bradyrhizobium sp. IC3195. Next base: position 5,192 of record NZ_JADYVG010000037.1, on the reverse strand, counting down.
GCCGCGATTGCTCTTGATCGCCAACACGTAGTGGACCTTGCACTTGCGGATAGCCCGCTCGGTGTCGGGTCGGCAATGCAAGGCATCGGCGGTGACAACAGCGCCGTCCAGATCGAGCAGAGCCAGGACTTTGAGAACGCCGGCAACCTCGTTGCGGTTGGGAGCCTTTCCCTGAGCCAGCGCCATGCGCGTGCCGGCCGCCCAGACGTTGACCATATGAAGCGGCGTGGCTCGCCGGCCACGAGTGAAGGCTCCTCGCAAGGCCTTCCCGTCAATACTGACCACGCCCTTGATGCCGAAGCCCTTGCTGAACTTACGCAAAACGGCTTCCAGCCCCTTCGGGTCCAGCGCGCGGAAAACGGTGCTGAACGTATCGTGGCTGGGAATGCCGTGTCTAAGCTCCAGGAACCCTCGCAACAGCTCCTCTCGACCCCTGCCGAAGAACTCGAACTCGGTACAGTTCTTGGCGCCAGCCAGCGTCGCCGCCAAAGCGATGATAAGAATCTCAACCAGATCGTGCCGTGTGTTGTCGGCGCGAGGATCCTTGAGCGGTCGAAGCAGGCGCCTGAGTTTGCGCATTCCAGTCTCCCTCGGCAATCGAGAGAGACCCAAAGAATCCAGTTCCGACCGCTTTGCAACACGCCGATAGCGTCATATGCGATTCCCCTACCCAGAATGGGTAGAGATCTATCCGCCCTTGATGCTGAGTTGGCCCGGGTTCAACCTTGAGCATAGTCTGTCGAACGCCATCCGGAACTGCCCCCTTTTCGTCATGAAGAACTGCCCCTTCGGCAACGCTGCGGTTCGACGTGATCAGCATGGCGCCGGTTTCGTAACGGCGACTGACCAGCCGGAAGAACAGATGCGCAGCGTCGGGTTCAGGGGCCGGTAGTCGAGTTCGTCGACGATTAGTAGCTTTGGCTTCGACAGCGCGAGCAGTTTCTCGTCCAGATGCTGCTCGCCGTGCGCCTTGGCGAGGCCCGCGACCAGCGTCGTTGCCGTGGTGAACTGCACCGTGTACCCGTCCAGGATCGCCTCTCGCCCGAGAGCAATCGACGGGTGCGTCTTGCCGACGCCTGGCGGACCAGCGTCATAATGCCGGGTGTCTGGGATCTGAGGTGGAGATCCTTTACGCGTTCCATCCGCGATGCGGAGCGTCAGTCGTCATTGTCTCCTGCAAGCGGCTTGGGGGTGAGACGCATTTTGTTATCAGACAACCTGATGCCACCTTAACGCTGCTGCCGGCATGGATGGCGGTTCCCGCCGCCGCTTCCTTCCATCTCAAAGCTGATCCGCAGCTTCCGGTGGATCGTCTACTGGAGCGCGTCTTCTTGTCGAGGCGCTCTTAGCCTCCTCTTCCAGGGAATCGTCCCATTCGCGAGGAGGCCGTCATGGCGGACGCATCACGTCGTCAGGGGGATCTGTTCGAGAGCCCTCCGACATACAGCAGCATTCCAATCGAAGCCCAACAGCAAATGCTGGCGCTGTTAAAGGAGCTTCTGACCGAAGCGCTCACCGACAGCGCAGTCGAGGCACACGACGTGAACCGGGAGGACGGCGGTGAGCAATATCACACCTGAGCACCTTGCTCGCCAGGCCGTCGTCTACGTTCGCCAGTCGACGGCAGACCAGGTCATCAACAACCGCGAGAGCGAGCGCCGCTAGTACGGCTTGGCCGAGCTTGCCCGGCAGCTGGGCTAGAGCGAGGTGGCCGTAATCGACGACGAACTCGGTCGCTCTGGTGGCGGCACCGCGCGTCCCGGATTCGAGAAGCTGCTCGCCGCCATTTGCGAAGGGCAAGTTGGCGCTGTGGTCTCGATTGAGGCCTCTCGGCTGGCCCGCAACGGTAGGGATTGGCACACGCTCCTGGAGTTCTGCGGGCTCGTTGGAACACTGATCGTCGGTGAGGATGGCGTCGACGATCCTCGCTATCCCAACGATCGCCTTCTGCTCGGCATGAAGGGCACGATGAGCGAGATGGAGCTATCTATCTTTGGGCAACGCTCGCTTGAAGCCTTGAAGCAGAAGGCACGCAGGGGTGAGCTCTTCCTCAACGTCGCCATCGGCTATCTCAAGGTCTCCAACGATCGGATCGACAAGGACCCTGATCGGCGCATTCAGGAGGCGCTCGCACTCGTGTTCACCAAGTTTGCCGAGATGCAGACACTGCGCCAGATCCACCTCTGCTTACGGCAGGAGCGAATCACTTTGCCCGGGGGTCGGCCATGGCCCCGAGGGCCGCCACGTCGAATGGAAGTTACCAGTGTACAATACGATCTACCACATCCTGACCAATCCCGCCTATGCTGGCGCCTATGTCTTCGGGCGCTCGGGCAGTCGAGTGACGATCGAGGCCGGCCGCAAGAGGATCGTGCGGGGCTTCCGGCGCGAGCGCAACGACTGGGAGGTTTTGATCAAGGACCACCATGAGGGCTACATTACGTGGGCGGAGTTCGAGAAGAATCAGGGCCTGATCACCGACAACGCCAACGGAAAAAGCTTCATGAGTCGAGGCTCGGTTCGCAGCGGCGAAGGCCTGCTCGCGGGTTCTTCGTTGCGGCCACTGCGGCAGCAAACTTCACGTTACCTACAGCGGTACGCACAGTACTGTCGGGCGGTATCATTGCCGCGGTAGCCAGATCAACCATGGTGGAGACCCGTGCATCTCATTAGGCGGTCTGCGCGCGGATCGCGCGATCAGCACGGGGGTCATCGCGCGGCTGCAGCCGCTGGGTATACGGGCGGCGCTGGCGGCCATGGAAGCGCGCGGCCGTGAACACGCCGACAAGCTGCGTCAGCTCGAGTTGGCTCTGGAGCAGGCACGCTACGAGGCAACTCGCGCTCGTCGGCGATACGAGGCTGTCGAGCCGGACAATCGCCTTGTTGCCGGCGAGCTGGAGCGGCGCTGGAACGAACGCCTGGTCGCTGTCCGCGAGCTTGAGGGCGAGCGCGACACGTTGTTGGCTACGCCGGAGATGACGTTGAGCGACATCGATCGCGATCGGTTACTTGCGCCTGGTTCCGAACTCAAGAGAGCTTGGGAAAGTCCGGGTGCAACAGCTGCGACGCGCAACAGGATCATCCGAAGCTTGATCAATGAGATCGTTGTGCGCATCCGCGACGAGGTGCTGGACTTGATTGTCCACTGGCATGGCGGCGATCACACGGCATTGCAGGTGAGGAGGAACCGCACCGGCGAGCACCGCGGCGGATGTGGTCGATCTCGTTCGTGTCCTCGCGCGTCAGATGCCCGACAGCACCATCGCCGCGGTTCTCAACCGCGCCAGTAGGTCGACAGGGCGTGGCAACAGTTGGGCCCGCGTCCGCGTTCGCAGTCTGCGCAACCAACACGCCATCGCGGCCTACCGAGAGGACGAGCGCGCCCAGCTGCGTTGAAAGTCAGTCCTTCGACGGCTCGCCGTCTGATCGAAGAACAGAGCTTGCCTGCGCAGCAGCTGTGCAAAGGCGCACCGTGGATGGTCAAAGCGGTTGATCTGGAACATCCCCAAGTCAAGGGCGCGGCGGTTCCGGCGGCCATCGTCTGGCGATCCGGGTCAAAAAGATTTCAACTCCAAGGCGGTAGCGAGATGGGCAGCATGAACCTGACTCGAGCGCGCCGAGCAGCAGCACGTTCTCGCCGTTGGCGATCCAACGTGACGCGGCCAGGTCGCGGATCTGCTTCGGTCGATCGACGGCTGCGCCTATGATTCTTGCGCCACGACCTCGCGCTCGCACAGTAGGATCAGCGTCTCACGCGCCGACAGGTTCACGCGCGCCGTCTCGTCGGGCAGGTGGTCGAGCTGGTCGCGGATGGGAGAGCTGCGAGCGCGCCAGCATGGCCCCCAGCCAATCGATTGGTGCTTCGGTGACCTTCTTTGTACGCACCATCAGAAGCTCCCTCCGATCGTAGCTTCGTATTCGGCAAGAGGACGTAACAACGAGGCAGTGGTGAAGGCGCCGGCACTGTCGGTGTCGCGCTTGCTGGTTGGCAGACCGCGCCATCGCGACAGGCAACCCCGTCGAGGTGGGCGAACTCGACGATCCGCGGCCGGCGATCCTCCGATTGCTTGTGACTGCAACCTCGCGCATGCCATGGCGGATGCGCACCTCGCCAGCCGCGACCGTCACGGTGTACCTCGTCACACGCAAAGCGAGTGATCGGCGCCACGCCCGTCGTGCCGTGGATACGTACGTTCGCCACCCCGCCCTCCCACTCGGCGAGATGCGTCTCGAATGCCTCGCAGCTCGCGAAGGAATGCCCCGCGATCACGTTCTTCTTCACGTAGCGGACGCCATTCTCCGTCTTGCCCTTTGTGCGCGCCCGATACGGTGCGCAGGCGCGAGGACGGAAGCCCCAATGCTTCGCGAACGTGATGAGCTTGTCGTTAAACTGAACCGACCGGCTCATCTGCCGTGGCGCACCACGAGCGCGCGTAGATTGTCCTTCAGCACTTCCTCCGGCACGCCATCGAAGGTCGTGAATGGCTCTCGAGCCCAGCGAACCAGTGCTCTTGCTTTTCGGCGCGGGTCGCCACGAACACAAATGCTTTGACCTTCGCCCCGCCGATATCGACCAGACGCTCGCCGAAGTCGATCTGTAGCTGCCGCCCCGGGGGCGTCTCGAACCGGGTCGTCGCCAGCGCTTCGGCCTTCAGTGCCTGGCGGTAGGGTTGCACGGCGCGTCGCAGCGTTCGCCGGCTGACCGCCAAGCCGTTTTCGGCCAACAGGTCGTGACGGACCGCATCCGCATTGCCGCAATGTCGAATGAACCTCTCGCGCAGCCAGCCTTCAAGGCCATGACCCGCTTCGCCCGCTCAGGCGACTTGAACGGCTACACCCACCCGCGCCACGTAGTCCTTCACCGTCTGCAGCCCAGCTGGCGCGCAATCCGCTTTAGACCTCACCCACACACCCTCAGATGCAACATCTCCGCCACGTCATCTGGCGTATTCATCACCTGCCCCCGTGGATTACTCCACGACAAGCCTTTGATTCGTTCCTCGTTCATTCGCTCTCTCCTCGGCTATCCAAGGAGGGGGCAATTCCTCGTGACGTCGAGGGCCGCATTGCCTCGCTAAAAATGTTACCGGACAACTTCCCTGTCGTGTCTGGGGCGGAGCTGCCGAATCAGATCGGTGGCGGCTATGGCAGGGAAGATCAGCATGCGCGCAAAGCGCGAGATCACATCAGCG
>NZ_JADYVG010000036.1:0-32197 GCF_020193585.1 Bradyrhizobium sp. IC3195 | reverse complement strand
GACGGTGGGCCGAGCGCTGCCGCCCTGGCTGACGATCCCACGATCAAGAGCCTGACCGCCAAGATTGCCGCCAACCCTGACGACGTGAACGCGCTGTACCGCCGCGGCCAGGTTTATGCCAGCAAGGGCGCCTACAGCCTCGCCATCAAGGATTTCGACGACACCCTCCGGATCAATTCGAAGGACGTCGAGGCCCTCAACAACCGCTGCTGGACCCGCACCGTGGTCGGCGACCTCCAGGCCGCGCTGAAGGATTGCAACGAGGCGCTGCGGCTGCGGCCGAACTTCGTCGATGCGCTGGACAGCCGCGGGCTCGTCAATCTGAAGTCGGGCGCGGTGAAGAATGCGATCGCCGATTTCGACGCGGCCCTGAAGATCAACCCGCGCCTGACGTCCTCGCTCTACGGACGCGGCCTTGCCAAGCAACGCAACGGCTCGGCCCAGGAGGGGGCGCTGGACATCGCCAATGCCAAGGCGATGGATCCGAACATCGTTCAGGAATTCGCAAGCTACGGAGTGCGCTAGTATTTTTTTGAGTTGGGCCCCCGTCCAAGGCTCGAACCTTGAACAGCCCTGGGAAGACCAATGGGCGGATGCCGCAACAGGCCTTTTCGGGGGCGTGTTGCTTGAATTTTGAGAGCACGTGAGCTGGCTGCGCAGGAGGGACTGGGAATGAGATCGGCTGCAAATTGGCTTACCGCGATTCTGTCCATCATCACCGTCGGCGCCGCGCTGTCACTGCCGACCTCGGCTGCATATGCGGGCGATGACGGCAACAGCAAGAACGTCACCGAGGACGAGATCGTCCGCGCGCTGGCGCCGGCGCCGAAGAAGCCCTTGACGCGCGGCCTCTCGATCGGTCCGCAGACCGCCCCTGCACCGAGCGCGACCGACTCCAAGCTGATCCAGTCGGTGCGCGGCCGCTCGACGCGTTCGCTGTCGTCGACCGAGCGCGAGGAAATCGCCTTGGCCGCCAAGGACAAGCCGAACATCGATCTCGAGATCACGTTCGACTACAACTCCGCCAATATCAGCGCCAAGTCGCTGCCCTCGGTGCAGGCGCTCGGCCGCGCCTTGACCAGCCCGGACCTGAAGGGCTCGACCTTCGTGGTCGCCGGTCATACCGACGCCGCTGGCGGCGAAGCCTACAACCAGGACCTCTCGGAGCGTCGCGCCGATTCGATCAAGCGCTACCTGGTCGAGAAGTACAGCATCTCCGCGACCGATCTCGTCACCGTCGGCTACGGCAAGAGCAAGCTCAAGGACCCGAACCAGCCGCTGGCGGAGGCCAACCGGCGCGTGCAGGTCGTCAACATGGAAAACAAGACCACCGCATCGAAGTGAGCACGACGAATCCATTGCCAGTGACAAGTCGTGATGTCGTGTAAGGTCTCGTTTCCAAAGCGCGTCCCGCAGCCTTGCGGGACGCCGCTTCATGTCAGAAAAGCGCTCCGTTTGGGCCTCGCGCGGATGGCCGTGAGCCAGGTCAGGATGATCCGGCGATGAATTTGACTGAATATCTCAAGCCGGCCGGAACCGTGCTGTTCGTCGCCGCGCTCGGCATCGGCTATTATCTGTTCGAGCATCGCAAGCGTCCCGAGCCGAAGGAGACGCAAAGCGAGGCGCTCGTCATCGTGACGAAGTCGACCAATGCCTGCTTCTCCGATCTGGTGCGGGTGACCGGCTTCTTCGTGCCGCGCCGCGAGGCGGTGGTCGTTGCCGATCAGGAAGGCTCCAGGGTCACCGACCTCCTGGTCACCGAGGGCACGATTGTCGCCGACAATCAGGAGCTAGCGCGCCTGACCGCGCCGCCGCAGATTCCGGGCCAGCCGCAGCGGCCCGGCCCGCAAGGCCCGATCTCGCTGAAAGCCCCCGCGCCGGGCCTTGTCACCGAAGTCCGCACCATCGTCGGCGCGCCGGCCTCGCCGCAGGCCGGTCCGATGTTCCGCATCGCCGTCAACAACGAGATCGAGCTCGACGCCCAGGTCCCGGCGGTGCACATGTCCAAGCTCACCTCCGGCGCCACCGTGCGGATCAGCCGCGACGATGCGCCCGACCTGATCGGGCGGGTCCGGCTGGTTGCACCCGAGATCGACCGCGCCACGCAACTCGGGCGGGTCCGCATCAGCGTCGCCAACAACCCCTCGCTCAAGGTCGGCGTGTTCGCTCGCGCCTCGATCGACGCCAAGCGAAGCTGCGGCGTCTCGATCCCGAAGACCGCGATCGATCACCTCACGGTGCAGGTCGTCAAGGGCAATGTCGTCGAGACACGCAAGGTGCGGGTCGGATTGTCGTCCGACAGCGCGACGGAAATCCTGGAAGGGCTGCAGGTCGGCGAAATCGTCGTGGCCGACGCCGGCTCTTCGCTCCATGACGGCGACCAGATCAAGACCATGTTCGCCGATGAACTCGATCGCACGCGGGTACGCTGATGGCTCTCAATATCTCGGCATGGTCGATCCGTAATCCGCTGCCGTCGGTCGTCTTCTCCATCATCCTGCTGGTGCTGGGTTGGGTGTCCTTCACCAAGCTTGCGATCACACGGCTGCCCTCGGCCGACATCCCCGTGATCTCGGTGGCGGTGTCGCAGTTCGGCGCCGCACCGGCCGAACTGGAATCCCAGGTCACCAAGACGGTTGAAGACGCGGTCTCCGGCGTCGAGGGCGTCAGGCACATCACCTCGTCGATCACCGATGGCCTGTCGGTCACCACGATCCAGTTCGCGCTCGAGACCAACACCGATCGCGCGCTCAACGACGTCAAGGACGCGGTGACGCGCGTGCGCTCCAACCTGCCGCAGAACGTCACCGAGCCGCTGATCCAGCGCGTCGACGTCATCGGCCTGCCGATCGTGACTTATGCCGCGATCTCGCCCGGCAAGACGCCGGAGCAGCTCTCCTATTTCGTTGACGACGTGGTCAAGCGCGCGCTGCAGGGCGTGCGCGGCGTCGCCCAGGTCGAGCGCATCGGCGGTGTCGAGCGCGAGATCCTGGTCTCGCTGGATCCCGATCGCCTGCAGGCGATGGGCCTGACCGCGGTCAATGTCAGCCAGAGCCTGCGCGGCACCAATGTCGACGTCGCCGGCGGCCGCGCCGAGATCGGCAAGAACGACCAGGCGATCCGCACGCTCGCCGGCGCCAAGACGCTTGGCGATCTCGCCGGCACCATGATCCCGCTGTTCGGCGGCGGCGAGGTCCGGCTAGACGATCTCGGCACCGTCACCGACACCATCGCCGACCGCCGCACCTTCGCCCGCTTCAACGGCGAGCCGGTGGTCGCGCTCGGCATCAAGCGCTCCAAGGGCGCCAGCGACGTGAAGGTGGCCGAGGCCGTGCAGAAGCGCATCGATGCGCTGAAAGCCGCCTATCCCGACGTCGACCTGAAGGTGATCGACACCTCGGTCGAATACACCAATGGCAATTACCACGCGGCGATCTCGACCCTGTTCGAAGGCGCGATCCTCGCCGTGATCATCGTGCTCTTGTTCCTGCGCGACCTGCGCGCCACCATCATCGCCGCGATCTCGCTGCCGCTGTCGATCTTCCCGGCGTTCTGGGCGATGGACCTGCTCGGCTTCTCGCTGAACCTCGTCAGCTTCCTCGCCATCACGCTCTCGACGGGCATTCTTGTCGACGATGCCATCGTCGAAATCGAGAACATCGTCCGGCACATGAACATGGGCAAGTCGCCCTACCGGGCCGCGCTCGAGGCCGCCGACGAGATCGGCCTCGCCGTCATCGCGATCTCGCTGACCATCATCGCCATCTTCGCGCCCGCGAGCTTCATGTCGGGCATTGCCGGACAGTTCTTCAAGCAGTTCGGCATCACCGTCTCGGTGCAGGTGTTCTTCTCGCTGCTCGCCGCGCGCTTCGTCACGCCGGTGCTGGCCGCCTATTTCCTCAAGCACAGCACGCACGAGGAGCCACCGCCCGGTCCCATCCTGCGCTCCTATCATCGCATCGTTGCCTGGTCGGTGAAGCACTACTTCATCACGGTGCTGATCGGGCTCGGCGTCTTCGCCGCCTCGATCTGGAGCATCACGCTGCTGCCGCAGGGCTTCCTTCCGGCCCAGGACAGCGCGCGCTCGCTGCTTGCGCTCGAGCTGCCGCCGGGCACCCAGCTCGCCTACACCGAGAAGGTCACCGAGGACATCGTCGCGCGCCTGCGCAAGCGGCCCGAGGTCAAGAGCATCTTCGTCGACGGCGGCCGCGTCCCGCCGGGCACCCAGGAGGTGCGCCGCGCCGCCCTGATCATCAATTACACACCCAAGGACAGCCGCGACATCACCCAGCGCGAGCTCGAATTCTCCATCAGCCAGGAGCTGGAGAACGTTCCCGATATCCGCTTCTGGTTCCTGGACGAGAACGGCCTGCGCGCGATCTCGCTGGTGGTGACAGGCGTCGACCCCAACATCGTCAACAACGTCGCGAGCGAGCTTGCGACGCAGATGAAGCGCATTCCCACCATCGCCAACGTCATCTCCGAAACTTCGCTGGAGCGCCCCGAACTGCGCATCGAGCCGCGCGCCGATCTCGCCGCACGGCTCGGCGTCTCCACCGAAAGCCTGTCGCAGACCATCCGTGTCGCCACCATCGGCGACGTCGGACCGGCACTCGCCAAGTTCGACGTCGGCGACCGCCTGGTGCCGATCCGCGTGCAGCTCGAGGACGCCGCCCGCGGCGATCTGAAGACGCTGGAGCAGCTCCGCGTGCCGCTCGGCGAGCGCGGCGAGAAGGGCGGCGTGCCGCTTTCGGTCATCGCCGACGTCAAGCTCGACCAGGGTCCGACCAGCATCGGCCGCTACGATCGCGAACGGCAGGCGACCGTTGCCGCCGACCTCGTCGGCTCCGCCGCGCTCGGCGATGCCACCAAGAAGATCTACGACCTGCCGGTCATGAAGACCCTGCCGAAGGGCGTGAAGGTCTCGCCCTCGGGCGATGCCGAAAGCCTGAACGAATTGTCCGAGGGTTTTGCGACCGCCATCACGGCGGGGCTGATGATGGTCTATGCGGTGCTGGTGCTGCTGTTCGGCACCTTCCTGCAGCCGATCACCATCCTGTTCTCGCTGCCGCTCTCGATCGGCGGCGCGATCGCGGCCCTGCTCGTCACCGGCAAGCAGCTCACCACGCCGGTGTGGATCGGCATCCTGATGCTGATGGGCATCGTCACCAAGAACGCGATCATGCTGGTGGAATTCGCCATCGAGTCCATCAAGGCCGGCACGCCGCGCGAGGAGGCCATGATCGATGCCGGCATGAAGCGCGCCCGTCCGATCGTGATGACCACGATCGCCATGGCCGCGGGCATGATGCCGAGCGCCCTGGCCGTCGGTGCCGGCGGCGAATTCCGCTCGCCGATGGCGCTCGCGGTGATCGGCGGCCTGATCTTCTCGACCCTCCTGTCGCTGGTGTTCGTGCCCGCGATGTTCATGGTGATGGACGATTTCGGCGCCCTGATCTGGCGCTTCGCCAAGCGGCTGATCGTGCACAGCGAGGATGCGGAGACGGACCATCATGGGGCTGCGCCGGCGGAAGCCAGGCCGGCGGCGACGAGCATCGCCCGGCCCGCGGCGGAGTAGGGTCCACGCCAGCTTGGAAGCCCACGGTGGCGCAAGTCGTTTGCGTCCGCTAGCCTATGGCATGGCCTTCGCGCGCATCACGATGGACCTGCCGTCTGCACTGGCAAAGCTTGCATTCGCGGGCTGCGTTTTCCGGTTGCGCGGCTGCTCGGCCTGCTGGCGGCCGGCGAGACGCGCGAATCGATCCTCAATGAATATCGGTATCTCGAGCGCGAGGACATCGATGAGGCACTGCGATACGCGGCGTTCCTCGCCGAGGATCTAGCCGTCGATCTGTCTCCACCCGCCGAGCAAGAGTGAAACTGCTCGCCCTACTCGTTCCGCGCGATCGCGGTCAGCTTGGTCATGTTCCGCAGCAGGATCCGGCCGCGCTGGAGATCGAGGATCGCTTCCTTGCGCCAGGCCTGGAGCTGGCGGTTGACGCTTTCGCGGGCGGCGCCGACGAAGACGCCGAGTTGCTCCTGCGAGATGTGGACCTCGGAACCGAAATCGGCGGCGAGCGCGCAGAGCCGCCGCGCCAGCCGCACCGGCAGCGGCTGCAGCATGGATTCTTCCATGCGCTCGCTCTGCCAGCGGATGCGCTGGCACAGCAGCGCGATGATTTTGATCGCGACCTTGGGCTCGCGCTCGAGGAAGCCGAGGAAGTCTTCGCGCCGCAGCACGAACAATTCGCTGGCCTCGCCCGCGGTCGCGTCCGCCGTCCGGTTCTGGCCGTCCAGCACCGCGACCTCGCCGAACAGGTCGCCCGGCCCCATGAAGTTCAGCGTCAGCCGGCTACCGTCGGCGGCGCCGGTCTCGATGCGAACCTGGCCGCGGCGCACGCCGAACAGCGCATTGCCGGGATCGCCCTTCTGGAACAGCACCTCGCCGCTGGCCAAATGCTGGGTGTGGCAGAGATTGGACAGCCGCTGGAGCTCGTCTGCGCCGAGATCGGCGAACATCGGGTTCATCTTCAGGATGACCGCAAATTCGGCCTGCTTGCTCATGTCAATGTCCTTGTGAACGTGCTGGTCATCGTCTCTTGGCAAATCGTCTTGGCAAATCGCTTGAAACCATCAACTTCAGGATCGCGTAAAACAGCGCCGGAGAAGTGTGTCATAAGTCACATAACTTTGCAGCACCCCCTGACTATTTTTACGCGCTTGGAGCCGCTTCCCGTCCGGGGATAAACTCCGGGCGCAAAGGACGGGTGATCGGCCGGGTTCGGCGCGGATTGTCCGTTGCTGGAAAGTCGACATGAGAGCATTGAAATTCGTCGGCGGGGCTTTGGCCGCCGTCATCGTCGTGATCGCACTTCTGCTCGTGGTCGGGATCCCCTCGGGCTTCCTGACCTCGACGATCGCCTCGCGCCTCGAGAGTGCGACCGGCTATCGGCTGTCGATCGACGGCACCACCAAGATCAGCCTATGGCCGACGCTGAACGTCACGCTGAACGACCTCACGCTGGCCGACCCCAAGGACCGCAGCGGCATCACGCGCCTGACGATCGATCGCGTGCAGGCCGACATGTCGCTCGCGAGCGTGTGGTCCGGCAGGCCCGAGATCAGCGAGCTCGTCGTCACCCGTCCCGTGCTCTACCAGCCGCTGCTGCGCGAACGCCTGCCGAATGCGGCCGCGCCTGCGAAGCCGCTCGCGCTCGACACCAAAGGCGCCACCATCGACCGCATCAAGATCACCGACGGCGAAGTGGCATTCTCGCGCCTGCGCGACCGTGTCGAGGGCCGCATCAGCGCCATCAACGCCGACGCGACTCTGGACCGCGACCGCAAGGTCAACATCACCGGCACCGCGCGCGTCGGCGATCACCCGACCAAGTTCGACATCAAGGCGGCCTCGCCGGCCGAACGGCCGGCGTTTCATGTGGATTTCGCCATCGATATGCCCAGCGTGCTGAAGTCCCAGCTCACCGGCCAGGCCGAGATGCGGCTGAGCGGCAATGTCGTGATGATCAACGGCGTGAACGGCAGGCTCGGCGATGGCGCCTTCAATGGCTGGGCTTCCGTCGACATCGCGAGCAAGCCGCTGGTCAAGGTCGATCTCGACTTCCAGCGGCTCGCCATGCCGCTGGCGAAATCGCCGGAAAGCGTGTCCGGGCAGCCCTGGAGCAACGCGCCGATCGACGTGGCCGGGCTCAACTATGTCGATGCGCAAGTGCGGATCTCCGCCAACGAGGCCGTGATCGGCGATGCGCGCATTGCGCCGCTGGCGCTCGACGCCAAGCTCGCCGGCGGCGTGCTGAAGGCCGGCACGGCCAATCTCGGCGCCTATGGCGGCCAGGTCTCGGGCGAGGTGATCCTGGACGCGACGACCGGCGCGCCGAGCTTTGCGATGCATTCCGACCTCGTCGGCGTGCGCGCGCTGCCGCTGCTCCAGAGCCTTGCCGAGTTCGATCGCATCGACGGCAAGCTGCAGGCCAAGCTCGCCCTGCGCAGCGCCGGCAACAGCCAGCGCGCGCTGATGGCGAACATGCAAGGGACGGCCTTCGTCAATTTCCAGGACGGCGCCATCCGCGGCATCAATGTCGCGCAGATGATCCGCTCGCTGACGACGAGCACGCTCTCCGGCTGGCAAGGAAACCAGAATGGAAACCAGAACGGAAACCAGGACCCGAGCCAGGAGCAGAGCACGGATCTGTCGCAGCTCTCGGCCTCCTTCCGCATCGACAAGGGTCAGGCGGTGACGACCGATCTCAACCTGATCGGGCCGCTGGTGCGCGTCACCGGCGCCGGCACCATCGCGCTCGACACCAAGATGATGGGCTTTCGCGTCGAGCCGAAGCTCGTGATGACGACCGAAGGCCAGGGCCGCACCTCCGAGCCGGTCGGCTTCGGCATTCCCGTGATGATCCAGGGCTCCTGGTCGCAGCCGCGGATCTATCCCGACATGGCCGGCATGCTGGACAATCCCGACGCCGCCTATGCCAAGCTGCGCGAGATGGGCAAGGGCCTGTTCGGCCCCGACGGCGCCGGGCTCGGCAACATCCTGGGCAGCCTCGGTAGTAACCTTGGTCTTGGTGGCGCCGCCGCGCCGGGCAGTGGCAATGCAACCGGCAATGCCAATCCGCAAGGCCAGCAACCGGGACAGAACAATCTGCTTGGTGGCCCGCTCGGGGAGGCGATCGGCAATCTGATCCAGCAGGGTCTCTCCAGCGGCGCGGGGAGCGGCACTGGCACCGGCACCGGGCGTAACCGCAGCCTGCCGGCAACGCCCTCGACGCCGGCGCCGCAGGCCTCCCCTGCGGCCCCCGCCCTGGAGGATCCGCCGGCCGCGCAGCAGGACAGTCAGCCAATGAACGACGTGCTGCGGCAGCTCTTCAACCGCTAAGCTCCCTCCTTCGAACAGATCGGGCTGCGACCATCGCCGCCCGTCCACCTGCCCAGGAGGCCACAGGGGGTAACCACACCGGCCGGTCCGCCGGCCGCGCGACGGCCCTTCGGTCCAAATTGTGCTAGAACGGCTTGGAAGGGCCTGTACGGCCCATAGCGCGCAGCGTCAGTGGCGGCGCGAGAGGATCGGGATGGCAGGAGCGAACGACAAGACACGATCTCTGCGCGAGGGCCTGTTCGCCAAATACGTCGTCTCCCTCGTCGGCCTCGTCGTGTTCGTCCTTGCCGTCAACGGGGCGATGGAGACCTGGATCTCCTACCGCGCGACGCGGACACAGCTGACCGACGGGCTGGAGGACAAGGCGCAGGCGGCCGCCCGGCGCATCGAGCAGGCGATTTCCGAGCTCGACCGCCAGATCAGCTGGGTGACGCGCGCGAGCCAGGACACGCTGGAGAAGCGCCGCGCCGACTATGCGTCGCTGCTGCATCAGGTTTCCGTCGTCAACCAGCTGTTCCAGCTCAACGGCGACGGCCGCGAGGTGCTGCGCGTCTCCAGGCAATCGACCACGACCGGCGGCAATGCCGACCTCTCCCGCGACGTGCGCTTCACCGACGCCGTCGCCCGCGGCGTCACCTACGCGCCGGCCTGGTTCGCCGACCGGACGCCGTTGATGTCGATCTCGGTGGCGCATTCCGGCTTCAATGCCGGCGTCACCGTGGCCGAGATCGACCTCGGTTTCCTCTCCGACTTCCTGTCCGACGCGCAAGTAGGCAAGGCCGCCTTCGCCTATGTCGTCGATCCGCGCGGCCGGGTGCTGGCGACGTCATCGAAAGGGCCCGAGATCGGCAAGGACCTCTCCAAACTGCCGCAGGTGGCGGCCGCGATCGCGCCCGGCCACGAAGCCGAGACGTCGGGCACCGACTTTAACGGCCATGCGGTGATGAGCGCCGCGAGCATCGTGCCGAAGCTCGGCTGGAGCGTGCTGTTCGAGCAGCCGACCACGCAGGCCCTGATGCCGATCCGCGACCAGCTGGTGCGCATCGCGCTTCTGATCGGCATGGGCCTGATGGTCGCGATCCTCGCCGGCACGCTGCTCGCCCGCCGCATGATCATCCCGATCACGGCGCTGCGCGACGGTGCGCATAAGCTCGGCGAAGGCGATTTCAGCCACCGCATCGACGTGCACACCTCCGACGAGCTGGAAGACCTCGCCGGGCAGTTCAACCGCATGGCCGACCAGATCCAGGAGACCTATTCGAACCTGGAGACCAAGGTCGAGGAGCGCACCCGCGATCTCGCGCAGTCGATCCACGAGCTCAAGGTGCTGGAGGAGGTCGGCCGCGCGGTGGCCTCCTCGCTCGATCTCAACGCGGTGCTTGCAACCATCGCCGCCCGCGCCATCGAGATCACCCGTGCCGATGCGGTGCTGATCTACGGCTTCGACGCCGAGGCGCGCCGCTTCAACCTGGTCGAGGCCAACGGCATCGACAAATCCGCCGAGGGCGCGCATGTCACCATCGCCCAAGGCGGCAACATCCTGAGCGATGCCGCCGACAGCGGCGAGCCGATCGCGCTGGCCGAGCTTGGCGATGCCGCCGAGCAGCCGCTGCGCGAGGCCGCGCTCGCGGCCGGCTTCAACTCGGTGCTGGTGGTGCCGCTGATCGACCAGCAGGGCACGCTCGGCTCGCTCGTGGTGCTGCGCCGCGCCACCGGGGCGTTCGCGCCCAGCATCATCGGCCTGATGCGCACCTTCGCCAACCAGGCCGTGCTGGCGATGCGCAATGCGCAGCTGTTTACCGAGGTCGACCACAAGAGCCACGCGCTGGAGGCGGCGAACACGACCGTGCGCGCGCAAGCCGACAAGCTCCGCGAGCAGACCGAGCAGCTCAAGGACTGGAACAAGTCGCTGGAGGAGCGAGTCAGGACCCAGCTCGGCGAGATCGAGCGCATCCGCAAGCTCGAGCGTTTCCTGGCGCCGCAGGTGGCGCAGCTGATCGCCTCCTCCGACAGCCCCGAGGGGTTGCTCACCAGCCAACGCCGCGAGGTCACGGTGGTGTTCTGCGACCTGCGCGGCTTCACCGCGTTCACGGAGGCGACCGAGCCGGAAGAGGCGATGAACGTGCTGCGCGAATATCACGCCGCGCTTGGCCAGCTGATCTTCAAGTACGAGGGCACGCTCGACAAATATGCCGGCGACGGCGTGATGATCCTGTTCAACGCCCCGATCCAGTTCGAGGACCACACCAAGCGCGCGGTGAAGATGGCGGTGGAGATGCGCGACACGATCGGCCCCCTGACCGAGCGCTGGCGCAACCGCGGTCATAGCCTCGGCTTCGGCATCGGCGTCGCGCTCGGCTATGCCACGCTCGGCCAGGTCGGCTTCGAGCAGCGGCTGGAATATGCCGCGATCGGCAGCGTCACCAACCTCGCCTCCCGCCTCTGCAGCGAAGCCAAGCCCAACCAGATCGTGGTGAGTCGCCGCGTCTACGGCATGGTCGAGCCCTGGGTGGAGGCGCGCGCCCTCGACGACCTCCAGCTCAAGGGCTTCAATCATCCGGTGCTGGCGATGGAGATTTTGAGCTGGCGCGAGGAGGTGGAGAACGTGGTGGATGCGGCGGCGGTGCGGCGGAGGGGGTAGCCGCAAACAAAACTGCGAAAACAACCCCATGCACAGTAGGCAGGGGCTTTGGGATCAATGACTTACGGCAGGCCTCGGCCGCGTGCCGCGCAATTTGACACGTCGGGCAAAACACCGGCAGATTGGCAGCATCCCAGCTCCCTCTCACGAACCACATCCCTCCTCCCCGCGACCAACCATCGCCTCAACGGCGAGGCGGACTTCGTGGGAGACGATTCGTGACGCTTGCCCTGCCTTCGCGTGCCTATGATTTGCAGATGCTGGACCGGCCCGCGGATCGCGCGCGCGACCAGGGCTGGGTGTTTGGGCTGCCGCCGGGCATTGCATCCGAGCAATGGCCGCTCGATCCCGTCACCGGCTATCCCTTGATGCACGGCTTCACGCTTCTGCTGCCGGAGGATTATCGGGTGCATGGCGCGGACATCGTCGCGTTGTCGTTCTTCGCCACGGCGCCCGATCACAATGATGGCGGCGCGCCCGACGATCCCGAGATTCGCGAGGCGGTGCTGGCACGGCCGTCGCATCCGCGGCTGTCGCGCATGACCGACATTCTCGACTACGCCTATGCCGCGCTGCTCTTGACGAAGGCCGAATATGACGGCGCGTTCGCCGCGCCGCCGGCGCCGCTTGCGCTGGCAACGGTGGAGCGGCCGCGCTGGCTCGATGTCGGCGGTGCCAGCGCCTTCTTCGAGGCCGCACCTAGCTACGCCAAGAAGATGTTTGCAGCCCCGCCGCGTGCCGATCTCAGCGAGACGCGCGCGATCGCGCTGTCGCCGCGCGCTGATGATCCCAACGCCGGCAAGGGCCCGCAGGATGAGCACGTGCGCGAAAATCCGCCGACCGGCTATCAGCCATATTACTACTATGTCGGCGGCAAGCCGGGCCGCGACAATTTCCGCCTGCACGACTGGGCCAAGGATCACGCCCACAACCACCTCGGCGGCACCATGCGGCCCTGCCAGGCCGTGCCGGAGATGAGCCCGTTCTATATCGAGTTCGAGGAATATTTCGGCGGCTACAATTTCGGCGGCGGCAACGCGCAGCTCGACTTCAAGGACATGAAGTTCGACTGGGCGTGCGGGTGATCATGGAAGCCGCGCAAGGATCCGGACTTTGCGATGATGCGAGCGTTCACGGAGCCATGCCGAGGAACGGATTGACGATGGTGAGCCCGCCGATGCTGCGGCCGTGCTGAAGGTCCCAGAATCACCGCTGTCAAAGAACGCGATCACCGCTCGTTCGCCTCGTCCCGATCGAATTTGTAGCCGGCGGGCAAGGCCGCCCAATTGCGCGCCTCCATGTTCTCGATCGCACGCCGACGCTGCTCCGCCTTGGTCTCGATTTCGATCGCGCCTTTGCGAGTGGCCACGATATCGATTTCGTCGCCCTCCTTGAGGCCGAGTTCATCAACTAGCGCTTTGGGCAGGCGCACTGCGAGGCTGTTGCCCCATTTGGAAACCAGCACCAGCACCCTCCGTGATGTGCATCCCTATCTGCATATCATAGGGAGATATGATGGCATTCCAAGCTGGCGTCCCCTCACGCCCCTCGCTTTGGTCCGATCGCCTCGAATCCGGCCTTTTGCTCGTCGCTGAGATCGGCCTGGAAATCGTCGAGCGCGTCGGCGATGGCGCCGACGGCTTGCAGCATGGTCTGCAGCCGCGTCTTCACGGCGGCGAGGCGGGCCTGCGGGGTTGCGGCCGGCTCGGTCGGGCAGGCGCTGAGCGTCTGCATGGTGCGGAGCGTGGTGTCCTGCAGCACCTCGAAGCGGGCGCGGGCGACCTCGTCGAGTTGGAGCGTGGTGGCGATGTCGGCGGCGGGCCATTGCTGCTGGAGCAGCTGCTCGTATTGGCGCTGGGCGTTCTCGTCGGAAACAGGATCGTAGTCCGCCTGGCAGGCCTTGGCCGCCTGCGCGTCCTTGGAAGCGTTCTTATCAGCGTTCTTGCTCGCGTTCTTGATATCGTTCTTGTCAGCGTTTTTGGACTGGTAGGACGCCAGCGCGGCGCGACGCTCATTGGCTAAGGCGTTGAGCCGGGCTTTCTGGTCGTCATTGAGCAGGCCGACGAATTTCGACAACGGCGCTTCCATGGTGTCGATGGCCTTGATCATGGCCTCGACACGCTCGCGCATCAGGCCGAGGCGCTCCGCCGCATTCCCTGGCGTTTGCGCCGGGCAGGCGGTGCGGATGGTGTCGCGCGCGGCAAGCCAGGCGGATGAGAGTTCGTCGAGCGCGGTGCGCTGAGCTTCGTTCGGCGCAACGGCGCTCGCGACGCGCTCGACCGGCAGGCCGCCGGTATCGCTGGCCTCGCACAGCGTCTCCGCGGTCGGGACCTTTCGCGCGCGACGGCCTTGCGGCACGGTGTAGGCGGCAAGCTCGGTGGCGGCATAGGGCGTGAACAGCGCGGCATAGATATCGCCGTAGCCGTAGAGCGAGAGGCTGGTGGTGTCGCCGAAGACGATCGCATTGGTGAGATCGTCATGGGCGAACGGCCAGAACACCGGGCCGACCCAGCCATAGCTGCCATCGGGATGACGCCACCAGCCCTGCGGGCGGCGGCCGCCTTGCCAGCCCGCCAGCGCAGCCTGCGCCGTGAGGGCCGCACGCATCACGTAAGGGTTCGACAGCTGGCTGCGGTCGGCCCCGCGCGGGTCCTGCGACCTCAGCGCCGCGGAGCGGTAGCGGCCGCCGCGCACCGCCATGCGGGAATGGCGCAGGCGCGACAGGCCGATCACGTGGCCGACGGCGAAGCGCGCAACCCCGACCGGACCGCCGCGCAAGCCGAACTGCGCCTCGGCTCTGTCAGGCAGCAGCACTGTTGCAACCACCAGGACCGCGCCAGCCAGCGCCAATCCCATGCGTCCCGGCATGATCGTTGACCTAACGACCAATTTGGCCACGTCTTGTTTGGCCACGTCTTGTTTGGCCACGTCTTGTTTGGCCACGACTTGTACGGCCACGTCTTGGCCCTCCCACCCGCGCCAAGTGCGCAATGCGTCGCATCACGAAGACGCGCGAGGGAACCGAATGTTCCAGAGAGACATAGGACAATGCGTCGCAACGCGCCGGCCGTGCCGTGTCACTCCGCCTTTTGCGGCATCACGAAGGTCTGGCCGGGATAGATCAGATTGGGATTCTGGATCTTGTCGCGGTTGGCGTTGAAGATCACGGCGTAGCGGGAACCGTCGCCGTAAGCGAGCCGGCTGAGCGCCCACAGGCTATCGCCGCGGGCGATGATCCGGCTGCCGCCGGCCTCGGCCGGCGCGGCGGTGAGCGCCTCCGCCGGCGAGGCCGATGCAACCACGGTGGCCCTCGGCGCCTGCGCGAAGGCCTTGGGTTTCGGCGCGCCGATCAGTTTCGGCCGGGTCGCTTGCTTCTCAGGCACCGACGCCAGCCGCGGCGAGGCCGACGGCAGCGCGGCGACGACATCCGATTTGTCGTCGGGCTTCTCGGCCGGCTTGGCCTGCTGCTTCGCAACCGGCGGCATGCGCACGGGCGGCGGCGCCGCCGCGGCGATTGTGACCGGCATGGTCCGGCCGGATTCGGTGACCGTGCCGTCCGGCGCCCTGGCGCGGAGCGTCAGGTCATATGAGCCGGCCGGCAGCTGCGGCGGGGTCATCACGAATTGGCCCGAGGCGTCGGCGACCACGCTGTCGAGCGGCTTGCCGTCGCGCAGCAGCTCGACCCGCGCACCCGGCGTGGCGCGGCCGGCAATCACCGCCGCCTCGCCGTGATCGTCGATGCGGGCGACGTCGAAACGGGGGCCGGCATCTGCAGCCGGCGCCGGCGGCTTGACCGGCACGAGGTCACCGAGCGCGGCCACCTGCTTCTGGGTCTCGGCCAGCGCGCCCGCCTTCGGCTCGGGTGCAGGCGGCGCGCTGTCGACGAGCTTCGGCTGTTCCGGCTTCAGCTCTGGCTTGGATTCAGGCTTGGACTCAGGCTTGAACTCCACCTTGGGCTCGACCTTGGCTTCAAGCTTGGGCTCGACCTTGGCTCCGACCTGGGGTTCGACCTTGGCCTCCGGCTTGGCGGCGACGGTGACCTTCGTCCCATCAGGCAGCAGGCGGCGCAGCTCGGTCGGGCCGATCACCAGCGCGGTGCCGACCAGCGCGAGCAGACAGAAGGCAATGAAGGCCTTGGAGGCGGTGATCATTTGAAAAGGACCTTGGGTGGCAAATCAGCCGAGGCCGGCAAGGTGCGCCGATTTGGCTGCCGCAGCAAGACTGTCGATAGGATTATGCTTCCGTCCAGGCGCGCGGGATGAACCGGCGCGACCACGCGGGTGTCCAAGTATCAAGGCCGCCTGGCGGCATTCTTCAAGGGAATTCCTCCCGTGACCGTATTCTCCCGTGCCGCGGGATCCCTAGCGGTTGCTCTGACGCTGGCCGCTGCACCCGCTTTGGCCGCCTCCGGCCCGCCGCCCGGCTTCACGCTTTCCGACGATGCCGATCTCGCCTTCACCTCGCCCGACGGCGCCACCAGGCTTGAGCAGTATATGAAGGAGGGCGAGGATTTCGACATCAAGTGGCAGGTCTGGGCGCGACGCGGCGGGGAGATGCGCGAGCTGAAGCCCGAGCAGGGTTATCCGGCCGGCTTCCGTTTCACGGCCGACTCGCGATGGCTGGTGCGGATCCAGAAGACGGGCTCGGGCGAGCAGGACCTCTTTCTCTATCATTTCGAGAACGGCGGCTTCGTCAACGCGACCAAGACGTCGCTCGGCGATCTGGCCTGGGCCTACTTCCGCAGCCGGCCCGACACCAAGAGCATGAAGCTCGACTATCACATCACGGCGAATCTGGTGAAGGGCACCGAAGATGCGTATCGCTGGCTCGGCGTAAGCTGGCCCAACAACCGCTATCTCCTGATCTCGCTGTCGGGCGAGATGGACAAGCCTCCGAAGAACGGCGCGGCGAAGAGCCTTGCGGATTGGAAATGCCGCTATGACCTCGCGACCGGCAAGTTCGATGTGCCGAAGATGTTCGCCAAGGGCAACGCGGCAGCCTTGAGGTGGGAAATCAGGCGGTGAGGTCCTGCGGTCTCGCCGCGGTCTCCTGTACGATGGAACCAACCCTCTGATTCCATTCCGATTCATATTTTCCTAACCGTCAATGGTAACGGGGTCTTGTCGGTTTTGCTGCATCTTGCATCCCACGGGAGGGCTGGATGGGCGCATCGATCCGATGGACCGCGCGAACGCGCGCGTTGCTCCGCCGTTGGCGCGGAGCGCCGCTGACGTGGCTGATCGCCGGCGGCTTCGTGCTGATGCTTGCGACCGCCATCGGCACCGCGCTCACGGTCGACCGTTTCCGGCAGAATGCCATCGAGAGCGGTCGCGACAGCCTTGAAAACGCCGTCCGCATGCTCGCCCGGCATTTCGACCGGCAGTTCGAGGACTTTGCGGTGCTGCAGAAGAGCATCATCGCCGAGCTCGAGAGCCACGGCATCCAGTCCGCCGAAATCTTCCGCAGCGAGATGGGCACGCTCGCCGTGCATGAGGTGCTGCGCGCGAAAGCCAGCGGCTGGTCCGACGTCGCCGGCGCCAATGTGTTCGATTCCAGGGGCGTGCTGATCAACTCGTCGCGGCAATGGCCGGTCGCCGATATCTCGATCGCCGATCGCGGCTATTTCAACCGTCTCAAGGACGATCCGGCCGCACAGGAGGAGGTGGAGGTCGTGCCCGGCCGGTTCGGCAACGGACCGGCGATCGTGTTCGCGCGGCGCATCTCCGGCCCGCACGGCGAATTCCTCGGGCTGGTCTCGCGCGCGATCACGCCCGAGCAGCTCGAATCCTTCTTCGCCTCGACCGGGCTCGGCGAGGATTCCTCGATCGCGATGCACCACCAGAACGGCCAGCTGCTCGCCCGCATTCCACACGTCGAAGCGATGATCGGGCAGAACTTCCGCACCGGCACGCCGGAGCAAATGGCGGTGTTCGAGCGCACCTTCGTCACCACCCAGCTCGCAAGCCCGATCGACGGCAAGGACCGCATCGTCGCCTCGCGCCTGCTCACCGGCGAGCCGCTGGTCGTGGTCGCGACCAAGTCGCTCGATGCGACGCTGGCGACCTGGCGCACGCAGACGAAATTCTTCGTCACCATTGCCGCGCTGTCGATCGGCCTGTTGGTGCTCACGCTGTTTCTGATCTTCCGCCAGGTGACGCACCGCCTGTCGCTCGAGAAGCAGCGGCTCGACATCGCGATGAACACGATGACGCAGGGCCTGTTGATGTTCGATCAGGACGAGCGGCTGATCGTCTGCAACCGCCGCTACATCGAGATGTATGGGCTCTCGGTCGCCGTGGTGAAGCCCGGCGTCCACTTCCGCGACGTGATCCGGCACCGCCGGGACACCGGCTCGTTCGAGGGCGACATCGATGCCTATTGCGACGACATCCTGAGCAATGTCGGCCGCACCAAGAGCGCGATCGTCGAAACCGCCGACGGCCGCCTGATCGAGATCAAGAACCAGCCGGCCGCTGCCGGCGGCTGGCTCGCCACCCATGACGACGTCACCGAGCGCATCCGCGCCGACGAGCGCATCGCCCATCTGGCGCATTACGACGCCCTCACCGATCTGCCCAACCGCGTGCTGCTGCGCGGGCATCTGGAACGCCGCGTCGCCGAGCTCGCGCAAGGCACGCCATTCGCGATCCTCTATATCGACGTCGACGAGTTCAAGGGCGTCAACGATTCGCTCGGACACGAGGTCGGCGACGAACTGCTGCGCCAGGTGGCGAACCGCCTGCGCGCCTGCGTCAGCGGCAACGACATGGTCGCGCGGCTGGGCGGCGACGAATTCGCCATCGTCAAGGCCGGCACCTCCGATCCGGCCGAGCTGACGGCACTGGCGGAAACCATCCTCAAGGCGTTGCGCGCACCGGTGGATTGCAGGGGGCACGAGGTTCCGACCGATGCCAGCATCGGCATCGCCGTCGCGCCCGATCACGGCGACAATCTCGACGATCTGCTCAAGCGCGCCGATCTGGCGATGTATGCGGCGAAGTCGGAAGGCCGCCGCACCTTCCGCCTGTTCGTGCCCGAATACGACGCCAAGGCGCGGCAGCGCCGCCAGCTCGAGCTCGATCTGCGCCAGGCGCTCGCACGCGGCGAGTTCGAGGTGCACTACCAGCCGCTGGTCGACCTCACCGCCAATGTCGTCACCGGCTGCGAGGCCTTGCTGCGCTGGCGCCATCCCGAGCGCGGCATGGTTTCGCCGGCGGAGTTCATCCCGGTCGCCGAAGACACCGGCCTGATCGGCGAGATCGGCGAATGGGTGCTGAAGCAGGCCTGCGTCGAGGCTGCCTCGTGGCCGGGACGGATTCACATCGCGGTCAACGTGTCGCCGGTCCAGTTCCGCTCGCGCACGCTGGCGCTCAAGGTCGCCGCTGCGCTCGCGCAGTCCGGGCTCGCGCCGGGCCGGCTCGAGCTCGAGATCACCGAGACGGTGCTGATCCGCGACGACGAGGAGGCGCTGGCGATCCTGCAGCAGCTGCGCGAGCTCGGCGTGCGCATCGCGCTCGACGATTTCGGCACCGGCTATTCCTCGCTTAGCTATCTACACCGCTTCCCGTTCGACAAGATCAAGATCGACCGCAGCTTCATCAGCGACATCGGTCAGTCCGAGGACTCCTCGCCGATCGTGCAGGCCGTGGTGCGCATGGCCGCCGCGCGCCATATGGCGACCACCGCCGAAGGCGTCGAGACCGAAGCGCAAGCCGAGGTGCTGCGCCAGCTCGGCTGCAGCCAGATGCAGGGCTGGCTGTTCAGCCCGGCGGTACCGGCGACGAAGCTGAAGCAGCTGCTGGCGGCGCAGGCGGTCGCGGCCTAGCCGGCGACGCCACGTCTGGCCCGGATGTCCGCTGCGAGGAAAGCGGCGCCGCTGAGTGTTTGGTTCGAGGTCGTGCAGCGATTTGACAATCAGCGACCGACAGCTATCAATTCATTGAATTCTGCGCACCTGGCTCGTCGAAATGGTGAGCCGCCGATCCGCCTCATTTTCGAGACGCGGGCAAGAAACGCTCAAAATGCCGATGGTTTGCCTCCATTGGCCGCCGCAACGAAGAGTCGCATCGAGTCCCAATCCAAGCGCAAACCACAGGCATTTTGGAGCCACTCAGCGCAATTTGAACCAGGGATTTCTGCATGCCGAATGATGAGTCGAGGACGGGGACGGAGCGTCTGAGACACTGGCTTGAAAGCGTTGGGCTCAGCCAATACACGGACCTCTTCGTCCGCCATCGCATCGATCTCGACATCCTGCCCCACCTGACCGAACCGGATCTGGCACAGATTGGACTGCCGCTCGGAGACCGCAAGCGGCTTCAGCGTGCAACGGCGTCCCTTTCCGGAATGGCCGCGCCAGCCGCGGGCCACACATTGCCCGCTACGGCAATCGTTGCGGAACGTCGCCAGCTCACCACGATGTTCTGCGACATGGTCGATTCCACCGCGCTCTCCGCACAGTTCGATCCCGAGGACGTGCGTGACATGATCGCGAGCTTTCGCGAAACCTGCGTGGGTGTGGTCAAACACTATGAAGGATTTGCCGCCCGCTTCGTCGGCGACGGCATCCTGGTCTATTTCGGCTACCCGAAGGCGCATGAGGACGATGCCGAGCGAGCGGTGCGGGCTGGTCTCGAGATCGTGCGGACATTGTCGACCGCGCCTGCGATCGAGCCGCTGGGTGCGCTCAACCATGCGCCCGCCGTCCGGATCGGCATTGCGACGGGACTGGTGGTCGTGGGCGACTTGGTCGGCCAGGGGACCGAGGAGCGCGATTCCGCGGTCGGCGAGACCGTCAATCTGGCGGCGCGATTGCAGGGCCTGGCGCCGCCGAACGGGGTGGTCATCTCGTCGTCGACGCAGTCGCTGTTGAAGGGAAAGTTCGACTATCGCAATCTCGGGGTCCATGCACTCAAGGGCATAGCCGGAAGAACACAGGCGTGGCATGTGGTACGGCCGTCGCGCGTGGAGACCCGCTTTGCCGCAGCCATCGGCTCCCGGCTGACGCCACTCGTCAATCGCGACGACGAGATCACGGTTCTGCTCGGCCGCTGGGAGCAGGCCAAGGCGGGCGACGGCCAAGTCGTGGTGCTGTTCGGGGAGCCGGGCATTGGCAAGTCGCGCATCGTCCAGGAAATCTTCGTGCGGATTGCGGGGGATCGGCACGGGCATGTCTCGTTTCAGTGTTCGCCCTACTACAGCTCGACGGCGTTCCATCCCTTCATCGAGCAGCTCAAATTTGCCCTGGGCCTCGACCGCGACGATGCTTCGGCCTCGTCTCTGTCGAGTCTCGAGCGGACCGTTGCGGCCGCGCATGGCGACATCGAGCAGATGACGCCGCTCTTTGCGGCGCTGCTGTCGATCCCGACCGGAGGTCGCTATCCTCCGCTCGATCTGTCGCCGCAGCAGCAAAAGGACGCCATCGTCTCCGCCCTCATCAATCATCTCCTGGGCCTCGCGCACGATCAGCCGCTGGTGATCGCCTTCGAGGACGCCCATTGGATCGATCCGACATCCCGGGAGGTCATCGATCTGCTGGTGGAGCGGGTCCAGTACACGCCCATTCTCGTCGTCATCACCTGCCGTTCCGAATTCAAGCCGAGCTGGAGCGCTCACTCTCACATCACGACGCTGGTGCTGAACAGGCTGAGCCGGCAGCAGCGGACGACCTTGGTCGAGCGGGTTGCCGGCAGCCGCAAAATGCCGAAGGAAGTCGTCGAGGACATCATCGTCAAGACCGACGGCGTGCCGCTGTTCGTCGAGGAGCTGACCAAAGCCGTTCTCGAAAGCGACCTTCTGACCGAGGAACGCGGAAACTATGTGCTCTCCGGTTCGTGGCGACCGCTGGCAATCCCGGCGACGCTGATGGATTCGCTGATGGCGCGTCTGGATCGGCTGGGCCCGTTCAAGCGGGTCGCACAGATCGGAGCCACCATCGGCCGGCAGTTCTCCTACGAGATGCTGAACGCTGTCGCCTCCGTACCAGCCGACCAGATCGAGGCGGCGCTCGATCGCCTGGAGGAGGCAGGGCTGATCGTCCGGCTGGGCCATCCGCCGGATGCGCTCTACTCGTTCAAGCACGTGATGATCCAGGATGCAGCGCATGCGAGCCTGTTGCGCAGCGAGAGGAGACGGCTCCACGCGCGGATCGCGTCGGTGCTGAGTCAGAACTATCCGGAAAAGACCGAGCGCGAGCCGGAGCTTCTCGCCTATCATCTGACCGAATCCGATCAAAGCCAGCCGGCTGCAGCTTCCTGGATCAAGGCCGGCAGGCACGCCGCAAGGTTGGGAGCCTATTTGGAAGCGATCGGCCACCTGCGCCGTGGCCTAGCGGTCGTCCTCGGCAGTCCCGAGATGCCCGACCGCGATGAAATGGAGCTGGAGCTTCGCATTGCGCTGGGTAACGCGCTGATCGCTGCCAAAGGTTACGGCACACAGGAGGTGGAAGACAATTTTGCCCGAGGCCTCGAGCTCGGACGGCAGCTCGATGATGAAGACAAGGTGCTAGCGGCGATAAGAGGCCTTTGGATGCACCACTTCATTCGGGCTGACCTGACCAAGGCGCACGGTCTGAGTGCCGCACTCCTGAAATTCGCCAAACGGGAACGTCCGAGCGAGTTGCTGTCGAAGCAGACCCTGTACCTCGTGGAGGCCCACAGGTCGATCGCGGCGACCATGCTTTACCGCGGGCGGTTTCTGGCGGCGCAACATCATCTTCGTCGCTCCATCGAACTCGATGATCCGGTTCTGCATCGCGGTTCGGCGGAAAGGCTCCTCAATCCAGGCGTCATGTCGATGTCGTACCTCGGATACCTGCTATGGTTCCTGGGGCAGCCCGACACCGCGCGGCAGCACAGCGAGCAGGCGATTTCCGATGCCGAGCAAATGCGCCATCCTTTTACGCTGGCATTCGCGCAAGTGTTTGGCGCGTACCTTTGTCAGCATCTGCGCGACGTCACGGGCACCAGAGATTATGCCAGCCGCGCGATGACCATTTCATCGCAACACGGCTTTCTGCATTGGAAGCAACAGGCCACCATTCTGCATGGATGGGCGCTGACCGAGCTCGGGGACATGGATGCAGGTCTGAGCGAAATGCGCACGGGCGTCGAGGGTTATGAGGCGCAGAATTCCTGGCTCGCCAGTTGCTGGTTCAGATGCCTCCTCGCGCAAGGCTATGCGAGGGCCGGTCTGTCGGAAGCGGCCTTGCGCGCGCTCGATGGTGCCTTGACGGTCGCGAAGAGGACGGGCGATCACTTCTATCTGGCGGAGATCTACCGCCTGCAAGGGGAGTTCATCCGGGCTCATGCCGGACCAGCGGCCGACTCCGAGGAATTGTTCGTGCAGTCGCTGGAAGTCGCGCGCGGACAGAATGCCCGCTCGTGGGAGCTGCGGACAGCCGTCAGCCTGGCCCGCCTCTGGCGAGATTCCGACAAGCTTGAGCAGGCGGCGGACCTGCTTGTGCCTGTTGTCGGCAGGCTCCGTGAAGGGCTCGTCACGCCGGACGTGAAAGAAGCCATCGCGCTCGCAAGCGAGCTCGATATGCTGTCATCCAGAGATCAGCCATGGATCGCGCGAATCAATTCGATCCGACAGTGCCCGTGACCGGCATCGACATGCGACAGCGCACGCCGCCCGGTTCGAAGGCGAGATCGAACTCGCCGCCGAGGTCCGCCTCGACACAGCGCTCCATCAGCCGCGTGCCGAAGCCGCGGCGCATGGGCGGCGTGACTTTCGGGCCGCCGGATTCCACCCATTCATAATCGAGAATGGTGCCGTGCCCGGCATTCCGCAGGCTCCATCGCATCAAGAGCGTCCCATCCGGCGCCGACAAGGCACCGTACTTCGTCGCGTTGGTCAGGAGCTCGTTGAGAACCATCGTAAAGCTGAGCGCCGAGCGCGCATTGAGCGCGACGGGTGGACCTTCCATCCTGATCCGGCCATCCTCCGCAACAGCCGCCGTGATGTCCTCGACGAGCCGCTGGAGCGGAGCGTCCTGCCACTTGCGCTCGGTCAAGAGATCATGCGCACGAGAGAGCGCCAGCAACCGGCCCTCGAAGGTTCGATTGAAGTCGTCCAGACTGCTGGTATGGCGCGCGGTCTGGCCGGCGAGCGATTGCACCATCGCCAGGGTATTCTTGACGCGATGATTGAGCTCATCAATCAGGAGGGTTTGCGCCATTTCCGCGCGCTTGCGTTCGGTGATGTCGACCAGCATGTTGACTGCACCGATCAGCCTGCCCCCCGAATCGAATAGCGGCGTCGGATAGGGAATGAACGGCACGCGCGTGCCGTCCGGTCGCTCCGCGACAGCCTCCACTCCACGCACGGGCCGACCCTCCCGGAGCGCGATCGCCATCGGACATTGGTCGTGCGGCAGAGGCGTGCCGTCGGGCCAATAGAGCTTCCAGGTCACGCACCATTCGTCGCCGGGCAGCGGCGTGCGCCCGGCCATCTCGACGGCGGTCTTGTTGTAGAAGGTGATGCGGCCGTTTGCGTCGGTGGTGTAGAGTGCGGCGGGCAGCGCCTCGAGCAGATCGCGCATATGCTGCTCGCTCTCGCGAATCCGATCCTGCAATCGCTTGGCTTCCGTGACGTCGTGACTGACGCGAACGCCGTAGCGGAAGCGTCCCGCGCTGTCCGTGACCGAAGAGCTGAAGATCTCGAGATAACGCACGCTGCCGTCGGGGCGCAGGGCGCGCTTGCGGCAGGTGTAGCTTGGAATCTCGCCACGGACCTGTTGCTCATAGAGGGCAAGATCCGCGGCGCAATCGTCGGGATGAGTATAGTCGGAAAAGCTCATCCCCAGCAGCTCCTCACGGGATCTCCCGGTG
Organism: Bradyrhizobium sp. IC3195; assembly: GCF_020193585.1. Classification (NCBI taxonomy): domain Bacteria; kingdom Pseudomonadati; phylum Pseudomonadota; class Alphaproteobacteria; order Hyphomicrobiales; family Nitrobacteraceae; genus Bradyrhizobium; species Bradyrhizobium sp. IC3195. Next base: position 7,821 of record NZ_JADYVG010000036.1, on the reverse strand, counting down.
ATCTCGCTCAGATAATCGTTGACCCGGAGCAGCCGCCCATGTTCATCGGCCTCGGCGATGCCGACCTTGGCCGCTTGGTAGGTTGCAGCGAGGCGAGTCTCGCTCGCCTCGCGCGCCAGCTCGGCCACGCGCAGCCCGGTGACGTCAGCTGTAAAGCAGCGCGTGCTGACGAACTTGCCGTCCTCGACACGACTGTTGGAGGTGATCAGTACGTGCTTGATCGAGCCGTCCTTCGCGCGCAGGCGGGCAGGATAACGGTCCAGCCTTTCGCCGCAGGACAGTCGGTGGAGAATGTCGCCGATGACGGGGGCGTCCGCGTGAAATTCGGCCACATGGTGACCGATATACTCTTCGGCGCTGTAGCCCAGCAGATCGAGCTCGGCCTGATTGGCCCTGCGAATGATGCCGTCGCCACCCACGATATGGAGTCCGACCGCACTGTTCTCGAAGAAGTCCTCGAGATCCTTGGTCTTTGCACGAACCTCTTCCTCGATCTTCTTGCGATCTGAAACGTCCTGAAAGCAATTGATTGCGCCCTGGATGCGGCCGGCATGATCGCGCAGGGGACGGATGTTCACGAGTGCAGTGATCCGCGAGCCGTCCGGCCGTTCGATCATGACCTCCGTGTTACGCGCGGGGAGGCCGAGCCGGACCGACGTGGCCATGGGGCACTCGGAATGCGGAAGCAGGGTGCCGTCCATCCTGTAGAGACGATGCGACCCGCAGAACTTTTCGACGGAACCAAGCTCCGGAGTTCTGCCCCACAATTCCGCGGCTTCGCCGTTGTAGGTCACGATCCAGCCTTCACTGTCGCAGACATAGACCGCGCCCGGAATGGCCTCGAGCGCTGCAGGAGCCGCCGCCACCAGGGCCTCGAATTCGGTCAGCTTGCGGGCAGAGAGCGGAAATTCCTCGACATTCGAGATACTTAGCCCCGACGTGCCGCAGGCGGGCGCCTACGCAATCAGCTTGAACGCATCCAAGCCCAGAGCGTTCCAAGGCCCGCCAACCGCTGGTTGAGATTTGGCGGCGCCGAGTGCGGTCCCCCCTGTTGTGCTGATGCCGACAGCACGGCGCTCGACGACGGGCGCACCATGGTCTGGCCCTATTACGTCAACGGCCGCCCCAAGATCCGCTGCTTCATGCCCGGCAGCATGACGTGATCCGGAACGGGCTCGGCAAGGTAAGAGAAGCTCACATCGATTGTCGGGCCGCCCTCACTTCGGCGAATTCGGCGTCGGAGTGGCTGACGATGGTGGCGACCATGATGCCGCTGATGATCAGCGACCAGGCGGTGTTCCAACAGATCCAAAACACGAGCCAGCCTCCCTTTTCCCTCTCTCGCGCCCCGAGCTAACGGCAGAGCGATGCCGCCGTTCCCGGCGCGGGGCCTGCCGCGAGGGCGGCGGCAAGGAACTATTTTGGTTTGGTCGGCGGCGCCGCCCGATCGGTTTGGCCGGTGTGGCGCTTTGCCACGACATCCGCATCGCGCTCGCCCTCGTGCGGGCGCGGCGGAAGCTTGGGCTGGCCGGCTTGACCGCCATGCTTGCCGCCCATGTCGGGCTTGCCTTCGAGATCGTTTGCGCGGGACATGTCGGTTCAATGCGTTCGCAGCGCATTGGTTCGCGACAGCATCGGCCGTTTTCGCCCTGTGAACGGCCTCATAGAACCGCCGCTCTTTGCAGTGCAGGATCGCTGACGCGGCCCTTGGCCTCGCGGCTTGCACCGATGGATTGGCCTGATGCGAAAACGACTCATCCTCTGGACCCTCATGACCTCCGCCCTGGTCGCGATCACCGTGTGGACTATGCTCGGGCCGCCGGACCAGCCGTCCGGGTTGCGTCTGCCCTCCCGAACCGCAGCGGCGCGCTGACCCGGCATCCTGCGACCGATGCGATTTCGGCATCGATCGATCCCCATTGGATTTTGGTGCGGCGTCGCTCCGCCCGCTATGCTCGCGGCAAAAACGATAATACCGCGAGCCAGCTTTCAGGAGGAGCCCATGTCGAGACCGATGTCGAGACCGATCCGACGCATCGCATCGCGCGCGCCACGCGCTGCGATCGCCGCCGCCCTGTTCGCTTCGCTTACCCTCATTTCTGGAGTCCGTGCCGGTATGGCCGAAACCTTCGCCTATGTCGGCAATGCCGACAGCAACGACATCAGCGTGTTCAAGATGAGCGAGAGCGGCGAGATGACGCTCGTGCAGACGGCCGCCTTCAAGGGCGTCGAAAAGCCGGGCTCCTCGACACCGCTCGCGATCACGCCCGATCATCGTACGCTGATTGCTGGAATCCGATCGCAGCCCAATCTCGCGGTGAGCTTTGCGATCGATCCCAGGACGGGCGAGCTCGACCATCTCGGCAACGGACCGCTCGCCGACAGCATGGCCCATATCGCCATCGACCGCAGCGGCAAGTTCCTGCTCAGCGCCTCCTATGGCGGCAACAAGGTCGCGCTGAATCCGCTGCTTGGCAACGGCGTCGCCGGCGAGCCCAAGCAGGTGATCCCGACCGGGCTGAACGCCCACGCCTTCCTGCCCTCGCCCGACAACCGCTTCGCGTTCGCGACCAATCTCGGCTCCGATCAGGTGCTGGCCTTCGCATTCGATGCCACGACCGGCACGCTGACGCCGAACGACCCGCCGGGGCGCAAGGTGCCGGAGAAATCGGGGCCGCGGCACTTCGTGTTTCATCCCGGCGGCAAGTTAGTCTATCTCCTCCACGAGCTGAACGGCGACGTCGCGGCCTTCACTTATGAAGCCAGGAGCGGCGCGTGGGACGAGATCCAGCGCACCACCGCGCTGCCGGAAGGGTTTTCGGGAAAACCTTGGGCGGCCGACATCCACATCACGCCGGACGGCCGCTTCCTCTACGCTTCCGAGCGCACCACCAGCACGCTCACCGCCTACAGGGTCGATGGCTCGAGCGGCAAGCTGACCACGATCGGCAGCGTGCCGACCGAGAAGCAACCGCGCGGCTTTCAGGTCGATCCCAGCGGCCGCTATCTCGCCGCGGTCGGCGAGCTCTCCGACAGCATGACGGTTCATGCCATCGACCAGGGCAGCGGCGCGCTGACCAAGCTGAAATCCTACCCCACCGGCAAGAAACCGAACTGGGTCGAGTTCCTGAAACTGCCGTGAGGAGCCATCGCCGACCTACGTAAACATCCGTAATTTCGCGAGGCCCGGCTTGGCGTCATATCTCGGTCATGGACCGGCAGATTGTCTTCAAATGCCCCCAGACGGGCCTGAACGTGCAGCATCGGCTTACCGACGAGCCGAGCGATCGCACGCACGTGTCGGTGTCGTGTCCGGCCTGCACGCGGCTGCATCTGATCGAGCGGGCCAGCGGCAAGCCGGTGGGTGAGCGGCGCCGCTGACGCCCGCCGCGCGCGACTCGAGCTCTTCGGAGCGAACCTGTTCTCCAATCCCGCGACTCATCAAAGACTTGCTTTTCAAAGACTTGCTTGCCGCGACTGCCGGCGGCGGCACGGCGTCCTGTTTCGGGACGACGCGGCCGTAGTGCGGGCGGCGGCCATCTGCTATCGATTGGAGGCATAGCCCAAGTGGAATTTACCCAATTGGAATTTCCGATGCGTCATTTGCCCCGCGCCGTTGTTCGAAACCTGTGCCCCGCAGCCGTCGCCGGGCTGCTCGTCCTCGGCCCCCATCCAGCCGGTGCCGCCGATGACGACGCGCCAAAGGGGCCGGCGGTCACGGTGCTGAAGGTTGCGAAATCCTGCTTCTCCGACGTCGTCGAAGCCACCGGCACGATCATCGCGCGGGAGGAAACCTCGGTGCGGCCCGAGCGGCCCGGCCTGAAGGTCACGGACGTGCTGGCGGAAGCCGGCGACACCACCACCGCCGGCCAGGTGCTGGCCCGGCTGGCGCTGCCCGAAGGCGGCACGCTTCAGGTCACCGCGCCCGTGGCGGGGGTGATCGCGACCTCGACCGCGCAGATCGGCAACTTCGCCTCGACCAAGGGCGAGGCGCTGTTCACGATCGTGGCGCGCAGCGAGTACGACCTCGTCGGCCTCGTCGCCACCACCGATGTGCGCAAGCTCGCGGTCAATCAGCAGGCCACCGTGCGGATCCCAGGTGGCGGCGACATCAGCGGCAAGGTGCGCCGCATCGGACCGACCGTCGAGCCGAACATCCAGCAGGGCATGGTCTATATCGGCATCTCCTCGCAGAAGCGGCTGCTGCTGAATGGGAGCGCGCGCGCGCTGATCAAGACCGGGCAGAGCTGCAACGTGGCGGTGCCGCTGACCGCCGTGCAATATTCGTCCGCCGGCACCGTGGTGCAGGTGATCCGCCGCAACCGCGTCGAGACCAAGCGTGTCGAGGTCGGCTTGATGTCCGGCGGCAATATCGAGGTCCGCGACGGCCTCAGCGAGGGCGACGTCGTCGTCGCCCGCGCCGGTGCCTTGCTGCGCGAAGGCGATCCGGTGCGTCCCGTGATGGCGAGCGCGGAAGCGGCGAAGTAGGAGCAACGTCGTAGGTACAGGGTGGGTTAGCCGAAGGCGTAACCCACCTCTTTGCTTTCCAAGCTGACGCGAGAGAAGCGGTGGATTACGCCTTCGGCTAATCCACCCTACAAGAGCCGCGAACTAACCGCCGGCTTCGCCGAAACGGACGTCTTCGAGCAGCGACGACGATACGGTCGGGACCTGGTCGCCTTCGCTGGCGCGGGAGATGGCGAGGCGGGTCTTGTTGAAGACGCTCTCGGCGCTGCCGGGCTTGCTGAGGTTGTTGAGGAACTCGCTGACCAGCACGCTGTGCTCGCCCTTCCCGTCGTCGACGACCTTGCCGGGCGAGGCGGAGGTGAGGATGAGCGCATTGTCGGACGCGCTGATCGGCGCGAGACCGTGGCTGTAGGAGCGGAAGCGGCGCTCGTAGGGATTGCGGCGGGAGGCGTCGACCACGACGAGCTTGGCCTTGGCGCCCTGCTCCTTCATCATCTCAAGCACGCCCTCGATCGACACGCCTTGGCGGCGGACGTCCTTTTCCTTCCAGATCACGGCATCGACCGGCAGCATGTAGCTCTCGCGGCCGGCCTGCACGCCGTAGCCGCCGAAGAACAGCATGACGACGCTGTCGCGGGTGATCCGCGACTTCAGGCGGCTCACGGCGCGGACCATGTCGTCGCGGGTCGCATCTTCCACCATGTCGACGTCGAAGCCGTTCTTGCGCAGGGACGAGGACAGCGCACGGGCGTCGTTGATCGACTGCGTCAGCGGCGCGCTGGCGTCGGGGTAATGTCCATTGCCGATGACGAGCGCCAGGCGCGAGCTCTGGCCGATCGAACCAGTGATCTGGTCGGTCGAGACCGCCTTGGCGGCATCGATCGCACGCATGTTGAGAGCAGCATGGGCGCCGATCACCAGCGACACCGTGCCGATGAGGGCCGCGGCGAGGGCGATCGTACGTCTGGAAAGGTCGAGCTGCTTTAGATTCATCTCGCTTCGTTTCCTGTGCCAAAGACCTACCAAGCGCGCGCACACTGTTTGAGTAGCGCGATAGCGTCTTTAGGTTTGAGGGATTGGCCGGGGATGTGACCCCGAATTGCGCGCAATTTGCGGCGCCGCACCAAACAAACCCTTAACCGGATATAGGCCCTGGGGCAATAGATTGCTCAAAATTTGAACTAAGCGTCTGAATATACTTGATAATTCTCCGATCCAAATTGCCGCCTTTACGGCCTCCCCGTAGCCTACCGGAGAGCGATCATGCAGCCTTCGTGCCGGCTTTTCCGTGACTTCCATCACATTTGTTTTTCCCGCGAATCCGGGTAGCTTTTTCAACGACTTGCAGGGGGTGGCGCGCAGATGGCAGCGTGCCTGATGTCCCCGACCAAGGCCCCCGCGACCAGGTATTTCATGAGCTTTCATTATTTTGCCGGCGCCGCCTGCCGGGCGCTGACGGCGCGGAAGGACGGCCCCTCGCTTTACGACGTCTGCGATCCCGTGTTGTCCGATGCGGCCAGCGGCGATCCGCATCTCGCCAAATTCTACAGGACCGCCCTCGGCAATCCCGCGCTGCGGATCCTGCTCCGCCGCGCCGGCCTGCCCGAGCTGCGCGACGAGGGGATGCTGACGCGGCTGCGCGCGGCCCTCGCCCAGGCCCGCGACGAGGCCGAGCCCGACTGGGCGGCGGTCGGGCAGCCGATCGCCGATCTCGTCGACAGCATCGCGCTCGACCACCCCAAGCCGCCGCCGGTGCCGTTCACCGCCGTCATGCCCCAGAGCGCTGAGATCGACGGCGTGATCCGCGATTGCGCGCAGCATCTGCTCGGCTCGTACCGCCGCAACGGCTTCCTGCCGACCTACGCCGCCTTCAACCTGATCGGCGATCCTGATGTCCGCGGCCGCGAGCTGATCATGGCGCTCACGGGCCTCAACGCGCGCGGCTACAAGAATTCCTCGCTGCTGTTCAACCTCGCCCGCGTCTTCATCGCGCGCTCGCCCGCGCGCGCCGTAGTCAATCCGCCCTGGAAAGGCATTGCCGAGCCGATGTGGGAGCCAGTGCAGATCCGCCACCGCTCGGCCTATTACGACGCGTTCTTCATCGAGGCCCTGCTCGGCTTCGTCGAGACCGGGCTCGCCTCCCCGGCCGACAAGGTCGCGGCGGAGCGCGCGATCGCCGACATGGTCGATTTCTGCGTCAACATCAGTCGCGAGGAGGTCGAGGGCTTGGGCGGCGCGCGCTTCAACGTCGTCACCGCACTGGCGCCGGCGCCGCATCCGCGCTTCTCCCGTTACTTCGCGCAGATCAAGCAGGACCTCGGTTTCGGCATCTACGTGCCGGATTGCGACACCACGGCCTGCTCGATCTCCGCGGCGACGCAGGCCGGCTGTACCGACGCGATCATCGACCAGCCGCTCCTGGATTTCTATGCGGGCTATCAGGTGCGCGCCGGCGTCAACGAACCGCGCGTGACCGTGCCGCTCAACGACAATATCGACTATGAGGGCGGGGTTGCGACCTGGATCGACAATCTCAAGGGCGAGCGCCCTTACGGCAACGATCTCGATCCGACGCTCAATCTCGACATTCTCGAGGTAAGCTTCCGCAACCTTGAGCGCTGGAAGGTGCTGGAGACGCCGTCGCGGCTTGCAACATTGCACCGGATCATCGGCTTTCAGAAGCGGCTGGCCGCCAGCGGCGCCTTCGCCAATCCGCGCTCGCACATCTATTATCTGCCGGAGCTCTACAGCGCCTATTTCGGCCGCTGCTATGCCGCCTTCCTGGCGCTGCCGCTGGCGGCGCAGGCCGCGATCGATCCCGCCGGCGATTTCGATTTCATCCGCCACCGCGTGCTGTCCTACGTCAAGGGCGAGCTGATGGCGGCCGAGATGAACGTGTTCGACGCCGCGCTGGCACTGATCGCGCTCGGCCATCTCGGCGCCGACCCGCGCGCCTTCGCACCGGCGCTGAACGTGATCGTCGCCGGGCTCGGTGAAGGCGGCCGCCGCGGCCCGTTCCGCGCCTATGAATGGAACAAGATGAAGACGCCGACGCGGATCCTGGTCGGTGGCCCGGAGGTGACCTCGGCGTTCGTGCTGATGGGGCTGGCGGTGGCGAAGCGGGCGATGGCGCGAGGGTGAGGGGTCTCGTAGGGTGGATTAGCGAAGCGTAATCCACCATCTGACCTCCGCGGATACGAACAGTGGTGGGTTACGCCTTCGGCTAACCCACCCTGTACCCTTCTGGCGTTCGGAGGCCAGTCAGTTGGTGTAGGCTGGTCGCCGGGCCGATCCGCCGGGAGCCGCCTTGCCCACCTGTGCCTAGAGCACCGACGTAGGACCCGCGCCCTGGCG